>JAKAWG010000002.1:37500-145266 GCA_021817045.1 Acidobacteriota bacterium
GGTGGGCCAACGCTCTTTGCTGGCGGCCATTTTGCGACGACCGACGGCAAAGCGCATTTCACGCCGACAAACCCGGCCGGGCGACAAGTCCCACCCGGATCGTTTCGGCTCTCCACCCGCCGCGGTAAGCAGTTCAACTCGATGGTCTGGCGGACGACCGATCCTTTGACCGGTGCCGCGCGCGACCACATCCTGATCTCGCCGGAGGATGCTGTGGGCCTCGCGATCAAAGATGGTGACACGATCCGCCTTGCTTCCAAGGCAGGAAGCTACACCGGGCGCGCCAAGATCGACCGCATCAAGCCCGGCAACCTTGAGGTCTATTGGCCGGAAGGTAACAGCCTGCTGTCGCGAGAGGCAATTGATCTTGCTTCCCTGGAACCAGACTATAACGCCGTCGTGAGTATCGAAAGAGTTCCCGTAACAGACGGGTCGGCCGGCAGGAAAGGCTAAAGCTTTATTCCGATGCGAACGGCGCTTGCACGATGGCCGATGCCTGGTAGAAAAGAAACAATGAGCTCCAGCAGACTTTTCCAGCGCACCCAACCGACTCAGCTTGTTGAGTGGCAGAACGGCGAGGAACGGCGGCTTCAAGATGATCTCGCGGCTGAAGAGCCGCTGCAAATCTGCCTGGGGGAGATGCCGTTGACCGTAACTCTACGGACCCCTGGCCACGATCTGGAACTGGCCGCAGGATTTCTCTTCACCGAAGGCATCATCCAGAGCCGCGAGCAGATTCTTTCCCTCAAACAGTGCCGGCAGACCTCTCAAGGACTTGTCGCAATCAGGTTCCGCGACCAGCCGAGCGGCTTATCAGACGAGGCACTCGGAAATGTGGTTCGCGTTGAACTTGCCGTAGACGTGGTTCCCGAGATTGAGCGGGGCAGACGAAATTTTTTTGCAACCGCGAGTTGCGGAATTTGCGGCAAAGCTTCCATCGAATCCGTTCGTCTGCGCGGGATCCATTCACCGAATCCGGATTTTCGTATGGCACCGGAAATTCTGATTCAGCTTGCAGAGAGAATGCGTGGCGCGCAAGATATTTTCTCGCGTACTGGCGGACTCCACGCGGCGGCGCTGTTTGATGAGCAAGGGAAACTTATCATGCTGCGTGAGGACATTGGGCGGCACAACGCCGTGGATCAATTGGTGGGCTGGGCGTTGCTTAACGGGAGCATTCCCCTTTCGAAATACACCATGATGGTGAGCGGCCGAGGTGGGTTCGAAATCATACAGAAAGCGGCCGTTGCCGGAACGCCGGTCGTCGCCTCCGTGTCCGCCCCATCCAGCCTCGCGGTCACGGTCGCCCGCGAACTTAACCTTACTCTGGTGGGATTCCTGCGAGGCTCGCGGTTTATGGTCTATTCCGGTCCTGAGCGCCTCGGCCTGGGCGGCAGAAAATTATCGCGAGAGCTTAACTGAGTTGCTGACACATCTCGGAGCGATTTCAAGAGCAGAGAGGCCATGCGAGCGCACGACCGAGAGCTTCGGGATTTCTGACGTCTGCTTGTCTCACAACAGGTCAGTTGACGCGATCAGCGTCCCGGCCTTATGACGATGAGACCTCAATTAAGCAAAGTGAACGAGGCTCGAGTTTTATATCGATCACGCTGGGGAGTTGCACCTCCCGTTCTTCTTTCCGGTCATCAAGGTGTATCACGAATCGCTTAGTTCCCTCTCCCTCCAGTTCCACCTGTGGGTTTTCCGGCAGGCAAGCGTAGTTGGCCAGCACCACGGCCACGCGCCCATCCTGCGCTTGCCAGGTGGCGGATGCCACAGCCGGCTCCTTGCCCCAGCCGAAGTCCCGCCACGTGACTCCGTTGACTTTCCAGGGACGCAACATGCGGCCATAGACGAGATAATCTCGAGCAAGACCGGCCCTAAAATGAGTGACCCTTCGGGTCCAGTCGAGAAATGCGGCCTGGTCAGGCACGGCGCGTGTCCACGTCTGGTCCCAGTCGTACTCGACAAGTCCCTTGTCTCGGAGTGTGAAATTGATGTAGTAACCACCCACCAACGCCCTCGCCACCGAAGCTCGAAGGGCCTCATCATTGATCCGATTGGTATAGAACCCCTGAAATCCATTCGCGTATTCGTGATACAAAAACGAATACAGAGGACACGTTCTGATGCGCGCATCCCAAACCTGAAGATGCTGAAGGAAAACCTCAGGGGGAGCGCCTTCGCAAGACATGGCGATTGTCGGATTAATTGAGGTGGCCGTCGCCCTATCAGCCTTCAGCAGTGTCTCGAATGCCTCCGTCATCCATGGTCCAGGCACGGGCGGATGGCCGTGGTTGGTCGCATAACAGGCATAGGGGCCACATCCCTGATCGAACTGCTGCACGATGTCCGGTCCCAGTTGCGCCATCTTTCGTGTCATGTTCAGAATCATCTGGCGGCCCCGCTCCGTTCGTACGCAGACATAATAATTCTTACGCCACGCCCATACCCACTCAAAAGGTTTTCCGTCCCATTTTCGAACGACTGCCGCTTCTCCGTCGTGATTGCGAAAATAAGGCATGCCATCGTAGTTCGTGTTCTTTTGCCAGATCACCCAGCAGAGGCCATCGCCATAGATCATGGGATGCCAGCCGCGCGCTCTTGCCTTGATCATGAACTCGTGAAACGCAGCTTCCCCACCTAAAGGCGGATAAGCATCCGGCTGAACCCATGGCCCCGCGTGTTCCCAATTAAAAACAATAGGCTGGATTGGACTCTTTAATGCCGAAGCCAGCTTCTCCAAATAAGGCAGGGCATTCGTCAAGGGCGTATATTCAGGATTCACGCCGTGCGGATCCCAATCCCCCTGGCCACGCATTGGGAACGCAATCGCGGGAGGAGAATCGGCAAGCCACTTGGGGATATCCGTCCTTTCAGCCAATTTGGTCGCACAAAATGACTGTTTGGCGGCCCAATTCCGATACATCTCTGCCGCAGCATACCAGTCGCCGTGGAAAGTGCCGAGAACTACGTTGTAGGGAAGTTTTGTCACGCCCGGCCCGCGCGAGCCGGGATAGTGTCCCACACCCATTGTGACCCCATCCGTTTCCAGCAGGGGATCAATGAATTTGGGCGAGCCTTTCGAGTCGTCGCAAGCCACGTACAAGCCGCCTGCATCGTCATAGTAAGCCATTAACTGCGTCGTAGTCCAACCTGGATAATTGGTGGCGCGCCAGATTTCAGGCGAATTGGAACCTACTGACATGGATGGTTCCACCGGGCCTGCCAACATCCCGTCAGCAAATGACCACAGGATGTGGCTCGTGCTTCGATCTTCGATCCTGTCAAAAGGGACCTCCACGACAGGGAACTGGATGTGCCCGATCCAGTCTGTCGTCCCGTTATTCAACTCCAGACTCCAATAAGTGAGTGTCTCTCGTTCCGGGCAGCGAATGGTCACGCGGGCATCAAGCGGCAATTGGGCGATCTCGTTGAAGTCGATGGTGACGGTTGTTCCATCCGGATTCGTGGCCAGGCTTACCCGCACCTGTTTGGCCTCCGAGGAAGTGACCGTCCGGAACTCCGAACGCTCGCTCATGAACTCGACTTTGAAAAGTGGCAGCCCCGCATGACCCGGCACGAGTAATTCGCGATTTACGCCAAAGGTGGAGCAGAACGATGCCAGCGTGCCCTTTGTCCTGTCAATCAACAGCCGGTATCCTGGATTGATGATGATGACTGGTGACTGTTCGGAAACCACACTCCGAACGGTGTCCGGCTTCGCAGGTGCCGCTGATCGAGTTTCCTTCGCGCGTGCGTCCTTCGCCAACGCTGTCGCCGGCGCGAACGCCGCCACCGGCACGCCGCCGATAACTTTCAGCAGGTCACGACGGTTGAGAGGGTTCCCTGTTTGCTTGGATTGATCCTTGTCCAATGTTACCTCCTGTTCGGTTAGCCCGGATATCTTGAAGTGGGCTCATGTGACGAATCTGAGTTGCGAGGTGATCTGGGTTACTCAAAGACGCCGACCCTCCGTTTAATGCTGAGCCAAGACTCCAGCCCATCCCTTCACCGGAGTAGGCCGAACCCGCAACAACTTAGAAAGCTATCGGGGGAGATCAACGAGCCAGATTTCGGACGAGAATTTCTCGCTATTAATGTACGCGATGAATTGGCCGTCCAGAGAAAAATTAAAAGGTTCGTTGTCCCCGGAAAAATGAAGACGTTTGAGCTGCGCGACTTTACCGTCCAACGTCACCGTCTCAATCTGCTGAGTTCCGTCCGGATTGAGCTTTCGAAACGCGATGCGCTTGCCGTCCGGCAGCCACGCCGGAAATCCACCCGAGGAGGTGAGTCGACTCATAGCCCTTCCATCAGGACGGATGACGAAGACTCCTCTTTTAAGACTGTGATCAGGACTGAATGCGATCCAATTCCCGTGGGGCGACCAACGCGGCTCCGTCGAGGCGGAACGAACCAATTGACGCTCCGCCCCGTCCGTCATCTTTTTCAAGTAGATTCGCGAAATACCATTGTCAGTCCGCGCGTACGCGAGCGTGCGGCCATCCGGAGACAGGTCACCGTAAGCTGCGTTCTCTTTTGCGGGTGTCAGTGGTTCAGCCACGCCGCCGCCGCGAGGTATTCTCCAAATGCGGCTGGCCCCTGGAACGGACGTGAAGTAAATAAGCCACCGGCCATCGCGGCTGTATCGGCCATACACTTGCGGCGCGTCGCCCGATGTTAACGGACGAGGCTTTCCTCCGCCTAACTCGAGCGCCCAAATGCGCGACCCACCATCGTTTTCGGCTTGACTAAAGGCGATTTCCCGCCCGTCAGGCGATATGAAAGGAGCCCACAAGTGAGGTGAATGGTTTAACAGTCGCCGCGTGACGCCGGAATGTAGGTTGGTTAGGAAAAGGGCATCCTTCGATTGGACGCTCGAAAACACGACACGTCCCGTCCGGCTCACACTCGGCCATTCTTCCGGGCTGAGGCCCTGGGTGAGTTGGACCGCGCGTCGGCGCTTATCGAGGGAGTAGTACCACAACTCGGTGGCCCCTGCCTGGCTAGACGAGTAGATGATCCCCTTGCCGTCTGGTGTGAAAACAGGATGGTGCGCAAATACATCTGGACGAATTGCGTGCAGCCTGGAGGCCGGGCCGCCCTCATCCGGAACGATCCAGATCTCCCCCTCAACGCCACCGTTGCTGCGCTCGACGGCAACTGAACGGCCATCAGCAGACCACGACGGATCGCGAAGGAAAGGATAGGTGATGTTCGCGTTGAGAATAATCCGCAGGGCCGTCCCGTTGATCTTGGAGGTAGCTAAGGCTTCGCCGCCGCCAGGCTGCTCTACGATGAAGGCCAGCCGCGATCCATCCGGCGACCATGCTGGGTCACGGGCGTTGTTTAATGGGCAATCCACTTCACCTCTGAAGACCGGTGCGATGCAAATCTGGGGGCGGTCAGAGCCAGATGGGTAACGAACAAAAGCGATACGCTCGTCATCTGGCGCGAAAGTCGGCTCCACTTCGCGGAGGTCCTCGTGAGATAGCCTTATCGCATCGCCGCCAGCCACTCGCCGCAAGTAAATCCGTGCGCTTCCCCCTTGGCCGCTTACATAGGCCAGCATCTTGCCATCATAAGAAATCGCGGGATCAGAAAGATCGCCGTCTCCGGCCATCAGTCGAGTCAGCTTGGTGCCGTGCTGGGGCATACGGTCCGGCCTACGCCTCAAGCTGCTGACGGCTAATATGATAAACGATCCGGCAACAGCAGCGAAAACCACGGCGAGAGCAAGCGGCATTTGCCACCCTTTGGGTCCCGATAACACTGGTGCTTGATTGGCTGTCCGGTTGCGTGAAGCGACCTGGACACCGATGGCTTCGACCTCGGCGGTCTCGACTGGAGCGATAAAGCGATACCCTCGCCGGGATAACGTTTCGATGAAGCGAGGTTTCGCCGCTGTGTCGCCTAGCGCGCGCCGCAGCCTTTTGATCGCGGCATTCAGGCTGTGCTCGAAATCGACAAACGTACCCTCCGGCCAGAGTTGGGCACGCATCTCTTCGCGCGTCACGATCCTTCCAGGGCACTGGAGGAGGAGGTTCAATAGGTGGACAGGTTGGCCCACAAGCTTGATCTTATGGCCGCGACGCGATAGCTCACCGGTGGCAGGATGGTATTCAAACGGCACGAAGCGCACCGTCTCTTCCCTGTTCCCGCGGTTGTTCATACCCCAAACACTCGATATGGCATTTGGAAGATTGAGACAAATAGAGAATAACCGACTGAGTAATATGACTCAACTGCAACAGGAAGAAAAGCTTAATGGATCACCTTTGGGTCACCGAGATGTCACCTCCAGCCCCTTGATGAGATCGTTAAGCTATGAAGAAATAGTGCGAGATTTTGGCCTATGTGGGCTCTATCTCCATGACTGGCTGGGGGTATTTGTGCGGCTCCTCCCACCTATGAAGTTGGCTTTGGGGATGGCGTCGGCATTTTGCCGGCCGTGAAAGAAGCCGCCGGGGCGGCGGCGCTACAACGATGGCTTGTCACTAGATTTTGCAGCCATTGGTTAGAATGCCATGATTTGGGATCAGGCAGACGGCGAACTGCGGCGAACCTTTGCGGAGCGCGGGTTTATTGCGTGTTCCGATGCAATGATGGCGGTGTTGCGGCAAGCTAGTAAGGCGGCGCAGCTCAGCGATATTACCGTGCTGCTGGAAGGTGAGACAGGCACCGGAAAACAAGTGCTGGCACGTGCAATTCACCAATTGGATCAAAAGCGCCATTCACGCCCTTTCGTTACTGTACATTGCAGCACCATCAACGAAACATTGGCAGAAAGTGAGTTTTTTGGGCATGAGCGCGGCGCGTTTTCGGGAGCTGTGAGTCCGCGAAAGGGGCTTTTTCAAGCGGCGCAAGGTGGGACCGCTTTGCTTGACGACGTCAACGATCTTCCCCTTCCGCTGCAGGCGAAGTTACTGGACGTCCTGCAAAGGCGCGTCGTCCGTGCTGTGGGCTCTGATCGTGAGACGGCTATCGATGTGCGCATCATGGCCGCGTCCAACCGCCCGCTCGCCGAGCTGGTGCGGCAGAACACCTTTCGAGCAGACCTGTATTACCGCCTTAACGTGGTACACCTGTCACTGCCTCCGCTCCGCGAGCGATTCGCGGAGTTGTGTCCGCTGATCCTGGAATTTGCTCGCCGTCACCACGAAGTTTATCCTGGTATTACCCGCGTAGATGGTGAATTGACCGCTCATCTCGCCTCCCAGCGGTTCGAAGGCAATGTCCGAGAGCTGGAGCACTGCGTCCAGCGGATGTTATTTGCCAAGACAGAGGGAACCTCGCTGGGAGTAGAGGACTGGATGTCACAATGTCAAGACAGCAGAAACGAGACAAGCCGTGAGATGGTGCGAGACGCGGCACATACACTATGGAGGGTTGTCTCTCGGGAAGGGTTGTCCTGTGCCGATGTCTTGCGCCTCACTGAAAGATACCTTCTGGAAATTGCCATGTCCAGCGGCCCGCAAACACGCCGTGACCTCGCTCAGCGCTTAAGGACGAGTGAGCGCACCCTCTACCACAAACTTCGATCTCACGCTCTGACGAGCCGGTCAGCCTCCGCCTGATAACATTTGAACGTCAAACGCCGCGCATCGAGGGGACAATAAAAGATCCTTGGCCTATCCGCTCGTTCTCGACTTCCTGACCGTGACTTCCAAAGGAAAGTGCTGGTCAAGCGTCTTGATCAGCACGGTCCGAACATCACTATCGTACGCCGCACCCTTATTCACGCTATCCAGCAAGTCCGGCGAAGCCAGAACGTTCAACTTTCTTCCGTTCAGATCCACCCAGCGTGGAGGACATTGAAACCCATGAATCTCAAGGACCAAGGCGCGAGCCGGCGGGTTGTACGTGCCTTCCCTGCTCGGGATGGTTACTTTCACCGACCCAGCCCGATCATCCACGCTGACGGTCTCGAGGAGGAAGACTCCCTTTTGGTAGTCGTAACTAATACCGTCGTCTTCGTAATATTGGCGTGACGAATGACCTTCCGGGTAGATCTCGAACGTCAGAGGATCAATCGGAGCCTGGCTCGCATATTGAACGACTTGGCGCATCGGCACGATAGCTCCGCCTCGTGCGAACATGGGAAGACGATCGATCGGAGCATCCACCGTGATTGTTTTCGGACCGGTATAAACCTTGTCGCTCCAGAAATCGTACCAAGTACCTTTCGGAAGGTATACGTTGCGCTGAAACTCGCCCTGCGTCACAACGGGAGCCACCAGCAAATCCTGGCCAAAAAGGAACTCGTTGTTCTCGCCCGCAGGGGTTGGGTTCATGGCCTTAGTGTCTGCCGCGTCGTAGAGGAACAAGGGCCTCATGATCGGAAGGCCGGTTTGGGTTTCCTGATAGAAGGCGTTGTAGAGATAGGGAAGCAGGCGATAGCGCAGATCGATAATGCGCCGGTTGATGGCTTCATATTTCAGTCCGAATGACCAAGGATCAAGTGTTCGTATCGGGTCCTGCGTGTGCGTCCAGAAATATGGATGAAAGATGCCGGCTTCGAGCCAGCGAGTATATAACTCCGCACTCGGATAGCCGACAAATCCTCCCACGTCCGAGCCCACAAAAGGCAGACCTGAGACACCCATGCTCAAGACAATACGGATGCTGGCGCGCAAGTCCTCCCAGGTTGACATGTTGTCGCCCGTCCACTCAGCGGCATAGCGCTCGCCGCCCGCGTAAGTGGCACGAGTAATGACAAAGGGCCGCTCGTTCGGCCGAAACTTGAGCATCCCCTCGCGGGTTGCAGCGGTCTCGAGCATTCCATAAACATTGTGGTTTTTCGCCTCCGAACTTTTGAGACCATGATCGTAGAAGACGACGTGGTGGTCCAACCCTCCGGGCTCCCATCCTTGACTGAGAGGAATCTGGTCAGCCGTGGGTTCGTCCATATCCGTCAAGATGCCCGCCATGCCGACCCTCAGCTCGTGTTCGGTAAGCGAGGCCCACCAGTCTCGCGTTTTCGGCGCGGTGAAATCCGGCCAGACGCATTTTCCAGCCCAAAGGTAACCCACAAAAAGCGACCCATTTCTCTCTTTCAGAAAGTCATCGCCGGCAAGGCCCTCCTTATAGACCCAGTAGTTAGGATCAACTTTAGCGGTGGGCTGAATGTTTTCGACGGCGTGGAAGCCCTCCCGGCGTAACTTGGCAAGGAAGCCCTGCGGGTCCGGGAACGTTTTTGTGTTCCAGGTAAAGATGCGTTTTCCGTCCAAATGGTTAAGCGTGTCAATAAAGATCACATCGCAAGGAATGTGCCGGCGACGGAGGTTTTCGGCGACAAAGCGAAACGTGGCCTCATCCTCGTAATGGGCGCTACTTTGCGTGTAGCCGATCGACCACATCGGAGGCAACTCGGCCCGCCCCACCAGCTCGGTATAGCGGGCGATCACTTCTTTCGGAGACGGACCGTAAAAGAAGTAGTAGTTCATCTCACCGCCATCCGCACCAAAGGAGTACTCGTCGGGTGATTCTGCTCCCATATCGAAAGACGACCGGTAGGTGTTATCGAAGAAAATTCCGTAACCCTTGCCTTTGCGGAGGGCAATAAAAAAAGGGACGCTTTGGTACATCGGATCCGTGTTGGCATTGTAGCCGACCGGGTCGGTGTTCCACATGACGTAAGAGTGCCCCCGCTTGTCGAGCGCTCCTGCTTTTTCTCCTAAGCCGTAATATTGTTCGTCCGAAGGCATCCACTTCCAGCAACGCACCCGGTGGCCGTCCCAGGCCATTTCGCGCGTATCCTTTGAAACCAACTCACCCTTGGTGTTGTAAAACGCCAGACGAAACGGAGCAAGGTCAACACGAACTTCCATCTCGGAGGTGCGAATGATTCGCGCGCCTTTGCTCTTCAAAAACTCGACAGGAACTTGCCGCCAGTGGGTCTTCACGACTGCCCAGGAGTAATCCGGCGGGAGAGTTTTTCCGCGGACCATCCGAACTCGGACGAGGTCCGGCGCCAGCACCGTAACCACGACGATCGTCTTGGAATTATGGAACTCGATTTCGTTAGCGTGCGGACGGCTGGCAGCCATTTTCCCGACCCCGTGCCATTCGGCAAACCCAGGAACAGCCACGGCAAGAAATATGAAAAAAAAGGCGTCGAGCAGAAGACAAGCGGTTCTTATAGACATGATGTTTTTTGAACCCCTAAGCCGAGGCCGGAATAGTTTTGGAAGTATAGGTTCGTTCAGGACTGGGAGTCAATGGGTAGGTGTAAGCGGGCACCGGTAGCCGCGGAACACTCCGTAACTCGGCGGGCTGATTCTTCTCGAATCGCTCACCGCGCTCAGAGCGTGCCGCGGCTGCCGGCGGTTGATGGAGGATTAGAAGTTGGCCTCAACGTTGTGCTGAGCGCACAGCAGCCTCGCCTTGAAGGTAGTGACGAAGGGATCGTCACTGATCTTCAACAGTGCGGAGCTGCCACGCGACTCCTTCACGATAGCTGGTGAAGCGCCAGGGATCAGAGCCTCCTTCGGAATCCTGTAGAGATCTCCGCTGCCCCGCTCAACGTACGCGCCGGGCTCACTGATCGACTCCCAGGTGGTTTCCAGTAGGATGGACCTCCGAGCTGGATGCACAGATTGGGTTGACCCTTCTTCCGTCATTCTTGGCATAGCTCTCCTCCTTATTTAGTTTTTCTTACTGCCTGCGGCAACCAGCGGTCAAAATTGCTGGAAGGAAACTTCGTTGGTGGGAGGCGTAACCGTCACAGTTCCGGGAGGGGCCATCGTCACGTCCCCTCCATCGGATTTCAGGCAGCGCTTTCAGGCTCTCTCCATATCCGCAGCCTGTCAAGATTTTTATTCGCAATTATTTCAGTAGTTTTCGTGTGCGAGAGGCCTGGACCCGCATCAATACAGGGTTTCAGCAGTTGCTAAATTTTTTGTGGCGTGTTTCCAATCGCTTACAGACGACCCGAAAGAACTCTGGACTTTGCAGCGGGCGCGGGAGTAAACTGCCGTGGCCGCCCGAAGGTCGGAACTCTGAAGGGGACTGACGCGCGGCTCAATTCCACGCACATGAGGAGGCAACCGATGTCCCGTGGGGAACTCGTGCCCAGATTGCGATGGCTGCCAGCCATCTTCTTAGGACTCTCGCTCGTCGGCCTAGCTGCTCCGCCGAAAGTTGCGCTCACTCCGCCTATGGGCTGGAACAGTTGGAACCACTTCGCCTGCCACGTGACGGAAGCCATCGTTCGCGCCCAAGCGCACGCCATGACGACGAACGGGATGAAGGCCGCTGGCTACCGCTACGTCAATATTGATGATTGCTGGCAAGGACAGCGCGACGCCAAAGGCTTTATCCACCCAAACGCCAAGTTTCCGAACATGAAGGGGCTTGCCGACTACATCCATAGCCTGGGACTAAAGTTTGGCATCTATTCTTCTCCCGGGCCGAAAACCTGCGGCGGCTACACCGGAAGTTACCAGCACGAAAAGCAGGATGCGAGCACGTATGCCTCGTGGGGCGTGGATTACCTGAAGTACGATTGGTGCAGCGCCAGCCGCGTTTACCGTCCGGACCAGATGCAGGCCGCTTACCGCAAAATGCACAACGCACTGGAAAGCACGGGACGCCCGATCGTCTTCAGTCTTTGCCAATATGGCCTCGAGCAGGTGTGGAGATGGGGAGCGTCGGTGGGCGGAAACTTGTGGCGGACGACGGGAGACGTGCAACCTAATTACGACCGCATTTCCGTCATCGGCTTTGACCAAAACGGCCTTCAGCGCTTCGCGGGCCCCGGACACTGGAACGACCCGGACATGCTCGAAATCGGCAATGGCCACATGACGTTGGAGGAGGAGCGGACACAGATGAGCCTTTGGTGCATCTTGGCCGCGCCCCTGCTCGCCGGCAACGATTTGACCCACATGAGCCCGCAAACGCTTGAAATCCTCACCAATCCCGACGTGATCGCGGTCGATCAGGACCCGAAAGGAATTGAAGGCCATCGCGTGACGCAGGAAGGGCCGCTCGACGTCTGGATGAAACCACTGGCGCACGGCAGCGTGGCGGTGGGGCTATTCAACCGCAGCGAAGGCGTAGCGAAGATGGAGGTACGGTTCGCCGAGATCGGTATCCACGGAAAAGCCGATGTGCGCGACTTGTGGGCGAGGAAGGATCTTGGCGCTTTTAACGATCGCTATTCTGCCGAAGTGCCCCGCCACGGGGTTGTTATGGTCAAAGTCAAGCCGGAATGAGCCATCAACCCTCGGCCTGGGCGTCTACGCCGGTCCCGTTTTCCGGCGGGGCATCCGGACCGTCGTAAGGAATGAGGTTTGCCTCCAGCTCGGCTACGGCAATCTTGGTGGTCTTCTTGTAAGGTGTTTGCACGAGCGGCTTCGCTCCGGCTTGTAACTGCCGGGCACGCTTGGCCGCAATCAGAATAAAGCGAAACTTGCTGTCCATTCCCTGGGGTAACTCCATGTGGTTACGATCCTCCAAATCTTTTCAAAATTCGTCCGATTTCGCGGCGCTGATTTTCGCGCCGCAGCCGTGCGGCAGTCAGAATGGCGTTTAGCGCGCGCACGGCGCGCCGCACGTCGTCGTTCACGACGACGTAGTCATACTCGCTCCAGCACCGTAGCTCCTGGTGAGCCGTCCGCAGTCGGCGGGCGATTGCCTCCGGCCCGTCGGACTTCCGCTGTTTCAGGCGTCGCGTAAGCTCCCTGTAAGAAGGAGGCATCAGAAAGACGCTCACCGCCTCAGGGCAGCGGCGGCGGACCTTGCGGTGGCCTTGCACGTCAATATCGAGCAGAATATTCCTGCCTGCTCGTCGTGCCACCTGCAGTGGGCGAAGCGGCGTTCCGTAGTAATTGCCGTAAACTTTCGCCCATTCCGCGAACCCTCTGCCGGCGACCATGCGCCGGAAGCGCTTCGGACCGACAAACACATAATCCTTTCCGTCTTTCTCCCCCGCGCGCGGCGCCCTCGTTGTATAAGAAACGGAGAACTCAAGCTCCGGCGATGCGGCCAGAAGGCGACGAATAATAGTCGATTTGCCGGAGCCGGACGGGGCAGAGAGGATTAAGATACTGCCTTCGCCCCCAGCTGAATCACGAAATCTACTCACACCTATTATATATACTATTCAATGTTCTGCGCCTGCTCCCGAATTTTTTCCACTTCAACCTTCATTTCCACTGCACATTCGGAAACTCGCGCACCGGGTCCGGGGACGTCGGTGGTCTTTGAGAGCACGGTGTTAGCTTCGCGGTTCATCTCCTGCAAGAGGAAATCAAGTTTCTTGCCGACTTCGCCGCCGGCCTCGATCAAGCCCTTCGCCTGCGCCACATGGCTACGCAGGCGCGTGACCTCCTCCGCGATGTCCGCCCGCAACGCCAACGTTGCGGCTTCCTGGGCGAGGCGGGCGGGATCGAGCGGCGGAGTGAGGGAGAATTCCCTTAGGCGCCGCTCGATCCGTTCCCGAAGGGCCGGCAGCACTTCGCTCGACAGCGCTTCGACTTCGCCGCCAAGCCGTTCTAATTTCTCAAGGCGGCTGCGGAGTTCAGCGGCGAGCGTCTCGCCTTCCCGAGCCCGCATTTCGTTGAGCCTCCCAATTGCTTCGCCCAGAACGCGCTCCGCAAGGCCCCGCACATTCTCCAATTCATCGTCCGGAAGAACTTCGAAGCCTAGCACAACGCCCGGAATGCGCAGCAGCGCGACGACGTCCGGCTCACCAGAGAAGGTATAGTGCTCGCGAATCTCGCGACATGCATCAACGTACGACTTGAGCAGAGCCCGGTCCAGGCGCAGCGCGACGACGGCTTCAAGACGCTCCCAGCTGATGGCCAGCTCCACGTGTCCTCGGACGACGCCTTCCTTAACCAGCCGGCGAGCAAGAGGCTCCAGGAATTCCACGCCCGGCGCAAGGCGGATCTGAAGGTCGAGAAAGCGATGATTGGTGCTTTTCAGGGTGACAGCGAGCGCTACGCGCCCTCCATCAACTCGGCTCGAGCTATACCCTGTCATGCTGCGGATCATGGACTTGGATTATTGATCAAAATGATCGACGCCCGATGAGGGAGCGCGCCGGCAGGCTCACGGCTGGGCGTTCACGAATTGCAGTTCGTGCAGACGCTGATAGATGCCGCCGCGCCTCACCAAATCTTCGTGCGTGCCGATTTCCGAAATGGTGCCGTGGTCGAGCACGACAATGCGATCCGCCCGCCGGACAGTTGAGAGACGGTGTGCAATCACCAGCACGGTGCGGCCCGCCATCAGGTTGATGAGAGCCTTCTGAACGAGCATCTCCGACTCCGTGTCAAGCGCGGAGGTGGCTTCGTCGAGAATCAGAATGGGGGAATTTTTGAGCAGGGCGCGGGCGACGGCGAGGCGCTGGCGCTCACCGCCCGAAAGCCGCTCGCCGCGCTCGCCAATCACGGTGTCGTATCCCTTCGGCAACTCCATGATGAATTCATGCGCCAGAGCCGCGCTCGCCGCTTCTTCCACCGCGCGGCGGTCCGTGTGCAGTTGGCCGTATGCGATGTTTTCGAGCACCGTGTCGTTAAAAAGCACGGTCTCCTGAGTCACAATGCCGATCTGCGACCGCAGCGAGCTCAGATTGACATCCCGGAGGTCGTAGCCGTCAATAAGGATGCGACCGCGCGTGATATCGAAGAAGCGAGGAATCAAATTAGCCAAAGTCGTTTTTCCCGCGCCACTCGAGCCGACGATGGCCACGACCTCGCCCTTCCGGATTGTCAGATTGACATCCTGAAGAATAACCGCCTCTCCGTATCGGAACTCCACGTCCTCGAATACCAGCTCTTTCCTAAACGGTGGCAATTGGGTGGCGTGCCGCTTTTCGGGCACTTCAGATTCCGTACCCATAACTTCGAACACCCGCTCTGAAGCGCCTATTGCAAGCTGAAGAGAGTTGTTCGCCGTAGTCAGCCGCTTGATGGGCTCGTACATTTTAATAACACAGTACAGGAAGACAGCAAATCCGCCGAGAGTCTGGGCGTGATGAACAATCTCGTTGCGAGCGTAGATCAGCGTGCCCGCAATCGTGATTGCGCCGATTAGCTCCATCAGAGGCTGAGTCAACGCGTGCGCTCGCACCCATCGCAAGTTCACCCGGAGAAGCCGCCGGGTGGCGGCCTTGAACTTGCTGCCTTCAAAATCCTCCATACCGAACGCTTTTACGATACGGATGCCGCTGAACGTTTCCTGCAGAATGTTCGTGAGGTCGGCCATCTTATCTTGGCTCTTGCGGCTGTGAGTGCGGATGTAGCGGCCAATGTTGGCTGCGGGGAAAACGACAAAAGGAATCAAAACCATCGAGGCGAGAGCCAAACGCCAGTCGGCGTGGAAAACAACAATCAGCAACCCGATGAGTGTGAACGACTGCTTAAGGAAAGAGGCCGTAGTGTTCGAAAGCGCGTCTTGAACCCGCTCGATGTCGCTCACGACGGTGGACATCAACCGGCCCGTGGAATTCTCCGCAAAAAAAGCCATCGACTGCCTGACGATTTTGGAATAGAGCGCGTTGCGCAGATCACGCACTACGCACTGGCCGATGTAATTCACCGAATAGGTCCCGAAATATGCACAAATTCCTTTGACCAGAGTTACGCCCACGAGAGCAATCACGATCGCTGTAATTGGATCGCGAATGTGGCCGGGGAGCAAATTCTGAAGGTAGAGGGTGTGATGATAAAAAGGAACCGAGAACAGCTTAATGGGAGCTTCCGTGTAGTGCGTTGTCAGCACACGGTCGAAAATGGGCTTGATGAGAAGCGCGTAAATGGCCTCGCAAGTTCCGACGATTGCCATCAGGCAAATGGCGACCGCAAAGAGCGGGATATGGGGCCGGAGGAGGCTCGCGAGACGCCGAGAATCGTTCATGCGCAATGGTGTGGAAACGATTTGACCTGCCTAATCCGGGATGCCGCGAGGAAACGCGGAGGGCACCTTCAAAACTTTGTACGCCCCCGCTCGTCTCGCTCCTCACCCTCTTCAGGCAGCCTCGTGATGGTCATCGGGCGGCCGGAGTAAGTTGCCTTCCGCATCGAACTGAGGTAAGAAGCGCCTTTCGGAAACCGTCCACCCACCGCGCCTTGCCGCCTCTTCGGCGAGCGGCTCCGATGCAGCGACCCGGACCAGGTCCAGTGTGTTGCGGACCCAAGCCAAGCGCTGGCGAGCCGGCTCCGGGGATCCCACGCTGCCCAAAGCGAAGCCCAACGCCTCGCGGTCGGAAGGAAGCGACATCGGTAGACGCACCCCGTCCGGATTGAGAGCCGTTCTGGCGTTCACGTAAGTCTTTTGAAGCTCGACCTTGTGGTAAAGCCTTTCGTGAATCAGGTCTGCATAACCCATCCCAAGGGCGTTACCACCGCTTTCCATGGTGAGGTCGCGCACGTAAATCATCTGGATGACCGGCGCCTCTCCAGGCTCCGTCTCAACGCCGCGCCCAATAACCTTCGTGTCCATTCCCGTGCCGCTGATGTTCTTCCCAAGCTCATCCACAATGAGTACCTGAGCGCTTTCAAATGGCAGACGCGGCACCAGACGCCTCGCCGTTTGGAGCAGCGCTTCCTCCTGAACCACGAGTCCCGGGGGAAGCGATGCCTGCACCTGGCAAATTTGGTGAAATTCGTTCTCCACCACGCCGACACCGGCCAGAATTTTGCCGCTGGCAAGCGCCACCTGCGAAATGGGCCGGATCACCGATTCGTAACCGTATCGCTGGGCCCATCGGTGGACTTCCTCGGCGCCGTCGCGCTTGCCGAGGCCGACTGCAATCATCTTCAATCGCCCGCTTTCGATCTTGCCGCGAAAGTTGGTGTGCGGCTTCACCCGGTTCATCACCAGCACGCCGTCGGATTCCCACGCCAGCCGGTCCATAAACACACGGATGCCGGCGTCCGTCTTGCCGATCTCAACCGTATCCATCGAGGCGAGAACTTTGGCGCCAATGTAGTCGGGCCGCACGCCATATTCTTCAAGAATCCCTCGCTGACCTTCAGCCGTCGCGCCGCCGTGACTGCCCATGGCCGGGACGACAAACGGCTGTGCGCCATGTCCGCGAAGCCACTGACAAAGGGTGCGAACGATGTCTTTGAGCCCGGCGATGCCGCGGCTGCCCACCGTGACAGCAATGCGGCGACCCGCCAGCCGTTCGGCAGGGAGCCCAAGCCCGTCCATGCTACGGCTTATCTCTCCGGCAATGTCCGCGATTTCCGACACGCTGGGAGAAGTTCGGCTAACCCATTGAAAAGGCGAAAGTTGCATGTGGTTCGTTTGACTCAATACGCTCTCCACTTTGAGTTATTGTCCCGAACCGGAGGATCCCTCGGGCGGCAATGTGACGGTTAGCGGATTCTGCAACGTGAAATTGATTTGAGCTTCGGACGGAACCGCCACTTGCTGTCCTTTTGTAACGCCTTGCGCGACCGTCCCACCAGCGGCTCCAATGACGGCGCCAATGCCGGCGCCCTTGCCATGGCCGATTAATCCGCCGAGCAGCGCGCCAAGGCCGGCTCCGCCGCCAATCTTCTCAGCGCTGTTCTTTCCGCGAGAGGCACCCCGCTTGACGTAATCTCCGCTCTTAACGGGATAACTTTGCCCGTTGATCGTTAGGTCTGCCAGCTCGAGCTTCAACTCGGACGCGCCGCGGTAATGCCCGGCGCTCTTTACCTCCACAACCCGCACTCGGGCATTCGCTCCCTGGTCAACTACCACCTTGTTCCCGACCACGACCGGAGAAAAAACAGAAGCGGCGTAAAATTGGTCTGGCTGGGCAGTGGCCGAGCTGATCGAGTCGATCATTCGAACAATCACTGGCGTCCCCGAAGGAATGGTTACCGTCACCGGCTGCGGCTCGGGAGGAGGTTCGGGAGCCGGCTGCGGCGCGGCAGCAGGCGGCGCTGAATCGGCTTCCTGGACCGGCGGAACGCTGTCCGGCGAGTCCGCCGGGCGTTGCGAGCTTCCGTTACGCGCGATGCGGCGCCGCTCGTGGCGGCGAACCGCCCGGCGAGCCGGATAAGTCTGCTCAGGAGGCAAGGCGGCGGCCTGCGGCGAGGCTGGCTGCTGAGCCGTGAGGTTGTCGATCACCTGCGTCACCCCAGGTGTGCTGCGGGCCAGATCCTCCACGGCCAGTTTTTCAACAGGAGTGTTCACAGCTCCGGACAGTGTAACCACGCCCTGATTCGAGGCAACGTTCACAGAAAGTTTCCTCAAATCGGGATTTTGATAAAGCTTGGCCTGAATCGCCGAAGTGATGGCACCATCGTTGGGGGCATTAGCGTTGTGGCCGCACGCTCCGGCAATCAAAACCAGCGCAAGCGAGGCGACCAGCCCGTAGAGGGTAGCTTTTTGCTTCATGACAACCTCCCTCCTCCAGAAAAACAAGAGACTAAACCCGCCTCTTTGATTCAACGGATTCTCAATAAGTTACCCTGAGCATACTATAGTCTGTTGCGAGCCCATCTTCAATTCGCAAGCGTGCAAACTTACCTGATTTGAGCTTCGCCCTTCAGCGAACATCGCCTCGCGTGGCTTCGCTCTTTCCGGCGTGCGGGCTCCTCAAGGAAAATCCACAGGATCACCCTGCCAGGCAACCTTGTCAGCGTGATGCACCTGCTAAAGCTCGTTCCAGACGGAATTCCAGAACCATGTCGTCGCTGAAATTCCGAATCAGCAACCTTTTCGGCGAGATTGCGTTGAGCGCACCAGCAGGGATCAGACCCACAATTTCGCTTTCAGCTACGGCGGCTCCTCGCGACTTCGCCTGTTTCGAGACTTCTTCAAAAACGAGGTCAAGAGGGGTGACAGTGTAGTCGGTGAGGTTCATGGAAACTTGCGCCCGCGCCCTGCTCGCTAAAAACAAACCGATCGCCTTGACGCAGGCAAGGCCTCCGTTGGACGCGCGGATGGCGCGAGCAACATCGCGTGCGATTTCCACGTCCTCCGTGTCAAGGTTCACGTTGAAGGCGATCAGCACCTTGCGCGCACCCACCGCTGTCGCTCCAGCAGTTGGATTGAGCCGCGCCTCGCCGAAGTCTGGGCGCCGATTTTGATCCTCCTGGACCTCTCTGCGCAGGCCCTCAAACTGCCCGCGGCGGATCGCAGCCAGGTTGCGGCGTTCCGCGCTCAGTGCCGCTTCTTCGTAAAGATACGTCGGGATGCGAAAGCGCCGCCAGATTTCCTCGGCTGTCCAGCGGGCGATGCGGGCGCAATCCGCCAGGCCTGAACCTTCGAGCGGCACGAACGGAACCACATCCGTGGCCCCGATGCGGGGGTGGACGCCATGATGAAGGTTCATGTCGATGAGTTCCGCCGCGCGCTTCACGCCACGAAGCGCCGCCTCCCCAACGCTGGCCGGGCTGGCAGCAAACGTGATGACAGACCGGTTATGGTCCGCGTCCATCGTCACACCGAGTTCATAAACGTCGGAGCCTGAGCGGATTGCCGCCGCAATCTCACGGACCTTGCCGACATCACGCCCTTCGCTGAAATTGGGAACGCACTCGATGAGGCGGCGCATCGCCTTGCCAAGGGCCGATTTCGCCGGAGGGCGGCTTCTACGCCGAGTTTTTTGCCGCGCCGCTCTTGCGAAACTTTTGCCGGCATTCCTCCGAGCAGAAGTAAAACGTCTTTCCGTGCCATTCAAGCCGGTGCGCAAGTTCGGTCGAGACGAAGATGCCACATACCGGGTCGCGCACCGTTTCTCCCTCCACAGTTTTGTGATTTGCTTCTTGGCGCGGTGAAGCAGCCGTGTGGGGAGAGTGGACGCCCCTGAAAAAACGCTGAAAGGCTATAGCCAGCGTCCGTGCCACCACGGCCACCATGACCAGGTCGAGAATGATATCCAAGAGGCGTGCCATCAATCGAGTGCGCCTGCTCCCGTTCCGGCCAAAAAGCAGCTTCCTAACGGGCAGTCGGCTGCTCGGAGGCGGCCCCGGCCTGGTTCAGCAGCGTCTTGAGGCGCTCAAGTTCAGGATAACCCGGATTAATGGCGTAGAGGCTCTTCCATGCTTTCCAAGCGGCCTGCAGGTTGTGGGTTCCTTCAAGATTCACGACGGTCAGGTTAAACAGCGTGGCTTCGTGGTGCGGATCGATACGCAACGCCTCGTGCAGCTCTGCCAGAGCCTGGTTCGTCTGTCCGACGTTGAAGTAGCAGGTTGCCAAATCCGTTCGCGCATCCACATTGTTCGAGTCCCGGGCGAGAGCCTGTTCGTACCACGGAATGGCCTCGGCATAGCGGTGCCGGTCGTAAAAGAAATTGGCCAGCTTGACTCGCGGCCCGGCATCGGCCGGATTCCGCGCCGCCGCATCTTTGAAGAACCGGATCACCTCGGCGCTGTTGAGCGGAGGGTGGCCCTTGGGGAGTTCGGACGCGAGATCCCCGGGCGCGTTTGTCTCGGCCTGCGCGCTTGCGGCGGGTACACGCGGAGCCGGCTTTGAGGATGGAACTCTGCGGGCGCTATAGACGTAACCGGCCAGGAAGCCCACACCCAAAAAAACGACGGCCGTGAGCAGTGTCTCTCTCTTCATGCCCTCAGAGCCCCCCGCTTTCGGTTCCTTCTCGCTCACCAAATCTTGCACTGCTTGACGGGCGGACGCACCATCGGTTCGCCGGGTTTGCAGCCGAAGGCGCGCGCGAAGGCGGGCGTGTTTGAAAGCGGCCCCACCACCCGAAAGTGCGGGATGGGGTGTGGATCGGTTGAAACGAGCAGCCGGGCGAACTGCGGACGCACGTTTGTCGCCCACATTTGCGCGTAACTCAAAAAGAAGCGCTGATCAGGGGTGTATCCGCCGATTTTCACCGTCGATTTCGCCTCCGCCGTTCGCTGAAACGCCGCGTAGGCGATGGTAAGGCCGCCCAGGTCCGCAATACTCTCGCCCTCGACCAGCTTTCCGTTCTCGTGGAGGTTGTCTTCGACCAGGTAGCCGTCAAACTGGTTCACAATGCACCCGGCGCGCTGGTTAAAGCGCTTCAGATCTCCGGGTGTCCACCAGTTGCGTAAATTCCCATGAGCGTCGAATTGGCGGCCTTCGTCATCATAACCGTGCGTCATCTCGTGACCGATCACCACTCCCATGGCACCGTAATTGGAAGCGTCGTCCGCCTTCGGATTGAAGAACGGTGGCTGCAAGATGCCCGCGGGAAAAACAATCTCGTTCTTTGTGGGATCATAATACGCGTTCACGGTGGGCGGCGTCATTTCCCATTCTTTGCGGTTCACCGGCTTGCCGATCTTGCTCACCTCGCGATGGTATTCAAACTCGTTCGCCCGGAAGACGTTTTCGACATAGGGCACAGGCCCAATGTTTAATGCGGAATAGTCTCGCCACTTCGAGGGATATCCAATCTTCTTCATCAACAGTTGTAGCTTGGCGAGGGCGTGTTGCCGCGTTGGCGGACTCATCCATGCGAGTGTCGAAATATCACTGCGCAGTGTCGCAATCAGGTCGTTCACCATCGTCATCGCCCGCGCCTTCGCCTCGGGCGGAAATTCCTGTTCCACATATTCCTTGCCAAGTGCAAAGCCCATGCCGTTGTCGACTTCCGCGACACATCGCTTCCAGCGCGGCAGAATCTGCTGAGTGCCCTCAAGCACTCGTCCGTAAAAGTTGAAGCTCGCCTCCACAAAGGGATGGGAAAGATAAGGCGCCGCCTCGTTGATAAGCTGCCAGCGCAGGTACGTCTTCCAGTCGGCGAGCGGCAGGCTGGTGAGTTCCTTGTTCATTTCCTTAAAGAACTCCGGTTCGCCCACGTTGATCGCGTCGATTTCCGGCCGCCCTGCTTCGCGCAAGTAGTTTTGCCAGGAGAATGCTGGCGTCAGCAACTGAAGCTGGGTGAGATTCATTTTGTGGTAAACAGCATTCGGATTGCGCAGCGCGACCGGGGTAAGCGAAGCCTCCGCCAGGCTCGTCTCGATGGACATCACCGTCTTTGCGTCCTTTGCGGCTGCGGCCGGCCTGTCGCCCAACAGCTCGAACATCTTGGCAATGTGCTGCACGTACTTGACGCGGATCTGCTTGGATTTCGCGTCTTGCTTCGTGTAATAGTTTCGGTTGGGCAGTCCGAGCCCTCCCTGCTCCGCGTCGCCAATTTCCATCTTGCTGTCCTTGAAGTCCGGCTCGTCACCGAAGCCGAACAGCGCGTTGGCTCCCAGCTTCTGCAGGCGCACAATTTCCGCCTCGAGACCGGTTGAGTCGTGAATCTCATCAATGCGCCGGAGCTCCGGCTCAATCGGCTTTTCTCCCTCGGCTTGGACTACCTTGGTATTCATGCAACTGGCATATAACTCACCCAGCTTCCCCTTGTTCGAGCCGGGCGGCGCGCTTCGGTCCGCAGCATCCCTTTCCAGGATCTCTCGCAGAATCGACCGGTTCCGTTCTGCAAGTTCGCTGAACTGGCTCCATTCGGGATACGCCGCGGGAATCGGGTTGTTCGCGAGCCAGTTGCCGTCCGCGTACTGGTAGAAGTTCGTACACGGCTTGGCCTTCAGGTCGATGTTTTTTAAGTTGATGCCTCCTGTCGCTGTGCCCTCCGCCTGGCCAGCGGAGCCCGACCCATGTAGAAAGAGCTGTCGCACGGCTGGCACTGCCAGCCCATGCCACCGCGACGCGCCAACGAAGGCCACAACCCCCAGCGCGAGCGCACCACTCCCGGCGCCCACCCATCGCCTCATGCCCCGCATAATCTAATTACCCTCCAAGACAGGAATCGAGCCGCCAAGCCGGTCGAGGCGGCAACAGATAGGCTACCACAATTAGGGCCTTGCGCGGCAGCTACACCGCTGCCGTCTAACTGACACGCCCCAGTGCCTCGCTGTTGTTCTGCGCCCGTTCTCCCATTTCGCGGGATCGGAAGGGCCATCCTCCCCCGCGCGCCACGTATGCAACCTGCTTCTGAGGTACAACGCAAGTGCTCACGCTCAAATCTCCTACATTTTTTGGACAAACAATTTCGGCCTTCTAGCCCGATTCTCCTTCTAGGCTTCTTGTTTTCTATGACTTCCAGTTTTACCAACAATTTGCTCAAGTCGGTCCTTTAGAATCAGCGGGATACGCTGCCTCCGGGAGTTTGTTGGTAATTAGCCGTTCTAATTATCATTTGCTTTCAATGGGTTAGATGATGTTTGTTCGTCAAAGAACAATCTTTTACGCCTATTACTAAGCTCCGAAGCGACCAGAAGCCGAGCTTTACTCGCCCTAAGTCCGCCGGACTCTTAGGGTTGAAGACCCTATTCGTGGGTAAAAACCTTCTTCCAGGGGAAGTTCAAGCAACCGCGCCTGGTGAGGGCAAGCAGCTAAGTTTAGCCTAGTATAGTAGGTTTAGCCACCAAGGTCAAGGGGACGCCCACTGCCACGTCAAATCCCGGGATATGGAGTGCGGCGGCTTGCCTCTGCTTTGGGCGCCGCAAACTCGCTCGCAGCGTCACAGAATATTCGGCGGCCTGCGTGCTGGCACGCGATGGGCCGGAGGCAAGCCTCCGGCGCAATAAAGCGGGAGCGAGCTCCCGCACTCCAAAACCGGCCCCGCAAATACGTAAAAGAATTTATGACGCACTACAACGGAGGAGGGCGGCGTACGGGAGGTGAGCTAAGATCAGGCGGAGACTTCGGCCGGCTCAGCCTGCGTTTTGGCCAGACTGGCGGGACGAGGCAAATTCAGGTAAACGGTCTTTTCGTGGCAGTGAAAGTAGCGCTCACAGCGAAGGCAGTCTCGCCATACCTTCATTGGGAAACGCTCGCGGGCAGTCTCCCGGAAACCGCATTTGAAGAAAAAATCGGGCGCCAGCGTGAGCGCAAAAACCGTCTTCAGGCCGTAACGCTCGGCTTCGGCCAGCAGCGTTTCGGCGAGCGCCCGGCCGCAGCCGTGGTTCTGGCTTCCGGGTGCGACGCACAACGAGCGAATCTCCGCCAGTTCGACGTTGTAAAACTTCAGCGCTCCGCAACCTGTCACTTGTCCTTCCTCATCCTCGGCAACCAGAAATTCGCGGACGCACTCATATAGATCTGTCAACGGACGCGGCAGCATCACCCGCTCGGCGGCGTAATGATTGATCATTTCGAATATCGCCGGAACGTCACGTAATTCGGCTTTACGGATCTTTGCCACGAACTATTCCCCAACTACTGCCATCGTATCAGATTAGCGGCAAACCGGCCCACTTACAGGGACGGGACCGTCTTGCGGCCTTCGCGAGAGCAGACTTCGCTCCCGGAGTAAATCGCCAATTCGGCTGCGGAAGTCAATTTTGGAGGAGTAGCATCAGAAGAGCCTTCTGCACGTGCAGCCGGTTTTCAGCTTGGTCGTAAACGATGGACCTCGGCGAGTCAATGACCGCGTCCGTCACTTCCTGGCCGCGGTGGGCCGGAAGGCAGTGCATGAAGACGGCGTCCGGAGCGGCATCCGACATAAGTTCTTCCGTCACGCGATAAGGAGCGAACACCTGGGCGCGCAGATGCGCGGCGTATTCCTGGCCCATGCTCGCCCAAACATCCGTATACACCGCATGGGCGCCGGCAACGGCCTCTGCCGGATCACGGAAAAATTGCAGCCGGGCACCGGTGTCTCTCGCGCATGCTTCCGCCTCCGCCACAATCTCCGGCTTGGGATCGAAGCCTGCCGGGGTAGCCACGCGCATCGAGACGCCGAGCTTGGCTGCGACGACCGTCAGTGAATGGCAGACGTTGTTGCCGTCGCCCACAAAGGCCACCTCAAGGCCGCGCAAACGTCCGAACTTCTCTTCCAGCGTGAAAAAATCGGCAAGCGCCTGGCACGGATGTAGCAGATCCGTGAGGGCGTTGATCACCGGGATCGAGGCATACTCCGCCAACTCAATCACGGAGGAGTGAGAAAAGGTACGCGCGACGATGCCGTGTACCCAGCGATCCAGATTCTTCGCCACATCCTTGATGCTTTCCCGTTCGCCGAGACGCGGCTTGGTGTGGTCCAGGTAAACGGCGTGCCCTCCCAGGCTCGTCATGCCCACTTCGAAGGCAACGCGCGTGCGCAAGGAAGGCTTTTCGAAAATCATCGCCAGTTGTTTGCCGGCCAGGGCTCGCGCGAATGATCCGGGCGAGCTTTTCATCCGCTCCGCCAGACGGAAGATGAGCTCGATGTCGCCGCGCGTCAGGTCACGCTCGGCGACAAGGTCTTGCACACTCAACCTTTCCTGCGTTTCAATCACCGTCAATACGGGTGTCATGCATTGACCTCCTGATGGGACTCAACGGCCAAACCCGCCAACATCGGGCGCAAAGCGGCGATCAACTCATCGACGTGCCGCCGCTCGATGATGTAGGGAGGCAAGAAGCGGAGAACCTTTTCCTGGGTGCAGTTGATTAAGAATCCGGCTTCGAGCGCCTGCTGCACCACGCCTTTACCGGGCACGGTTAGCTCCGCCGCGAGCATCAATCCTTCGCCGCGGACCTCGCGGATGACGGGAAATTCGAGCTGCAGTTCCCGCAGCCGGCCTTTGAAGTACCTGCCGACCTCGCGCACATGATCGAGGAATCCTGGCCGGTCAAGGATTTCAAGCACCTTCATCGCCAGCCGGCATTGCAGCGGGCCACCGCCGAAGGTTGTGCCGTGAAAGCCGGGAGAAAACGCCTGTGCCGCGCGCTCGCTGGCAATGAGCGCCGCAAGCGGCAAACCCGCGGCAAGCGGCTTGGCTACGAGGACAACGTCCGGATGCAGTCCGTAATGCTCAAAGGCAAATCGCCGTCCCGTCCGGCCCAGGCCGCATTGGATCTCGTCACAGATGAAGAGCGCGTCGTGGCGATGGCAAAGTTCCTGCGCCGTCCGTAGAAATTCTTCACGGATCTCCACCACGCCGCCTTCGCCTTGAATTACTTCCACCATAAAGGCCGAGACGCGCCGCGTCAGACAGTCGCGCAGGTGACCCACATCGTTGAGCCGGACAAAGCGGAACCCGGGCACGAGCGGCTCGAAGGGTTCGCGATAGTGTTCCGGCCATGTGGCCGAAAGCGCGCCGAGCGTGCGTCCGTGAAACGAGTTCTCAACCGCAAGCACCTCATATTTCTCAAACGGCTGGGCGGGGTGAAACTTCCGGGCATAGGCGCGCGCCAGCTTCATTGCCGCCTCGTTCACTTCCGTCCCGGAATTGGCAAAAAAGACGCGGTCAAGCCCGGCCCAGCGCGCGAGCGTCTGTGCCAGGGGCGCCTGGTAAGGGTGATAGATCAGGTTCGAGACGTGCAGCAGCGTTTCGGACTCATCCCGCAGCACTGCCAGGATCTCGGGGTGGGCATAACCAAGCGCGTTCACGGCAAGGCCGCCGAGAAAGTCCACGTAGCGCCGGCCGCGATCGTCGTAGATCTCGCAGCCCTCGCCGCGCACCGCCAGCAGCGGCAGCCGCTGGTAAGTCGGCACCAGGACCTCGCTTTCCTCTTTGCGGACTTGTTCGTAGTTCATCGTCCCGTCACTTCACGATGCGCGTTCCGTGTTCTCCGCGGCCTTCGATAACGCGCAGCAGAGCCTCGGGTGCGACCATGTCAATTTCAGTCACCGGCCCCCGCAATGCCTTCGCGCACGAAAGCAGCTTGGGGATCATCCCGTTGCGCACAATTCCCTTGCGGATCATCGGGCGGATCGCGTTCACGCGCACTTCGCGCAGCAACCGCTGCTCGGCATCCCACACACCCCCGGATTCGGTGACGTAAATCAGGCGGTCGGCCGGCAAAGCGTTGGCGAGCGCTACGGCGAAATCGTCGGCATTGACGTTGTAGTATTCGCCGCGCGGACCGAGCGCCACACTCGCCACGACCGGCACCATGCGCCGCGCAAAGGCCATCTCGAGCAGCCCCGTGTTGACGCGGCTCGGCCGGCCTACGTATCCAAGGTCACGCCGCCCGCCGCCTGTGGGTTTGCGCACTTCAACCAGCCTGCCGTCCCCGCCGCAAACGCCTAGCGCCGCCTGGCCTTGCCCTTCGATTTCCGCAACCCATTCCTTGTTGACGATCCCGGCCAGTACCATCACCGCCACGTCGCGCGTGGCTTGGTCGGTCACCCGCAAACCGTTTTCAAATTCCGTAGGGATGCCAAGCCGCGCCAGCGCTTCCGTAAGCCGTTTCCCGCCGCCATGCACCATCAGCACGTCGTGTCCGGACCGGCGAAGCGCAGCAATCTGCCGCGCGAGTCCGCGCCGCACCTTCGCATCGTCGGCAGCCTGTCCACCGGCTTTTACAACCAGTTTCATTTCAGCGCCGTGTCCTGCGGATAGCCCAGCATCAGGTTCAGGTTCTCCACCGCCTGGCTTGCCGCGCCCTTCCCCAGGTTGTCGAGCGCTGAGACCACCACCAGCCGTTGCCCGGATGCATCCAGCGCAAAGCCCAGATCGGCGTAAGCCGTGTTCGCCACCGCCCGAATTTCCGGCAGCCTTCCGTCTTCGTAAATCCTCACGAGCGGGGCACTGGCGTAAGAGCGCGCGAAAATCTCCCTCACCTCATCACTGGTCAGCGGACGAGTGAGTCGCACATAAATCGTGCTCAGAATGCCGCGCGTCAGCGGCAACAGGTGAGGCGTGAAGATAAAAGATTCCTCAGCTAACTGAAGCGCCTGCAAAGATTCGGGCACGTGCCGATGCCTGAATAAACCGTAAGCCCGGCAATTCTCATTTACGTTTGCAAACAGCAACTCATCCTTCGCCGAGCGCCCGGCGCCGCTTGCACCGGACTTCGCGTCGCAGATGATGCCGCTCGTCGCATTCACAACCTCTGCCTTCAGCAGCGGAGCCAGCGCTAAGATGATGGAGGTTGCATAACAGCCTGGATTTGCCACGAGGCGCGCCGTGCGAACGGCTTCCGCGTTTAATTCCGGCAAGCCGTATACTGCTTGCGCGAGCGCGGCGGGCTCGCGATGCTCAAACCCGTACCAGCGCGGATAGGCGGCGGCATCCTTCAGCCGGAATGCGCCGCTGAGGTCGATGACTCGCAGCCCGCGCTCAACCAGCCGGGGCGCCAGGTCATGTGAAACTTCGTGCGGCGTGGCGAGAAACACAATTTCCGCTTCGGGCGGCGCCAACTCTTCCGCGTCCAGTGGGCGCACCGTGAGCTCGCTCACGGTGCGCAGAACGGGATGCGCGTCACTCAGCAAAATCTGCTCCCGGCCCGGGTGCTTCGACGACATCAGCGCCTTCAGCCGCACGCCCGGATGACGCGCCAAGATGGCAACCAGTTCCCGGCCAACGTAGCCCGTAGCGCCCACTATCGCGACGCGCACAGGAGCCTTCGCCGCCCGCCCGCTGACCTCCCGGACCTGCTGTTCAATCACCGCTCCCACAGTTCCGTCGCGCTCCACCCAGTATATTTATGCAAAGTGCGCATAAATATACTTTATGCGCGTAATTCCTTGTCCTGTCAAGGGAAATTTGCCCTTTTCCACTTCGCGCCTGCCTGCTCCAGGGCGTCTATTACCCGCCGGAGGTGGTTGTTTCCTTGTCCGCTCCGTTCAGTATCTTTCACGGCGACGGTTGAATATGAGCGCGACGTAGAGCCGAGCTTCAGCCCGGCAGGTGCCCTTTCACTTGGCAGGGACTCTTATTTACCATATAGTGATAGCCGTCATAGGCCGTTTTCCCTCGGCGGTCCCACCGGTTCTCTATGTCCCTTCGCAAGCCGCCGACACGCACTCCGGCCTTCCTGGGCACCAACCGCGCCAATTTCAGGAAATCCGCCACCCAGCAACCCGAAATCGAGCAGCTTGCCATGGCGGAATGCTGCGGGGTCTCGGAGCGGTCACAGCCCAAGCCGGAATGTCATTTAGATTCAGTGGAAAACGGGCTGAGGGTGTACCAGATCCCGATTCGATTCGAGGATTGCCAGCGCCCGACCGTGTTAAAATTGCGCCTTTTGGCAGGAGGGCAGGCTAGAATTGACTTCATGGAAGAAGTCGCGCTGAGCGTCATCATCCCAGTCTTTAACGAGGCAGAGAACATCCCGCCGCTCGCGGAGCGCCTCCGGACAGCCCTTGCGCGCGTCCCCGGCAGCGTCGAAATTCTTTTTATCGACGATGGCAGCACCGACGGCACGCTACACGAGCTGAAAGCCGTTCAGCAGACCGATGCCAGGATTCGCGTGCTTCATTTCGCGCGCAATTTCGGTCAAACCGCTGCCATGGCCGCCGGGTTTCAGCATTCCCGTGGCAGTGCGGTGGTCACGCTTGACGGAGATCTGCAAAACGACCCGGAGGATGTTGCCGGACTGGTGGAGAAGCTGCGGGATTGGGATGTGGTTTGCGGCGTGCGCCTGCGCCGGCACGATTCATGGTGGAAGCGCATGTCCTCGCGCATTGCCAACGGCGTTCGCAATTGGGCTACTGGTGACGACATCGTGGACACTGGCTGCACACTGAAAGCTTATCGCGGGACTTGTGTTCGTAACATCGAGCTCTATAAGGGGATGCACCGCTTTCTCCCCACCTTGCTCAAAATGAGAGGCTACCGCGTCACCCAGGTTCCCGTCTCCCACCACCCGAGATGGCGGGGAAAGACGAAGTACGGGACGTGGGGAAGGCTGGTGAAAGGCCTCGCGGATCTTTACGCCGTGCGCTGGATGAAGAAGAATCGCCTGGACTACTTGCACAGCCTCGTGATTTACGAAAGCGAAGACGCGGCCGCTTCCCCGTCCGTGCGCGGCCCGGCTGGTAACGCACTCTGATGCCTGCTCCTCTCGCTCGCCTCCGCGCATTTTTTTCCCCATCACGCTCCTGGGTGCTCTTGCTCGCGGTGGGCGCCTGCCTCTTTTTTATCGGACTCGGCCGCCTGCCTCTGCTTGAGCCGGACGAGGGGCGCAACGCTGAAGTGGCGCGCGAAATGCTCCTCGCGCGCGATTGGATCACGCCACATTTCAACGGGCTTCCGTATCTCGACAAGCCCGTGCTTCTGTTCTGGGCCATCGCCGGCTCGTTCCGCGTTTTTGGTCTTTCGGCATGGGCGGCCCGCGTTCCTGAGGCTTGCGCAGCGCTAGCCACGCTGTTTTTGACATGGCTGATGGCTGCCCGCATGTTCGGCGAACGAACGGGCTTGCTCGCCGGCATCATTCTCGCTACCTCGCCGTTGTTTTTTGGCTTTGCCCGTTTCGTGATCTTTGATATGCCGCTGACGTTGCTTGTCACCCTTGCTGTTTTCTGCTTCTGGCTGAACAGCGAGCGTGGGTTTGCCAGTCACGCTCTCGACGCCGTGGCATTCGCGGCTATGGGCCTCGCCACGCTAGACAAAGGACCGGTGGGTTTCCTCCTGCCTCTGATCACGCTCGTCGTCTATGCAGCGGCAGCAGGCAGGTTGCGAGAGCTCAAGAAGCCGCACTGGCTCACGGGCTGGCTGCTGCTGTTTGCCATAGTCCTGCCGTGGTTCATCGCCGTTTCGCTTCGCCACCCCCACTTTCCCAAATACGCTTTGTGGGAGGAGTCGCTGCTGAGGTTCACAACGGGCGCCCACCTGAACAGGTCGGAGAGCGCCTTTTATTACATCCCCGTCTTTCTCGCCGGTTTTTTCCCGTGGAGCTTATTCCTGCTTTTCGCAGCCTGGAACCGTCGGAAGCGGTGGCGTGAACTGCGGCAGTCGTCAAATGACGCGGTGTTGTTCTTGCTTGCGTGGGCGATGACGATCTTTGTCTTTTTTTCTATTTCCCATTCAAAGCTTCCCGGATATGTCGTGCCCGCATTCGTCCCGCTCAGCCTGCTTCTGGCCGCGGTATGGCGCGAGGCGGACCCGACGCCCGGGTCGAGTCCACCAGACTGGCTGACGGCGGGCCTCGCAGCGATGATTCTAAGCGGCTTGCTGATGGTTTTCTCCAGCGGATTTCTCCAAACGCACAGCGTTCACGCGCGCCTTGCGGCTAAGCTGCCGTCCTCCGTGCTGTTCCAGTTGAAGCCCGCTCTGCTGTTTGGCGGGCTGATCGTCGCGGCGCTCGGGTTTCTCGGACGCAACCTGGCCATGGCCCGCCGCCGACGCGCACTTCGCGCCCTCGTGCTTTTCGTGCCCGCCTGCGCCCTTCCACTCCTTGTGCTGCGCTGGTACGCACCGATCAGAAATTACTACTCGGTCTTCTCTAGTCGGACCCTGGCAGACACGATTCTTTCCAGCCGTGAGCGCGCCCTGCCGCTTTATGGCTACTTTTATTTCCGCACTGGCCTTCCCTTTTATCTACGTCGCCCCGTCGGACTTGTCACGGCCGACGCGGGTGAGATGACCAGCAATTACGTGGTCTCACAATTCTCTGTTCTGCGCCGCGTCACCCGGGGCTCTCTGGCCATTGCCGATCCCTCCGCAACGGACGGCTGGCGGGACGAGCCGCTACTCATCCGCGCCAGGCGCCTTCAGGCACTTGGCCGCGCTGCTCCCGGGCCTTTTATGGTTTTAGTGAGAAATAACGAGGCGAATCAGGCACTTGCTGTGGCGGGGCCCATGGTTCCGCTCTGGCAGGGCTGGCGGTTTTCCGTCTGGGAAAAGAAGTGAGGCCCGGCACCTTGCTGCCGATAAAAGAAAAGGCGAAAGCCAAGGCTTTCATTTTGCGACGATGTGTGGCATCTGCGGCATCCTAAATCTCGCTCTCGACCCTGCGCCACACCTCGCTGCCATCGACTCCATGTCCGCTCGCATCGCACACCGCGGACCAGACAGCCATGGCAAATTCGAACTTCCCTACCTGGCCCTCGCCATCCGCCGCTTGAGCATCATCGACCTCGAGACGGGTGACCAGCCGCTCGCGAATGAGGCAGGCGACGTGACCGTAGTCTTCAACGGTGAGATTTACAACCATCTGGAGTTGGCGCGCGGCTTGCAAGCCCGGGGCCACCGTCTTCACACGCATTCTGACGGCGAGGTCATCGCCCACCTCTATGAAGAGCGGGGGCCCGGCTTCGTGCGCGAGTTGAATGGCATGTTCGCTATCGCGCTCTGGGACGCGAACCGCAAGCGCCTGCTCCTGACCCGCGATCGCGCCGGCGAGAAGCCGCTCTATTATTGCCAGGGCGGGCGAACTCTCGTCTTCGGATCTGAAGTTAAGGCTTTGCTCGAATACCCAGAAGTTTCGCGCGAGCTGGATGAGCAGGCTGTGCGCGAGTATCTGTTTTACGGCTACGTTCCCGCGCCGCGCAGCATCTTTGCCGCTATACGGAAGCTTCCGGCAGGTTGCACGATGGTCGTGGAGCGGGGTGAAACCCACATCGAGCCTTACTGGCAGCTCCGCGACCACCTTCGTCCTCCCGGTGAGCCTCCCCTCACACGCCGGCAGGAAAAAGAGCTCGTCAACGGGTTGCGCGCGCGGCTCCGCGAGGCAGCAATCTCCCGCTTGATGAGCGATGTGCCTCTCGGCGTGTTTTTGAGCGGAGGCGTCGATTCTTCCACCATCGTTGCCCTGATGAGCAAGCTTGCCCCCGGCCAAGTGAAGACGTTTTCGGTTTCGTTCCCGGACAAGTCTTTCAGCGAAGAGGAATATTCGACCTTTGTTGCCCGCCATTTTCACACCCAGCACCACGTGCTCACCGCGGACCAGCGCAGCCTGCGAGAGGGGCTGGAGATACTTGCTGGCGTGCTCGACGAGCCGCTCGCGGACCCGGCCGTGATCCCGACGTATCTTCTCTCGCGCTTCGCGCGTCCCCACATCAAGGTGGCTCTGAGCGGAGAAGGCGCCGATGAGCTTTTCGGTGGCTACCCTACCTACCTCGGTATCCAACTCTCGCGATATTACTTGCGCCTGCCTAGGGCCCTGCGACGCCAACTCTTCGACCGCCTGAGTGCGCGGCTGCCCGTCTCGCAGGGTGCGGTTCCAGTCGGCTTGTTTTTGCGGCGGTTCTTCGCTTACGCCGAGGAGTACTGCGCCGTGCGCCACGCCATCTGGTTCGGAATGTTTTCACCTGAAGAACTGGACCGCGTCTTCCCGGCCGGCGCAAATGGATCTGTACCACCGGACCGCCGCGCGCTTGAGCCAGTTGAGCGCGTGATCGAGAGCGCACGCTTTGAAAACGATTTGGCTGAGGCGCTCTATCTCGATTTCTGCCTCTACCTCGCCGACGATCTGCTGGTAAAAGTGGATCGCGCCAGCATGGCTTGCTCGCTCGAACTGCGCACGCCGATGCTCGATCATCGCCTCATCGAGTTCGCCGCTTACCTGCCCGCACGTCTGCGCGTGCGCGGCTTCCGGCTTAAGGATCTGCTCAAGAAGGCAGTGGAGCCTTGGCTGCCGCGCCGTATCGTCTACCGCCAGAAACGCGGATTCTCCGTGCCGACCGCAGCCTGGCTCCGCTCCGGGTTACTACCGCTTGCAAACGACTTGCTCTCGGAGAGCCGACTCGCGAAGGAAGGTTTGTTTGACCCGCGGTTTGTTCGCCGACTGCTGGAAGAGCATAAACAAGGCAAAGCCGATCATCGCAAGCCGCTGTGGACGCTACTCTGCTTCGAGCTGTGGCGAGAGAACTGGGCGAGAAACTAGCCGGGCATTTCGGCCAAGTGCGTTGGAAGGCGGGAAGCTCGTGAATAGTCCGAATCGCTTAGTGAGGAACTTTGTGGATAAAAGCCGCGGCGATACCGAGAATAAAGAGAATGACAATGATCCACAGCAGCGCCCGCATGAACAGGCTGGGTTCCGCCTCCATTAGCGGGCAAGGAACTTCGGGAGCGCGCCGCCGAGACACATACCACGGAAACACGACGATCCACAAAAGCAGCGAACTGATTCCCCACCGAAAGGCATGCGGGACACGGCGCAGGCGGGCGTCATAAAACACCCAAGCTGAAGATCCCAGCAAGATTCCGCCTAAGAATAACTGGCATTGGGAGACGCTCAAATAACGCTCGACAACCATCACCAACGCAAGATAAATGCCGAGGACGGCGAGAAAAATTTGCCAGGAAAACTGCATACCCCCTGGACTTTCGCTGGTGGGTTCTTCCTTTGTCCCAACCTGCTCCCACGAGGTTTCCGCTCTCTGGAGCTTGCTGAAGTCAACCGGGGTATGGCACGCAACACAAACGCGGCAGCTGGGCGCCAGCATCTGGCCGCAATTCGGGCAGGCGAAAGGTTCGGACGGAAACATTGTGTCCGGGCTCGCGGTTTCCGGAATCTCCCTCGAAGCCAGACCCGGGTTCATAGTGTCCTCACTCATTAGGTTTGATCGATCCGTCCCGCACGCCGGTCACGGAATCTCATCTTCCGCCAGGCCCAAGCACATGTCCACTTACTTCAATTTTATGATTAACCGCACCGCTTTGTACAGGATTCATCGCCTTCTACCGAGCTTTCCATGCAGAAAGGAACGTCAACGTACCAAACGCCGTCATCCGCTTTTTCACTTCCCGCACCCCAGCGAATCCAGCGCCGCTGAGCAACGCGGGAAGTCTTCCTGCAAAATTGTCCCTCGTTCGTTCCAGCCCGTCCGCTCTCTGAACGAGTTTGCTCATAAGACCCATCAGCCGGTTCTGCGGCTTTCCGAAGTCCGCGACGAGGAAGGTTCCGCCAGGGCGCAGAACCCGCCGAATTTCCTGAAAAGCCTGCACCTTTTCCTCGCACTTCAGGTGGTGAAAAACCAGGGTGGAAAAGACGAAATCGAACACTTCTCCCGGAAATGGAAGCTGCTCAAGCGTGCCACGCAGGAGTGGGACCCCAGTCTTGACGCGGGCTAGGTGCAATATCCGCGCGTCGAGGTCGATTCCCGTCAGACGCGCGTCTGGACAAGCCTCCTCGGTGAGCTTCAGGAGGGTCCCCGTCCCGCAACCAGCGTCCAGAGCGCGCGCTCCACGGCCCGGGGCTGCAAGCCGGATGAGTTCCCGCTTGAAAACGTGGTCGCGAAGGAAGGCACGGAGCAGCGGGTCGTAAAAGCGCAAGCCGAAGCCGTCTTTTACCGCTGGCAGAAAATCCGGCGCGGTGTGCGGTCTCAAGTTAGCGTTCACGTGTCCGGCCACCTAAACTTACTGGAGATTGCCTCGGCATCGCGAGGGCACTCTTCAAAATTTCTTACATGGCGCTTGACTTTTGAAGGGGAAGCGATACAGTGAAGTCAGCTAAGACAGTGTCCCCGGTGCCAAGCGCGCAGTTGTATTGATAAACGGTCTTTTATCGCACCGGGGTGAGCATGAGAATTTGTTCCGGCCCCGGCAAGGCCGGTTGTGAGTAACTTTTGGCATGCGACTCTAGGACCTCGTGATTCCGATCCCTCGGCAGGAGGGCGATATGTTCCAAATGATCGACGAGGAGAAACCGAGTGAACAGGACCGGAAGATGCTGTTTTACAAGGTCGGCGTCTTCATCGCGGCCATGGGCACGCTTGGTGCGGTCCTGTACTTTCTGGTGACTTCGCACTATTTGAAAGGTTGACGACGGTCACGGCACGGATTGAGGGAATTTGCTCTCGACCAGGGTGAGTGCTTCTGTGCGCGTCCTAACGGTTCCCTCCAGCTGGGCGTCTTCGACCGCTCGAAGGATTTCTTTGAAGCGGGGGCCTGGCGTATATCCGCGTGCGATTAGGTCATCACCTCGCAGCAGTGGCGCAGGTCGGATTTGGTCGAGAGGCGTTTCCTGCAAAAGGCGCTGTGCAAGTTTGTAATGACTAAGGTTGCCGTGGCTCGCAAGGCAATCCAAGCGGTGTAGTTCCAGGTGCTCGTCAAACCCCTCCATTTGCAAGAACCGTAATTGCGTCGAGCGACGCATCTGGGGCAAATCCTTAAAGCGCAGGTGCTCTCGCACCAGGTCCGTCACCCGCTGGGTTTGCCGCAACGGCAGCCGCAGCCGGGAGCAAATGTTCTCTGCCATGCGCGCGCCTACTTCGGCATGATGATCGAACCGGATACGGTCTCGCACCGAAAGGGTGGACGGCTTGCCGACGTCGTGCAGCAAGACGCCCAGCGCGAGACTGGCCGAAGGGTTCTTAAGGCCGTCGAGCATGATCATCGTGTGAGTCCAGACGTCGCCCTCGGGATGGAATTGAGGCGGCTGAGGAACACCTTGTAGCGCCTTGACCTCCGGCAAAACGACTTCCAGCAGCCCAAGGTCGTCGAGGAGCTCGAAGCCGCGACGGGCTCCTCCGTCGGTAAGTATCTTCAGCAACTCATCCCGCACCCGCTCGCGGCTGACTTCGCGAACAAGCGCTCCCAATTCGTGCGCGGCTTCTTGGAGGCGAGCGTCCAGCCCAAAGGCAAATCTCGCAGCGAACCGCACGGCGCGCAGCATGCGCAGGTGATCTTCCCGAAAGCGCGCGTAAGGATCACCGATCGTCCGGATGCGGCGAGCCCGGATATCCTCCTGGCCGCCCACGAAGTCGATCACTCGACGCGTCGCCGGATCGAAAAGCAGGCCGTTGATGGTGAAATCTCGCCGCCGGACGTCTTCGCTGGCGGCCTCCGCATACCGCACTGCGGCAGGATGACGACCGTCGGCGTACTCGCTATCACTGCGAAACGTGGCCACTTCGACCGGCCCACCTTCGGCCGGCACAATCACCACTCCGAACTGGGCCCCTACGCGGAGTGCCTCCGGAAACAGCGTCAGCACCTGATCGGGATGCGCGCGGGTTGCGATATCGTAATCCTTCGGCTCCAGCCCCATCACCAGATCGCGCACGCAGCCGCCAACAAAATAGGCCTCAAAGCCCGCTCCTCGCAAACGCTCGAGGATTTCCCTGGCCACCTTCTGCTTGGAGTCCAACATGACGGCATGGTTCAAGGCTTCTTCAGCGTCCGGCTAGAAAATTTCCACGGTATAGTTCGCTACGTCCTGGCCCAGGACTTTCTCGGTTTCCGCGAGTGCCTGCCGCAGCGAGGATTCGAGTAACGTCTCGCTGCTCGATACCGAAGCGACAGCAAGCGTCGCCCGTTGCCAGACGTCCTGGTGATCCAGCTCGGCCACCGCGACGTTGAAGCGGGCGCGAAGCCGCCCAAGCACTTTGCGTACAACAGCCCGCTTTTCCTTAAGGGAATGAGCGTGAGGGATCTGAATCTCGAACGTGAGCAAACCCAGAGGCATGGTCTAAGCGTGGATGGAGCCGCAGATGCGTCAGGCGATCGCCTCTTCGGTGATCTTCTTGGTAACATAGGCTTCAATCACGTCGCCTATTTTGACGTCGCTGAAATTTTCCAACGTGACGCCGCATTCCATGCCGGACCGCACCTCGGGCACATCTTCTTTGAAGCGCCTGAGCGAGTGTACACGGCCTTCGTAAACCACCACGTTATCGCGCAGCAGGCGTACCTTAGCCTCGCGGGTGAGTTTGCCGTCCTGAACATAGCATCCAGCCACCGCTCCCACCTTGGCGATATGGAAGGTCTCGCGCACCTCGACGCGGCCGAGCGACGTTTCCTCGTACCTCGCCTCCAGCAGCCCCGCCTTGGCCTTGCGGATTTCATCCACCAGCTCATAAATAATGGTGTGCAGCCGAATATCCACTTTCTCAAGCGCAGCCAGCTCCGCCGCCTTTCGCTCCGGCCTGATGTTGAACCCGATAATGACGGCATTTGAAGCCGTGGCCAGCAAGACGTCCGTCTCCGTGACGGCGCCCACGCCGGCGTGGATAACCTTCACCTTAACGCGTTCGTCGCTGAGCTTGGAAACGGTTTCGGCCACCACCTCGACCGAGCCCTGCACGTCCGCCTTGATGATGACCGGCAACTCCTTCACATCGCCGGCGGCAAGTTGCTGGTGCAGGTGGTCGAGCGTCAGACGCGAGCTTTTTGCCAGGGCGGCTTCGCGCGCTTTCGCCTGGCGGTGCAGGGCGATCTGGTGCGCTTTGGCCGTGTCCTCGATCACCTGGAACTTGTCGCCCGCTTGGGGAACGTCCTCCAGGCCCAGCACTTCCACAGGCGTCGCCGGCATGGCTTGCGACGTTGGCTCCATCTGGTCGTTCAGCATGGCGCGGACCTTGCCGTAGATCGAACCGACAATGAAGCTGTCGCCCACCCGCAGCGTCCCATTCTCAACCAGAACCGTGGCCACCGGGCCGCGTCCGCGATCGAGTTTAGCCTCCAGGACCGTGCCGACACCCGGCCGATTGGGATTCGCCTTAAGGCCTTGCATATCAGCGACCAGCAAAATCATCTCGAGCAACAGCTCCAGGTTTTTCTTCTGCTTGGCGGAAACCTCCACCGTCACCGTGTCACCGCCCCAGTCTTCGGGCATCAGGTTCAGGTCAGCCAACTGCCTCTTCACCCGCTCCGGGTTGGCGTCCGGCTTGTCGATCTTGTTGATCGCAACGAGAATGGGCACCTTCGCGGCACGGGCATGGTTAATCGCTTCGATCGTCTGAGGCATCACGCCGTCGTCGGCGGCCACGACCAGCACAACCACGTCGGTTACCTTCGCGCCGCGTGCGCGCATCAAGGTAAATGCCTCGTGGCCCGGAGTGTCGAGGAAAACCACCTTGCGCCCGCTCACCGCCACGTGGTAGGCGCCGATATGCTGGGTGATTCCACCGGCTTCGCGCGCCGTGACGTTGGTTTCGCGGATCGCATCCAGGAGCGAAGTCTTGCCGTGGTCGACATGCCCCATCACCGTGACCACCGGCGGCCGCGCTCGTAAGTCCTCCGGCTTGTCCACCTCGGCCACTTCCTGCGCGATCTCTTCTTCAAAAGTGATGACGTCAGCTTCCGCTCCGAAATCACGCGCCACTTCCTGAGCCATCTGGCTGTCGAGCGTTTGATTGATAGTTAAGAGAATGCCCTTTTCAAACAGCCGCTTGATCACGTCTTTGGCGCGGACTTCCAGCTTCTCGGAAAGTTCCTTGACGCTGATACCCTCCGTGATCGTAATTTTGCGGGTGACGGCGATTTCCTTGGGAACGGGTGCTTGTGGGACCTGTGGCTGTGGACGTGGAGGCGCAAGTGTCGCCCGTGCGCTGGGACGCTGAGGGGCGAGACGAGCCGCTGCGCCACGCGCCGCGCGCGCGCCAGGAACCGGCGCAGAAGGGCGCGCCGTCGGGTGCATGGGACGGTGCTCGCCGGGACGCCGCGACGGCGTCGGTCGTGTCGCCACTCCACGAACGCTGGCCACACCCGGATAAATCGGTTGGTTGGAAGCGGGGCTCTTCTTGAGCGGCGCTCCCCGGGCCGTTTTTCCTGTTGCCGCGGCCGGCGTCGCAGCCGCCGGCTGGCTGGCAGCGGGTGCAACTGCTGGTCCTGCAGCCACGGCGCGGGGCGGAGAGGGAGAAGTGGCAGGCGGCAGTGGTTTCAATGGGTGCGCGGGCGGAGGTGGCGGAGGAAGCGGCCGAGGCGCAACAGCCCTCCGCGCGTCCTCTTTGATCTGGGCGATCGTTCGCGTGATCGGAGCCTGTTCGTGATAATGAATGACCGGCTTCGAGAGCTTAGGAGATTCCGGTGACACCTCCGGAGGCTGCGCAGGTCCGGCCGGAGTTTCTGCCTCCGTTTGAACCGCCTGGAAATGCTTCCGCACCTGGTCGGCGAGATCGCCCTCAATCGCGCTTGAGTGCGACTTTTTGTCGGTGTGGCCAAGCTCGTGAAGATAGTCCAGGACGGCCTTGCTCTTCACCTCCAACTCGCGCGCCAGATCGTTGATGCGAATCTTATCACCCACTCCGTGTAGCCTCCCGAAAAGCCGGTTTGGTGTTAGGGCCGCCGCTCCTGCCCGGCTTCAAATTGCGCAATCCCCACAGCACCGGCAGTCGCCGCCCGTCGGCTGACGAGCAGCTCGGCCCGCCCGGAACCGCAGAGTCGATTCGGGATTACTCCTTTTCCGTCCCAGGCGAAGAATCCTCGCCCGTTTCTCCGGCAGGTTCCTGCGTTTCGCCCGTCCCTGCCGCCGGGGAATCCCCCTCCGCAGCCAACTGCGGCTCCTCGGCCGCGGGCTCCGACGAAGCTTCTGCGCTTGGCGGCGGAGCATCCGCCGCGCTCGGCGTGGCCGCTTCGCTTTCAGCCGGAACCTCTTCGGCGGCGGCTTGCTGATCCTGCTCGAAGTAGTCGGTCACGATGCGGCGGATTTTCTCGACGGTCTTTTCGCCGATTCCTTCGATCTGCGTCAGATCGTCCGGTGTCATCTGGGCGAGCTGTTCCACCGTTTCCACGCCATGGTCGAGCAGCCGCTGCAATGTCTTCTCGCCGATACCCTCGAGTTCGCTGATTGACGCACCGCGGCGCGCCATCGCCACCATCTGCGATTCAATCTCCTGGCGCTTTTCCTCTTCGCTCTTGATGTCAATGTGCCAGCCAAGCAGCTTGGCCGCCAGGCGCACGTTCTGTCCCTTCTTCCCGATGGCCAGCGAAAGCTGGGTATCCTCGACGATCACTTCAAGGTGCTTCATTTCCGCGTCCAGGAGGGTGACGTGGTTGATCTTGGCCGGGCTCAGCGCATTCGCCGCGAACGTGACCACGTCATCGCTGTATTCGATAATGTCGATTTTTTCGCCGCGCAGCTCGCGGATGATCGACTGCACGCGCATTCCCTTCATGCCGACGCACGCGCCCACGCAATCCACGTCCGGGTCCTTGGAGTAAACCGCCACTTTCGTCCGTTCGCCCGCTTCACGGGCCATGCCTTTGATCACCACGGTTCCGTCGTAAATCTCCGGCACTTCCATCTCAAACAGGCGCTGCACCAGGGTGGAGTCCGCCCGGGAGACGATCACCTGCGGCCCGCGCGCGGCGCGGTCTACCATGGTAATCACCACTCGCAGCCGGTCTCCGATCTGGTAGGTCTCAAGGCGAGACTGCTCGCGCCGTGGCATTCTACCCTCGGTCCGCCCCAGATCCACAATCACGTCCGGCCCTTCCAGGTGCTTCACCGTGCAGTTCACCAGTTCCCCAACCCGCTGGCTATATTCAGCGTAGACGGTGTCGCGTTCCGCCTCGCGTACCTTTTGGAAAATCACCTGCTTCGCCGTCTGCGCCGCAATTCGGCCGAGCACGTCCGTGGCTTTGCGAATGCGGACTTCGCTTTCCAGGCTGGCGGCGGGATCGTACTGCCGCGCTTCCTCGAGGGAAAGCTGGCGGTTCGCATCTTCCACCTGCTCCACGACCTTCTTGACGGCAAAGACTTCCACGGCGCCGGTCTCTTTATTGAAGCGCGACTCGAGCTCTTCCTCGGTCTTGTAATATTTCCTGGTGGCCAACAGGATCGCGTCCTCCACGGCAGAAATAATCACCTGTGGGTCAATGCCCTTCTCCCGGCTCAACTGATCGATCGTTTGATAAAGCAAACTTACGCTCACAGATTTTCCCTCAATAGTTCCGAATCACTCATTCGCCGCAGCGCCGTCCGGGCAGCGGGATTCCACGACTCAGTTTTCCAACACCAGCCGCGCCTTGGCGATATTAGCCAATTCAATCTCCCGAACCTCTCCGTCCCCCAAGTCCAGCCGGACGCGCCCGGCTTCAAAACCTGCCAGCCGCCCTTCCATCACCTTGCCGCTTTCAGTCGCCTCTCGCACCACCAAGCGGGCTCGCCGGCCGATAAAGTGCTGGTAATCGCTCGGCTTCACCAGTTTCCGTTCCAGGCCCGGTGACGAAACTTCCAGCGTGTAAGGCCCCGGAAACAGATCCTCCACGTCAAACAGGGCGCTGATCTGCTCGCTGACCAGCGCGCAATCGGCGTGCGAAACGCCCTCCGGCTTGTCAATATAAACGCGGAGAAGCTGGTTGCGACCGCCGCCTTTCAATTCGACGTCGACCAGCGTCATCCCTTCCGACTCTACCACCCGCTCCGCCAAGCCGCGGATCTTGTCGAGATCAACCGTCATGACCGTTGGGTGCGTTACCGGCGGCCGAAACCTGAACTGGTGTCTGACCGGAGCGTGCTTCAACAAAAAAGTGGGCTTTCGCCCACTCCTCACCTTCATCAGTATATGCCCCAATTACCCCTAGCGCAAGGCAGCGTTTTCCCTGCGGCCGAATGGTTAAGAGAGCTGACTCGTTTTTTCAGGTCGAGTCGCGCCCGCGGCGAAGGTCTATACGGCACTGCAAAGGCGGGCCCTGCGCTACAAAAGCTCCCGCAGGCATCCGCGCGGCGGCAGACATCGTTTTTCGATGTCTGCGAGTTTTCCAAGTCGCATACCTGCCAAAAATCGGCATGTATGCCCACCCAGCGAATACGAGCGAAAAACCGCAGGCTCAAAAGCAGGGACACGCTATCCGCTCGGCGGCCGAGTAGCTCCAACGGCCCGCCCAACTCCCGCGGGCGCTCGGCAGTCGGCATTTATTCACGTGTTTCCCTGTTCCACCTGCGAGGCAGCAGACCGTCGCGAGGTCGTGCTTCCCGATTCCGTCTCCGCCTCATTCTGTCTCTGTCTCAAGTCCATGATCGGTTCGAGTATAAGGAGGTAGAAGAATGGCAACGACGCCGCACCGAACAGCACTTTTTGCGCAGGTGGTACCGGAAGATAGGGCACCCACCGCCAAGTGAGGACGACAACGTCGGAGCAGATTATAAGTATTCCCCCAAAGATTTCGAGCCGCGCATCGAGCCGAACGCTGCGAGGCGGCCGGCAGCCCAGACATCGGAACGCGCTACTCTCGAGTGCATAGAGTGATGCCGCGGATTCCTGAGGGTCAGACGGCGCAATCTCTAGTTCTAGAACGAGATGTTTGATTCTGGCCGCGCGACCTGCCACTGCCAGGCAAAAGCTCAGGAGTATGGAAGACAAATACCAGGGCCATCTCGCTTTTTCCAGAAACCCAGACCGACAAGGAAGCTCACAATGATCGTCGGCAAGCCAAGCATATTTGGTATTGTTAGCTTCGGTGGGAGACTGTCCCTCAGCGCGACCGTATCCTCCGCGCACCTTACCAGCGTCGCCTCCTCATTGGCGGAAAACGTCCGGGCGGCGATTTCCGCGCGATAAAGGAGAAGCAGATACTCCAGACGAGAGCGAATGTGGCGCCTTATTGCCATCGCGCCAAGTTTCGCGAGAGCCGGTCGGCTCGGGCGACGCCCGAGCCACGACCTGCTGCGCCGCGGGGCTAAGCGTGCGAGTACCTTATTTGAAGGCGGTTGGCCTACCGGCCAAATGTCCAGGGGGTCAAGCATCCAGTAGGCGGTGACAGCGAACATCAGAGGGATGAAAATTAAGACAACATCCACTTCTGAACCCAAGACCGGGGGCACTCTCGTCGGGATCGTGAGAGATGACAATCTCACGACCATACCTTCAACGAAAAGAATGCCAATAAACAGCAGCAAGAGTTGAGCCAAAGCCCCCCCCGCCTTCGGACGAACTGGGGAAAGGGCCTAGCCCCTTTGAGCCAAGCAAAACCCGCCATCCTGAGTGTTGGGCCTGCTGGCGCTTTTCCTATGGACTGCCACGAGTAGGGAGGGAACGCGGCGTGTTTAAGCACAACGCGGTACGCCCGCATCAGCGCTAAATGCGCAGACACAAGAGGGCGCATGCCGTCCTCCGCGAATATACCGGAGCGAGTAGCGCAGAGTCTCTGCACTTGAGACTCAGCGGCTCGTCACCCATTTTCAAATCAACGACCTCAGAGTCTGAGAGCGGGGTAGCGCGGACCGCAAGAACAGCGGTCCGCGTCTTTTCCGCAGCCATCATTGTCACCGCGCGCTATTCTATCGCCGTGTCGAAGTTGCGCCGGCCTTTTCTTTCCGATCAGTTTTTCTTTATTACCGTACCCCTGCGCGAAGAAAGCGTGACGATTGCTGCCGGCTTGCTTGACATCGACGCCTGGCTCTCCTACATTTGGATTCGACATGGCAGCCTCCAAAAAATCGGCGCGGGAAAAGGCTCCGGCAGAACTGATTTTCATGGTGGAAGAATCGCCCGAAGGCAGGTATACGGCGCGCGCCCTGGGAGAGTCCATCTTCACCGAAGCTGAGGACCTTGCCAGCCTTCACCGGCAGGTGCGCGACGCCGTGCGCTGCCACTTTGAAGAGGGCCGGCAACCCAGGACCGTCCGCCTTCACTTTGTTAGGGAAGAAGTAATTGCGGCATGAGGCTCCCGCGTAACCTCTCGGGAGCGGAGCTTGCCAAATCGCTTCAACCACTCGGATACGAAGTCACCCGCCAAACGGGAAGCCACATTCGCCTCACAACTCGGCGAACATCACGTGACCGTTCCGAAACACTCCGGCCTGAAAACAGGCACAGTCGCTGGAATCCTTTCGGATGTTGCTGGCCATTTCGGACTTTCCCGCGAGGACCTTCTCAAGCGACTGTTTTCCAGGTAAGAACACCGCCAAGCCCACGACTGAACACATTTCGGATTTTTCCGGCCAACCCGCAAGCCTTTCGGTGCGCAATGGCCTCTTGGTGATCCGGCTCTGTGCCGGCGCTGCCGCTACCCTCTGTTCCGTTCCTTGGACTCCAGTGAAATCCGAGAGGTCAAAGTGTGTCTCAGCCTCGATTCCCGGCAAACCATAGCTGATATTTGTCCGTATGGCCGGCTGGGCTTCGTTCGTAACGACGGTATTCTCAGCGTTATGGAGGCCGCGTACTTTCAAGAAGCGCTGACGCAAGGCATCGGGCTTGGTAAGGCCGTTGGCTTCGGCCTGCTCTCCGTAACCCAACACGCTGTAGCGGCGATCCCTCCGACCGCCGTCGTCGATCGGAGATCGACGCTACAGTCCCGCGCAGTTCCACGATGGTCGCCGCAGGCGCAAAAAAGTGTCTCATCTGTCTCACGCGTCTCCACCGTCTCATTCGGGTGTGGCACGATAAACGCCATGGACGCTTGGGGCAAGCCCACAGCCTGGAGTGCGGCGGCCACCGCCTTTCTGTTTAGAGTCGCGCCGGCCTTCACAGCATGCCCTGAGAAAAACGAAGGGCCGGCCTGCAGAGACGGGCGGCGGATCCGCTGCCTGATTCCAAAGGAAGGGCGTTCTTGTCCGCCTCCACCGGCTCGAAAGGCAGAAAATTCGCAAAAGATGTTATCATGCGGAACGAACCTCATCCAAGCCATTGAAAACAAAAGATGAAAATTCGGCTCTAATGGGAACGAACTCGCACGGTCGATCTATATTATTGATTCTAAAGGCAAATACTCCAAGTTCGTTCCCAAAGATTAAAGTTATACAAAACAGGGGAGTTAGACGAATTTTTAGAGAAAAAACCGGGTTCGTTTCGTCAAACCCTGCTTCCTTGGCATCGCATTGGTTGACTTCACGATCCGCGAATGATAGGTTCGACTGGCTTTGCGCCGCGCTGGCGGGTGTTGCGCGGCTAACGCTTCTTTGCCTTGGAGCGCGGCGTCGTCAGAATGGACTCCCGGCACGCTCGGTAAGAGGCAAGTCAGAAAGACAACCCGGAGGAGAAGCGATGCACGCCCGTCGTCGCGGGCTTCAGGTTTCAGCGCTCGCATTGCTGGCGCTTGTTCTTGATCCCGGTCTTCTCGCTGCAAAGACTTCAACCGCAGCCCGGCAGGCGCTCGTCAAGCTGTTGCTCGGAAAAGAAGTGAAAGCCTTGATCCCGCTTCCGGCAACGAAGGAAGGAGTGGATGTGTACCACGCGCCTGCGCGCGGCAAGTTCCTCGATGAGCGCGGGATCGACATGCGACGGCTGACGAAGTGGTTAAAGTCAAAGGGCGTTGGTGTTGACCAGGGGCAGTGGGCCATGATTACTAACGTCAAGGTCGACGCGAGGCGCGTGGAAGTCCATCTCGGAGGAGGCGGCGAAGGCAGGCGAGGCAGCAGGCACGCCAACAAGGCGAACCCGAGCTATCTGAGAGCCGGCGGATCGCGCGTCAACTTCGTGTACCGCAATGACGTGATCGACAGCGACCTCGATCCGCAAACGTTCCTCGCCTTTATGTCCCGCGTCCTGGACGTCAGCCGCATCCGGGCTGAGTTGGCGGAAAAAAGTATGCCTGCCGAGTTCCAGCAAGCCATCGCGGAGAAGACCGTTTGCGAAGGCATGACTTATCAAATGGTTCAATTGGCCTTCGGCGACCCGGAAGAAAAGAAGCTCGGCGGCGCGAGCGGCGGCAGCTTTTCCGAAACCTGGTATTACATGAGGCAGGGGCGCCGATGGGTCATCAAATTCGTCAACGGCAAGGTGGTGAAAGCGGAGGTCTTTTAGACCACCGTTACGATTGGGTGTAGTGGTGCGCTAGGTCCTGTTCCGTGTCCGTGAGGTGCCGGTTCATGGACTTGCGTGCCCCCTCCGCGTCACCGCGCCGAATGAATTCCATAACCTCTTCGTGTTGTTTCCTGCGAACCTCAACCACCTGCGGGCCGGAGAAAGTGGCCACGCGGCTTTCGCGAAGGAGTTCCGCGAGAGGGCCGAGAATAATCGAAAAAGTCGGGTTCTGCGTGGCGCGCGCGATTTCAGCGTGGAATCCGATGTCTGCATCGATGTATCCTGCCGGCGTGCCCGGCTTCTCGCGCATGACTTTGAGGAATTGTTCCATCGCCTCGAGGTTCTCCTCGGTGCGACGCTGGGCCGCCAGGCCGGCCATGGCTACTTCAAGGATTTTCCGGAATTCCAGCAGGTGCCGCACGAGCTGAGTCTTGCGCCTGAGCAGAATCTTGAGAGGCTGCGAAACCGTTTCGTTGCGCGCCTCCAACACCGTTGTGCCCAAGCCACGCCGTATGGCGACGAAGCCGGTGCTTTCGAGCAGCTTCATCGCCTCGCGGATGACCGTCCGGCTGACGCCCAACGATTCGCACAACTCCCGCTCAGGCGGCAAGAAACTGTTTGGCGGATAATGCCCTTCGATGATCTTTTCGGAAATGATATCCGCCACTTCCTTATGGAGAGGCGGCCGGGGACGAAGCGTTCGCAGTGGAGTTCTCATTCTCAAATCAACCTCGGAATTCAGAGTGCGCGCGGGTTCCAGCTTTCCCGCCTCCTGCCAGGAGGCCGTGGCTCGTGGCGCCCGGCCGGGAGAATCAGGCGTGCTCGCCCGTAACAAGCTTTTCGGTCACCTCAGAGTACGCCTCCGCAATAAGCTTCCCCAGTTCGCTATCTTCCTTGATCCCGCAGACCGTCTGAAGGGCGTACCCCAACCCGTTGTTGCGTATCATGGCCTGCAACTTCACGGCGGCTGGATCGCCTGGGAAATCATAATGGAGGGCAGCTCCAATGGCAGAAGAAAGCGCCTTGGGCCGGATTCCCTCTTCCAGCGCAAGCCGCGCCGGACCCACCAGGCGATCATTCGGAGCGAGTTTGCGGATGGGGTCGCGGGCATTTCGCTCGATCGGATCGACGATTTCGGGGCGCTGATACTTGGCCAAGGCAGAGGCCGCAAACGCGCGCTGATCGTTGGGATCGAATCCATAGCGCTTAATTAAACCGGCCCCGGCCTCCCTGCTGGCCTCGGAAACAAGCTCGATGATTACCGGGTCATTCGCCGCCTCGCTGAGCAGTTTGTAGCCCTTGAAGTACCCAGGGTACACGATAACCGCATTAATGGCGTTGTAGGTGAAGAGCTTCCGGATCAGCGCGTGCTGGAAATTCGGCTGGGGAGATAGGCCGGTAATCGGCGGAATGCCGCCTACGAACGCCTGGCGGTCACAAGGCAATTCCCACAGATCCTGCGTTTTCAGACTCAATGGGTCTTCGGCCCGCATCTCTTCTGTCGGCTCGATGGTCGAACGAAGGACCATCGTTTCTATCAATCCCACGCGATCCCGGAACCACTGCCGTCCGTCCGGCGTCAGCGCCGGCTCAATCAATTTGCGGAGCAGTTCAGCGGGCTGGAAGTAGTTCTCGCAAATGAGAATGTTGAGCGCTTCCTGCCGGTTTCGAGCAAAGGCGCGGCCAATACCAGCCGAGAGCAGCAGGACGATTTCCGGCAGATTAGGGCCGCCGATTGAAATGAAGACCACGCCAGCGTCGGCCACGGCATCCGCGACGGCATCCGCGTCACGAGAAAGCAGCACGTCGAAGTCCCCAATCGTCGTGCTCTTGTCCGGCGCGCCCAGGACTTCAACCCGGTATTTGCGCCGCTCGCGTAACAGGTTGACCAGAGGCTCAGACTTTTCGACGAACCGAATGTGGTAACCGGAAAGCGCGAGCAGGTGCGCAATAAAGCCTCTCGCAATCTTACCCGCTCCAAAGACAACGGCATTCTTAGTCTGCACGAAGGTTCCTCAATTCCAGGAAATTTGAACGAAGGCCAAGGACGTCAGCCTGGATGTGCTTCCTGAGTGCCACTCGCGCGGCACCTCCCAAGATTGTAATCAAATTGCCGTTTACAGAGCAATTGCTCGCCATCTTCGAACTCTCACAATCAGCGCGTAACTTGAAGCATAAGGCCCTTCTTCGGGTGGCCGCAATGAATATGACATCCTACCAAAGTATGCTTGCGGAACCAATGCCGAGCATCTGGAGACCTGCCATTTTGCCGATTCATCAGCGCGACGGTCGTCGCCTCGTGCGCCTCATTCGCTGCCCGCACAGATCGTGTTGAAGTGTTACCATTGTCGTTTGCGCGCGCGGGTCGCCCGGGTGCGTGCGGGAACCGATCCACTAGAATCAGCGGGTCAAAGTTCCGACCTTACGAGCAAAACAAGGGTCGCAACAGGAGATTAGGAATGCTCTCGCGAAGACAGTTCTTTGGCGATGCTGTATCCGGTCTGCTTTCTCTCGGCTGGGCCGCGAGCGGCGGCTGGGCAGCCTCAAACCCTTGCGGCCCGCTGTGCTGGCCACATCCCATCGGTTTGCAACTCTACACAGTCCGAGATGTGCTGAAAGCCGATCCGCTAAAAACCTTGAAGGACGTGGCCGTGATCGGCTACAAGGAAGTAGAGCTTGGAGGTTCCGCCACTGACATCCCTGCCTCGACGCTCACCCAGTATTTGCGCGAGTCCCGCCTGCCTGCCGTAAGCGGGCACTTCCCTCTTGAAAGCGCCGGCTCCAAGTGGCAGAAGTCGATCGCATATTCCCGCGCTGTCGGCTTGCGATACATGGTGTGCCCTTTCGCCAACGCCTCTACCGTGGACGGCTGGAAGCGTGTCGCTGATCTCTTCAATCGTGCCGGAAAAGAGTGCAAGGAGGCCGGCATCCAGTTCGCCTATCATAACCATCTTCAAGAATTCCGTCCCGTGGGGAACACAACCGGCTATGAAATCATGGCCACGCACACCGACCCCGCGCTCGTTGAATTCGAGATGGACGTATTCTGGATGGTCTATGGCGGCCAAAACCCACTCGAATATTTTCGGCGTTTTCAGGGCCGGTACACCCTTCTGCACATTAAGGACATGAAGAAGAAAGTCGGCTATGCGTGGAATCCGCGGCAATTCCCACCGCACGGGACCATTCCGTTCACCGAGGTCGGCCGCGGCCGGATTAATTGGCGAGACATTTTCGCCCAGGTGAAAGAAGCCGGGACGAGGCACATTTTTGTCGAGCAGGACGTGTGCGAAGTGCCTACGCTGGAAGCCGCGTGCATCAGCTACGACTACTTGAAACATCTGCGACGGATCTGACGGCGGAAAGCACGAAGAGGAGAACATTGCAGTGAAGGCGGTTGTTGTCTCAGAACCCATGAAGTTCGGCGTGGCGACGGTCCCGCAGCCATCTTGCGGCGCAGGCGAAGTTCTGATCCGTACCTCGCACTGCGGCGTTTGCGGAACGGATTTGGAAATTCTCCGTGGGACGATGCCGCGTGGTTTTGTCCGCTACCCTCTTATTCCAGGCCACGAATGGACGGGCACTGTTGTCGAGACAGGCGCGGGCGTAGACAACTGTAAACCAGGCGACCGAGTCTCTGTGGAAGGTTATCTGACTTGCGGAAAGTGCTTCTATTGCCGTATGGGTGCAACAAATCTTTGCACGACTCACGAGCAAATGGGGCTCACCCATAGCGGCGGCTTTGCCGAGTACGTGGCGGCGCCCGGCCGGTCCTGTCATCGTCTGCCCGACCACGTGACCCTGGAAGAAGCCGTGCTCGTCGAGCCGGCGGCAACCGTTGTCCGGGCAATCGGACGAGTCCAATTCAAACCCGGGTATGCCGTTGCGGTAATTGGATGCGGGACGATCGGCGAGATTACCATGCGTGTTCTCTCGCTCTATCGCCCTTCAAGCGTGCTCGCCATCGACCTTTCCGAAGGGCAGCGTTCACTCGCCATGCGGGCTGGTGCCACTCTCTTTACATCAACCTCAGACGCGAAGGAGCTTATCGACTTGAGCGGGACCGAAGGGTGGGACGTTGTGATCAACTGTGCCGGCGGCACTGGAGCTCTCGATCTGGCGCTGGCCATTGTGAGGCGCGGGGGAAACGTTGTGGCGATTGGTGCAGCGCACGGGGAAGAGCGCTTGGCGACCGACGCCAACCTCCTCGTGATGAAAGATTTGCGCATTGACGGCGTTTGCGGCTATACGACCCAGTCCTGGGTGCAAACGCTCGAGCTCGTTGCGTCAGGGAGGCTACAATTGCGAGACCTGGTCACCCACACTCGTCCGCTCGACGAATTCCTAGAAGCGTTAAGGCTTTTGGAATCCCGGACGGAGCCGGTGGGAAAGATCGTCATCCGTTGCGCCTGATCCGCATTTCAGATCGGTTGAGTGAACCTGGTGAGCAATCGCGCAAAGTCCCGGCAATCCCGATCTGGCCAATTCTCCATCAGCCGTGAAAAGAATGCTGTTCGGAACGCGCGGGCCTCGAGGGCGCATCGGAACCCCTTCTTGGAGAGACAAAGTAAAATGCTGCGTCCGTCTTTCTGGGATGCTACGCGCTTCACGTAGCCTGCCTTGACGGCGGCCGCCACCATGCGGCTGGCCCGCGAGGGATCAACGCCCAGCCGCGCAGCGACGGTCCTGACCGTCGGCTGCTCGTCTCCATCCTCGGTGGCGTCTTCAAGTGCGTCAACAACGAAGACGTGAGACGTCGCGAGGCGGCGCCCCGTTTCCCGCTCCATTAAGCGGCCCAGCGCGCGTCGCGTCTGACTCCGCCGTATGCGCACCATCGCCCGCTCAATCATCGCCATCGCCTCTTGTCTACTCATCGATACGTTTTGCGACTTCATACTTCCGAACTCTACCAACATACGTGCCCGTTGACAATCTTTATATAATGCTAATAGCATATAGATGCTATACGCATCTATCTTATAGAGGTGAGAATGCGATGGTTAAGACCGCACAGGCATTCGACAAACTGTATCGGCGTGGCGTACCCTTGCCCTGGAATGTGGACGGCCCCACGCCTTTCGTCCGAGAGCTGGAACAACAAGGTCAGATTCGCGGAAAGGTTCTCGACGCGGGCTGCGGCACGGGCGAGAACGCGTTGTTCTTGGCGGAGCGCAAACATTACGTTGTTGGGTTCGACGGGGCGCCGGCGGCGATCGAGATGGCGCGGGCTAAGGCTGCGGCGCGCGAACTTCCGGTCGACTTTCGGGTTGCCGACGCGCGGGACCTTCGAGGCTTCGAAGGGCCTTTCGATACCATCGTCGATTCCGGACTCTTTCACGTTTTTGACAGAAAAGCGGACCGCCTGCACTATGCCGCTTCCTTGCGGCGCGTCTGCGGGCCGGGCAGCACCCTCCACCTGTTGGCTTTTAGGGCTGACGAAAGACCACGTCTCGTGGGGGCGAACCAGCTTCGCTTTAGGTTGCAGCGCTTGCTGACCGGTTTTGGCACCCACGGCGTAAGCGAAGCCGAGCTGCGGGAAGCTTTCTCTGAAGGCTGGGCCGTCGACTCACTGACCGCCCGCGTTGACGGGAACCATCATTTCTACCTTGCGCAAATCCGTTGCGTTTGAACCTTCCCTTGCTCATGCGGATTTTGCAGCAGGAGGACAAAAAACAAAGCCTCCGGCCTGAATCGTCACAAGTCAGTTGCTGCTAAACCGGAACTTTGACTGGCTCGCCTCCTTCTCACAGTGGGCCTCCTGGACGAGGTGAAACCGACCAGCGGGCGCCAAGCGGCCCAAAGACGCTTGACGCACATCGTCTGAGGACTAGACTAGAAAGGAGTGGAGACGTCCGGTACGGAATCCAGGGCTGTCGATTGTGCTATCGTGCGGAGAGCCAAAATGAATACAACGAGGGATGCTGCGGCGCATCACATATTGCTTGCCCGCCTTGCGAACGCCCGCGCCCTAACGGATCAACTTTTCGAAATTGTGAAGTCGGAATGTCTTTACGAACGGCCGATCCCCGAGCGGCACCGGATCGTCTTTTATCTCGGGCACCTCGAAGCGTTTGACTGGAATCTCCTGCGCGACCGGCTTCCTGGCCTTCATCCGTTCCACAAAGCGTTTGACAGGCTCTTCGCTTTTGGGATTGATCCCGTGAGCGGTGGTTTGCCCTCCGATCAACCGCGTGATTGGCCAAGCATCGAGGAGATTCGTCGCTACAATCACAAGGTTCGTGAGAGTCTGGCGCCCGCTCTAGAAGGAGTGCCCGCGTCCGAAGTGGCGCGGCACAACAGCGAGCCTTATCCTTCAATGAGCGTGCTCCTGAACGTGGCCATCGAACATCGCCTAATGCACGCGGAGACATTCGCGTACATGCTGCACCAGTTGCCGCTCGGGCAGAAGGTTAGGCCAGGAGGCGCGCAGGCTGTGGCGTCTTCGGCCTCCACCGTCACAGCGCGAATGGTGGAGATCCCGGCGGGTCTCACAACTCTGGGTCTTCCCAGAGAAGGCGGCGCCTTCGGGTGGGATAATGAATTCGAGCAACATTGCGTATCCGTGCCCCAATTTGCGATTGACCAACACAAAGTTACGAACGGTCAGTACCTAAACTTTCTCTCGGAAGGTGGGTACGAGAACCAAAGCCTTTGGACGGAAGACGGGTGGAATTGGAAGACGCACAGCGGCATCACGCATCCCGTTTTCTGGAAACGCTCCGGCGATGCCTGGAATTTCCGGACAATGTTCGCGGAGATTCCGCTTCCTATGGATTGGCCGGTTTACGTCAGCCACGCGGAGGCAAGCGCGTATGCGCGGTGGACTGGAAAAGTGCTTCCGACAGAGGAACAGTGGCATCGCGCAGCTTACAGCACTCCGGAAAAGAGGGAAAGAGATTACCCATGGGGAGCTGAGGATCCAACATGGCAGCGCGGAAACTTTAACTTTGTTAGCTGGGATCCTGCTCCTGTTAACTCCCACCCGGCAGGCGCCAGCGGCTTCGGCATCTCAGACGTTTTGGGAAACGGCTGGGAATGGACATCCAGTTCGTTTGGGCCTCTTCCGGGCTTTCAGCCGTTTGCCTTTTACACCGGCTATTCGGCAAACTTCTTCGACCGCAAGCATTTCGTCCTCAAAGGCGGGTCTTCTCGCACCGCCGCGTGCATGTTGCGGCGCTCTTTCCGCAACTGGTTTCAGCCGCACTACCCATACATTTACGCCGGATTTCGCTGCGTAAGCATTTGACCTGAATACCCGGGAGGAGTCGGTGCCAATAACTACTGGTGTTGCGTTCGAAACCGTCGCCCGGTTTGCCGCGGACGTCCGCGCAGGCCTCTCTCAGCCGGAACAAAAGCAATTACCTTTCAAATATTTTTATGACGATGTTGGATCGGCTCTCTTTGAGGTGATCAGCGTCCTTCCAGAATACGGCCTAACGCGCGCTGACGAGCGGCTCCTGAAGAAATACGCTAACCGGATTGCCACAAGCATCCCGGCCTCCGTCGTTGTGGCCGAACTCGGAAGCGGTTCCGGAAAAAAAGCGCGCTGGCTTTTAGAAGCGCTTTCCCGGCTGGAGCCAGTTACCTACTGTCCAGTCGAACTCTCGTCCGCCGCCCTCGCCGTCTGCGCGCGAGAACTCAGTGACCTGGATTCAGTCCGCGTCATCGCTCTTGAGCGCGACTTCCTGGAAGGCCTCTCCGAGGTGGCCACGCGCCGCGAAGACGGACAACATTTGCTGGTGCTGTTTCTCGGAAGCAGCATCGGCAATTTTGAGTGTGAAAACGCGGTGAGCCTGCTCACAAGCATACGGGCGACGATGAAAGCTGGCGACGCGCTGCTTCTTGGGACCGACCTCGAAAAGGAGGTAGCGCGCATCATAGCAGCGTATGACGATCCCCTTGGCGTCACGGCTGCCTTCAACCTGAACCTGCTGGCCCGCATTAACCGCGAACTCGACGCCGATTTCAATCTTCAGAATTTCAAACATCATGTGAAGTTCAATCGTCAAACGCGTGATGTCGAGATGTACCTTCAATCCACCTGCAGACAAACGGTGAGAATCAACAAGGCCGGCTTTTCCACTGTGCTCTCAGCAGGTGAGAGCATTTTGACCGAGCGCAGCCACAAATATTCCCTCGACGAAGTGTCGGCAATCATCCAGGAGGGTGGCTTCCGGTGCCAGGAGCAGTTTGTAGACCGCGAATGGCCGTTCGCGGAAAGCCTGATGTTTGCGGAATGAGCTTACCATGACCAACTCGGCCGCCGAGGGGCCCGCCGTCGGGTTCCAAGGAGTCCACTTTCGCGTCAACGGCCGCTCTCTGATAACCGGTCTTAGCATGGAAATCCATCGCGGCGAAACGATGGTCCTGTTGGGCCGCAGCGGTTCCGGCAAGACGACCGTTGTGAAGCTGATCAACGGATTGCTCCATCCCTCCGAAGGCGCGGTGATGGTGGAAGATCGCACCACATCGGCCTGGGACCCCGTCCAATTGCGGCGGCGCACGGGCTACGTCATCCAGGAGGGAGGACTGTTCCCGCATTTCACCGTTGAGCGCAATGTGGGGCTGATCCCGCGCCTGGAAGGATGGCCGAAGGAGCGGATAAAGGCCCGAGTTGACGAAGTGCTTTCCATGGTCGGCCTCGACCCGAACGAATTTCGCGGACGCTACCCGCACGAGCTCTCCGGAGGTCAGCGCCAGTTGGTGGGTGTGGCGCGCGCGCTGGCCGGCGATCCTCCCCTCTTGCTGATGGATGAGCCCTTTGGATCTCTTGATCCGATCACGCGCGACGAGATTCAGCACGAATTTCTTGGGCTGCTCCGAAGGGTCCGCAAAACGACCATCCTTGTAACCCACGATGTGCGCGAGGCTCTGTTGCTTTCCACTCGAATCGCCTTGCTCGATCTCGGAAAACTCGTAGGCGTCTATTCCCCGCAGGGTTTCCTTCATTCCAATGACACGGTGGCAAGGCAATACGCCGGCGCGCTCCGTACCGGCAAAGAAAAAATGCGCCTGTCTGGTGATTCCAATGAGCCTTCTTGAATATTTTCTGCAGCACCACAACGAAATCCTGGAGCTTACGATGGAGCATCTCTGGCTGGTCGGCATGTCCATGCTGCTGGCGGTAGCCATTGGCGTGCCGCTGGGCATTTTGTTGTCCCGGCGGCCAGGTCTGAGCAAGCCGATTTTAGGCGTCGCCAACATTGTCGAGACAATTCCCAGTCTTGCGCTGTTCGGCTTCCTTCTTCCCGCGCCGTGGCTGGGCGCGCGCGCCAGTCGGCTGGCGGTGACGGCGTTGGCCCTTTACGCCTTGCTTCCCATCATACGCAACACCTTCACGGGAATCGCGAGCGTCGATCCGGCGGTACGGACGGCAGCGCTCGGTATGGGCATGACGGGACGGCAGTTGCTTTTTCAAGTCGAGCTTCCGCTCGCGTCAGGCGTGATTCTTGCGGGGATTCGTGTGGCCACCGTGCTGACCGTGGGAATTGCGACCATCGCGGCGGCTATCGGAGCAGGTGGCCTGGGCGAATTCATCTTTCGCGGCCTCGCGATGGTTGATAATCAGGTGATCCTGGCGGGAGCTATTCCTGCCGCGTTCATGGCGCTCTTCGCGGACCTAGCCCTCGGCGCTCTCGAGCGGCGGCTCCAATTCCCTCGCTCATGAAACCCGCCGCCGCCGTTCTTGTCTGCCTCGTGACCGTTGCCTGTTCGGTGCGACCGCACGACACGATCGTGATCGGATCGAAGAACTTCACCGAACAAGTGATCCTTGCAGAACTGCTGGCCCAGCGCATCGAAGATACAACTCCGCTCAAGGTCGAGCGGAGATTTTATCTTGGCGGGACTTATGTCTGCCAGCAGTCACTTCTGGCTGGGCGCATCGACGCCTACGTCGAATACACGGGAACGGCGCTGACGGCGATTCTCAAGGAGCGGCCCCGAGGGAGCGCACAAAACGTCTACAATCGCGTGAAAAAAGAGTATGCTGCGCGATTTGGCCTAGCCGTGATGAAGCCGTTGGGATTCAACAACAGCTTTGCGGTCATCATTCGTGGCAGTACCGCCCGGCGACTCCACCTGCACACCATCTCTCAAGCTGCGAAATTCACCCCTCACTGGCGCGCTGCTTTTGGATATGAGTTTATGGACCGCCCCGACGGATACAAGGGACTGGCCCGGACCTACCGTTTGAAATTCACCAGCCCGCCCCTCCCGATGGACCTCGGCTTAATCTATCGCGCGTTGATTTCCAAACAGGTTGACCTGATCGTGGGAAACACAACCGACGGCCAGATACAGGCCTATCACCTCGTCGTCTTACGAGACGACCGGCACTACTTTCCGCCCTACGAGGCAGTTTCAATTGTCCGCGAGCAGATTCTCCGGCGTTATCCCGTGTTGAAAAACGCTATCGACGGCTTGACCGGAAGCATTTCCGATAGCGAGATGAGGGAGATGAATTACGACGTCGTCGGCCTGCACGAGGACTCCGCACGCGTGGCTCGCGAGTTCCTGCGGTCCAAGCATCTCAACGTGCGGCCGTAACGGTTTGCTGAAAAAGTCGGTTTCGTCATGGTTAGGTGGATTTTTGTTGACACAGTTGCAGACGAGGTGCTAATAAAAGTAGTTGTTGCACGATTGCGACGTTGAATCGTGCATTAACTTAAACGGATCCTCGGTAGGCGAGGCGTCCGCGCGACATATAAGCCACTGCCCAGCCAGCATCCAAAGATACCGGCAGATGGGTAGAACAGGCGCTCCCGGATTAAGGGTTTGCCTAAGGTGGCTGATCTCGTTAGGTGGGATCTCACGGCGCGCGGTGCTGAAGCTTGGGCGAGTGGGGATATGCGGTGGTGCACAGGCCGCAACGAAGCCTTTTGTAGTCGGTCCTCAGTATTAGCCCTTTCTCCGTCACCGGGGAGGGGCTATTTTAGTTTCCCTCCTCTGGCGTCACGCCTCACCTCAGAAAGGTATATGACAGACAGCGACGACAAGCCTGCGGATAGTAGCGCGCACTGTACAGCGTGTTAGAGCCAGTTGTGACCAGGAAGCCTTGATTTTCGTTCCTGCCTGATCACACCGTTTCTCTTCCCGCCTTCGCGCTTCAATCCCGACAAATAATACGCGGCTTATGCGGCGGTAGCTTGCGCCTCGCACGTGCAAGTTGCCGTGGGCACCGCAAAGAGGCCTGCGATGCCAGAGTTCTGTGCGAACTGCAAGCTGTGGCGCGCTTATGCAGGGGCGAACGGCGGTATCCGCCTTTGGCGGCCGATTGAACGCACCTCACGCCGGAGATGGACGGAGTGAATTGTGAACTTCCTCGCTAAACTGTTTTACAAGTACAAGAAATTTCTCAAGGTTGCCAGGCTATACCTGCTGATTGCCGGTCCCGGCATCATTGTCATGATGGCCGACAACGATGCTGGTGGTATTACCACCTACACTGTCACAGGAGCTCAGTACAAGTTCTACTTGATCTGGTTCCTCATATTGCTCGGGCCGGTTGCCTACTTCGTCCAGGAGATGACCGTGCGCCTGGGCTCAGTAACCAAGCGCGGCCACGCCGAGGCCATCTTCCACTCCTTCGGAGCATTCTGGGGCTGGCTCTCTCTCCTGGACCTCGTCCTCGTAGACTGGCTGACCATGATCACGGAGTTCGTCGGCATGACGGCGGCGCTGAGCATCTTCGGCGTACCGCGCCTCGTGACGGTGATTTTGAGCTGGATTGTGATGGGAGCTATGGTCATCCAGGGACGCTACTGGACGTGGGAGAAGATTGCGCTCGTATTCTGTGCGCTCAATCTGATTTACATCCCCGCCGCTTTTATGATCAATCCTCCCGTTCACGAAGTCCTGCGTGGCAGCTTCATACCGCAGCTTCCACCAGGCGGATTCACCAACGCGCTGTTTTTCCTGCTGATGGCCAACATCGGCACCACGATCGCCCCGTGGATGGTTTTCTTTCAGCAAAGCGCGGTGGTGGACAAGGGCATGCAGGAAAAGGACATGTTGTGGGGGCAGATCGACACTGCCGTAGGCTCGTTTCTGACGGTTGTGGTGGCCGCTGGTTGCGTGATCTTGACCGGAACGCTGATCCCGGGCCAGAACATCACCGACGCCGCCACTGCCGCCATTCGCTTCATGGGGATCAACAAGTACGTGGGTGCGTTTCTCGCAATCGGGCTATTCGACGCTGGATTCCTTGGCGCGATCTGCATCTCCCTCGCCAGCTCGTGGGCCTTCGGAGAGGTATTCGGGTGGGCTCATTCTTTGAACAAAAAGGTCAAGGAGGCGCCATGGTTCTACGCGTACTACTTCTTTGACCTGATGCTGGCAGGAACCGTTGTGCTGATTCCGCGCGCACCCTTGGTCCTTATCACTTTGTTCGTCCAGGTCGTCGCGGTCACGTTGCTGCCCGCGGCCTTGGTCTTCCTCATCCTGCTGCTTAACGACAGCGAGACCATGGGTGAGTACAAGAACACGCGATTTCAGAACTTCGCAAATATTTCAATCGTCGTAATGATCATCGTAGTCTCTACCGTCTACAGCATCAGTGCGCTTTTCCCCAATATTCTTGGGGGCTAAAAAATCGTATGGAGGAACAACCATGATCTTCAACTTCTTTCGGAACACAAGCGCGGCATTCAAGGCAATCAACCGGAAGTATTCAACGCCGCGCATCAAGATGACGCCGTTGGCCAGGCTGTCTCTCGGAGTACTGCGGTTCTATCTTCTCTTCCTGGTTGGGATCCTGGTCTACAAGTTTGTCATGACGCTTCACAAGTAGGAGGGCCTATGAACACAACAGTCCAAGCGAAGAATTCAATCGAGAGGACCTTCTTCCTGACGGAACTTTTGGGCGCGCGGGTCTATGCCAACGGGCGGAAGCTCGGAAAGCTTAAGGACCTGGTCGCCATCGACCAGGGGAAATTGGCTGAAGTCACGCATATCCAGATCGGTCGCCCGTTTGGTGAACCCGACTTGCTCGTTCCGCGGCAGAGGGTCCAATCGTTCGACCCGCGGGAAATCATAATCAATGTCGAGGATGTCAAGACCTACGTGCGAGAGCTTGCGCCCGGAGAGGTGCTGCTCAGAGATTATCTTCTGGACAAAAAGGTGCTCGACATGGAGGGTCGCGAGGTTGAAGTGGTCTATGACATTCGACTGGCCTTGACCGGCGATAAGGTCTACGTCAGCGATGTCGATATCAGCCGTCACGGTTTGCTCCGCCGCTTGGGCCTGGCAGCCCTCGCCAACCACTTGTCCAAAAAGAATGACGACGCCGAAAAGAATATCGTCCCTTGGTCTTATGTCCAGCCATTGCCGTCGCAGTTGGGAGCGCTTAAAGGGAACATAAAGCTCAGCGTTCTGAGGGAAAGACTCGCCGAGATTCATCCCGTCGATCTGGCTGACATTCTGGAAGAACTCGACAGTGCTCAGAGGGCGACCATCTTGGAAGGCATGGATATCGAACATGCGTCCGATACCCTGGAGGAGATTGAGCCGGCCGTACAACGCGACATCGTGCGCTCTCTCAAGAAAGACCGCGTAGCCGAACTGATCCGCGAAATGACGCCCGGGCAAGCGGCGGATGTCCTCTCGGTGCTTCCCGCCGAGGACAAGAAAGCCATCTTGACACTGCTCGATCCATCCCAGGTGGAAAAGATCGAGCGGATCTTGAAGAAGCAAGACATCAGCATCATCAGCTTCGCCACTACTCGTCTCTTCAAGTTTCCGCCCGATATCAGTGTCGAGCAAGCTCAGGTGAAATGCCGCGAAATGGCTAAGCATATTGACGTCGTCATGTACCTCTACATCGTGAATTCAAGGGACGAGCTCTTGGGAGTAGCGGATATCCAGCGCCTTTTCATGGCCAATGACGATGAGTTGCTCCGCGCTCTGATGGTCGAAATCGTCGTCGCCCTAAGCCCTGACAGCACGCTCAAAGAGGCGGTGGACTTGTTCAACCGATACCACTTCGATGCGCTGCCCGTGGTCGGGATGAACAATGTTCTATTGGGGGCCGTGCCTTACCGTGACGTGATGAACGTCAAGGATCGGGCTTTCGACTAAGAGTATCGAGGATTTGGTCGCGCTCGCATTCGCGTGTCGGGAGATGACTATGGAAGTCTCCCTGAAGATCATTCGCGTCGCGTTTGCAGCTTTTTACGTTGCTGGATTGCTGCTGTTTCTGCTAGCGCCAACTATAAGCAAGCGCTTCAGACCAAGATGGGGAGATAAGGATCGTTTCCCATCGAGCCGTAAGAAATGACGGGCTCGAACGGCGAAGAGATGGAAGTCGGGCGGGAGCCCGAATCGCTTGGCACGCGATCGTCACCGGCGAGGTTTTGACCCCGGCAAAGAACATGCTGGTTATGCGGTGGAAGTTTGCGGCCCTGACGTGGGCGCCGGACAGCAGCACTGTGAAACCCGGAGGCTGATTTGTGTGCAACGTCGTGGCACAGAGGTCTCGCCCGCGGAAAACACGGTCAGGATGACCATGCCACGAAACGATGGAAATTGAACCATGTGAGAGGAGCCACCAACAATGAACCGGCGAACGAGAGAAAGAACCGTGAAAGGGGAATACGACCATGCTGACCATGAAATGGACGATGGACAACGAGGGCCGCCTGGTGGCCAGGTGGGTCGAAGCGCAGGAGATTCCCCGCACAGTGTTTTCTGCCGAGACGGCGAATCCGGCTATGGGTCACCCGGAGGAGAAGGAGTTGGGCCACTCATCCTCGCGTAATATATCGCGGGTATGTTTAGCCATGCCCACGCGGGTCAGACGATGGCTTAGGGGTGCGTGGATTGGAGCACTTATGTTGCTCGCCTGCCTGCCCCTTTGCGCTCAAAATGGCGGCCAGGACCCGCCAGGCTCAGCCCACCGATTCTTGGACCTGCACTTCCAGTCCACTCTCATTGGGCAGGGCGTTTTGCCTTTTCCCGCCCTATATTCGGGCATCAACAGCTTGGACCCTAATGGTCAGGTGAAGGACACATTTTCGTTTGACGCTACCGGTGACGTGCGTCCATGGCGGGGAGGCGAGTTCTATGTAGACGGTCTGTCGTGGCAAGGCTATGGCCTCAGCAAAACCACCGGGCTTGCAGCTTTCCCCAACGGCGAAGCCTACCGGGTGGGCAAAACCTTTCCGGACGCCGTCGTTGCGCGCGCCTACTTCCGCCAGACGCTCTATTTCGGCGGGGATCCTGGAAAGGGCCACAACGCCGCGGGCGGACGGGGGCGGCGCTTGATCTTTACGGTGGGCCATTTCGCAGCCACTGATATCTTTGACCAGAACGCTTACGCGAACGATCCGAGAACGCAGTTCATGAACTGGGCGTTTGTCAACAATCTGGCGTGGGACTACCCGGCAAACTCCCTCGGTCTCACAAATGGCGTAGCGGCGGAACTCGACTTGGGTCTATGGGCGGCACGGGCGGGCATCTTCCAAGTCTCGCAGGTCGCTAACGGCATAAGGATGGACTGGAATCTAGCACACGCGTGGTCCGTCGCCGGGGAACTCGAGCGCCAGTATTCGTTTGGAGGGCATTCCGGCGCCGTGAGGCTGATCGCGTGGAAGGAACACGCGCACATGGGAAGCTATCAGGAATCGCTGAGCGATCCGCAGAACATCGCACTTAACGGCCAGCTCCAATATCGTTCGAAATACGGCTTCGGAATCAACGCGGAGCAGGAAATCCGGAAAGATCTCGGAGCATTTATGCGCCTGGGCTGGAGCAACGGCAGGACTCAGGCTTGGGAGTTTACGGACGTGGATCGCACTGCCTCGCTGGGCCTCAGCTTAAAAGGTGACGCGTGGCGGCGGCCCGGAGATACGGTGGGCGTCGCTGGCGTGGTTGACGGCATCAGCGCCGTGCATCGGCAGTTCCTCGCTAATGGTGGGCTTGGAATCACGGTCGGCGACGGTGCTCTCGACTACCGCTCCGAACGGGTTGGCGAAGCTTACTACAACTGGAAAATGACAAAGCACTTTTGGTTTACCTTCGACTATCAACTTGCCATCAACCCCGCTTATAATCACGCCCGCGGACCGGCTAACATTTTTGCGACGCGGCTGCACTGGGAGTTCTGAAGGGCTTTCTACAATATGCCGGCCCAAATCGTCAAACTGCTTTCGGCGCCTTCAATGCTGCTGAAACCCACACTCTTCTTGCCGCGGTTTCACTCAAGCTTGCAGACCCGCTGGAAAGGTGCAAGCTAATGGTCCCATCGTAATTGCGGCTGATAATTTTGGCTCGCACACCGGGGCGAATTCCCAGTTTGTCGAAATATTCCAGCAGTTGCCTGTCGCGCTCGTGCATGCTCTCAATCCTGAGAGCTACGCCTGGGGGCGACTCCCACAACGGGTGCAGCCCAAGCCTCCGCCGCTCGGCGGCGCTCTCATTGACCTGGTTGCCGTAAGGACAGGGGCCCTTTCGCCCGAGCTTTTCAATGAGCTTCCGTTCCAGATCCTCCGAAACCGAGTGCTCCAAGCGCTCCGCTTCCTGGTGTACCTTGTACCACTCGACTCCCAGCATCTCGTGCAACATTCTCTCAATCAAGTGGTGGCGCAGGCGCAATTTGTCGGAAATGGCCCGGCCCGCCGGGGTGAGCGAGATCCCACCCTTCCGGTCCACATACACCAATTTATCTCTGCGCAACCTGCGGAGAGCAAGGGTGACGGCGGGGGGGGTTACGCCAAGCCATCGGCCGACGGTTGCGGCAATCACCGGCTCCTCTTCCGCACCGGCTTCCGCGATGGCCTTCAGGTAATCCTCTTTTGACACCGTCAGTTCCATGATTCCTCAGTCCGCCTTCAAATGACCTTACTCCCAAGCTCTCCAAATCATCGCAGCAATCATAAACGGAGGCAACACTCAAAGAAATAGGAAACGAAAGATAGGTCTTGATATAGAGTAACGTTTTAGTGTTAACTATAGTTTCTTTTTATCTCATAGTATCAGTACATTCAATGGAACGTCGAACGAGTAGCATCGCAATGTCTGAGGATTCACAGGTCCTTCGGCGTATTATGCGTCTTCAAATCCTGACGATCGCATGGATGACTGTTGAGGCCATCGTTGGACTTGGAGCCGCTTGGACTGCTCACAGTCCGGCGCTTCTGGGTTTTGGTGGCGACAGTGTTGCCGAGCTCCTCTCAGCGATCATCGTCTTCTGGCGATTTCGTGTTGGCTCGGATTCCGAGCAATCCGAGAGGCTAGCGGCCCGTGTGACCGGAGCTTTGCTCTTCGCGGTTGCAGGTCTTGTCATCATTAGCTCGGGACTGGCTCTTCTTGGCGATCGTAGACCTCAGCCGAGCCTCATTGGAATCGGCTTGTTGATCGTGGCATCCATCGGGATGCCCTGGCTGGCGGCTCAGAAACGCAGATTGGGCGGGCAGCTCGCAAGCGCGGCGTTGACGGCCGATGCGGCCGAATCATCGGTTTGTGGATACTTGTCCGTTATCGCGTTGGCTGGGCTGTTGATAAACGCAATCGTTCACGCGCCCTGGGCAGATCCAATATCAGCCTTGGCCCTCCTACCGCACATTGTGAGGGAAGGGTGGGAGGCGGTGAGCGCTTCGCGAAGTTGCTGTGAGGTGTGATGCAGACCAAAGATCTCGATGAAGTCTGGCATCCGAGCCAAAAGGCTTCCGGTTGGCAAGCGCTTTCACGAAAAGCCAATCATGGTCCACGGCGGGATACGCGCCGGCCGGAGTGCAAGGGTCAGTGAGAGTAGACATGGATCATCCGCAAGACAACCCTGAGACGGTACGTCGCCGGCCCGCGGATGCCAGCATCGAGCTCGCTCGGGTGGCTGTGGCGGAACGGGATCTGACTGATCTTTTGACGCACGAAGACATCGACCGAGCTCAAGACCGATGGAAAGTAGCCACGGCGCGCGTTGAAGGAAAGCGAGTCATGCCGTTCGGCGGGCTTCGCGTGCTTTGGCTTCTGGTTGGGCCGGGCATTCTCGTTTTTCTGGGCGAAAACGATGCTCCGAGCATGCTGTCTTATGCAGCCACGGGTTCACGTTTCGGGGTGGGATTTTTCGTTCCCTTCATCGTGCTGACCTTTTTGATGGGCTTCATCGTGCAAGAGATGACGGTGCGGTTAGGCGCGGTCGCGCACCGAGGCCATGCGGAATTGATCTTTGACCGGTTCGGTCCCTTCTGGGGCTTCTTCACCATGGCCGATCTGGTCCTGGGCAATTTTCTCACGCTGGTGACGGAGTTTATCGGCGTGCGTGCCGGGCTGAGCTTCTTTGGTATTCCGCCTTCGGTCGCCATCGGCGGCACGCTGATCGTCGTTGCGGCGGCCATCACGACCGGCCGATATTGGACGTGGGAACGAATCACGATGGGCCTTGCCATCTTCAACGTACTTTTTGTGCCCGCCGCTTTGCTGGCGCATCCTGCCTGGGCTCAAGTTGGCCATGCGCTGTTGCACTGGACGCCGCTTCCCCAGGGTAGCAAATCCGATATTCTGTTCCTCATTCTGGCGGACATTGGCGCCACCGTTACCCCCTGGATGCTGTTCTTTCAGCAAAGCACCGTGGTGGATAAAGGTCTGCAACCGCGCGACCTGAGCGCCGGGCGGCTGGACACGCTGCTAGGTGCGTTACTCGCATCCGTATTTGCCATCGCCGCGGTTCTTGCTACCGTGCCGCTTTTCCATCATGGTATAAGGGCCGGCGAATTTCAGGCAGCACAATTCGCACAGGCCCTCGAACCGTGGATTGGTCACGCGGGTTCGGCGCTGTTTGCGCTGGGAATCTTCGAAGCGGGAATCGTGGCCGCGATCGCTATTTCCACTTCCTCGGCCTATGCTTTTGGCGAAGTTTTGCACACCGGTCACAGCTTGAATCGGCCGTTGCGCGAGGCGTGGCCGTTTTATTCCATCCTGCTCGGATCCGCTTGCCTTGCGGCAGGTTTGGTCCTCATTCCCAATGCGCCGCTCGAATTCATCATCCTGATGGTCAACGTCATTGCCGTACTGGCCATGCCGCCAGCGCTGACACTGCTTTTGCTCCTGGTAAACGATGACGAGGTAATGGGGAACTATGCCAATGGCCGTTGGGCGAACGTCGCCGGTGTCGCTGTCACCGTGCTGCTCGTGTGTGCCGGACTCGGATACGGCCTGGCAACCGTTTTCCCGAGGTTGTTGGGAGGTTAGCCCCGGAGCAAGTATGGGCGCTTTTTTCACAAAACATCTGCGTGCGAGGTAAGAATTGAACCAACTCCAATCGCTGCCCGATGTGCAACTTACTGAGGATGATCCCGGGGCCAACGGCGAACGAATCAGCCTTGAACAGTCGGAAGCTGCGCTGTCAGTTCTCGAAGCAGATCAGCTTGTCGCTGCTAAGCAAAGGACTCGGTTCGGCAGGCGGAAGCTTTCGCTGTCGGCAAAAGTCTTGCTGTGGGGCTTGCGGATTTATGTCGTCGTTATGTTCGGGATCGTGCTGATGTCCGTCCTCCACGCTCTGCACACGGGCCATTGAGGGTGATTCTGAAAAGCCTCCAATGACTATTTGTACTTCAGGAAGAAAATGGCGGACATGGTAAACCCGGTGGCCACGACAAAGGCACGCACGTGTCTGGGGTTGAGCTTTTGCGCGTAGTGAGCGCCTCCGTAACCGCCGAGCACGGCGCCGCTCAGCATAAGAATTCCCTGGGGCCACAGAATGATTCGCGCTGCGATGAAAGTAACAAGGGCGACGCCGTTCGCCATGGACGTGAGCACCGTCTTGACGCTGTTCATCGTATGAATGTCGCCAAGAGGCAAGAGCGCAAGGAAAGAAAGCATCAAGATACCCATGCCGGCGCCGAAGTAGCCTCCGTAGGTGGCGGTGAGAAACTGGAGCAAGGTTACGCCGCCCAAAGATATCCAGGACGGTCTCGCGTGCCCCTCCTCAGCGTACGCCCATCGAGAGATTTTCGTGCTCAAGGTGAACAGAAGAGTAGCCGCAAAAAGAAGAAAGGGTATCAAGTGCAGAAATATGTGCGGAGGGGTGTGGAGCAGGAGTTCCGCGCCAACCAGTCCGCCCGCCAGGCTTGCCGCGATGAGCGGAACAAGCAGTTGGGGGCTTTTCGGTAGCCGCTTGCGATACGCTCGCGCGCTTGCCACGCTACCCGGCCACACGGCGACGGTCGAGGTCGCATTGGCGTGAATCGGTGGCACGCCGGTAAACAAAAGAGCCGGAAACGTGAAAAACGTGCCTCCGCCGGCCACCGAGTTCAGAACGCCGGCAACCACGGCCGCCGCAAAAAGCAGGATGGCGTGAGCTATCGTCATGGCTTGCGAAGTTCCCGAACAAGTAAAGCAACCATCATCGCACAGATGAACAGCGTGGCGGACTGGCCCCCCAGGAAACCGCATTCACCCCGGCCATGTTGAAGTCCGGGATATGGAGTGCGGCGGCTTGCCGCCCCTTTGGAAGCCGCGAGCTTGCTCGCGGCGCTAAAGAGTATTCAGCGCCCTGCTTGCTCGCGCGCGAGGGGCCGGAGGCGAGCCTCCGGCGCAAGAAAGCGGCAGCCAGCACCCGCACTCCAAATGGCTCTCGCCATGCGCCGGAATCGTGCCCTTCTCTGACTTTGACGCGACCCTGCCGCATTCATCTGGTCGCCTTCCAGAGAACTCGTGCTAGTATGATCCGCTCATTAATCTCGAATGGAGGCTCTGGGATGAGCTCACCGATTTCGCGGCGACGCTTTGCGCGGCACAGCGCCGCGCTTTCGCTTTCGGCTTTTGTTCCGCAAGGTATGTTCGCGGATTGCTCGAATCCGCAACGAGTGGTAGTGCGAATGGATTCGGAGATCGGCGTTATCAGCCCCCGGTTGCACGGGCAGTTTGTGGAGCATCTGGGCTCCTGCATTTACGGCGGTATTTGGGTTGGTAAGAGATCTTCCATCCCCAACGTCGACGGCTATCGCGAGCAGGCGGTGAAGTATCTACGAGACCTCGGAATCCCGGTGGTGCGGTGGCCGGGCGGCTGTTTCGCTGACGATTATCACTGGCGGGACGGAATTTGTCCGGCTTCGAAGCGGCCGAATCGCGTGAACCTCCATTGGGGCGGAGGAGTGGAAAATAACAGCTTCGGCACGCACGAATTCATCGGTTTTTGCCGCCTCATCGGCGCGGAGCCGTATTTTGCGGGAAACGTGGGCAGCGGCTCTCCGGCTGAGATGCAGGAATGGATCGAATACTGCAACTATCCTTCCGGCAGTACGCTTGCCGAAGAGCGCGCCGCGAATGGCTCGCCCGAACCCTTTGGAGTCCGGCTGTGGGGCGTTGGCAATGAGAGCTGGGGATGCGGCGGCCAGATGCGACCAGAAGAGTATGCGGAGATGTTCCGCCGTTTCGCGACTTTTCTCCGCCCTTGCATTTTCGGCGGCACGAGGCCTTTCCTGGTGGCGAGCGGCCCATCCAACAACGACGCCGACTGGTCGCGCAGGGTAATGGACGGCATGGGCAGATATCCCTACCCTGACGGTTTTTCCATGCACTTCTACGAAAACGGCAGAAGCCGCCCAACGGATTACAACCCACAAACGATGGATGAGCAGCTTGCCAAGTTCGCTTCGCTCGAACAGGCCATTATCCAGCAGCGGCAACTGCTGGACGGATATGCTCGAGGCCGAAACGTAGCCTTTATTGTGGACGAGTGGGGCGTTTGGGACGAGTCAGTTCCGGAGGAAGACAAACGCTATGGACTATTCTGGCAGCAGAGTACGATGCGCAGCGCGGTCGCGGCGGGTCTCGGTCTGAACGTCTTCAACCGCCAGGCAGACAAGCTTTACATGTGCAATATCGCGCAGATGGTGAACGTGCTGCAATCTCTCCTGCTCACCGACGGTCCCGAGGGACAGCACTGCATTCGCACAACCACTTACTATGCCTTTCAGATGTTCAAAGCCCACCGCGGCAAGACCGCCGTGCGCGTGGAAACAAAAGGCGCTTCGCCGCTCGGTTTATCTGCGTCCGCTTCGCTCCGTGACGGCGAGCTCGTCCTCAGCTTTGTCAACCCGCGTTACGACAAAGATATGCAGGTGCAATGCGCGTTGCGGGGCGGCAGTGCTTCCTCTGGCAGCGCGCAAATTCTTCACAACTCCGACTATAATGCCTGCAACAGCTTTGACGACCCAAACCGGATCACCCCGCAGCCGCACACGGTCTCAATGAACGGATCTACTATTCAGCTTGATCTGCCTCGCACGTCTGTCGTGACGGCGCGGCTTAAAACGGCTTGAGCCAGCGCTGCGAGACCGGTTCGGCGTCTTGCCGGGGAACGTCAACACAACAGCGCCAACTTCACTTCCTGCCGGGCCGAATGTGGTGTGCGCGTTGTCCGATTAACTTTGGGCACAGCCAAGGTGATGGCCATTACAGCCCGGCATGCCTCGTGAGGCTTAGCGTAAGGTGGTATGGATGTCGGTTCCGACGGCAAAGCTGGGCAAGCTCGGGGCCATTCGTCTGCCGCACTGCCTGCCATTGAAACCCTTCTTCTCACGCGTCACTTTGGAACCCTAACCGCAGTTAACCAACTGTCCCTTTGGGTCCCCGCGGGCTGCATTTTCGGATTACTTGGACCGAATGGCGCGGGCAAGACCACGACCGTCAAGATGCTGACCACCGTCCTGCCTCCAAGCGCCGGCACGGCCAAAGTCGGCGGTTTTGACGTTGTCCGAGACGCCGTGAGCGTTCGACGCAGCATCGGATACGTGTCTCAGATGATCTCTGCCGACGGCGCGCTGACTGGCTACGAGAACCTTCTGCTTTTCGCGCGCTTATATGGCATCAAGCGCGCGCTTCGGCACGAGCAGGTGACTGAAGCCCTTCGGTTCATGGCCCTCGAAGACGCGGCTCACACCCTTGTCCGCAACTATTCCGGGGGTAATGATCCGGCGGTTGGAGATTGCGCAATCCATGATGCACCACCCCGCCGTCCTGTTTCTGGACGAACCGACGGTCGGCCTAGACCCGGTCGCGCGGCACATCGTGTGGGAGCCCCTGCGCGGGCTCCGGGATCGGTTCGGAACGACGATCCTGATGACCACCCATGACATGGAAGAGGCGGATGAGCTGTGCGAGACCATCGCTATTATGCACCTCGGCCAGGCGGTGGCCATCGGCTCGCCAGCCTCATTGAAAGCGCGAGTAGGATCGGAAGCAGAGCTTGACGACGTCTTTGTTCACTTTGCGGGAGGTTCGATTGAGTATTGCGGGGGCTATACAGACGCCGCCAGAATTCGCCGGACGGCGCGGCGCCTTAATTGAGAACCCGGCTATTCCGAGTTTCGTCCGGGACACTTTGGCTCTTGCGGAAGTCGAGCTTCGCAAGCTCGCGCGCGACCCTTTTGAGCTGCTGACCAGGGCGATCCAGTCTGCGCTTTGGCTGCTCGTGTTTGGGCAGGTGCTTGCGCGGGTGAAAGCGATCCATACCGGCAAACTGAGTTATATGGCGTTTATGGTTCCAGGTATCCTTGCCCAAAGCGTCCTCTTCATCACCATCTTTTATGGCATCAGCGTGATCTGGGAGCGCGACTTAGGCATCCTTCAAAAGCTGCTTGTGACGCCCGCCGCGCTGCCGCTGGGACATTATGAGGTGGTGGCCGAAAAACATGGCTTCGAAGCCGAACACATAGTAGAGATCAGGCTGGTCGTGGGTGAGCAGGCCGTGGTGAACCTTAAGTTGCAACCTGGTCATGTGAAACAGGTGATCACTGTCAAGGAAGAAGCACCCGTCGTGAACACCACCATACAGTCAACGGCAGGCCTGGTGGGTGAGCGGCAGTTGAAAGAGTTACCGCTCAACGGCCGGAGCTATGACGAGTTGATGACTCTGAATCCCGGCATCATCAACTACACTTCCGAGCGGAGTGGAGGCATCGGAGCGAGTCCTTCGGCGGTTGCCAACATGTTTTCCGTTTCGGGCCGGCGCTCGCAGGGGAACCTGTTTCTTCTCAACGGCATCGAGTTCACCAGCGCGAGTGAAATGAATCTGACGCCCGGCTGCGCCAGCGGCGAATTGCTGGGTGTGGATGCAGTACGTGAATTCAATGTCCTTTCGGACAGCTACGGCGCTCAATACGGCAAACGCTCGGGCGCTCAGGTCAACATCGTAACGAGTTCAGGCAGCAACACGCTGCATGGGGCGGCCTACGAGTTCTTGCGCAACAGCGCTTTCGATGCCCGAAACTTCTTCGACCAGGGCTCCATTCCTCAGTTCGAGCGGAACGAGTTTGGCGGCGCGCTTGGCGGGCCCATCCAGAAAGACAAGACTTTTGTGTTTGGGAATTACGAAGGCTTTCGGCAAGACTTGGGCCTAAGCGATGTGACCCTGGTTCCAGACAATAACGCGCGGCTCGGTTTGCTCCCCGGCCCGAACGGAACTCTGGTCAATGTCGGGATCGCTCCGGGCGTCGAGCCACTTCTGGCGCTTTGGCCGGTGCAGAACGGACCCGACTTGGGCGGCGGAATCGCCGAAGCCTTCAGCCATCCCGTGCAGACCATTCGCGAAGATTTCGGAACGGTGCGTGTGGATCATACCTTTACCGACAAGGATTCGATTTCTAGCGTTTATCCCGTTGATGACAGCGCCGACTGGACGCCCACAGCCAATCCTTTCAGCGTTACTCCAGAGAGTCTTCGGGAACAAGTCGTAAGCCTCCAGGAGACATACATTCTTTCGCCCCGGGCGCTTAACGTAGCTGAAATCGGGTTTTCACGCGGCAGCTTTTTCTACACGGGTTTTTCCACGGTGTACGCGCCAAGCTTCATTCAGGATGCACCCGTCGGAGCTGTTAATGTCGGGAGCGGAACGACCGTGAGGGGAACGTCACAGCTTACGCCAGCCGGCACAACCTCGGGTCCCGTCGTTGCTGATCGCAATGTGTTTACTTACCAGGATTATGTCGATGTGACAAAAGGTGCTCACCTTTTAAGCGCCGGTGTCTGGTTGCAGCGAATTCAGGCAAATGATGATATGGTGACAAATCGGTACGGCATTGCGTCCTTTTCCGACTTTACGAGTTTCTTACAAGGCAAAGCAACAACGTTTCAAGCGACGCCATCGCCGACGCTGATGGGCTGGCGTACTCTCGAAGGTACGTTCTATGTTCAAGACGCCGTGCGACTAAAGTCCAATCTCCACTTGACAGTAGGTTTCAGGGACGAGATTACCAACGGCTGGAATGAAGCGTTCGGAAGAGCCTCGAATTACTTGTTCGGACCGGGCGGAGTTATCGATACGCAACCCACAGTGGGGAATTCCGTCTTTTTCGTCAATAACGCCCGCTTCCTTCCCGAGCCTCCGCTTGGCCTCACGTGGGACCCGTTTGGCAAAGGGAAGACAGTGATTCACGCGGGTTTCGGCGTCTATTACAGCCTCCTCGACAACCTCGGCGTTCGCCTCGATCAGAATGCTCCGTTTAATACGACCTTGGTCCTGAAAAACCAGACGATGTCATCACTTTACTTGGTTCCTGGCGCGTCTTTGCCTTCGAGCGCGCTAGTTTCTCCAGGGGGTATCCAACCTAATGCCTATACGCCGGGCGTCGTGGAATATTCGTTCAAGGTCGAACAGCAGATCGCACCCAAAACACTTCTGAGTGTGGGCTATGTCGGCTCGCGAGGCTACCACGAAATGCTCTTGCTCGACGCGAACGAGCCTGTACCCACGATTTGCCCGACTGCAAGTTGCCCGGCAACACTTGCTCCAGGAACAGTCTATTACGCGCCGGGCGCGCCGCTGGCTAATCCCAGCGTGGCGAACTCGACCACTTGGTTTTCCGAAGGCGAGAGTTCGTATAATGCGTTTCAAATAGACCTCAACCACCACTTTGATCAAGGCTTTCAGTTGCGAGGCATCTGCACCTATTTCAAAAACCTGGATGACGGCGGGGCGTGGATCAAGAGCGTTTCGACGAACAGTCCAGCTTACGTGATGTATCCGCTCGATCCGATGCTCGACTGGGGACTCTCTCCGTTTGACGTGAGAGATCAAGTGACTATCAACGGCAACTACGAATTACCGCTGGGATCAGGAAAGTTCTTCTTCAATGGCGTTGATGGCTGGCGGGAAAAACTAGCCAATGGATGGACACTCAGTGGGATCACAACCGTACAATCCGGGTTTCCGTTCTCGGCGGTTCTGGGTTTCAATCCCACCAATAACGGTGACACTCGCAACCCAATCAGACCCTCTTACAATCCGGCATTCAAGGGAAACATCATCCTGGGCGATCCTAATGAATATTTCAATCCCAACGCGTTCGTCGTTCCTTCCAGCGGAAGTTATGGAAATGTGGACCGCGACACGCTGATCGGGTCGGGGCTTGCCCAACTGGATCTGGCGCTTCTGAAGAACACGTCGATCTCTGAGAGGGTTCAGCTCCAGTTCCGGGCCGAGTTCTTCAATCTGCCGAACCGCGCCAATTCCAACACGCCGAATAACGTGGTGTTTACGTCGAACTCAGCTACACCTTCGCCTACTGCCGGCGTGGTCAGCAGCACCTCGACCGCTTCGAGGCAGATTCAATTTGGGTTGAAATTGCTATGGTAGGCAGCCCGGGCTTCTCTTGTCCTGCGGTAACGTAAACTAGCTGTTTGCCGAAAAACCCGTCGGCCCGCTATCCGGGCTCGATGTTGCGGCTTGAGTGTCGCGATGGTCACCGAAGCTCAAGCGGCCTCCGAGCAGCTCGACGACCACAGCCAGAATCACCAGCGCCAGCGCAAAAAAAAGGCTGCCTCCCTTGCGGTGAAGATTCCCTTGGAAGAAGCTCACACTCACATAATTTGAAAGCGTGGCCATGATGAACATTCGGAGACCATTCGTAAACGAGACGATCGGAATGACGAACGGTACCAGGAGCGCTTTCTGCCATGCAGCTTTAAGGCAGAAACGGCCAGCGAGAAGGGCGGCAATCAGCAATGCAACTGTCGAGTGGATTCCGCTGCATTCCGGCGTAACCATGAAACTGATCCGCGCAAGAACAAACATCATCCCGCTTCGCAAAAAGGGCACGCCGGTAATAGTAAATAGAAGGCCGGTGACATCTGCCGAGCCGCGGCGAACCAAATCAAGCGGCGCGAGCATAATGGCCCGGGGCAACGGCACCACTAGTAAGCTGCAGAGCAGCGCAAACATCCCCGCGCGTGCAGCCGGGGCGCCGTAGCACAAGACGAATGCACCGATCCAGACCATGGCCAGACCCAGTATCTCGATTGAGAGGCGAACGTTCGCGCCGGCCTGGCTTGGCAGAAGAGTGCCTGAACCCCCTACGCATATTCCCGCCAGGATAACGAGCGATCCAGCGCGCAAGGAGTAATCCAGACGGTCGAAGACCTTCTTCCGCTCGACGATGAAAAGACTGACGACCATTACGGGAATCAGAAGGATGTAAGAGTATTCTTCGCTTTTCATGCAGAGCGCCACGAGGTCTCGTAGCGGCGTCAAGAACGCCGTGGCCGACGCGGCAACTAGCAACGCAAAAACTACGTTTCTTAGCGCGACAATCTTGCGAGCGTCTGCGCTTGCGAGGCGAGCGCAGGCAGGGGATTCGATGACTTGTTGGCTCTGAATCGCTATCTCTCCGCCCCCGGTCGTTTCTGACGAATCCTAAACTCCAGTGACTGAAGCCGCCAGGCTCGGGTTCGGGCCTGGCAGCCTCAGCCGCGCGTAGTGTAATCCTGGGTTTCATCCATCGACTGGCCATTCATGACCAGCCGCCTCTCGCCAGCCTAAACACGCGCTCGGCGACGGCTGTAAACGGCCGCGCCGATGAACACCAGCAGAACTTCTCCCACTAGTGTGATCGCCGAGGACTCAGAAGCAGACTGCGGCGCGTCCACGCCTGCCTCAGTCCACGAGGTGGTATAGGGATTTTCTGAGGAATTGCACAGACCGTCCCCAATACTCGCTTTTGAGCAGCCGTACGCTGACACGACCGACCCGAGCGGCAGAGCGCTAGAGAAATCCACCGTCACGTTCCCTTTGCTCGCCAGTGCGGCATTGAGCTCGTAGACGGCGATTGCATAATCGCTGACGCTGCTCAAGCCAACGGCAGCCGAGGTGTCCGCCCCAGACCAGTTGGTGAAGCTTTCCGAGGTGTTTCCTTGGGCCATCCCAAGGAAAGCATAGACGTCCTGGGTTGAGCTCGAATTGAACAAACTTGGGGCAAACCCTAAGTCCGCTCCAGTCGTGGCCCAGTCCCCATGGTAGTAGTCAGCCCCACCCAGGCTTCCATTGCCGCTGGTCACCGTGGGAAGAGACTGACCGATTGTCCCGTTAGGGATTCCGATAATGAGGAGGAGCGGATTGTCTAGGGTCACACTTCCTCCTTGATTGTCGAAGATGGATAACGAGGTGCCCGTCAGCGGATTTGCCTCGTTATCGAAAACGCAGGCTCCTCCGTTCTGGCAGAACTGCCCTGTAGACGTGATCTGAAGTACGGCCGGGCCGCCCAAAGCTTTCGGTGCACCTGCTGTGAGCAGTCCCGCCAGAACTACGCCGAACACAAACATGACCGTCAATGATCGACGAGAGTTCATTCAACTTACCTCTCTTTCATACGTCCTTCTGGTTGAAGTGTTGCTTCTGGAGAAGACTCAGGAAGAGCTCGCACCCGACGCACGTCGCCTCCCCTGGAGAGCGCGCTTCTGGAGAAATGAGCAATGGAGAAAAGCGAATTCGCCTTGAGCAGGAGCTGGCAACAGCCCCCCGCGACCCGCCGGATAACACTGGCGAAATTGCCGGCGCATACGGCGGCCCCGGATTTTGGGACGCCGCTTCCGCCAATGGCCTGCGTGAGGTTCTCCCCAAACGGTGCTCCCCCCTCCCTGAGTGACTAACCCTCTAAGCTTTTTATGAGGGATGGGGGAAGATTCGTCAATGGGACGAAAGTACAGGTACCAAGTTGGGTACGTCGGGCAGTCTGCCTACTGGTAAGACGGGAAAACCGTTGCGCCCCCGGGGAAAAGCAGATTCCCCGCTGCGCTCGGAATGAGACAGCGAAGGGCTGAGGGTATACCCCGCGAAGAATCTGCTTTGAAAATTTCGGTTGATACCCATCACCCGGTTCGCTCCGCTCGCCACCCTCTCCCCGATGGAGAGGGTGCCCGACGAAGGAGGGCGGGTGAGAAGCCATTCTTATGCTTCGGGGTGTCGCGAAGCGACATGGGCGACTGCTTTTGGTTGGGGCTCTGCCGCGCCGGGGTCACGGCGTTTGAACCCCCACGTGAGCCCGGCGGTTCTCCTGGTAACAAGACTCTGTTGTCTCGGTGCAATACAGGCGGTCTTTACCATAGGAGATGGTGGTAACGTCTGCCGACGGGACGCCGAGATTAACGAGGAATTGTTTGGCGGCGGTCGCGCGCCTTTGGCCAAGCCCCAGGTTGTACTCTTCACTCCCGCGCTGGTCACAGTGGCCGGAGACAACGATTTTCATGTCTGGATGGGCCTTAAGGAAGCTAGCGTCCTTGGTCAGCGCGGTTTCGGCGTCCGGCCGAAGCTGCGCGCTGTTGAAATCAAAAAAGGCGTCCTTCAGTTCCGCGCCTGCGGAGAAGGCCGTAGGTAGATTTGACTCTTTAACTTGGGGTGAAGACAGAGTGGGCGGACTTACGGTTATGCGCGCTTCGCACTGGCCCTTTCCTGCAGGCCCCACCAGGCTAAGGGTGTAAGTTGTCGAGCCGCTGGGCGTGACGGATGTTGAGCCCGTGGTCAGTTGCTTCCCGAGGGTGGGATTCAACGTGACCTCGCTGGCATTTTCAGACGTCCAACTCAGCGTTGCCGAATGCCCCATCACGATCGTGGCCGGCTCCGCGGTAAGCGTACACGTAGGCGGCCCCGGTGCGGCCGGCGCGGCTGCGGAAGGCGCAGCCGCCGGCGGAGCGGGCGCCACGGCGCTTTTATGGCACGCGGTGGCTAGTAGGGCAAGACTCAAAACCCAATACGGTACAAGTTTCCTCACCCGGATTCTCATCAATAAAATTCCTTTCGTCTCTCCGTTTCCTATCTTCCGGCAGGCTCTGCCTGGAAAGTGAAACACGAAGAGTTAAATTTGGATGAAAGCTCTTTCATTGTCAATTCCCTTGGCCGTTACCGGCAGCGTCCCAATTGAGTATGGTGGCCGCCCCTTGTTTCAGCAGGTCTGCCGCCAGTTGCGCACCAATTATTTCCGCCTCCTCAGGAGCGCCGGCTGCGCGAGCCCGCACGGCGCGCGAGCCATCCGGGCTCGAGACGAGGCCGAGAATTTCCAGTCGGCCACCGTCAATCCGCGCGTTGGCGGCAATCGGCGTCTGGCAGCCGCCGCCAAGGTGCTTTAGGGCTGCACGCTCTGCGGTGACGGTCTGACGGGAGGGCGGATCATCGAGAGGATGGATGGCCTCCGCAACGCGTTCGTCGTCCGCGCGAACTTCGAGGCCCAGCGCCCCCTGGCCAACGGCGGGACAAATCTGTTCCGGATCAAAATACTCGCTGATGCGCGCCATCAAACCAAGGCGGTGAAGGCCGGCGGCAGCCATCATCAACGCATCGCATTCGCCACGATCGAGCTTCGCGAGGCGCGTATCGACGTTGCCGCGCATCGAGACTACTTCCACGTCCGAACGCAAAATCCGCACTTGAGAAGCCCGCCTCAAACTTCCGGTGGCAATGCGGCAAACCGCCGGCAATGCGGCAAACCTGAGCGCCTGCCGCGCTACCAGCACGTCGCGCGCATCCTCGCGCGGCGGGATGGCGGCCAGGCGAAGGCCCGGAATTTGCTCCACAGGCAAGTCCTTCAGACTATGTACGGCAATGTCCACCGTGCCGGCAGCAAGCGCTTCCTCAATCTCTTTGATAAACATCCCCTTCGATCCGGCGGGGAGCGGCGCAGTCAGCTTATCGCCAGTCGTCTTGATCACTTTCACCTCCGCTTCATGGCCCAACCCTTCCAGGCGTTGCTTCACCCATTGCGCTTGCCACAGCGCCAAACGGCTTCCCCGTGATCCAAGGAGGAGTTTCATGAAAGGCGAACTCGCTGGCGCTATTCCGTATCCGCCGCGTTGGCCGGTAAACGCTGGGCTTGACGCTCAAGCTTGTCCAGGTTCCTCCGCGACCGCCTGCGATTGCTCCAGGCCAGCGTCCAAGGCCGCGGCATCGATGCCCGCCAGAATTTTTTCGAAGTTACGGTGGCGGTGTACGGTGATCGGCCCAAAGAGTTCTCGCTGGCGAAGCAAAATGGCGCGCACACGAGTCATCTCAAGCAGCGCCAAAATCAGAGCAATCAGAGCTGGGCGCGATACGTAGCCCGCCATCAAATCCTCAAGCTGCACTGGATGCGGGCGGGCGAGCAAGACTTGCTTGATGTGCTCGATCATTTCCGCCACGGTCACTTCTTCACGAATCACTTCGAGCGACGGCCGGCGCTTCGCTCGCTCGACCACTTCCCGAAAGGCGGCGATCAGATCAAAAATCGAGACCGCAAGGCCGGGTTCATCCTCGGCTTCCAGGAATTCTCCAATGCCCGGCTGCGACCACGTGGCTTCTTCGACCACTTGCTTTGATTTCAACATCTCTGCGGCATTCTTGAACTGCTCGTGTTCAAGAAGACGGTGGACCAAGTCGGCGCGAGGATCTTCCTGCTGCTCTTCGGTGGGTGCGTTGGGATCGGGCGGCAACAGCATGCGCGACTTGATGTAGATCAGCGTCGCCGCCATGAACACGAACTCGCCTGCTACATTGACGTTCATCGCCTCGAGCCGGCGCAGATACTTAAGGTACTGACCGGTGATCTGGGCAATGGGAATGTCATAAATGTTAATCTTTTGCTTGCGGATCAAGTCCAGCAGCAGGTCGAGAGGACCTTCGTAGGCTTCGAGCTTGAGGAGTGGCAACTGCTCGTAAGAGACTTCAGCCCGAACCTCCGTCCCTGGAACGGACTTCTCCGACGTCGCAGCTTCTGGCACTTGGTGTTCTTCCGTCATCTCGCGTGTTGTCAGTAGCAGCGAGGTTTAGATCAGGTTCAGAGCGGCTCGAACCTCTGCCATCGTGGCGTGCGCCACCTCTCGGGCTTTTTGGGTTCCTTGTTCAAGAATGTCCCACACCCGCTGGGGTTCTTGCTCAAGCGCGTGGCGCCTCCCTTGAATTGGAGCCAGAAAGCAATTCAAGTATCCAGCCATCAGCTTCTTGCACTCGACGCAGCCAATTTCCGCCGTCCGGCACTCGCGGTTCACGCGCTCCACAATCTCCGGAGGTGAGAAAATTTTGTGAAAGTCGAACACCGGGCAGACATCGGGATTGCCCTTGTCGGTGCGTCGCTTGCGGGCGGGGTCGGTCATCATGCCGGCCACTTTTTTAGAAACCGTCTCCGGCGGATCAGATAGATAAATGGCGTTGTTATAACTCTTCGACATCTTGCGGCCATCCGTGCCCGGCAGGCGCGGTGTTGGAGTGAGCTGAGACTCAGGTTCCGGGAACACGCGCGGGTACAAGTGATTAAAGCGGCGCGCGATCTCCCGCGCAAGTTCAACGTGCGGTACCTGGTCTTCGCCAACGGGCACCGCGTCCGCCTTATACATCAAAATATCCGCCGCCTGAAGCACCGGATAACCCAGGAATCCGTAAGTGTGGAGATCGCGGCCTTTCAGGTTTTCAAGCTGCTCTTTGTACGTTGGCACGCGCTCCAGCCAGCCAAGCGGCGTAATCATGGAAAAAAGAAGGTGCAATTCGGCGTGCTCGGGCAAGCGGGACTGGACGAACATGGTGCATGCTGAAGGATCAAGATCCGCCGCCAGCCAGTCTGTGACCATCTCAAGGATGTTGGTTTGCAAGTCGCCGACTGCCGCGTATTCCGTGGTCAGCATGTGCCAGTCGGCGACGAAAAAAAAACAGTCGTACTGGGTTTGCAGCTTAACCCAGTTCTGAAGTGCGCCTACATAGTTGCCAAGGTGCAACCTCCCCGTCGGGCGCATTCCGCTCAGGATTCGAGGACGACGGCTGCGATTTTCCGGCATGTTTTGTCTCAGGAAGTGAAATGGAAACGCCTGGCTTCACCTTCGGGAAAAACAGACAAGGGCCAGCACTTTCTGCCGCTGCTAGAATAACATAGTTCAGTAGTCGGCAAGATAACAGGGGCGAAAGGAAATTCCTGGATTGCAAAAAGTCACTCGTTTGTTATGATACGCGAAGAGCCTGGCGTGGGAAGCGCTCGGGGTCACTCAGGAGAGACGTGCAATACGGCAAGGTTTCGAGGGCGAACGGAAGACTGGTCCTGTGCACCTTAATCCTTTGCTTTGTGGCCGCAATTCCAGCAGTCGCCTTGCGGCACAAGCCAAAACCGGCACTGACCAACCTGATCGTTTTGGTTACAGACCACGTTAGTCACAAACCGATCTTCCAGGCGCACCTCACTCTTCAGTTCCGCGACCCCAACAGCCGCCTGGGCAAGGTGATTTCGTATACCGCCAAGACCGATCTTAAGGGGGAATACAAGTTTAATTTCATCCCGATGGAGCGCATCTACCTGATTGTCACTGACCCGGTCCATCAAACGTTCGGAGGCCGGTTTCAGATCACGCGGAACAACCAAGTGATCCGTGTAAGGCTCAGAAAGCCTCAGCCGTTGCGGTAGCAAAGCGTCGGATTGTATCCTCTGGACGCCGCTAGGGCGACCGTTGAGATTGCAGCTTGCCCCAGCTCCAAAGTTCCATCGTCCCGCCTTCTCGCATCCGTCTTTTATGAAATACCAATACACTGAAAAAAAGCGCTTAATATGACATGCACCAACTTTAATGCAATGTGTTAAAAGCCCTTCACATTCGGAATGTTAAGGCGTCAAAGGGCGCTTTTTCCACAAACTTATCAACAGATCTGTTGATAACTTAATTTAATCGAGATAATAACTGATAAAGTAAAATAAAGAAGTGGGTTTACTCTTTATTCATCAAGGCGCACGCCCACTGGGCTTCGTTATTCAGGCAGCCGATTGCTGCCACCATATGAAAAGGTGCTGTCACTGGGGCATGCCTCCGCTTCGCAAGGCTCGGCATCGGAATGGCAACTCCGAAACGTCTTTCCGGAGTTCTTCGGACTCTTACGGCGTCGTATTACTGCTGCCAAGTTCCGGACCGAAGTAATCCTGATCCATCCATATGGGAAATTGCTTCTTCAGTTCGTTCACTTCGGCGTTCACTTTCTCTTGGCGCAAGGTGTTCTCGATTTGGGGTGTGGCTTTCTCAAGAGTCAGCGAAGGATGGCCCACGACCTGGAAGAAGATCACGGCATTGGGCGTGTCATGAATAGGCGAAATTTGGCCGGGCTTAAGATCGAATGCCGCCTTGGCAAACGCTGGCAGCGTCGGAACGTTCTGAATGGTCCTGGGCTGCGCATCGACGATGATCTCGTTGGGGACCGCGTAGTGTTGGGCCACCTGTTGCGGGTCTTCGCCGGAGGCCAGCGCTTTGCGAATGGTCTGGGCGCGCGCCTCCGCTTCCTGCGGCTGAAGCCCAGGCCCTTTGCCATTCTGTCCGGGCCGGGCCTTCAGGATAGCCACTTCGCGGACCTGCGCTTCCTGAAATTCAGATTGGTGCGCCGTATAGTATTGGTTGATTTCGGTCGGTGAAACCGCCGCTTTCGAGAGAAGATTCTGATATTCAAGTTCCGCCAGCAACTGTTCGCGGTGTTGTTCAAGGGCCTTCTGAAATGCTGGAGAAGCATCCAGGTGCTGCTTCTGTGCCGCCTGAGAAAGCACCAGCATGGTTGCGTACTGCTGCCCGACCGCGCGCCGCCCCTGGCTTTCTACTTGCTTTCGGGCTTGAGGGCTGAGAGACCCCAAAAGGAAATTGATGTCCGCTTGCGTAACCTGAGTGTTGCCGACCTTGAGCACTACCTTATTCGGGTCGGAGGCTGTTTGGGTGGCCGCGCCCGAGGCGTTTGAGGCCTGCGGGGGCGAGGTCTGCTTCGCTTGCGCGCCGGCGCCGGCTGCCAGGCCGGACGCTGAAAGCGCGACAAACAAGCACATAACCTGAAAGAAACAGAGTTTTCTCATGGTCGATCTTTTCTCCTGTCTTCGCTAACGCGAATTTTACCATTTTAATACTGCGGCGACCAACCCGTGCAGTGACTCCGCCGCTGCCGCAAGAACTTTTGGAAGAGCTTCGATATTTGGAGCCAAACGATTTTCTGCGTGCCGGATTAGGCTTCTGTCTGCTATTCTACACGGTTTGAGAGTTTTTGTGAGTGAGTCATAGAGGACGTCAAGCCGTTGATCCATCAGTCGGTGAATCGTCGGTTTCTTTCACGGATGGCAATTTGCCTTCCGCGACGCTCGCCTGACTCCGGAGGAAACTAGTTCATGCCGCTTCGAGTTGCAGTGGCCAAGGAAACCCCGGCAGGTGAAAAGCGGGTGGCGATGTCGCCCCGGGTGGGCGTGCGGCTGGCCAAGCTGGGAATCGAATTGACAGTTGAAAGCGGAGCTGGGGCAGCCAGTGGAATGCCGGATTCCGAGTATTCCAAGTTCGCAACCGTGGTGGAAGACGCATCTCACCTTTACGGAAGCTCCGATCTCGTGCTCCGCGTGCAAGCGCCGGACGCCAGCCAGATCGCCTGGATGCACGAGGGAGCGGTGCTGATTAGCTTCATTCATGCCGGGCAACATCCCGCCGAAGTGGAATTGCTGCGGCAGCGAAACCTCACGGCGTTCGCCATGGAGCTGGTGCCCAGAATTTCGCGCGCGCAGAATCTGGACGCGCTCTCTTCCCAGGCGATGGTCGCCGGCTACAAGGCGGCGCTGCTCGGCGCCAACCGCCTGGAGCGCTTCTTTCCCATGCTGACCACGGCCGCCGGAACCGTCCGGCCCGCCAAGGTTCTGGTCATCGGCGCAGGAGTCGCCGGATTGCAGGCGATCGCCACGGCGCGGCGTCTGGGCGCCCAGGTGGAAGGCTATGACGTGCGTGCCGCCAGCCGCGAAGAGGTGGAGTCGCTCGGCGCCAAATTCGTCAGCACCCCAATCCGGGCCGAAGGCGAAGGGGGCTATGCGAGAGAGCTTAGCGAGGAAGAACGTCAGGCCCAGCGGGAGGCACTGGCCCAGCACGTTCGCCAGGCGGACGTCGTCATTTGTACGGCAGCGGTCCCCGGCCGCCCCGCGCCCAGGATCGTCACCAAACCCATGGTCGACGCGATGAAAACCGGCTCGGTGATCGTTGACCTCGCGGCTGAAACCGGCGGCAACTGTGAGCTTACGCGGCCGGGAGAAGAGGTGCAGCACGGCCCCGTCACCATTCTCGGCCCGCTGAATGTGGCGAGCCTGCTGGCCGAAGATGCGAGCCAGCTTTACGCGCAGAACGTTTACAACCTGATCGCTCTGCTCGTCAAAAACGGCCAGATCCAGCTTGACTGGAACGACGAAGTGATTTCAAAAACCGTTCTCACGCACGCGGGTGAAATCAAGCACGAAGCCTCGCGGCGACTCGTGGAAGGAGCAGTGAGATGATTAGCGGATTTACGGCCCTTTATATCTTCATGGTCACGGCTTTTGCGGGATACGAAATCATATCCCGCGTGCCGGTGATTCTTCACACGCCGTTGATGTCGGGCTCGAATTTCGTTCACGGGATCGTTCTGGTTGGCGCTCTGTTAGTTCTGGCCCAGGCGCGCGGAACCCTGGAGCTCACTATTGCTTTCATTTCCGTCGTGATGGCGACTTCGAATGTGGTAGGGGGGTACGTGGTGACGGAGCGCATGCTGGAAATGTTCAAAAGCAAGGGGAAGGAATAGCCGCTCATGGAGTTGGTAAGCGAAGTCGGCTACTTCATCGCCACCGGGCTTCTCATTCTGGGTCTTCAGCGCATGAGCTCGCCCCGCACGGCCCGAGGCGGCATTGTATGGGCCGGGATTGGCATGTTGCTGGCCGTTGTCGTCACTTTCGGCTACCCTGCACACTCTTACAGCTTGCATCCGGAGAGCGTCGTAGGCCTCGCCGACTGGCGGCTCGGCCTCATCGTTGGCGCGCTAGCACTCGGCGGTATCCCGGCGTGGTGGTCAGGACGCCGGGTCCCTATCACCGAGATGCCGCAGATGGTGGCTATCTATAACGGTCTTGGCGGGGGTGCTGCGGCCACCATCGCGGCCGTGGAAATGTACAGCGGCCACGCCTATCTGACCGGACTCACCCTTCCCATCATCGCGGTAACCGGAGCCATGGTCGGCTCCATCGCTTTCGGCGGAAGCATTGTGGCGTTCCTCAAGCTTCAGGGCTGGATGATGAGTCCGCGTTTTCCGGGCCGTCGCGCCGTGAACTTGATCCTGACGTTGGCGGTGCTCGCGCTTGCGGTCTGCAGCATCTTTCCCTCGTCCGCTTCGCCCTTCATCAGGATGCCGGTCATCTGGATCCAGACTATCTTTTTCATCGTGGCGGTTGCACTCGGGGTTCTGATCACGCTTCCCATCGGCGGCGCGGACATGCCCGTGGTCATCTCCACCTATAACGCCAGCATCGGGCTCGCCGTCGGTTTTGAAGGTTTCGTGGTACATAACCCTGCCATGATTATCGCGGGCACGGTGGTGGGAGCGGCTGGCGGCCTGCTGACCTACCTGATGGCCACGGCGATGAATCGCTCGTTTGGCGAGATCTGGCTCAGCGAATTCGGAGACGTCGCGTTAGCAACCGGCGAAGGCGCGCCCCGCACGATGCAGTCGATGGAACCCTCGGACGCCGCGGCCACCATGGCGTATTCCGAAAGTGTTATTGTTGTCCCCGGATACGGCCTCGCCGTGGCTCAGGCTCAGCACAAATTGTGGGATCTCGTTCAACTCCTGCAGAACAAGGGAGTGAGGGTACGCTTCGCCGTTCACCCCGTGGCCGGCCGCATGCCAGGCCATATGAGCGTGCTTCTTGCCGAAGCCGGCGTGCCCTACGATCTGATTTCGGACCTGGAGGAAATTAACGGTGATTTTCCTACGACGGACGTAGCGCTGGTCATTGGCGCCAATGACGTCGTCAATCCCGCAGCACGCACCGATAAGACCAGCCCGATCTACGGCATGCCGATTTTGAACGCAGACCAGGCGAGGCAGGTTTTCGTCATCAAGCGGGGAAGAGGAACCGGCTTTTCCGGAGTAGAAAATGAGCTCTTCTTCGGCCCGAACACCCGGATGGTCTTCGGCGACGCGCGAAGCGTGATCAACCAGATGATTCAGAGCCTCCGAGAGCTTTGACCGCAACTGTACGATCACGACGCGACCGGCGTGATGGACGAAAGGGCAGTCCAGCCATAGCTCGCAAGTGGCAACGCCTTGAATTCATCTCGGGGGGGACCACATCAACGCCTCTCCGCCGACACACGTGGGCCGGAAGCGAATGGAATCGTGAGCGCTCCGTTCTCGCGTAATCCGGCTCCACATTCGCCCGACGGTTCCGCTTCTATATCTTATTTTTTACCAATAACTTATATAAAAATCGGGTCTCGCCATAGCCCTTATAAGTTACTGATTACAAAAGGTATAACCTATTTTCACCTGAAAAGATTGGGTTTGCTTTTGGGTTTGCTCGTCATAAGCAAATTCTAATGTTGTTTGTTTTCATCAACTTGGTGGGTTTACCGAGCAAAAATGGCCCATCAATTTCGCTCAAAGTCCCTAGCCTAGCGATTCGCTTTCAGCGGCTTCAAAGGGATGGCTCAGGCCTCGCTTTCTGAGCGTTGTGGAACGGCGAGTGCCGCCCGGATTCCTCGGCGCGCCATTTAGGTTTGGCGAAAGCGTTGTTGGGTGCGCGGAGTTCGTGATGGACACGACAAGACCTCGTGTGCGCCATTTGCGAGGGGCTTGATTACTCGATGGTACACAGGCCGCAGGAAGCTGTCAAGCTTAGCGCTTTTCATAGAGTGAGGATTATCGGGACCACAGGGCGGCGTCAGGCCCCCGGTGACTTGGCGCATACCCACCTGACGGAGCACCTGCGGTGAGCAAGCCTCCGGCTGGCCGCAACTCTATTGCGCCTTGTAAACTGTTACTGTGAAGTGCCCCCCGGTTGTCTCGAGAATGGGAGGGTTATCACCGGTGGTCGTTTTGCCAGACACATGGTCGAAGTCTAAATTAGGACGCTGCGGGCCGGTTCGGTTGAGTCCCGGTTCGATTCTATAGCAGCGTTTATCTCGCGGAATGGCGGTCCAGCTTCGCCCCAACCTCAAGTAAAGATTGGGCTTTCGGGCGTTCCGTGTGCTAAACTCTGTGTTTGATTGCCATTCGCGACATCATCCTGTTGCTCACCTGCGCTTCCCTGGCCTATTACGCAGTCGCCGTGGCGTGCGGCTTATGGTTCAAGCGCGCCTCGGCGCCGCTTCCTCCGCTGCCGGCCGTACCGCCGCGCGTAGCCGTGCTCAAGCCTCTTCATGGCTGGGACGAAGAACTACTGCGTAACCTCGAAAGTTTCATGCGGCTCGATTACCCGGACAAGGAATACGTGTTTGGTTTCACGTCCGCCGATGACCCCGCCGGTCTCGTACTGGATGAAATCAAGCGGCGCTACCCTGGGGCGCGTCTGACGCAAACGGTAGGAGACGAGCCTTCTTCGAACCGAAAAGTAGGGAAGCTCCTCCGCATGTTGCAGCGCCCGCCCGAGAGCGAAATCCTGGTGATGAGCGACGCGGACGTGCGGGTGGAGCGTGATTACCTCCGGCGCGTTGTGGCCGAGCTTGAGCAAGGCGGGCGGACCGGCCTGGTTACCTGCCTCTACCGGGGCGCGGCGGGCAAGGGCCTGGGCTCGCGCCTGGAAGCGCTCTTCATCAATACGGATTTCGCGCCCACAGCCGCTGTATCGCGCGTCCTTGAACCGATGCGCCACGCCTTCGCGTCCACCATCGCCATTCGCCGCAGTACGCTCGAAGAAGCGGGAGGGCTCGAAGCCGTCAAGAACTCCTTCGGCGATGACTTCGCCCTTGCCCGCCGGGTGGCGGAACTGGGTTACCGCATCAAGCTCTCGAGCTCCGTGGTCACCATGACGGTTGAGGAGATGACGCTCGGGGAATTCTGGGGTCGCCAGTTGCGCTGGGCTCGCGTGGACCGCAAGATCCGCCCCGTTAGCTTGATGCGGATGATGATCAACGGGCCCTTTTGGGCGATGGCGCTTTTGCTGGTCTTTGGGTTCGCGCCGGGCGCGGTGGCGGCAGCCGCCGGGGTGATCTTAGCCCGGCTTGGAATGGCAGCGTGGTACGTGCGCAAATTTTTCGGCCTCCCCGCGCGTGCTTCTGATGTCTTTCTCATTCTCATCAAGGACGTCATTATGCAAATCGTGTGGATCGCGAGCCTTTGGGGCGATACCGTGGAGTGGCGCGGTCGCAAGCTGCGCCTGATGGCTACGGGCGAGATGGAAGAGACGTTGTAACCCCCCATCCCCTCCTTGCCAAGGAGGGGAATTGCACCTCCTCGTCCCCTTCTCTCTGGAGTCTGTGAGACAACCGCAGTTGTAACGGCGGTCTATGACCGCCGGTCTTTATTCTTCAATAGATTCGGCGCTACCTTCCTGCGTCAGGGCAGGCTCCGAGCGCCGCTACGGAGCAAAAAAGCGAAGTTGTCACACAGGGCCCTATGAGGAGGGGCCAGAGGTGGTGAGGGCGGCCATGGCACAAAGACCGTGCCGTGGCTACGCGGCCCGCCGCGCCGTCACGACGCGCGGGATACCGCTCAAGTCCTGACGGACCTCCACGGCGGTCCAGCCTTCACCAAGCAGGCCGGTTACGCGATCCTTAAGCAGCCAGCCAATTTCAACCGCAACCAACCCACCCTGCCGAAGCAGGCAATTCGCCTGCGAAAATAGCCGGCGATAGAGTTCATCCGGATTCTCCAACCCGCCCCAGGCGGCGCGAGGCTCGAACTCTTTCACCTCGCGTTGCACCCAGTCCAGCTCGTCGCGGCCCACGTAAGGCGGGTTTGAGACGACGAAGTCAAAGACAGGTTGCGCACTTTCTTCAAGAAACACAGCAAGCAGGTCGCTCTGCCGGAACCGCACTCGTGCCTCTAACCCAAGCCGCCGCGCATTGCGGGCGGCCACGCCTAGCGCAGCAGACGAAATATCCACGGCGTCGAGAGCAAGGGATGGAAGTTCCGAGGCCAGAGCCAAGGCGATGCAACCCGAGCCGGTGCCCACGTCGACGCCGCGCGCGGCCACGCTTTCCGATTTCATCCAGTCGAGCACGGCCTCCACAAGGCATTCCGTCTCCGGGCGCGGGATCAGCACGTCCGGCGTGACTTCAAAATCCAATCCCCAGAACTCCTGATGCCCGATGATGTACTGCGTGGGTTTGCCGGTGAGCCGCTCGTCAATGAGGCGAAAATAGAGCGCCACGGTTTCGGCCGGGACTTCCCGCTCGGAGTGTGAGTGAAGAGAGGTACGGTCGCAGCCGAGGACGTGCATCAGAAGCAACTCGGCGGCGAGTTCAGGCGATGGGACACTGGCCTCGCGGAGGGTCTTGATCCCGCCACGCAGGGCTTCACGAAGCGACATCGGAGACGAGCGCCGACCCGCTCGGAGCGGACGCGGCTTGCTTCAGCTTTTCCGCCTGGTAGTACGTCACGAGCGCTTCGATAATCTCGTCGAGCTTCCCGTCCATTACCCGGTCGAGTTGGTGGAGCGTGAGCCCGATGCGATGGTCGGTGACGCGGTTCTGAGGGAAATTGTAGGTCCGGACCTTCTCGCTGCGGTCGCCGGTACCGATCATCGAGCGGCGCTCCTCGATGATCTGTTTCTGCTGTTCCGCGAGCTTCATCTCGTAAAGACGAGAACGCAGCACGCGCAGCGCTTTTTCGCGGTTCTTGATCTGCGACTTCTCATCCTGGCATGAAACGACCATGCCCGTCGGAAGGTGAGTGATGCGTACCGCGGAGTATGTGGTGTTCACGGATTGGCCGCCCGGACCGGATGAGCAGAAGCGGTCAATCCGAATATCCTTCGGATCGATCTCGACTTCCACTTCGTCGGCCTCGGGCAGCACGGCTACAGTGACGGCGGAGGTGTGGATGCGGCCCTGCTGTTCCGTCGCAGGCACGCGCTGGACCCGGTGTACTCCGCTTTCGTACTTCATCCGGCTGTATACCTTCTGCCCCTCGATCAGGGCGATCACTTCCTTCAACCCGCCCACGCCGGAGATGCTGGTGGAAAGCGCTTCCATCCGCCAGCCTTGAGACTCCGCGTAACGCGAGTACATGCGGAAAATCTCCTGCGCGAAAAGCGTGGCCTCGTCACCTCCCGTGCCGGCGCGGATTTCAAGAATGACGTTCTTTTCATCATTCGGATCGCGGGGCAACAGCAGGATCTTGAGCCGGTCTTCGACGGCAGCTAGGCGCGGCTCCAGAGCTTCGACCTCTTCCTGCGCAAGCTGCCGCAAGGCGTCGTCGGAACCGGAGTCGGCAAGCACGGCCCTCGCCTCCGCGAGATTCTTCTCCAGCGATTTCCACTCGCGGAATTGTTCCACCACTTCGCGCAACTCGGCGTGCGCCTTGGCGGCCTTCTGATAAGCAGAGGGGTCCGCAAGGGTCTGCGGGTCGCCAAGCTGCGCCGTCAGACCGTTATAAGTCGCCTCGAGTTCTTCGAGTTTTTCTAAATAGTACATCCAAGCTCTATCCTCGCATCAGCTCGGGATCCCACCTGTAAAGGTAGAGATCGTCCGCCTCGTACCATCGATGCGTCTCGGGTCTCGCTCGCTCACCGATTGCTTTCGGGCGAAAGCCTTCAATGCTTCTGCGCAGGCTGCTGAAGGTCGACCACGACGGGCTCATGATAGAAATGTCGTTCAGGCCGAAGTGTACGGAGTCGCCGAGTTCGTCCACAGCCTTATTGATGGTCTGTACGTCCTCAGAGGGCCTTCCTGCGAGACAACCGGCGAGACAACGACCAGTCTGTACCTCTCTGCCTCATCCAGGTAACGCCAGAATGCAGCCGCAACGGGAAAGCTCTTCTCTTCGAGTTTGCGGATCAGTTTCTCGCCGTCTTCGATCGATTTCTCTACCAGAATTGTCTTATACATTCAACGACTCCGCGCGCCGCTTCCAGCATATCCTCTGCTGTCTTTTGATCCTGAGTGTCGTAGCGGCTTTGCTCTGACCAATTCCCGACAGTCTCCCATTGCTTCCTGAATTCGTCGCTGCTCTCCGACTCCTGGGCGAAAACTTCCTTTAATCCCGCAGCCACGTGCAACTTATCCAAGTCGTGGGTGTATACGCTGTCTTGGATATATTTCGGCTTCGGCGGAAAGTAACCTTCCAGAAACAGGCCTGCAATTCGAGCTTTCACCGCGCATTCGAGGGCATAGCCTGCGAGATAATACGCCGCATCGTATCTTGCATTCTTGACCAGCACTTCTGCATCGTCGAGTCTGGTTTGAGCTAGTCTTTTCCATTCGTCCCGATGTTTCCCCAGTGCCATTACGCCACCACGAGCTCGCCGCCGCGCGCTTTTTCAAGCTCCATGGTGGATTCAAGAGCCTTGATGGCCGTCTCAAGCTGCACGTCGTCCGGTTCGCGTGTGGTGATGCGCTGCAACCACAAGCCGGGCTGAGACGCGAGCCACCATACGCCGCCCTGCGCCTTCGCGGCGAAACGGATGAACTCGTAGGAAACGCCCGCAATCACCGGCAACAGCGCGATGCGGCTGATCAGCTTCCACGCGAACGACTGGAACGGCAGGAACAGGTAAACCAGGAGCGCGATGAGCATGACCACCAGCAGGAAGCTCGTGCCACAGCGCGGATGGAAACGGGTGGCGCTGCGGCAGCTCTCGAGGTCGGCGTGCCCGCCTGTCTTTTCAAACGCCCATACCACCTTGTGTTCGGCCCCGTGATACTCGAACACGCGTTTGATTTCCCTGCCTTGCGCCACAGCAAGCAGCAAACCGAAGAACAGAACGAGGCGAACGATCCCGTCAGTCAAATTGAAGAGAATAAAGTTATGGATCACGCCGAAATGCCGCTGGATAAGCGTTGCCGTGTAGAGCGGCACGAATTTGTAAAACACGATAAAGAACGCAAGCGAGAACACCAGGTTCAGCGCGAGCAGCCAGTCCTCCCACCTGGATTTCTTTTTTCGTCCTCCTTCACCGCCCTCGAGCGCCTCTTGGGCTGAATAGCGCAGGGCGCGCAGGCCGACGACCATCGCTTGCCCCAGCACTCCGAGGCCGCGCAGCACGGGGTATTTCAACCACGGGTGCTTTTCCGAAGGGCGGCTAAGATAGTCGCGAGCAACAGCAAGGGACCCCGACGCCTTCCGCACCGCCACTGCCCAGGAGTGCGGCGAGCGCATCATGACGCCTTCGATCACCGCCTGGCCGCCCACCAGCACTTCTTCCGGCCCCTGGATGAAGGGCAGCAGAGCGAGCCGACTCATTTTCGCCATCGTTGGAATCTGATGCTTCAGCACTGGATTCGTTCCGTCCGGGCGGGGGTTCGAGACCACCTGACCTAATCAGGATACAACACAATCGTTATGAAACAGAAGCCACGCGAGCCGGCGAGGTGCGGGCAGATCCATTCAGGATGAGCGATGGCGGGTAAAAAGTAGGGGCTCTTCGCAGGCGTGAGAAAGTGGCGTGGCCGGCGTGAAGCTCGGAAAGTTTCGGAGGGAACTGCGAAATCTCCCGAGCTTCGAGAGCGGTCGCGCCAGCCAGTCGCAAGCCGAGGGTTACTGGGGCGGGGGCTGCTGGCCTTGCGAGCCACCTTGTCCGCCTTGACCGGTGCTCGGAGATTGGCCTTGCTGACCACTTTGTCCGCCTTGACCGGTGCTCGGAGACTGGCCTTGTTGACCACTTTGTCCGCCTTGACCGGTGCTCGGAGACTGGCCTTGTTGGCCACTTTGACCTTGCTGGCCGGTCTGACCCTGCTGACCAGTACTCGGCGGGTACTGGCCTTGCTGACCCTGCGTAGTCTGGGCCATCACACGCACGGTCTGATTAAACGTGCGAGCGTGCGCCACAGGGACAGGTGCTAGCCATGCCACCAAACCTGCGGCGAGAGCGATGGCCAGCAATTTCAGTTTGTTCATAATGTTAACCTCCATGGGTTAAATTCGGTCAGCTTCACGACTCATCATCAGAACCCTAACGACGGGTTCTGAAAAAAACCGACCGCAATAATCGGGAGCAAGTGGCGTTCCAGAGGCTGCAACGGCCGAAATTTCCTTCGCCTGATCCACCAAGGCGTGGCTCGAGAGCACTTAATGCGACCGGCGCAGAAAAAACCGCCCGTCGTCGGCGAGTGCCGAACGACTAACTCGCCGTGCGCTTTCCACGCGTTGTGTTACGCGATCAGGCCGGCAGAGACGCGAAGGAAACGGTAACGAAAGAAATTGCACATCCTGCACGGCACGAGTTAAAAGTGGCGCGTACGTGTAATCACTACCCAGTGAGGAAAATCTTTCCGGCTGATTCTGGGATTTCGCACAAGCTCGCTTAACATCTTTAACAAAGGGTCGCTCCCTTCGAGGAAGGCTTGACACGCTCGTTCTTCATCTTCTAAGTTAGTGAGTCCTTGGTTCACCAGAGAAGAGGGTGCATGCGAATTGTATTTGTAGCCTCGGAATGTGTGCCGTATTCGAAAACCGGCGGGCTGGCCGACGTCGTCGGAGCTTTACCCGAGGCGCTGGCAGCGCTTGGACACGAAGTGGCGGTCATCGTTCCCCGTTACCGGATGACGAAACCAGGCGCGCCGTTGCCGGGAGCAGAGAACCTGACTATTCCGTTAAGCTCGGGTTACCAGTTTGCCTCGCTAACGCGAGGCGGCGTGGTGAAGAGTGTGCCGCACTATCTGGTAGAATGTCCGGCGCTGTTCGACCGCGACGGTTTATACCAGACAAAGGACGGGAAGGATTATCCCGACAACGCCATCCGCTTTGCGGCATTCTCGCTTTCGGCCATTGAAGGCATAAAACGGCTGGGTACGCCGCCCGACATCGTACACTGCCACGACTGGCAGACTTCGCTCGTCCCGGTGTATTTGAACACGCTTTACGCCGTCGATCCATTCTTCCATCGTACCTCGACAGTCATCACCGTCCACAACCTTGGATACCCGGGATTATTCCCCGCAGACGTGCTAACGAAGATCTCGCTCGATGGAAGCCTGTTCCGCGTGGACCGGCTGGAGTTTTTCGGGAAGGTGAATTACCTCAAGGGCGGCATGGTCTATTCCGATTTCATCACGACGGTGAGCCGCAAGTATGCCGAAGAAATTCAGACCACAGAGTTCGGCTACGGTCTGGACGGCGTGCTGCGGTCCCGCTCCGATCGCTTGCAGGGCATTCTGAACGGCGTGGATTATGAGGCATGGAATCCTGCCACCGACAGTCTCATTCCGGCGCGATATTCCGCCGACGATCTGAAGGGAAAACAAGTCTGCAAGAAAGCGCTCCTGGAAAAGCTGGGCGCCGTCGCGCCGCTGATGGACCGCCCAGTCATTGGTATCGTGTCGCGCTTCGCGACTCAGAAGGGTTTCGACCTCATTGAGCACGTCGCCGAGGATTTGATGCGCAGGGATATGTATGTGGCAGCGCTCGGCACGGGGGAGCCAAAATACGAAGAGCTTTTCCACAAGCTTGCCGGTCTCTACCCGGATAAATTCCTGGTGCGGGTGGCGTACGATAATACGCTTGCGCACCAGATCGAAGCCGGCTCCGATATGTTCTTGATGCCTTCACGCTACGAGCCTTGCGGGCTAAACCAGATTTACAGCTTGAAATATGGCACGGTGCCGGTGGTGAGGGCGACCGGCGGTCTCGATGACACGATCCAGGAATTCGACGGCGCGAACGGCACGGGTTTCAAGTTCAGCGAGTACTCCGCCGAGGCGCTGCTTGGAGCGCTGGATCGCGCTCTCGAAGCCTATCGCAAGCCGACGTCGTGGGCGCGTCTCCAGCGCAATGGCATGAGCCAGGACTTTTCCTGGACGGTTTCAGCGCACGCCTACGTTCAGGCCTATCGGCAGGCTGCCGCCTCCCGGGCTCGAATCCAGGCTGCACCCTGAAACATCTAACATGGGTTGGGTAACAAAATCATTTCGAGGAGTCCGATGCTTGAAATCACTGAGAAGAATTTCGAAGAGCAGGTGCTGAAATCCGACAAGCCCGTCCTGGTAGATTTTTGGGCGCCATGGTGCGCGCCCTGCCGCGTGATTGCGCCGACGGTCGAAGCCGTGGCTAGCGAATATGCGGAACGTGCCGTGGTCGGCAAGCTGAACGTAGACGATAACCAAAACATCGCCGGCCGATATAACATCCGCGGTATCCCTACGCTGCTCCTTTTCAAGGGTGGACAGGTCCGGGACCAAGTGGTGGGCGCAGTCTCCAAAGACGCGATCACCCGCATGATCGACAAGAACCTTTAACGACGCGGCGTTCAAAGTCCCCAAGTAAGACGGCTGCCGCCGCACCCGTCCGTGAGGGTGTTTCGGTGCGGAAATACGCCTGGATTGTTGCGATCCTTCTTACAGCACTTCCCTTGCTGACGCTCGCCTCTTCGCCGGATTCCGCGCTGCTCGTCGGGCACGTGACGATCAAGATCTGGCCTCATGGCGCGCCGGGCCCGAAAAACGCGCGGGGTCCTGAAGAGAACGTGAGCGCGCCCAGCGATCACCTCGTCGCCGGCAGGAGGGTGTTTGCTCTATCCGACGTCAGCGAACCCTCAATCACAATCTTTCAGCCGCTGTCGGGCGAGACACCACGCCCAGCCATCGTTGTCTTCCCCGGCGGAGGCTATCATGCCCTCGCGCTTGACCTCGAAGGGGTCGAAGTCTCAAAGTGGCTCAACTCGCTTGGTATTGTCGCGGTCTTGCTTGAATATCGCGTGCCGGAACCGTCAGGCGTTCCCCGGTATCTGGAGCCGCTCGAAGACGCGCAGCGCGCGGTTGGTTATGTGCGATTCCACGCCGCGGGGTGGCACATTGATCCGACCCGGATCGGAGTAATTGGTTTTTCGGCGGGCGGCGATCTTGGCGCGCTGTTGAGCAATGACTTCAGGCGTCGTCTCTATTCGCCGGTCGATGCGGCGGATCAGGAAAGTTGCCGGCCCGATTTCGCGATGCTCGTCTACCCGGCCTACCTCGTGAACAGAATACCCGGCGGATACCGGCTGGCGGCCCAATTAAAGGTGACAGGCCGCACGCCGCCCACCTTTCTCGTGCAGGCGGAAGATGATCCGGTTCACGTGGAAAATGTCGTCTATTATTTTCTGGCGCTGAAACGCGCTGGCGTCCCCGCCGAAATGCACATCTTCACCCGCGGCGGACACGGATACGGGTTGCGGCGAACGGCGCTGCCGGTGACCCGCTGGCCGGCATTGGCGGCAAAATGGCTGCACACCGTCGGCGTTTTGAGTCCCGCAGCCGGAAACGCGAAACCTGCGGAGTAGTCAACGGCCACTCCGAAAGACACCCAGGCGCAAAGACGAAAGGAGCAAATCTTCCATGAAAACCATGCGCTGGATTTTGGTTGCCGTGGCGGCAGTGTGCTTCTGCGCTCTCAACGCGGCTGCAGTCAGGGTTGGCGACCCCGCGCCGGAGTTCGTCGGCACGGATACGCACGGCGTCGTCCACAAGCTTTCGGAATACCACGGCAAGTACGTGGTCCTCGAGTGGACAAATCATTTGTGTCCTTACACCCGCAAGCACTATAAAAGCGGCAACATGCAAAGGCTGCAGCGGAAATGGACGGCACGCGGTGTAATCTGGTTCACGGTGATTTCTTCCGCGCCGGGGAATCAGGGCTATATGACGGCGAGCCAGGAGAACGCGTATCTGGCCAAAGTGCACGCCTCCCCTACCGCCGTTCTGCTCGACCCCACAGGCAAGATCGGCCACATGTACGGCGCAAAGACCACTCCGCACATGTTCGTCATCAACCCGCAAGGTATCCTGATTTACGACGGCGCGATCGACAACAAGCCGACCACAAACTTAGCGGACGTACCCGGCGCCACGAATTACGTTAACCTGGCTCTGCAGGAGGCGATGGCGGGGGAAAAGGTGCGGACCCCGGTGACGCGTCCGTACGGCTGCTCCGTGAAATACGCGCAATGAGTCAGTCTTACCTGGATCGCCAACCTGCCTGCCCCGTGCGCGCAACGGAACATTCAGCTCACAAAGGAGAACTATGCGTAAAGTCATTCGCAGTCAGGATGCGCCCCAGCCTCGGGGGGTTTATTCCCAGGCGATCGAGTCGGACGGCTTCGTGTTCGTTTCCGGCCAGGGCCCGGTGAATCCCCTCACTAACCAACTCGAAACCGGCAACTTTAAATCGCAGGTTCGCCAGACACTGAGGAACATTGAGCGGATTCTCGAGGCTGCCGGAAGCTCGCTGCGAGAGGTGACACGTCTTGGCGTGTTTCTTGCCGACCTCAACGACTTTGGCAGCTTAAACGAAGTGTTCCGGGAATTTTTCCCGGATAACCCTCCGGCGCGCACGACCGTGGGCGCGCAACTCCCGCTTCCCCAAATGAAAGTCGAAATCGACTGTATTGCACGGCGGCGCGAAAACCGCTTCAAGCGGCCTTCGGCGAAAAGTTGAATCACTCGCTTTCCGGCCGGCGCATGACGAGGATTTCCCGGCGGCCCGAGCGCGTGAGGAAAGTCTTGATGCTGGCGTTCGGGGCCAAGCGCTCCATCTCGCGGTTGGTGACGACCGGATAGCTAAAATGCCTTTGCGGATCGGATTCGTTTCGGTAGGCCGTCATCGTCTCAAGCCACCACCGCTGCTCCACGCCAACGGAGTGGCTGGGCTCGCGCAGAACGGCAAAGAGCACGCCGAGGGGTTGCAGCAGCGAGAACAAGCGCGCCATGACGGCCGGCAAGGCTTCGTGCGGCAGCAAGTCAAACAAGTTCCAGCAAAGGATCAGGGCTAATGAGCCCGGCGGCGCGGTGGAAAACTGGTTGAGGAATTCGGCCGTCAGGAAAATGGGAACTTTGCCCGAGCGGTTCCAGAATCGGGCGTCGGCCGCCGCAAGAGGCGCGAGGACATCCGCCACGTACAGCCTGGCATCGCGGCTTAGAAGCAGCTTCACCGTCGAGGGCGACACTCGCCCGCAGTCGAGAACGCCGGGGTATCGCACGTCGCGCAGGAGTTGCCACAACCATTCAAGTCCCTGGCTCGAAATCGGCGTTCCGGTCGGCGAGCGTGCAGCGCCGGGGGAGCGAGCGTCTTCACTCGTGCGGGGCATCCGTCGTCATGGGCAACAAAAAGGGTCCGGAGGTCTCTGTGGCCCTCTCACGCCTTGACGGAGAGCGAAGAGGTGGGTAGACGCGGCGCCGTTTTCTTGTCTTCATCGCGAAGGATTTCGATGCTTCCCTTGAAGTAAGCGCCGTCTTCGATTGCGACGCCCGAAGAGCTCAGGTCCCCAGTCACGTGGCCGGTGCGTCGAATTTCGACTTTGTCACGCGCATTGATCTTTCCCGTCAATTTGCCGCCCACCACCACCTGGCGCGCCGTGATGTCCGCCTTCACCTGTCCGTGCTGGCCGATGGTCACACAGTGATCTTGAAGGTTGAGCGATCCCTCGAATTGGCCCTCAATAGTCAAGTCCTCGTCGCCGGTCAACTCGCCCTTCAATACGACCGAGCCGCCCAGGAAAGTGCCTTGCGTGCCGGCTGAGTTAAAGTTGGTTGGTTTTGAGACGTTGTCAGTCATTGGATTTTCCACTCTCTCTGGATTTTGCAACGCGACCGGAACGGGCTTTGGAACCTCCCGCGTCGGCTGCGTTTCCTTCCGCTCGCGAATACCCGTTTGCGGTTTCGGAGACGGCCGTGAAGTCTGAGCCTTTTTCTCCTTTTCCCACCACATAATTTTCAGCCCCCGTCGCGCAGCAGCCGATTACCCCACGGAAGTACTGATGTGACCACCGTCGCGATGAGCGCATCATAGCGCACCCGTATCCAGGCGTGCAATGCTTATCTGGTTTTAGTTGTATAGATTGCCGTTACAACCCGCTGCATCAAGGCACGCCTTGAGTCGTGCCCTGACACGGATCAAGCTTACGCCTATTTTTGCAACCAGGCATTATAAATCTGATCGGCGCCGGTACGTTCCGCTCTTCCCTCCGGACTTCTCGAGCAGCCGAAGGTTCGTGATCTCGATGCTCCGATCGAGAGCTTTGCACATGTCGTAGATCGTTAGCGCGGCCACCGCTACCGCCGCGAGCGCTTCCATCTCCACACCGGTGGGTCCGGTCGTGCGCACGGCTGAGGTGAGGCACACTCCGTCACGAACGACGCGGGCTTCGACGTCCGCATGGGTCAAGAGAAGAGGGTGGCAAAGTGGAATCAACTCCGCCGTGCGCTTGGCGGCGGCGATCCCTGCGATGCGCGCGATCTCGAGCGGGTCGCCCTTGGGGTTGCGATGGAGCGCCTTAAGCGTCCTGGCATTCATCTTCACGTGCGCTTCTGCCGATGCGTGGCGCGCCATGGCGGGCTTCGCGGAAACGTCCACCATACGGACCCGGCCGGCGGTGTCATAGTGGCTCAGCGTTTGAGGCATCGTAAACTCTGCGGTACGTCACCGTGGAAGCGGCAAAACATCTACCCATGCACCTTCATCGACGGAGGTCTGGCCAGGTTGAAAAACCATCAAGCAATCGGCCGCGGTGAAATTCACGATATCGCCCGAGCCTTGCCACGCTGCTGGTTCCACAAAAGGCTCACCGTCCCGCATGCGCGTGTACGCGGGCACAAATACCGTGAGATCTTTCTTGCCGGCGCGAGGCGAAGCAAGCCGGGCGCGCAGAAATACCGGCTCTTCGAAAGCGCCACCTGCCAACGTGTTGAGAACGGGCCGAACAAAAAGCATGAAGGTGACAAGAGTGGAAACGGGGTTGCCGGGCAATCCGAAGAAGAACTTTTCCCCTATGCGTCCAAAGACAACCGGCCGTCCGGGACGGATGGAAGCGCCGCGAAAATAGAATTCTCCTCCAAGACCTTCCAAAACGTGCTCGACGAGATCGTACTTGCCCACCGAGACGCCGCCGCTCACAAGCAACAGATCGGCCTGCAGCCCTTTCGAGATGAGCGACTTCAAGTCTTCATCGGAATCCCGGGCAATTCCCAGTTGCCAGGGTTCGCCACCCGCTTCTATAACTTGCGCAGCGAGGGAAGAGGCGTTGCTATCGCGAATCTGAAACCACTCGGGCTCCACCGAGGCGGAAACCAGCTCATTGCCGGTCGGCAAGATCGCGACGCGCGGCTTGCGGAAAACCTCGACGTGCGTGTGACCGTTCGCGGCCAGCACACCAATAGCATCCGCGCGCAACCGCGTTCCGCAGTCCAGGACCAAGCTGCCGGCCCGCGCCTCGCTTGCCTTGGGCACGACGTTCTCGTCCGCTCGAACCGCCTGGTGAATTTCGACCCGCTCGTTTTGCTTCGTGGTCGCTTCGATCATGACCACCGCGTCCGCGCCAGACGGCAGAGGAGCGCCCGTCATAATGGTGGCACATTTTCCCGGCTTGATTTCGCCTTCAAAATAGGCGCCTGCCGCGACCTCGCCAACGCATTCCAACACAGCGTGCGAGCCCTGCACATCGGCTGAGCGCACGGCGTAACCGTCGCGCGCGGAACGGTCGAACGGAGGGTAATCCCGGCTGGCTCGAATCTGCTCAGCTAGAACACGCCCTAAAGCTTCTTCGAGGGGCACCGTCTCCGAAGCCACTTGCAGCGGCGTGACAGTAATTCTTTCTCGCACTGTATGCAGGGCTTGCTCGTAAGTCAGCACCATCGGCGGGATCACTTCGGAAGGGCGAATTGGCTCACCCAACGGCTGCTCTCAATCCAGATCGTCTGGTCGCGGCCGGGTCCGGTCGAGACCATGGCGACCTCGACCCCGGCCTGTTCGGAAATGAAGTGGAGATACGCGCGGGCGTTCGGAGGCAATTCAGAATGACTTCGCAAGCCGAAGGTGGAGCGCCGCCAGCCGGGTAAAACCTCGTAGCGCACCTTCACGGCTCCGAGCGTCTCGGCCGACGCGGGGAACTCGTGGAGGGTGCGGCCCTCGATTTCGTATTCGACGCCTACCGGAATTTCGTCCAACTCGTCCAGGATATCAAGCTTGGTGATGACGAGCGCCGCCAGGTGGTTCACGCGGGCGCTATAACGCGCCGCCGGCGCATCAAACCAGCCACATCGGCGCGGACGGCCTGTAACCGCACCGTATTCGTTGCCCCGCTCGCGAAGCTGGCCACCTTCGTCTCCATGGACCTCGGTGGGAAACGGACCGCTTCCGACGCGGGTAGTATATGCCTTCGAAACACCCACCACGGATCCGATCCGCCCCGGTCCAACGCCCGTGCCAGTGCACGCTCCGCCCGCGGCGGCGCTCGAAGACGTCACATAGGGGTACGTACCGTGATCCAAGTCGAGCAGCGTGCCCTGCGCTCCTTCGAAAAGCACCGCCTTGCCGCGATCCATTTCCTGGTTGAGATAAGAGGAAACGTCGGTTGCGTAAGGAAGGATGCGGCGCGCCGAGCACCAGAACTTTTCCACGACCAATTCAGGGTCGGCAATCACTTCCCCGCCAATGGCTGCCGCGTAAAGGTTCTTCTCCGCCAGCGCTTCCAGGCATTTCCTGCGAAACGATTCGGGATGCTCAAGATCCGAGCAGCGCAGCCCGCGCCGCGCCGACTTATCCTCGTACGAGGGGCCGATACCTTTGGCGGTAGTACCGATCTTGCCGGCTCCGCGCGCCGCCTCGGCCGCCTGCTCTTGGAGGCGATGGTAAGGAAGAATCAAGTGTGAGCGGTTACTGACGCGCAGCCGGTCGCCCACTTCCACTCCGGCATTTTCAATCGTTTTAATTTCATCGAGCAGGGCCTCAGGATCCAGCACCACACCGTTACCGATGACAGCCACCTTGCCGGGCCGCAAAATGCCGCTGGGGATAAGTTGCAAGATGAACTTTCTCCCGTCCACCACCACAGTGTGACCGGCATTGGCTCCCCCTTGATAACGCGCGACGATATCAAACTGCTCCGCCAGCGCGTCCACCACCTTGCCTTTGCCCTCGTCGCCCCACTGAACACCCACCAAGACCGCGCTTTTTTCCATGGGTTCCTTGATAGATTAGACTGTGTCAACCGCAAACCATTCTAACTTGAAAATGCGCTGAGGACGCAACATCCGGTAAGGGCGCTATGGTCGTGCGCTCGCGTCGGACACCGGCGCGTGCACGACAAAGGCGCGCTTGGAAGAGAATTCCACCACCCCGCTCAGGATTCGCGGAAGCTTCAGAAGCTGATCTGACTTCCGTAACGCCAGGCGCAGCGTGTGCCCGTACGCTTGAACCTGCTGAGGCGCGGCGTTCTTGATTTGGTCAGCTTCGAGCGGGAAAAAGACGGCCTTCGTCTCGAGGCTACGGCAGCGGAGGACCAGGATAAAATCGTCCTTTTCGGAGAGCGCGCTGGCTTTCCATCCTGGCGGCAAAGCCTTGGGAAGCCGCGACTGTGCCTGCTCGAAAAGCTCGTGGGTGGCGGGGTTCGGAGAACCGGTCCCTACATGAAGGGCAATCGAAACGCGCGCTTGCTGTGGAATGCACTCCCCATCGCAGACCAGCCAGCCCACTGTGGCCGCGATCTTGACGCTGCTGCCCTGCGGAAGCGTCGCCGGCGGGTGCATCACAACGGGCAACAGAACTTGGCCTCGGTATCCATAAGTCATCAGCGTAAACGCTTCGATACGCACGGGAACGGGCCATTCGATGGGGCCGGCTTCAAGGCCGCTCGGCATGTTCCACACGACGCGCGGCGGTTCTCCCGAATCACCAGGATTAACCCAGTAGATGTGCCAACCCGGGTCCATCTGGAAAAGCAGGCCAAGTCGGAACGGGCGGCCCGGCTCGATGCCACGATTTTCCGAGATAAGCTTCACGCTGCTGCGGGAGACCATAGCCGGACCCGCAAACCCGGCTGGTGCAAAAGCAATGACCAGCCAGCACGCGAACACGAGCGCGCTGGCGGCCACGGCCGCGCATCCTCCCTCGCGCCAGCCTCGCTTGGCCGCGACCCGGTTCGCGGACGGCGTTGAGCCGGATTTCCACCCCTTGACGCTCATCTTAAACAGCCGCATTCTAACAAAGCGCGGAAAGCCTCGCCACGATGCATCGCTTCACGGGATGAAGTTCGGAACCTGCCTGCTCCAATTACCAACCCTTGCGCTCAGCCCAGACCTCACGGTCCTCAATCCCCAGGACCAACAAAAGCAACCGACTATCGGGATAATTCTTAGCCTATCCTATTGGCAAAAAATGAGTTAATTTCAATGATTGGCGTTGCCATCGGCCGCTGATTTACACAACATCAACACCAAGAAGACAGCGAACCCTTTCGCTTAACACCTGCCTTCTCAGTGATTGAACCCCTTCACCGACGCTTCGACGAAGGGTCTGCTTGATGGTTCAGGATGACGGGAAGTGCTGGTGTTATGCGAAAAGCGAGACGGCGCCGGGCAGCGCGCAACGTCCTTTCCACCCGTACCGGTGATTCGTCCCGAGCAAAGATGAAGCCCAAGTAGCAAGAGCCTTCGGGAAGCGGCGTTAAGCGCTGCTTGGGGATTACGGTGATCACAACGTCTTCGACGCCGGGCGTACGTCGAGCTTTTTCCACCCCATCCGTCTCCTCGTAAATGCCCGCCTTTTCCACCGGAATCATCATAACGCCCGCAGCCGCTTCTTCCCGCCGTGCCTCGCTGACTTGCCGGCCCAGCGCAAGCTCGATGAGGAGTCGCTCCAAAGAAACTGTTGCAGCGTGGCCGGGAAGTGAAAAGCGCAAGGCTCGCGAGCACAAGCCGCCGATCGCCCGCGCCGCCACCTCAAGTGGCCACACACCGCGCCTGTTCAACCGCAGTTCGGCATGGAACGGACCGTGGAAAAAGCCGAGCGCGGTGATCGCGCGGTTGAGCGTCTCCTCAATATCGCGCTGCTTGGCCGCCGGCAACCGCGAAGGGGTCACGTAAATGGTCTCTTCAAAAAAAGGACCTTCCAGCGGGTCCGGTTTATCGAAGACCGCCAGGATCTTCATTTGTCCTTGCTCGACCAGGCCTTCCACCGCAATCTCGCTGCCTTCGATGTAGGCTTCCGCCTGAAGGTATCCGCTCGTTTTCTCCCGCAGCACCTGCACGTCCGGCGAGCTGAGCAGCGCGACGATTCGCTCAAACGCGGCAACGAATTCTTTCGGATTGTTCGTCCGGATCACGCCGCGGCTGGCGGAAAGCGCGACAGGCTTAAGGACGCACGGAAATCCCACACTTGGACCGCCCTCCCCTATGATGTCGCGCGGGTTGCAAGCGAGCTCATACCGGTCAAAGGCGGGGATATTCAAGCCGGCCGCACGCAGGCGCTCGCGGGAAAGGTACTTGTCCCGGGCAGCGTCTGTCGCCGCAGGGGAGTGAAACGGCAAGCCGAGTGTCGCGCAAGCTCGTGCCGCCGCCGGAGCCGTCCGATCTCCAAGCGCCACGATACCCGCCAGGGGATGCGACCTCGCGTATTCGACAATAGCTCGCGCAGAGCCTTCAGGATTTTCAAAACGAAGCGGCAAAGCGCCGTCCTGCCAGGGATCTTCAAGCACGTGACAGCGGTCGCTGCCAAGTGCGACCTCCAGGCCCATTGCGCGCGCCGCTGCCGCAAAGGCACGCGTCTGGAAGCCCGTCGTCGAGCACAGGATCATAAGCCGGACAATCGCCCTGCCACGTCTTAGGTGTGGAGCACGGCGGATGCCTCGATTCGCTTCCCGAGCCGGCCGCGAATTCCGTGGTTTTGGAGAGTTCGTCAGGCCGCCTTCCTTGTTAAGAGGCGAATTGGGCTTTCCGGCCGTCGTAATAATTCCGCATCTCCGCATTGGATTGAAGGATGATGGCAAGTCGCGCTTCCAGGTCATCAAGACGGGGCGCCGGGATCGCCACCAGCAACTCGCCGTCGGCAATCCCGGCGAAGGTTCGCGCGCCCGTGCAGCCCAGACTTACTGCTGCCGAGTGGTCGCCGAGCGCTCTTGGAATCACCGCACAAGCGGGCCGCCCGAAGGCGCCTGCGCCGCTTTCCTTGCCGCGCCATTCCACCGCATGAGCTGCCTCAGAAAGCAGCATCGCTTGGTAGGGTGAGCAGACCACCAGCGCGACGTCGGGCGAGAAGTTCTGAAACCTTTCAAGCGGCCCGTACACCACTACGCGGTGCGGCTTCGTGACCTTGGGCACGTTTTCCACTTCGGCCATCGCGAAATATTGAATCTCCGCCATGCGTCCGATCAGTTCCATTCCCTGCTGCATGACGGCCTCTGGAAGATCAAAGCCCTGGGTTAGAGCACCAATGGGACAGTTATAGTGATCCTCGGCGGTGGCGTAAAACAGCGACCTTTCCGCCGCCTTCCACAGCGCGCAGGCGCTCGGCGCCGCTCGATCAGTGTGCGGCACTCCGGCCGGAGGCTCATCCAAAAAAACTAGGCCCAGCGGCGGCCGCCCTAGGCCCAAACTCTCCATCAGACTTTTAGCCAGTCGAACATAATCCATCGTTACAGTCCTTTCGTTGTTCCCGGTTCAGCTCCACCTGTCACACCGGCGGAGGTTCGACATTCATAGGGACCAACTGGTCCCCGGTCGGTTCCGCTCAGCAATACCACGGCTCGGTCAGATAAGGAATAGTTGTGCGGGCGGGAAGCGGTGGTGTTCGAAGCCATGCCCGTTGGTCATCAAAGCCCGCACGTCTCAGGGCTAAGGCGTGGACCTTCGCAAAAATCGCCTGCCTCGATTGCGTGACTTTCAACCCTTCGCGAACAATTTGCTGCACCTCTTCCGCAAGCCCATCCACGCGCGGGTCAGGATGCCTCCACGGATAAGCCAAGTCGCTTTCGCAGAACGGCCCGATCAGTCGCCTCACCTCCTCCAACTCCAGCAGGCGCGAGCCGGCAGGAATCAGCAGCCGAATGCCTAGCTGAACCGGAGCGACCCGCTCGACCAAGTTGAGCAGGTCAATGGCTTCGAGCAATTCACAATAGCCCTCAAGCGTCGTCCATGGGGTAAACGCGACAAACGTGGGTGCGAGGTCCAGTCCGATCTGGCGGAAGAGGTCCACAACCCGCTCGAAATCCGCGCGCGTATGCCCTTTTTGAAGACGCTCGAGGATGCCATCATCCACGGCTTCGACCGCCGTCGTCACGAACAGGCATCCCGTCTTACGCAGTGTTTCCAGGTGTCGCGCGTGCGCGAGCAGGTGTTCCACCTTGATCGTCACATCGTAGGTAAGGGACGAATACTCGCGGTGAAGCTCGGTGACGATGGCGAGGGCGTGGCCGATGCCGTTGAAGAAATCCGGGTCGCCGAACGTGATGTGCTCCGCTCCGGCCGCTACCTGCCGCCGGATGTCTTCCAGCACTACCTCACGCGGCACCACGCGGAAGCGCCCGCCGTAAACGGGCACCACCGGACAGTGGCGGCACAGGTGCTTGCAACCACGACTCGCCTCCGTATAACCGGTTACGCGGGGTCGGCCGTCAGGGTGCTCAAGCCGGGCGTAACGAGCGAGTGGCGGCAAGCTAAGACGGTCCGGGATAAGGAACTTGAGCCGGGAGAGTGAGATTACAGGCTCGGGCTGCCCGCCGCACCCCTCACCCGGCTCACTTCGCTCGCCACCCTCTGCATCGGGAAGAGGGCAGACATTCTTGGATTCAGGCTTTCTCCCTTGGGGAGAGGGTACCCGACGTAGGAGTGCGGGTGAGGCACTCCGCACTCTTTCCACCGCGCTCAACAGGCCTCCTTCAAATTCACCGCCGAGAATTGTCTGCGCTCCCAGCCGGCGCAGATAAGCTTCGTTGACCGGAGCGTAGAGGCCGTAAAAACAGATGTGGGCGCGCGGATTCAACTTGCGGACTGCGGCAAGTGCTTCTAACGCCAGGCGCGTAGCCGTGTGCATCGGCACGTAGAAGGCGATAAAGTCAGCCTCGCGCACAGACTCTTCGTCCCAGGACGCTCGCGAGACATCCGCACACGACACCCGCATGCCCGCGGCGCGCAGCCAAGCGGCCGGAGACGCTAGTCCAAAGGGCTGCCGCCCGAGTTCGTAAGTGGAAATCAACAGGACGTTCACGAGGCACCTTTTCGATTATGACACGGCCGTCTTGGCGGTGCATGGAAACCGGCGGAACGTCCGGGCCACATGGGAAAACCCGCGTGCGAACATAGCAAAGCCGGACGCTCCGCCTCAAACATCTGCTATAATCGCGCCGGTCCTGTGGTTAAGGCGCGCGTGGCGCTCGACCGCAAAAGCCACGTTCTTCACATGCTCTACAAATCCTTTAGCGCTGCGGTGTTCGGCATTGATGCCTCCCTGGTCGAGGTAGAGGTGGACATCTCAGCCGGCTATCCCAACTTCATGACCGTCGGCTTGCCGGATGCCGCGGTACGTGAGAGCCGCGAGCGGATCAAGTCCGCCATTCGCAACTGCGGCCTCGATTTTCCCTTCCAGAATGTAACCGTCAATCTGGCGCCCGCCGACGTCAAGAAGGAAGGTTCCGGGTTTGATCTCGCCATCGCGCTCGGCATCTTGGGCACCACCGGAGCGCTACAGAAGGCAGACCTGAAGCCTTATATTTTTCTTGGGGAACTATCCCTTGACGGCGGCTTGCGTCCGATCAAGGGTGCGCTTTCCATTGCTGCCATGGCGCGGCAGAAAGGGACCCATAAACTCGTGGTGCCCGTGGAAAACGGGCCCGAGGCGGCCGTGGTCCAGGGCGTGGACGTATACGGGCTGCGCTCGCTGCCGGAAGTGCTGGACTTCGTCAACGAGACAAGGGAATTCACGCCGGTTCGCGTAAACGTGGCGGAGATGCTGGCACGCTCAGGCGAGTACGCAGTCGATTTCCGAGACGTGAAGGGGCAACTTCACGCCAAGCGCGCCATCGAAGTTGCCGCTGCCGGCGGCCATAACATTCTCATGATCGGTCCGCCGGGCGCGGGTAAGACGATGCTCGCCAAACGCATCCCCGCCATCCTGCCTCCTCTCACGTTCGACGAAGCCATCCAGACCACCAAGATTCACAGCGTGGTCGGCGCACTCGATGCGGGAATCGGGCTGGTTGGCGCGCGCCCGTTTCGCTCGCCTCACCATACCATCTCCGACGCCGGGCTGATCGGAGGCGGCGCTGTGCCTCGCCCCGGCGAAGTGAGCCTGGCGCACAACGGGCTGCTGTTCCTCGATGAGTTGCCGGAATTCCAGCGCAACGTGCTTGAAGTGCTTCGCCAGCCGCTTGAAGACGGCACGGTCACGATCGCGCGCGCCGCCACATCGCTCACCTTTCCCGCTCGCTTCATGCTGGCTGCGGCGATGAATCCGTGCCCTTGTGGCTTCTTCAACGATCCCACGCGCGAGTGTACGTGTACGCCAGCCATGATCCAACGCTATGTTTCCAAGATCTCCGGGCCGTTGCTTGACCGTATCGATATTCACATCGACATGCCCGCCGTCAAGTACCGCGAACTACGCGATGATTCAGCGGGCGAGGGTTCGGAGGAAATTCGCCGTAGGATCGTTAAGGCTCGCGAGCGGCAACTCGCCCGCTTCCAGGGGGAGAAGATTTATTGCAACGCCCAGATGAGCCCGCGTTTGATCCGACGCTACTGCGGAATCTCGGCAGAGTGCGAGCGCCTGCTCGAAAGCGCCGTCCAGCGGCTTGGCTTGAGCGCTCGCGCCCACGACCGCATCCTCAAAGTCGCCCGCACCATTGCCGACCTCGAAGGCGCCGACTCGATCGCCACAAGCCACATCTCCGAAGCCATTCAGTATCGCTCCCTGGACCGCAACTATTGGGCGTAGCGTGCTGGCGGCTAACGCGTGCGTCGGCCGACTGTGCTTAAGGCTTTGGGCCCGGCGTAGCGGCAATGACCGAACATAAGAAAGAATTGCCCGCTCACAAAAGCCCTAAACACGGCGGCAATCTCCGGCGTTCCGGGACCCGCAAACACAGATGGCCAGCCTATAAGGGCAACTCTCCAGCCGAGTCGGGATCCAGATAGATTGTAGCGCAGGGATGCTCCCGCACAATCGTTGCCGGGCATCGGGTTGAAATTTCCTCGGTCAGTGTCCGGCAAACGATGTGTGCCTTCCGTTTCTCTGGAACAGAAGCAATCAATTGAGGTACTCGCATCAAGGTGGGAATTGTCAGAGTAATCGCCTGCCTTGGTACGTCGGCTATAGTCTCAAACCAGCCTTCGTTGACCTGCTGCTGCTGACACTGTTGATCGAGCGAGATGATCTTGATGTCGAGGGAATCTTCGAAGTTAGCCTCGGCTGGGTCGTTAAAAGCAAGATGACCGTTTTCACCGATCCCCAAGAGACATAGTTTCGGGCTGTAATGCCGCAGCAAGTCCGCATAGTTTAGACGGGTCTCTTCGGGATTGGCGCTATTGGCGTCAATTCCATAAAACTGACGTAGTTTGACTCTGCTCGTGAGGCGCTCTCGTAGGTAGCGCCGGAACGAAGCCGAGTGCTGGTCGGAAAGTCCCAGATATACATCCGCGCATAAATAAAGGGACATAATGACTAGCAAAAAGGCGGCAGGCGGGGCCGAATCAGTTCGGGGTAAGATTGTATGTCTCCGAAGACGCGAGTCAAAGTCGCGACCAATTCAGACTCGCTGGGGAAATATGGTCTGTTTGCTTTCTTCCAATAGCCCGTACCGAATTTGTTGTTACCCCAGAAACTGTTTGCTTGGTCAAGGCTGGATCACGCAAGCGTCGCTTCGCGGTCAGGTTCGAAGATCTGAGCCGCCCTGCCCTGGAAACTTGGTGGTTGTCATACTAGGTTTACATCTTCAATTTGGTAAGATAACATTGAC
>JAKAWG010000041.1 GCA_021817045.1 Acidobacteriota bacterium
CTGAAGATCCGCAAAGCCACCGCACCCGAACCCCTGCACCGCAAAATCTACGCCACGCTGCGCATCCCGATGCAGGTCATCAGACCCACCCAGACCTGGGAACGGGAGGAAGGTAGTGACTAAAAAATCTTAAGGCATAGAACACACAGGACCAGAGCCCAAAAAGCGTGGAAGTTGGGTTAATCGCGTGTTCCAAAATTGGCCAGTGGCTTCACGGGGTGCGGGCACCAGGGTCTACAGCATCCCCGGCCTGCGGAAGTAATCATCTCGATCGGCTAAAGGTTCAGGCTCGAGGGGACGCGGGAACACCGTTTCGGCGATGTATTGCCCGAGGCGGCGATAGCTTTCAAACTGCGATTCATCGAACCATTGGTCGGCGGTCGGCTCGTGTGGAAATTGCGAGTGGGTGCAGTGATATGCGAGCACGTCGAGCGGTTCGTTGCCCGTCAAAGAGGCTTTGAGATAAATCAGCACGCCGTGCCCACGCGGGCCATAATTGATGGTTCCTAGCGCGTAGCTGTGCTCGCTGAATCCCTTTGAGTTACGGCAGATCGTGCTGGGGTCGATCGTGATCTCGACGCCGAGATCGGCACGACACTTGCGGATCGCGTTCCCCAGATCGCCGAATTTGAGCTCGGGATCGGCGGTGGCGTCGCAGGCAATGATGTACTTCACCTTCCGCCGCACCAACTCGTAAATGCCCAGGTTTTCGAATTGTCCACCGTCCGAGAGACACACATAGGCGCGGTTTTCGTCCGTGAGACCGAAGAGCTCTCGAAACAACCACAGCATTGCCAAGCGTGGTCCGAACTTGTTCCAGCGACTTCCGCTGGGGTGTGCCATCCACTGACTCAAGCGTGCGTTGAACAAAGTGAGAAGAAAGCCGGCGGCCGCCGAGCTATGGAATCCGATAAAGGGAGACACGGCGGCACCTGAAATGGCAAGCGCGGTGCCAAGATACGGACCGTCTTTGCCATAGTTGTACTCCTTGGTGGGACCATAGGCTCCCGCTCCGTTGTTGGCTTGCGGAATGCCGCAGTAGAGCGGCGTAAACACGAACGCTTCCGCTTTTCTCTCCTGCCAGGCGAGCTTCTCGCCGTGGGTCAGATTCACGGTGGCATTCAAGATCGGATATGGTCCGCTGTAGCAACTGCATTTGCATTCGCAGTCGCGTTCATCCGCACATTGGCACTTACAATTGTGGCTTGCATTGCGGTCGGGTTGGTTTGCCGGCTCCGTTGCGAGGCATGCCAGAAAGAGGTCATCTCTAGGGTCAAACCCGCTAAAGCGATTCGGTGCCCGCGCGCACGGGTCTCTCGAATTTTCGGGAGGACGCGAGGCGCCGAGATAGCAGCGCACCAAGCGGTTTCGATAGAAAAGATGCATGGAGAAGTCGTTCACGTTTACGAGCTTCGAGAGCCCAATACCGAAGGCGATGAGGGCGAAGAAATAGATCAGGACTTTCCATGCTTTAGGCTTCCGGTCATCCATCGAGCGCCAATAGCGCGCGGCCAGTGCCCCAAACGATTCGCGTTTCTGCTGCCCGGAAGAGACTTCCACCGAGACTTTCGACGTTCCGGAGGTCAGCGTGAATGTGGAGGAGACTTGATTTTTCTGTGAAGAAATCCAACCCGGCAACACCCTGTAGATGCCGAACGAGAGCAGCACAAACAGACCGATCGCGAAAACCCAGGGCGCCGTCAGTGCTATTACTTCGCGCCACCCGAAGGAGCCTGGCTTCCCGGTCGCGCCACTGTAGGCCGAGACAACTCCGGCGACGGAGTGGATCAGCCAGGCTAGAGTCAATACCTCGCCAATACAGCCCGCAGTCCAGATCGCCAGCAAAGAGCCGTACAGCGCAAGACCAAAAATCGCGAACCAGGAGAGCGTAACGATCAAAACCCAAGCGCCCATGCGAGCCGTCCACTCGCGGAACTGGTTGCGGAATAACATCCCGGCGAGACCTACGTGGAGACCGGCCGCGGCCAGGGTGACCAGAAGGAAAAGCGGGACGCCGAAGATGGATACCTTGAAATCGAAGGCGGGGTCTTGGTACCACTTGTTGTAAAGCTCACTCAGCACCCACCAGTTGGCGACCAGCGAGACGATGGCGAGCCCTGCAATCGCAGAGTACAGCGGCAGCCTTTTCAGCTTCTCAGGGCGGATAAAACTCAGAACGAGCCAGTAAGCGAGATCGAATCCGATCACCAGGGGTAACAGCCATTGCTGCCACCACGTGGGCAGCAGCTTATTGGCCCGCCAACACGCATTTGCGCTTAGCCAGTAAGTGAGGACGATAGCTTCCAGAAGCAGCGGCAGCGCGATGGGCAGCACAATTTTCCATTGCGGGTCGGGTCTAGCCTGACCCGTCTCCCACATTTTGTTGAGGTGGATGAAGAGGAAGATCAGTGAGACAAACCCGAAGAAGAGCCCCAGGACCAGTGCGCCTGGCGAAGCTGTGCTGAGAGCGCTCCTCGGGCCTGAATCTACTGGCGATAGCACGAGGGGCGGAAGATAGGGTAACAACAGGAGGCCAGCAAACAGGGAGACACAGATCGCAAAATTCAACAACAGATTTCGCAGGAAAATGGCGACGCCCGCCCAGGCGTCAGCGCTTAGCGCACCAAGCCGAGGGGTGAGGTAGTTGCTGTAATCGCGCAGGAAGTCTATCGGCGACGTTGCGGGACGGTTCAGATCATTTTGGATGCTGCCGGCGAGCGCGTCTTCAACTGTTTTGAAAGAGGTACGCTTGATCCAGGCGACGAGCCACGAGCCGATGTATCCGCCGCCGGAGACCGTGGAGAGGTAATCGACATAGCTGAGGACTTTCTTCTCCGCCAGCGCCTGGAGGATTCCCAGGTTGAACGTGGCGCTGCGGATGCCGCCGCCGGACAAGGCAAGCCCGATAGTGTTCTCTCCCCAGTCTTGTACGCCACGCGCCGCCCGCAGCCGCCGAATCTGGTCGGTTTCCCAGTCCAGAACGTGTTCGGAGTCCCAAAGTGTTGGTTCGCTCACGCCTCACCGCGGTGCGTTTGTAGACTTGGCAGCAGCCACTGGTTGCGCAGCGGCTTTGGGAATCTTGTAATCACTCTCGTTGCTGACAAGCGCTTGACCGTTCTTCTGCGTCGTGACCGTGAACTTCAGTGTGGTTCCTGGATCGATCTCCTGTTTGATCTCAAGCGGGATTTTCAATTGAGTATCGGTGGAACCGGCTGCTACACCTTTCAGATTCTTGATTCCGTACTTCGCAACCTGGGACTGGTCGATGTTGGGTGTCCCGCCGGAAAGGTTACTGCCAACGATCGTGCCTGTCTTTGGCTTGGTGGTATCTGACCAATCCGTGGATTTGTCGAAATCGACGCTGTCAATTTGCGGACTCGGCGCATACTTCACCTGATACACAAAGGGTGCGCTGGTAACCGGAGCAGCTTTGCTGTCAGCCGGCTGTTTTTGGACGAAGAACGTGAGGTTCGTCTGGTCCTTGATTGTACTTGCAAGCTTGAAGGAAAAGTGCAGCGTCTGATCGTCTGAACCGTCGCTGATCGCGGCAATCGACGAGATGCCGCGCTTGTCCGCGTCCTGGATGACGGGCATTCCTCCCGTCAGGTATGCGCCCTTAATCGTCCCCGTCAACGTTTTGGGTTTGTCCTTGGTTCCATTCCACGTATCCGCGTTTGTCCCGTTATCGATGGAGATGGATTCAATTTGGGCAGGCAGGGCGCTCGTATTGACGCTCATCACGCCATCGATAACGACGTGGATCGAGTTGAGGCTTATCGAGCCTAGGGCATCAAGCGCAAGGATCGCTTTTGGCTTAAGCACTTTCGAACAAGCTGCGATAATCTTCTGCTGTTTTTGCTCGATCAACTGACTCCAAGTGGACGGGTTGTTGCTTGCGCCCTGTTCGTTGGCCTGACCCGCCGCAGCCGGCGAGGCGCCCGCGGCCTGCCCGCTCGTCTGCCCTTCTTTCTGCTTCTCTTTCTCTTGCTCCAATATCATCTTTCGCTGTTTAGCGTACTGAAGATAGCAGGGCAGATCTTCAGCCAGCTTCTTCAGAGTGGGCCCGGACTTACCTTGTCCTAAGACGACTGCTAAGTCCTGCGGGTTTAGGTGTGGCTTAAGGTGAAACCGCCCAGGGGACGTAATCGCCGTCCAGTCTACCAGCAGTTCGTAGGGCGAAAAGAATAGCGCCGGGTAGTCAAGGAATATCTTCCTGAATCCAGGCGTGAGAAACCGGTCGATAGGAAAGAAGCAGACGATGATGTCCGATCCCTGCTTGCTGATGACTTTGTTGGTCCGGAAACCCAGGTCGCTGATGCGGTTGATCTGGTCGATGGTCTGGTCCGGCCAGAAGGCGCTTAATCCGGGAATCACTTCTCCTGTTGCGGCCGAGACTGCCTGGGGATATTTCGTGCCATGGACGGTAAACCCGTAGCCGGTGGCGGCAGTCCCGCCAAGAATCAAGCCGTGGATGATTACGTTTCGCAACGTCCACGTCTGCGCGTTGAGAGCCTGCCCGCGCACCACCCGATACTCCTCGCTGGCCACCTGGGTGGTCTTGGTGCATTTTTCAAACTTGCTCTTTGAATCGGAACTATCTTCTTCCGTGCATTTCTCGTTGGTAAGCGAACCGCCGGCCAACGCCCATTTGCTGTAATCGAGATAGACGCCCTGCACGATCAGCGCCGCGTCTGAGCTCTTGTTGGTAATCGTCAATTCGACGACGGCGTATTCGTTCGCGATCTTCCCTCCGAAGACAGCCTTGGCGATCTTCCGCGGAATGAGCACCGCCTGCACCGTGACGTTGCCTTGCACGGTCAGGTCGGCGTTCAGGGGCACGCCCTGTTTTGAAATTTGGGTCGCAGTCTTCGGCGATATCTCAGACGCCTTCGGCGCCTTCTGCGTCTTCTTCGCAGCGGCAACGGGAATGGATATTGCAACAGCCAGCGCCAGAGTAGCCGCTGCCATTTGCAGCATGATTCCTATGCGAACCTTAGCGGTGCGACCACAGCGAGGCCGAAAGAGTTGCGTACACCGACACCGCCAGAGGAATCGGGAGACGGGAAATAAAGCTTTGAATTCCATGGTCCACCTTGGCTTCCCTGGTTACGAACTCTTGCTCGGCTCGTTACTCTAGAGATATAACTACAAAGTAAACAACTGCGGTAATCCACATTACGCCTATCTGTGTCGAAGGCCGTGGTCGTGCAGCATAACCGATGGCAGGTCGGGCCGTCAACTCAACGGCCTATGTGCGGAGGTGGCACTTTGTGGTTTCGAGCGTATCGCCGGTCGAGTTTCGACAAGGCCTCACGCATCGTGTTGAGCTGTGCTTGGCGGGAACGTTTGAAAATCTACGAGTCTCTCTACCGCAACATCAGCGTCAGGGGCGGGTAGCGTGCATTTCAGGTCTGCGGTTCGTGCTGACCGAGGCAACACCCGCGGGTTGCCGCTGCCCGTCAGAAACGCCCAAACAGGAAACTGTACGAATCGGCCGTGGAGCGCCGTCGGCTTCGATTGCAAATGACGTGATCGGTCCCTAGAATGATCTCGGAGGGCAGCCATGGTGAATGACGGTTTGAAAATTGCTGGTCGCGAGTTTCGGTCCCGGCTGATTGTAGGGACAGGAAAATACCGCAGCTTTCAGGAGATGGCGCGCGCGCACGAGGCTTCCGGCGCGGAGATCGTCACGGTGGCGGTGCGCCGAGTGAACCTGAGCGACCGCAGCAAGGAATCGATGCTCGATTATATCGACCGCACAAAATATTTCATCCTGCCGAACACCGCCGGGTGCACGACCGCGGACGAAGCCGTGCGCACGGCACGTCTTGCGCGCGAGGTTGGGCTTTCAAACTGGATCAAACTGGAGGTGATTGGCGATCAAAAGACGCTGTTTCCGGACAATTTCGAGCTGGTCAAGGCGACGGAGATTCTGGTGTCCGAAGGTTTTGTGGTGCTACCTTATACGAACGACGACCTTATCGCCGCCCGCCGCCTTGTTGACGCAGGCGCGGCGGCCGTCATGCCGCTCGGGGCGCCTATCGGCTCCGGCCTTGGCGTTCAGAACGCTGCGAACATACGCATTCTTCGGGAGATGATCACCAGTGTGCCCCTCATCCTTGACGCGGGCGTCGGAACTGCTTCGGACGCTACCGTGGCCATGGAACTGGGCGCCGACGCGGTGCTCATGAACACCGGCATCGCCGCCGCGCGCGACACAGTGCTGATGGCGGAGGCGATGAAACACGCTGTCATCGCCGGCCGCGAGGCCTACCTAGCCGGCCGCATGGAGAAGAAGCTTTACGCGACCGCATCCAGCCCGCTCGCTGGCGTGGTGCGATAGGAGTTCGTCAGCCTGTTGAGGTCGCGGCGCAGAATTTATGTGGCATCATGGGCGGGCCGGTAAAGTAGCGTTTTGCGCGTTGCCTGAGTGCCGCTTCGGTTCCGGGAGCATATAGATGGTCTCTCCCGGCTTGGCCATGTGCAACTCTTCGCGCGCGTAGCGCTCAATAGTGGCAGGGTTGGACCGCAGGTTCTGAACGTTCTTCTGGAGAGCCTGGTTTTCCTGCTTGAGCTGATGGATCTTCCTGGACAGACGTTGCAGTTCGCGGTGCTTCGCCTGTACGGTGAGAAATCCGTTTGTGCCGAAGACGGCCTGCATAAGAAGCGCAAGGGCGAGCAGGACGCCCGCGAGCAGCGCGCCACGACGAAAATTCTCACTGCGCCAGTCGAAGGACTTCATATCTCGCTCTCGCCGCTTCGCCCGCGGCCCGATCACGAGTCGCTCGCAAGCCTGCGCCGCGACCGCGTTCGGCTGATGGCGTCAGAATATACCGCCTGAGTGGAGCGTTCAATATAAAAAATGACGGACAAGATCGTAGTATTTGTGACAGCAGGAAGCCTGCGCGAAAGCAAGAAGATTGCGCGCCGGTTAGTCGAGTCGCGGCTTGCAGCCTGCGTGAACATCACGTCGCCCATTCGCTCGATTTACCGCTGGCAGGACAAAATTGAGGATGCTGGCGAGTATGTGCTCATCATCAAGACGCGCCGTGACCTCTTTGAATCCGTTCGCGCGGTGGTCGCGAAGATTCACACTTACACCACTCCAGAGATCATCAGCGTGCCGATTGTAGACGGCGCGGCCGATTACCTTGAATGGTTGGACCGTTCGCTTGTGGAAGAACCCGAGGGAGATGCTTCACCGCGCTGAGGCTGACGATCTTGGTTGTGAGCGCCTTTTCACGCCGGAATTCGAGCGAGCGCCTGGTCGAGGTCCGCGATCAAATCCTCGGCGTCTTCGATACCCACTGAAATTCTGACCAAGCCGTCTGTTATGCCGAGCGCGCGGCGCTCTTCGGAGGGAACGCTGGCGTGGGTCATGGTGGCCGGATGGGAGATGAGCGTCTCGACGCCGCCCAGGCTCTCGGCCAGCGAGCATAGCCGCACCGAGCGCAGCAGCGTGCGCGCATTTTCGAGCGAGCCGACCTCGAAAGAGAGCATCCCGCCGAAGCCTTTCATCTGCCGCCGGGCAAGCTCCCGCTGTGGATGGCATTCGAGGCCCGGATAATAGACTTTGTTCACTTTCGGGTGGCGTTCGAGGAAGGCCGCGACGGCCCGGCCGTTCGAGTCGTGCTGGCGCATGCGCACCGCGAGCGTTTTGACGCCGCGCAGAACCAGCCAGCATTCGAACGGGCTCAAGATGGCCCCAGCCGCGTTCTGCAGGAACTTCAGCCGCTCAGCAAGGGCGGCGTCGCGGACGATCACTGCCCCGCCAACGCCGTCGCTGTGCCCGTTCAAATATTTCGTCGTACTGTGAATTACGATGTCTGCACCGAGCTCGAGCGGGCGCTGGAAGAAAGGGCTCGCGAAGGTGTTGTCAACGGCCAGGAATGCCTTGTGCTGGCGCGCTGCTGCCGCTGCCGCCGCGATGTCCGTGATTTCCATTACGGGATTGGTGGGCGTCTCAACGTAAACAAGCCGCGTCTCAGCCCGCAGGGCGCGCTCCAAGTCCTCGATTCTCCGCGTATCCGCGTAGCTGAAAACGAGCCCGGAACCCTTGAGCACGCGCTCGAAGAGGCGAAACGTGCCGCCGTAAAGGTTGCGCCCGGCCAGAATGTGGTCGCCGCTCTGGAAAAGGCTTGTGACCGCGTTGATGGCGGCCATTCCGGAGGCGAAGGCGAAAGCGAACCTGCCGCCCTCCAGCGCCGCAAGGTTCCTCTCAAGCGCAGACCTTGTGGGGTTGGCCGTGCGCGCGTATTCGTAGCCTTTGTGCTTGCCCAGGTCCTCCTGGACAAATGTCGAGGTCTGGTAGATGGGAACGATGATCGCTCCCGTGGCGGCGTCAGGTTCTTGTCCCACATGGATCGCGTCGGTCGAAAATCCCATAATGCCTCAATTCTTCAGGCGTTCTCGTAGCGCCTGTGTCCCCGCCGCTAAAGCACCCCTTATTCCCCCCCTTAAAGAGGAGGGGAATAAGGGGTGGATGGTGACAGGGCCCCTATAGCCGGGCGGCACATCACGAAGCGACATTCGCCTGGACGGCCGCCTCCCGCAGAAATCTTGCCGCCTCCTCGGGTGGCGTCGGGTTGATGTAGAAGCTCGTGCCCCACTCGAAGCCGGCCACCTTGGTGAGCCTCGGCATGATTTCCATGTGCCAGTGGTAATAGTCGTTGGAACTGTTGGGAAGAGGGGAAGTGTGAATGACGAAGTTATAAGCCGGCAGCTCGAGGACCTGGTCGAGGCGCATCAGCATATCTTTCAAAATAAGCGCGAAGCGCTCGAACTCCGGCTTCATGGACTCCTCGAAGGCCGACTGGTGCGCCCGGGGAAGAATCCACACCTCGAATGGAAAGCACGACGCAAAAGGCGCGATGGCAATGAACGTTTCGCTCTGCGCGAGCAGCCGGACTCCCGTCTCCAGTTCCTGCTGAATCATGTCGCAAAAAATGCAGCGGTCTTTGTACCGGAAATATTCCATCGCGCCGTCAAGCTCTTCGTGTACCCGCTTCGGTACGATGGGAAGCGCGATCAGTTGAGAATGGGTGTGCTCGAGTGAGGCGCCGGCGGCGTCCCCGTGGTTCTTGAAAATCAGGATGTACTTGAAGCGGCGATCCTTCTTGAGGTCCACGACGCGGTCGCGGAAAGCCCAGAGGACGTCTTCAATTTGCGGCCGCAAGAGCGTGGCGAGCGTTTTGCTGTGGTCGGGCGTTTCGATGATGACTTCGTGCGCCCCGATGCCTTCCATCTTATCGTAGAGACCTTCACCCTGCCGATTAAGCTGGCCCTCGATGCGCAACGCCGGAAACTTATTGGGCACGACCCGCAGCGTCCAGCCCGGAGTGTTGCGGGCGCTTCCGTCCGGACGATAGGCCATGATTTCCGGAGGCGTTTTAGATTCGTTGTTATAACAGAAGGGACAGAAGCCGGAACCGCGGATTTGTACCTTCTCACGCACAAAATCGCTCGGCCGCCGGGCGCGATCGGTGGAAATGATCACCCAGCGGCCGGTGACCGGATCTTTTCTCAGTTCGGGCAATGCGATGTCCTCCTCTTAGGAACTACCGCCCGTCGGCGCACCACTGAAAGCGTTCTTAATCAGCTTCAGCCTGAATCCTTCCTCCGGATTCCAGCCAACGCTCACGATGTCAAACCGGTAGTTCACCGCCTTCCGTTTTAACCTCGTCAGGTAGTCGTGCGCGGCTCGCACAATGCGCTCTTGCTGCCGGGGTCCGAGAGCCGTTTCGGGCGGGCCTGATTCCTCGCCTGTCCGGGTTTTCACCTCAACGAATGCCAGCACCGGACCGTCCCAGGCAACAAGGTCCAATTCGCCGGAGCCCGGCCGCAAGCGCAAGTTACGGCCGACAACGACATAGCCGGCACGGCGGAGAAACCAGTATGCGAGCCGCTCACCGCGGCGGCCGGTTTCACGGCGCCCTCCAACGTCGCGCCTCCGCGCACCGGCGCGGCGCTCCTTCCACAGGAGCGAAGCGTAAACGGCACGCCCCAGCAAGCTCATCGTTCGCCTTCTACCTCGGCAATCGCGCGGTCCAGTACGTCAAGTGCAAAGTCGGCGTGATGCTTTTCGACCACAAGCGGAGGCATCAGCCGGATGGTGCTGTCTCCGCAACCAAGCACCAGGAGACCGCCTTCGAATGCCCGTCGGATCACACGGTTGCGCCCGTCGCCGTCAGGCTCGCGCGTGCTTCGGTCCTTCACAAGCTCGATGCCGATCATCAGGCCCAGGCCGCGCACGTCGCCGACGGCAGAATGGCGACGCGGCCAGTCAGCGAGTTTTTCGAGAAGGTATTTCCCCATGATTGCAGCGTTCGCCATATATTTTTCTTCAACCAGCCGGATGGTTTCGAGCGCAGCGGCGCAGGCGATGGGGTTTCCGCCGAACGTCGAGGCGTGTGCACCCGGCCCCCAATCCATTAGATCCGCCCGCGCGACCGTCACGCCAAGCGGCATTCCGGAAGCAATGCCTTTCGCGGCGGCCAGAATGTCCGGCACGACGCCCGAGTGTTCTGCTGCCCACATCCTGCCCGTCCGTCCCATGCCGCTTTGCACTTCATCGAAGATGAGAACGATCCCGTGGCGGTCCGCAATCTCGCGCAGTCTGCGCAGGAACCTTGCTGGAGGGACCACGTATCCGCCTTCGCCCAGCACCGGCTCGACGACGATCGCGGCCACATCCTGGGGCGGGGCAATCGTCCTGAAGAGTGTCTGATCAATGAGGTCCGCGCAGCAGCAGTCTTTCGCGCACTGATTCTGGTCGCGGCGGCAGGGACAACGGTAGGGATAAGCGTAAGGGGCGTGCGTGACTCCCGGGAGCAGCGGGCCGAAGCGTTCGCGCTGCACGCTCTTGCTCGACGTGAGCGAGAGCGAACCGAAAGTGCGCCCGTGGAAACCTCCGAGAAACGCGATGACACGGTGGCGACGCGTATGGTACCGCGCAATCTTGATGGCTGCTTCGATAGCTTCGGTTCCCGAGTTTCCGAAGTAGACGCGCTTCGGGAAATCACCAGGGGTAATGGCAGCCATTTTTTCAGCTACCTGCGCGAGCAGCGGGTAGTAAAAATCCGTTCCCGACATGTGAATCAGCATCCCGGCCTGGCGCTGAATCGCGCCGACCACCTTTGGGTGGCAGTGGCCCGTGGAGACCGTGGCGATGCCGGCGCTGAAATCGAGGAAAATGTTGCCATCCACGTCTTCCACGATCATTCCCTCCGCCCGCTTCGCCACACAGGGATAATCGCGGGCGTATGAAGGCGAAACATACCGGCGGTCCAGGGCGAGGATTTTTTGGGCGTTAGGACCCGGCAGAGGCGTGCTGATTTGGGGCAGCTTCTCCCGAAGTCTTGTCTCCCTCGACTGTGCGTCTAGTTTCGTTTTCACTTTCTTCTCCAACGCGTCCCGGCCTTTGTGTCTTCAAGAATGACGCCTGCGTCCAGAAGCTCCTCACGGATACGGTCTGACTCCGCGTACTTTCCACTTTGCCGAGCGGAATTGCGAAGCGCGAGCCGTTGTTCTACGGCTTCGTCGCTGAGCAACATGCTTGGCGCACGGCCATCCCCGCTCGCGGCAGACGGCTCTGCTGCCGCGCCCGCACGAGTGCTGACGAGACCGTGACGGCGGAGGCGTTCGTAATCGCGGTCCTCCAAGACGGCAAAAATACGATCCCAGCGACTGAGCACGTCGAGGAAAGCTTGCCGGGCACCATCCGGGAATTCACCTTGGTCCATAGCACTGTTGCCGTCCGCAACGAGGTTAAAGATTGCCGCCAGCGCTTCGGCTGTATTCAAGTTGTTGTCGAGCGCGGCTTCGAATTCCTGCCGCGCTCGTGCCGCGCGTTCCACAAAGGACTCATCGGCTCCAGCGGCGAATTGCTCCATCGTCAGGCGGAAGCGAAAATTCCCGAGCCGCTCGATAGACCTCTGCGCCTGGTGGACGCCGTCCAAGGTGAAATTCAGGGGCTTGTGAAACGGGGTTGAAGCCAGCAGATAACGGATTGCCGAGGGTCTGTGCCCTTGAGCGATAAGGTCGCGCAAGGTATAGAAGTTGCCGGCAGATTTCGACATCTTTTCCCCGTTCACCATCAGATGCTCGGCGTGCAGCCAGAAGCGCGCGAACGGCTTGCCCGTGGCCGCCTCGCTCTGGGCGATTTCGTTTTCGTGATGTGGAAAAATCAGGTCGCTGCCGCCGGAGTGGATGTCGAACGTTTCACCCAAGTACTTCATGGCCATCGTCGAGCATTCAAGGTGCCAGCCTGGCCGTCCGGCGCCGAACGGCGCCTCCCACTGCGGCTCCCCGGGCTTCGCCTTTTTCCATAGCACGAAATCGCGCACGTCGCCTTTTTCGTACTCGTCGGCGTCCACCCGTGCGCCGGCGCGGTTACCGCCAAGATTAATCTTTGAAAGCTTTCCGTATTCGGGAAAGGCGGCAACCCGGAAATAGACTGAGCCCTCGCTGCGGTAAGCAAACCCTTTCTGTTCAAGGGCTTCCACCAGCTTCACCATGTCCGTTACATGGTCCGTAGCGCGGACCATCTTTTCAGGAGGCTCAAGGTTCAGTAGTTCGCGGTCCACGATGAACGCGTCGATGAACTTCTGGGTGTAATCGCGCAGGCTCTCTCCCGCCGCCTCCGCGTTGCGAATGGTTTTGTCATCCACGTCCGTCAGGTTCATCACCTGGCAGAGCCGATAGCCAGAATACTCAAGATATCGCCGCAAAACGTCTTGGAACACGAACGTCCGGAAGTTCCCGATGTGGGAATAATCGTAAACGGTTGGGCCGCAGGTATATATCCGAACTTCGTTGCCTGACTGGGGTTTGAATTCCTCGACTAAACCGGAGAGCGTATTACGCAGGCTAAGACTCATAAAAAATGAGAAGGTAGCGTCAGAAGGGCAAAATTCATTTTATCGACGGTAAAAAGCCAAGTCAAACGCCCTGGCGAAGCGGCCGATTCACGGATAAAACGGAGCGAACGTTCCTTTGTGATGCGGCAGCGAGCAAACACCGCTTAAGGCACTCCGTGTGGCCACGGCAGGGACGCGCGAAAATTGCACTTGACTTAAGCGGGGCTCCGATGGAGAATCTCAAAAGCCGTAACCACGCAGGTTGGTTCCGTCATTTTCTCAGGAAACGGGGGTGTTTGCTGCTTGGCTGAAGTTCGGCTTCAGGATGGAGAGTCTCTTGAAAGCGCACTCAGGCGTTTTAAGCGCAAGGTGCAGCAAGAGGACATCATCAAAGAAATCAAAAGGCACTCATATTACTTGAAACCCGGCGAAAGGCGGCGCGTGAAAGAAGCGCTCGCTCGCAAGCGGGTTCGCAAGAAGGCTCGGCTCGAGAGAGAGTAACTGCTTTTCGTGGGTGTCAGCAGATTGCTTTGTGGCTCGACCTGGCGATTAGAAGTCCGGCCCAGGGAGATGGGAGTGGACCCGATGGAATATAAGGACAAGCTCCTCAAGTGTGTGGAGTGCGGGGAGGAATTTGTCTTCACCGCCGGCGAACAACTCTTTTATGCCGAGAAGGGTTTTAAGAACGAGCCCAAGCGGTGCAGAAAGTGCAAAACGAAGCGAACCCAGCCAGCACATGGTGCCGCATCATCCCGGGTCGTTACCACCACCGTTTGCTCACAGTGCGGCAAGGAAACGACCGTCCCGTTTAAGCTGACGCAGGGCCGCCCGGTCTATTGCCGCGAGTGCTTCCAGCAAAGGCGCGCGACGACTGCAGGGTAACCGTTTTGACGCTCGCGGCAGCGTGACTTGCGACCCCTCAGCCATTCAGCACCTCAATCGTTCTCGTTTCACTATGTTGCGGCCGTTATAGATTCAGTGCCCTGATCCTGCACAGCCTGGACCCAGGTCGCTATCATTAGTCCAGTTCTTTCCCTGAAAACTCCGCCCCGGTCGCGGCATCCCTGTTGAGGCTAGCCCGCCCTTCGATAGAAAGCCCGCTCGGGTCTGTCTTCCGAGCCCAGTCCAACTTCATACCCCAACCCTCTGGTTTCCGGGGCGCAAATGCCCGGCAGGCGTTTCAGAGCGAACGGGTATAATCGAGAAGGCCCGGGAAGCGTGCGAAGAGCCTTTGCAGGGGCGATCGAAGCCTGCCGAGAAAACGGCTCCCCGGCATCTTGGCAATATGAGCGGGCGAACATGTTCAAAAAAATTCTTATTGCCAATCGGGGCGAGATTGCGGTACGCGTCACGCGTGCCTGCCGGGAGATGGGCATCGCCAGCGTCGCTGTTTATTCAGACGCGGACCGCGCATCGCTTCACGTCCGTTACGCGGACGAAGCCTTTCACATCGGTCCCGCGCCCTCGACGGAAAGCTATCTGCGTATTGACCGGATGATGGATGTGGCGCGGAAGAGCGGCGCTGACGCCGTTCATCCCGGCTACGGTTTCCTTTCCGAGAATCCCGAGTTTGCCCGCGCCTGCGAGCGCGCGGGGATCGTCTTCATCGGCCCGCCTGCGACAGCGATGGAGTTGATGAGCTCGAAGACGGCCGCGCGCCGCGCCGTGTCGGGTGCGGGCTTGCCGGTGGTGCCCGGAACCGCGACCAACTTGACGAGCTTCGATGACGTCCGCAGGGCTGCGGCCGAAGCCGGCTATCCCGTGATGCTGAAAGCCGCGGCGGGGGGCGGTGGTAAAGGCTTGCGTCTGGTGCGCGCTGAGCCTGAACTTGAATCCGCGGTTCGTATCGCTCGGGCGGAGGCGACAAATGCCTTCAACGACCCCTCCATCTACATCGAGAAGTATCTCGAGCGGCCGCGCCACGTGGAGATTCAGATCCTCGGTGATCGTGAAGGCCGCCTCATCTATCTCGGCGAGCGCGAATGCTCGCTCCAGCGCCGGCACCAGAAGGTGGCGGAAGAATCGCCTTCGCCTCTGCTCGACGCCGCCCTGAGGCGCCGGATGGGCCAGGCAGCGGTCCGCATCGCCAAGCTGGCCGGTTACACGAACGCCGGAACGGTAGAGTTCCTCGTGGATCGCGACCGCCGTTTCTATTTCCTGGAAATGAACACCCGCCTTCAAGTGGAGCATGGAGTGACGGAAGCGGTAACCGGCATGGACCTCGTTAAGGAGCAAATGCGCATCGCCGCGGGCGAACCGTTGCGCTGGAGACAGCGGGATGTGCGGCTGCGCGGCCACGCGCTGGAATGTCGGGTCTACGCCGAGGATTCGGAAAACGCCTTCTTTCCTTCCCCCGGCCTCATCGAGCGCATGCGAATCCCGGCAGGCCCGGGAGTGCGGGACGACGGCGGCGTGTTCGAAGGCTGGCAGGTACCCGTCGAATACGATCCTCTGCTATCCAAGTTGGTGACCTGGGGGGCTACGCGCGAGGAAGCTATCGCCCGCATGGCGCGCGCGCTCAGCGAATACGAAGTGACCGGGATCAAGACCAATCTTCCTTTTTTCCGCCGGCTCACCGCGCACCCAGATTTTCTAAGCGGCAACTTCGATACGGAGTTTATTGACCGCCTGCTCGCCGGAGACACCAGGGAAGCTGCCCCTGACCGCGGCGGTGCTGACCACGCTGCGGCTCTGGCAGCAGTGATTGACGCGAGCCGGCAGTCGGCCCTCGGTCCGAACTCTGTCGCCGCACCAAGAGCGAGCGGTTGGAAAATGGCGGGCCGAAACGCTCTCCTCAACCCGAGGCTCTCATCATGAAGTGGCATGTCACCATCGAATCTGCGGCCGGCGCGCGAGAAAGCATGGTCGAATTCCCAAGCAATCTGGCGCTTCGAGGCCCAAGCGGAAGATGGAAGTTTGCTCGGGACGGCGAACCCGGCGAAGTTGATTGGGCGGAGGTCGCTCCCGGCGTTTACTCGATCCTGCTTGACGGCAGGTCGTTTGAAGTGACGCTTCGCCAGGCGGAGTCCGCTTCGCGCGGAGACCGTGCCTATGAGGTGTTGGCCGGCCCGACCGCGTTCGTTATACGCGTGCGTGACATCCGATCGCGATTCCGGCCTACGGAAGCCGCGCGGCCGAACGGACCACACCAAATTCTCGCCCCGATGCCGGGCCGCATTGTCAAGGTACTGGTTACGCGCGGGCAGAAAGTGGGCGCTGGAGACAGCCTGCTGGTGATGGAGGCTATGAAGATGCAAAACGAGCTGCGCGCCCCTCACCCAGGCCGCGTCGAAGAGATCTACGTCCGTGAGGGTGAAGGCGTGGAAAGCCACGCGAAACTAGCTTTGCTGGTTTAGCCGCCACAGGAGACCATATACTGTGAGAATCCTTGGCCGCCTGTATGCTGAAGGAACGAAGGATCTCAGCGTTTTGTTTGGTAATTGACCCTTCGCTCGCGCTACGTGACGTATTCGGATTTTTCCCCAGCTTGTTAGTGAACGGCGTGGGCCGAACCGCCCTTTTGAACGATCTGCTGCGCCAGAAAATCCACGACGTGAGCATTGTTGCGCAAGTTTTCGATGTAGGCGGCTTTCAGAGCCTCCTCCGCTTCGTCGGTTAAAGTCTGCCTGATGCTCTGCCTCACCTCCGGGTCCGAGAGCGGACGCTCGCCGGCAGGCACGCGTCCAAGCAGTTTGATGATCCGGTAACCAGAGCGGTCGTGGAGGATGCCGCTGATCTGACCCACTCTGAGCGGCTTTAAGGCGGCGCTGACGGCGCGGTCAGAAGCGAGCGACGAGACGGGCACGAAGCCCATGTCCCCGCCTCCGGGCGTAGTGTGCGGATCCTCGGAATACTCCTCAGCGACTTTGGCGAAATTCTCTCCCGAGCGCAAAAGCGCGTAAAGCGACTTGACCTTCCGGCGAGCCTCGGCATTGTTCCGCGCATCGTCGTTCATGAGGTTGTTCACCTGCGGGCCGACAACGGGCGTTACCACGATTTCAGCCAGGTGAACTTCCGCCTGCGGAACGTTGAAGTCGAGTTTGTTGCGGGCGTAATAGTTGGCAATTTCCTGCGGCGTCACTGAGACTCGCGACGTGATTTCCTGCTGGATGAGTTTGTTCAGCACAATGTTGTCGCGCACTTGAGCGCGCAGCGCGGCCAGCGTGACCCCTTGTGAGGCCAGGCGCTTGCGGAAGTCGGCAGGGGAGTGAGGACTCCTGATCCGAGCGATTTCTGTGTTAACCTCTGCGCTCGTAGCCGTGATTTGCAACCGGCTCGCGCGCTCGAGGAGAAGCTGGCGGTCGATGAGCTGGTTGAGAATCGCCAGCTTGAAGGAAAGCGCTTGCTCTGTCCTATTCGGACCAGGGAGCATTGCGGTTTGACGCATGTATTCTGCCTCAACCTGGTCGCGGTAAATTGGCACGCCGTCCACGCGCGCCCAAACTTCTCCGTGCTCAGAACCTCTCCGAAAGCAGCCGGCAGCGCCCAGGATCGCCGACGCCAGCACAATCCAGACCGCGCAGTGCAGTTTACGGTGACAAGACAACGGAAGACGCATAACAAATGATTTTAACCTGCCAGCGCCGGGCATGGAGGTGCTTTGCGCCGTTTGGACTCCGCCGGCGGCATGTGCTGCAACCTCTTGTTTTGCTTTGTACCTGCGAGCGTTTTGAGAGACAATAAGGCGGCAGGGAGAGCGGGAGCGCGTCGTCCTGTTCTGCAGCATGAGTCATCGTATCGGTCCGAGCGCCTCGGAGCGCGACTTTCTAGCTGAAATCCCGTCGCCGTCCATTCGCCTTTGGGCGGGATTATGCATCATTCTCTCGATTTTTATCGTCTTTGCGGTGTACAGCATTCATCAGATCCGCTGGCTCGAAGACTTCCAGATCAATGTCGTAGAAAGAAACCGAAAGGCCTCCATTCAACTTTCGCGTATCCAGAACGATGCGTACCTGATCGGCACTTCTCTGCGGGATATGACGCTAAAACAGGCTGAATACCCCATCGCCGACTGGAGGGCCGAGTTCGCCCGCCTGCGCGGCGACATGACGAACGCGCTGGAACTTGAGACGCAATGCGCAGTCAATAATCTCGCCACCCGATACCAGATGGACTTGCTCGAGCGCGAGTCCGCGGGGTTTTGGAAGATGGCGAACCACGTTTTCGCCCTGGCCGCCGCTGGCCGCAACACTGAAGCTCGCAACTTGATCGAGACTCAGCTTGAGGGAAGAGACGCGGCTATTACCAACACCGTTGCCCGCCTTCTGGTCCTCAACGACCAAGCGCAAGCGGATGCCGGACAGCGAATCAGCCGTGTCTATGACAGCTTCAAGAAGAACAATCTTGTGCTACTTGGCGTTCTCCTGCTGCTCGCACTCGCGACCGGGCTTTACACCTTCCAAGCCAACCGCAAGACCTTTGAACGGCTCAGCCAGTTGGCGCAGAGGCTCCGGTGGCAGTCCGAACAGTTACGCAAGCTTTCCTGGAAGCTCATCGATGTTCAGGAAGAAACGCTGCGTCAAGTAGCGCACGACTTGCACGACGAGTTCGGTCAGATCCTGACGGCTATCGGCATCATGCTCAACCGTGCCGGACAAAAGTCGCCTTCCTCCGCCATGCACGATGAGATTCGAAAAGTGAAGGAAATTGTGGAAGAGACGCTACAGAACGTTCGAGACCGCTCGCAGATATTCCGACCGGCGATCCTGGACGATTTCGGACTCGGAAAGACTATCGAGTGGCTGGCGGGGCAATTCTCCCGTCAGACGGGCATCATCGTTCATCTCGAGTGCACGCCCTCGGAGGTTTTGTTTCCGGGCGAAGACGCGATTCACATCTACCGGATCGTCCAGGAGGCGCTCAGCAATGTTGCCCGCCACTCAGGTGCTGAGGAAGCGTGGGTCGTGCTCGAAAGGTGCGAAAACGAATTGAAAGTCGAAATCCGCGACGCGGGAAAAGGCTTCAGTCCCGGCGGAGAGATGAACCAAGCGGCAGGCGAAGGCTTCGGCCTGATGGGCATGCGCGAGCGGGCGCGGCGCCTGAAAGGCGCGCTGACTATTGAATCCGCACCGGGAAAAGGAACTCGTATCGAGGTTCGGATTCCGATCAACGCTTCGCAGCCTGAGCCCGTCGCAGAAAAGGTGAAATGAGACATGACACCAACAAGCTCGAAAACCCCCATTCGCGTGCTCCTTGCCGATGATCACACACTTGTCCGCCAGGGGTTTAGGCGCATTCTGGAAGACGATTTGCGGATCGCCGTCGTGGGCGAAGCTCCCACAGGCCTACGGGCCATTGAGCTAGCCAAAGAGCTCAAGCCGGACGTCGCCGTGCTTGATCTTTCTATGCCGGATCTCGGCGGTATTGAGGCGACAGGCGAGATCTTGAAGACCAACCCGGAAGTCAAGATTTTGATCTTGAGCATGTACTCCAACGAGGCTTATGTACGGAAGGCGTTTGAGGCTGGCGCCAAGGGTTACATGCTGAAAGACGCGATCGAGCTCGATCTCACGCGCGCCGTCATTTCCCTCGCCGAAGGCAAAGCGTACATGAGTCCGGGCATTTCCAACCTGGTGATTGAAGGCCTCAAGTCCGGCTCGCTCCAGGAATCCGGCCAGGACGCGTTTGACCGGCTGTCCTTGCGGGAGAAAGAAGTACTTCAACTAATCGCGCAAGGAAAATCAAACAAGGAAGTCGCCGCGTTGCTCAACCTCAGCGTGAATACTGTCGCCGTTCACCGAGCGCGCGTGATGGAAACCCTCGGTATCCATCGCACGGCGGAACTGGTCCTTTATGCGGTGAAGAAGGGCCTCGTGCAACCGGAATAAGCGCGCGGCGCCCGGACGGCGCGTTTTGGAAGCGGATGGCATCGCGCGGCCATTCTCTCTTCGATCATCACTACCTTGAAAGTTGCCTATTCCGACCAGTACGATCTACACCTCGGCGACCACGTATTTCCTGCGGCAAAATATCGCCTGGCTAAGGAAAAGCTGCTAAGAGAAGCGGTGATAGCCGCCGACGATATCGTCGAGCCGGAGCCCGCGACAGACGAAGACATCACGATCGTACACCACCCGGAATACGTCCGTAAGCTCAAGACGGGCACGCTCTCTTGGCAGGAGCTGGCGCGCCTGGAAATTCCTTATTCTACTGAAATGGTGCGCGCCGTGTGGCTGGCGGCGGGCGGTTCGATCGTGGCGGGAAAGTTAGCGCTCGAAGACGGTGTGGCGGTGAACCTGACCGGCGGATTTCATCACGCCTTCCCCGATCACGGCGAGGGTTTTTGCGCGATCCACGACGTTGCGGTGGCGATTCGCCGCCTACAACGCGACACGCTGATTAAACGCGCCACGACGGTAGATTGCGATGTACACCAGGGCAACGGGACCGCCGCGATCTTTGCCAGCGACGCGACCGTCTTTACCTTTTCGATCCATCAGGAACGGAATTACCCCTATCCCAAGCCTCCCAGCAGCCTGGACGTCAACTTGTATGACGGAACGGGAGACGACGAGTACCTTGCGGCTCTCGAAGCGGGATTGAATCAATCTCTTGGCCGGTTCAGTCCCGATGTCATCTTTTATCTGGCAGGCGCCGATCCTTACCGCGAAGACCAACTCGGCGGACTGCGGTTGAGCCTTGAAGGGCTTGAGCAGCGCGACCGCATGGTACTGGAGGCGGCTCGTAGCCGAGGGATTCCGGTTGTCGTCACGCTTGCGGGCGGCTACGCGCGGAGGGTGGAGGACACGGTGCGAATTCACTGCAACACCGTCCGCTCCGCGAAGGATTACGCGGCGTGAGGAGCCGTGACAAGTTTGGCTGGCCGGCAAGAACGCCACGCCGTTACTTCGCCTCTTGCGCCTGATTCCGGCTTTGACAGTTTTCGGCCAATCGTTTTCACCAGCGCGGGTGCACCATGCCACGAATCGAGCGGTCGTAGACGCCGCGAACAGAAGCCATCTGCGCCTCGGAGAGCGGAGGAAGGTCCGCGGCCCGAGTGTTTTCCTCCACCTGCGCCGGCCGCCTGGCTCCGGGAATGGCGCAGGTGACGGCATCAAACATCAGAATCCAGCGCAGCGCAAACTGTGCCATGGTAGCTCCGGAAGGTTTGTACTTGGCGAGTTCGGCCACTGCTTCGAGGCCTTTTTCGTAATCTACGCCGGAAAAGGTTTCGCCCCGGTCAAACATTTCGCCGTGACGGTTGAAAGTCCGATGGTCGTCTTTTGAAAAAACGGTGTCGCGCTTCATTCGTCCTGTCAGCAAACCGCTGGCGAGCGGCACGCGCGCCAGCACGCCCACTCGGCGCCGCCTGGCTTCCGCGAAGAAGAGTTCCGCCGGACGTTGGCGAAACATGTTGAAGATGATCTGCACGGATTGCACGCCAGGGTACTCGATGGCCTTCAAGGCTTCCTCCACCTTTTCGACGCTGGCGCCATAGTGCCGGATCTTTCCGGCACGAACTAAATCTTCGAGCGCGCCGAAAACTTCTGGCCGGTAATAAACTTCAGGAGGGGGGCAGTGAAGCTGCAAAAGATCGAGGCAATCCATCTCCAGGTTCCGCAGGCTGTCTTCGACGAAGGCCGCCAGATTTTGGGCGTTGTATCCGTCGGCGGTGTGCGGCGAAAGCTTGCGCCCCGCCTTGGTGGCGACGTAAATCGTCTCGCGGCGTTCCTTGCGCAGTCGCGCAACCAGTCGTTCACTGCGCCCCATGCCATAAACGTCCGCCGTGTCGATGAAGTTTACACCGAGGTCCACAGCACGGTTCAGCGCGGCGAAAGACTCATCGTCATCAACGGCGCCCCACATCGCGCCGATCGCCCACGCCCCGAAACTCACCTCTGAGACCTTCCACCCCGTGCGGCCTAATTCGCGATAGTTCATTGTGATCGCTCCCTTGATGGCTTCGTAAGAACAGCAATAATCGCGCTAGACGGATGTGACACGGCCATTTCGGGCTTGCTCAGACCACACTTCGCCCGATGTCACGATGGTTCAGCCGCGTGCGGTAGCCCTCCGTCGTGAGGATCTTGGCCGTTTGCTCCGCGAGTGCTACCGAGCGGTGCCGGCCCCCGGTGCAACCGAGGGCGACGGTAAGGTAACTCTTGCCCTCGCCCAGGTAGTGGGGGAGCAGGTACAGGAGCATTTCCGTGAGGCGCTTCAAAAACTCACGCGTCTGCGGAAAACGGTCCATGTAGTGTTGCACGCTTACATCCTTGCCGGTCTTTGACTTGAGTCCAGGAACGTAATTTGGATTAGGTAGAAAACGGACGTCAAACACAAGGTCGGCGTCCGTGGGAAGACCGAACCGGAAACCGAAAGATAGGATAGAAACCAAAAGCGCCTTGCGTTTTTCCACCGCGCCAAACCGCTGTTGAACGAATTCGCGCAGTTCGTGCGGATTCATTCTGGTCGTCGAAATCACAGCATCAGCAAGCTGGCGCATCGGTTTCAGGAGCATCCGCTCAATCCGGATCCCTTCCCTCACGGGCAAGTGGCGGCCCAGCGGATGGGGGCGACGGGTCTCCTCAAAGCGCCGCACCAGTGTGTCGTCCGACGCTTCCAGGAAGACGAGCGAGGGCTTTGGCTTTTGCCTTTCGAGCTGCTGGTAGATGGCGGGGAGCTGGCTGAGCGCTTCGCCCTCGCGGATGTCCACGACCACGGCGGCGCGATCAATGCGGCTTCCCGGCTGACGACAAAGCTTGGCGAATTCAGCAAGCAAATCGACGGGGAGGTTATCGACGCAGTAGTAGCCGAGATCCTCAAACGCCTTGAGCACGGAGCCTTTGCCCGAACCGCTCAGGCCTGTGATCAGCACAAATGGCTTGAAAAGGTTCCGGGAAGTTTTGCCGCGCCCGGCAGGACCAATTTTTCCGGCAGAGGACTTGACTGCGGCGAGCGCAGAGGGCGCGCCACCCTGCCAGCGGCTTGTCCCGCGCTTGGAATGTGGGGCAGGAAGACTCACTCGAGTAACCGCACACGACGGCCGTCTACCATTGCGTTGGCGGCCGAACGAGCGCAAACCAAGAGTTGTGATGACGGGGTCGCCGCCGCGCGCGGCGTTCCTCAGGGTTCCGGTTCGATCAGCACCAATTCTCCATCGCCGCGTCGGTACACGATGTTGACCCGGTCGGTCTGCACGTTCCGGAAGACGGCAAGCTCTCCGGAACTTGCCCCCAGGCTCTCGATGGCCTCTTCAACCGTGAGAGGCTTGATCGGGACTCTCTGCGTGGCAGACACCTTGTGACGATCGTCCGCCTTCCGCGGCGGCGTCATAACGTTAAGCAATACGGCAGAAGTAGGCGGGGCGCGATGCTTGCGTGTTCGCTTCTTGCCGAGCAGGCTTACCGCCTGGCGCTCCAGCTTGTCCAGCGCGCCGTTGATCGAGCTGCGCGGATCGTTAGTTTCTTCCAAGCCTACGAGGGTGTGATCCCGCCATTGCAGCGTGATCTCAGCAACTCTTCGGTGCTTGGCCGCTTCAAGGATAACGTGAATGTTGCAGTGGTCGCGCAGTACCCGGTTTAGCTTTCTGAGTCGGCCCTCAGTGTACTGGCGCAAGTCCGGTGTCACGTCAATTTGCCGTCCGGTGTATTCGATCCGCATACGAGACCTCCCGGAATGGAATGCAGGGTGCGAAGCCTGGCCGCATTAATTCTTCTTCCGACGCTGGTGGGTGCTGGGAATTTTCATATCTTCGCGGTACTTGGCTACAGTCCTTCGCGTCACTTGAACGCCCATTTCGCGTAAACGAAGCGTGATTTGTTCGTCGGTAAGCGGGCGGGCGGGGTCTTCCTCGGCTATCATCTTTTGCACGGTACGCTTCAGGTTGACCAGGGACATGCTCACGCCCGACGGACCTTGAACGGACTCCGAAAAAAAGAACCGCAATTCAAACACTCCCTGCGGCGTGTGGGCGTACTTGTTGGCTACGGCGCGGCTGACCGTGGAAGGGTGAACACCAACTTCCTCCGCGACCTCCTTAATCATCATCGGCCGCAGGTAGTCCATGCCTCTGTCGAGAAACTCCGTCTGTCGCCGGATGACCGTCTCACATACCCGGATAATCGTCCGCTTGCGCTGTTCGATGTTCTTGAGGAGCTGCATGGCGGAGTTGAATCGCTCCTTCACGTATCGCCGGACTTCGCCGGTGGCGTTTCCGTCGCCGATCAGCCGCCGGTAATGCCCGCTCAGGCGAAGGTGAGGTAACCCTTCCTCATTCAGGACCACCCGATACTGGTCGTCCACTTTGACAATCGCCACATCCGGCTCAATCAGACGCGGCAAAACGCTGTTGTAACGCTGACCCGGTCGCGGATCGAGCTTGCGGATCACATCGAGGCACGCTTCGACTTCTGCAGCCGTAGTGTGAAGCGCGCTTGCGATCTTGCGGTACTGTTTGCTTTCGACCTCATTCAAATGGTCAGATACGATGCGCGCTGCCAGGCTGTTTTCCTCTCCTGTCATGCGGAATTGGATTAGGAGGCATTCGCGCAAGTCGCGCGCACCAACCCCAACCGGATCTAACTGTTGTACCAGTTCGAGCGCCTTTTCAACTTCATGGCGCTCGTGCCCGCCCGTTTCGGCGATCTCCTCCAGCCTGGCGGTTAGATACCCGTCTTCGTTCAAGTTCCCAATGATTGAATAGGCCGCGTCGCGAACGCTCTCCGAACACGGAGACAGGTTGACTTGCCACTGCAGGTGCTCAGCCAGCGACACGGGCTTGGAGACGAAATTCTCGAACGAAGGCCTCTCAATATCTTCGGCGACCGGCGACTTGTACCCTGGATCGAGGTAGTCGTTGAAGAACGAGCCGTAATCGACTTCGTCAAATGAATCGCGCTCCTTTTCCGCGAGCGTCGAGTCACCGTTCGACGCCTCGGGGGCGGTCTCTGTCTTTGCCTGAACATCGTCCAGGCTCGGAATGATGTCCGTCACCTCTTCGAGCACCGGATTCTCAACCATTTCCTGGGTAATCATCTCCTGAAGCTCGAGCTTGTTCAACGCCAGCACCGTCACCATCTGAACCAAGCCCGGCGTCAGAATCTGTTTCTGGGCGACTCTGAGATTAAGTCCGATTTTTGGCTGAGCATTAGCCATTAGACCGCCAACTTAAAATTATCGCCAAGATAGACTCTCTTGACTTCTGAATCGTTTCCCAATTCTTGGGGCGTGCCCGAGCGGAAAATTAGGCCCCCGCTGATGATGTACGCGCGGTCCGTCACCTGCAAGGTCTCGCGCACGTTGTGGTCCGTCAGTAGAACTCCAATGCCGGAGGTTTTCAGTCTCAAGATTATCTTCTGAATATCCAGCACCGCCAGCGGATCAATGCCGGCAAAGGGTTCATCCAGCAGGACGAACGATGGAGAGATCACCAGCGAGCGCGCCACCTCCACGCGCCTTCGTTCGCCGCCCGAAAGAAGGTAGCCGTAACTCCGCCGGACTTTTTCCAAGCCGAATTCCTCCAGCAGTTCCTCTAACCGCTCGCGGCGCTGGTGCGCTGTGAGCGGGAGGGTTTCCAGAATGGCCATGAGATTCTCTTCAACGGTCAACTTACGGAAGACGGAAGGCTCTTGCGGCAGGTAGCTGATACCGTTTCTTGCACGGAGATACATCGGCAGAGCCGAAATATCGACCCCGTCCAACAAAACATTGCCAGCATCGGCGACGGTTAGACCTACGATGATGTAAAAGGTGGTAGTTTTGCCTGCCCCGTTCGGGCCGAGCAGCCCGACAACTTCTCCCTGGGATATTCTTACGCTGACGCCGTCAACAACCTTTCGTCCTTTGAACGACTTCGTAAGGTCCACTGTGGAGAGAATCTGCATGGGTCATCGCCGCAGGATGCGACGCTTGGAGAGGGTCTGTGACTTCTTGCCTCCATCAACAAGAAGGCTAGCATCGCGAATATAGAAAGTCAAACGTGCACCGGTCGAAAAGCCCTGTTTGGCATCGTAAATTGTTGGAGGACCACCGGTTAAGACAACCTTGCCGGTGGAAGCGAAGTATTCTGCGCGGCTCGCCGTCGCACGGCGACCGGGAGGCTGAGTGACCAGCACATGACCGGTGGCCACGGCTCGCTCGACTTGCGGACTGCCGTCCGCTGAAGCCGGGGATAAAAAAATCCTAAGCAGATCGGCTCGAAACACAGCATCTTGAGCGCGCATGCGAACCTTACCTTCATAGACGGCTTCCCGGCCCGGGTTAGAGTAGAGAAGGCGGTCAGCTTGTACGACGACCGGCTGCACGGCGACTTGGCGCCTCGTGCGCACAGAGGACTGTCGGGGTTTGGAGGGCGGCGCGATGAAGGAACTCGTGACGCCGTAACCAGAGCGTATCCTCTGGTTTTTCTCCAGCACCTCAAGTGACGAAGATTTCACCATGTCCGCTCCCCACCAGGCTCGAACGCCGCCTTCGTAACGCACTTCCTGAGCGTTGCGGTCGGCGATGACCCTTTGGGCCACCACGACCAGCGGCAAGTCGTTACCGGGCTTGGCGGTAAACTTCCTGGCGTGCATCGGTGTCTGCGAAGGTAAGCCCCAAAAATGAACGGACTGGACGTGGTCCCTACCCTCCGCGCGTCCATTCGCAAGGTCAACTACCATTTTATCGGCGCGCACTCTATTACCTGATGAGTTCCAAACCTGGGGATGTCCGTAGAGCGTTAACCTTTGACTCGCCGCGCGGTAGATGGCTTTATCAGCGCTCGCACGTCGGTCCCCAGCTTGAAATTGGAAATCGCCTTGCTGAAGGATTCTTTCGATGCTGTCAGTTGCGGGATCAAGTATGGCCACCAAATTCCGACTGGAAGTTTCCCGGACCGCCCGATCCTTGGCGTCCGGCGGGGGCTGATCCGTAAGCCGAGCCGAGTGCCATCCCCGTAGCGTCCTCATGTGGCCCTGCGAGTCGAATTCCAGCTTCAGTTCGCCGGCCGTGATCGTACGCTCGTCGTACTGAGCGGTAGCGGGTATGAGCCTGAGTGTTCCCGGTCCGTCCGTATGAGCTTCGCGTAATTCATTTGCGCCCTGGAATGAAAAGAGGAGTGTTGAGGTCGTCAGAATCCTCGGCCCGCTAACCATGCCCTGGGCGCCGTGTGACAAATCCGTAGGCTCCGGTTCAAATGCCAGCTTTACGTTCCCTGAAGCGAAGCCGAAGCGCGGCCTCGGTTTGCTCCCCGCGAAGTTCACTTGAAGCACACTTGCCTCAAGCTGGCGGTCGTCGGCTTCTCCGGGAGCCGAATCGACCAGCCGCACGCTGCCGGAGGCCTTCAAACTGAGCAGATGGCTTGTGGCCGGCGCCAGGGTTGCCTCAAGGACCCCCGCTGTCAACCGTAAGTCGCTTTCTGCTCTCCGTGCCCATCCGCTGACGCGACCGCATAGCGTGACTCGCTCGATTCTATTCGCCAAGTCCAAAAAAATTGTCCCGTCTGCTGCTTGCAGGCGCTGCGGCCCACCAGTCACCTGTACGGGACCCAGCAGCGCGACCTTTCCCTTCCGCTTTTGATAAATGAGGCTGCTGGCGCGAAGTTCAAGCGGTGGGGCCGAAGCAGAGCGACGAGGAAGGGTCACGTAAACATCCTTTGGGAGCAAAAGTCGCCCTGTGCGAGTGTTATAGACCAACCCCTGCGCTTTGCCCGAAGTCGTCCCAAAACGAAAGCTTACAGGCGCCGTAGTTTTCACGGAAAAGTCGTTCGGGTCGTATGAGACTTTTGTGGTGTTGAGCAAGGCAGGCTGGCGGGAACGCGGCCCCGGCGCGGGCTGCATGTGAGGGCGCGAGGCAATCTTGAGGGCCGCCCCCCCAAAACAGGCTAACGCTCCGCTCTTGGGATCGTAGGTGCAGCGTGCGGCACGGATTTCGTCGTTGTGGTCTTTAATGCCTTCGTAAATGACCACCCGTACGTCTTCCAGCACCATGCTTGACCCCGGCCCGTAGGCCAAGGTACGCGCAGCGTAGACAGTGAACAGGCGGTGATCTTTCTTCGATTGAGTAAAGGTGTAATTGGAAAGCCGCCGCGAGACGTTCTGAGGAAGCTCGACCACGGAATGCACCCGCGCCAGCCGTGCGCGATGCCCCAGCCAGATGGCTCCAATCACGACGGCCGTGAAAGCTAACCCTAGTCCGAGCAGCTTCTTGAGCCGCGCGTGGGGATCCCGGTAAGCGCCTTGAGGTGATTCGGAATTCATGGCTGTTTATTGCGATTCTTCGTAACGCCGAGCGCGCGGCAGGCGCCAAGCACCGACAATTTTCACATCGGCGCTCCTGGGCGTGCCACGCCAGCGCGACTCTTCGCGCCTCGTTAGAATCGAGCGCCGGCCGCTCGCGGCCGAGCATCCTTCAGCGTCAGATGGAGCTCCCTCTCTCCCTGAAACTCAGTGACGCCAAAGGTGAACGCCGCCTCGAACCGCTGGTTCGTCTTGAGCAGAGCAGCCTTCCCAGCAAGCCGCCAGCCGGTTGCGGCTAGCGATGCGCCGCCCTGCTTCACTCTTATTCTTAGATGCTTCTCTTTGAGCACACGCGGCGAACCGGCCACTTCGAGGTTGGCAGCAAAAACGGGAGCTGGGTTTCCGTAGCCGAACGGCTCCATCTTTTCGAGGTGAGCGGCGAGCGCCCACGTCAAGTCAGAGACGCTCACTTCCGCGTCAACGCGAAGGGTCGGTTCAAGATCAGACGGCGTCAGGACGGTCCGGGCGGCGCGCTCAAACGCCGCCTCCAGCTCATTCACTCGCGACGCGGGCAATGAGAAACCAGCCGCTTGGTCGTGGCCGCCAAACCGGCTAAATAACCGCTGGCACGTGCTGAGGGCATCGAACAGGTGAAAGCCGGGAATAGAGCGCCCGGAGCCGTGCGCGCACGAGTCCTCCACCGCGATGACGAGGACAGGCCGATGGTACAGCTCGACCGCGCGCTGGGCCGCGATGCCGATGACGCCACGATGCCAGCCCTCGCCTGAAAAGACCAGTGAATACCGGCCCAGGCGCTCCGGCTGCGCCTTCATTTGCGCTTCAATCCCGGCACGGATCAACTCCTCGGTCTGCCGCCGTTCGCGGTTCAGCGCTTCCAGCCGGCCGGCAACTTTCTGCGCGTCTGCGCGCGAGGCTGCCTCGAAGAGGTCGATCACGTGACGGGCGTCGTCCATGCGCCCTGCCGCGTTCAGCCGGGGTGCCAAGCGAAACGCGACGTCGGCGCTCGAGACCACTTTTCCGCTAAGACCAGCCCCGACGAGCAGAGCGGAAAGGCCAGCCCTACCCGCAGAGACCCCGGACGGCTTGGCGGCTGATTCCGTCAAGCCGTCAAGGCCGAAGCGCGCGATGGTCCGGTTCTCTCCTACGAGAGGCGCTACGTCCGCGATGCAGCCGATTGTGACAATTTTCAGGTAGGATTTCAGTACTTGCTCGGAAAGCCGTTCTCCAAGCAAGGCCTGGGCGAGCTTGAACGCGACCGCCGCGCCCGTCAGGTTTTTTTCGGGATAGGTGCAGCCACGCTGATGTGGATTCAGGAGAGCGCAAGCCGGGGGCAACTCCGGTCCGGGTAAATGATGGTCGGTAACGATGCAGTCGATCCCCAGTTCCCGGGCGCGGCCGAGCGCCTCGTGCTCGCGTATCCCAGTATCAACGCTGACGACAAGCTTAAAGCCTTGAGCAGCAGCTTGCTCAATTGCCGCAGCGCGCATCCCGTAGCCATCCGTGAAGCGGTTAGGCACGTATGCCTCGACGTGAGCACCCAGCTTCCGAAGCGCGGTGAGAAGCACAACGGATGCCATGGTGCCGTCCACATCATAGTCGCCGTAAATCAGGATCTTTTCGCCGTTTCGGAGTGCCTGCCTCAGTCGTTGAACGGCGGCGGCCATGCCCCGCATGAGGAAAGGATCGTGGAGGTGCGCGAGGCGAGGCTCAAGGAACCGTTCGCTCTGCTCCGCGCTGCTGACGCCTCGCAGCACAAGGAGCCGCGCCCACAGCGGCGGGACTTGCAATTCTTCCGCCAGTTTGCAGACAACCGCTTCTTCAGCGTCGCGGAAGATCCATCGCATCGACGGGATTTGACCCTGGTTTTGGATCAGGTGTTAAGTATTGTGGGCTCGAACCTTCGTAGCGCGAAGTCCTTTGTTGCCTCGCTCCAAATCAAATTCCACCTTCTCACCTTCCTGCAGGCCGTCAAAATCTAAACCTTGCAGAGTGCTGCGGTGAAAGAACACTTCCTGGCCGTCTTCGCCACGAATAAAACCAAACCCCCGGTCGCGAATAAGTCTCTTTATCGTGCCCGTCATCGTGAGCCTCCCTTGCGTCAGAGAGGAGCCACGCCCGCGGGACAAAACGGGAAACCCGGCATTCGAAAAACTCCTCTTTCTACGCTGCCCGCACTGTACCAATGCGGGAGCCGTTTGTCAAAGGCTACTCTTTGGCTCAGTGAGGCTTGAGCGCAATGACCAGCAGTTTTCCGTCAGTTTCCCAAGGTCCTCCGGTTCCCGTGAGACCTTGATGGAGTGGTTTGGGAGGGGTAACAAGTTGCTCGGCGGAAACAAAGCCGGACGCAAGCAGGTCCGCGCCGACTTTCGCACGCTCTTTATCGAGGTTGGGACTTGTCGCGTGGGAAACCACGCCGGGATGAATATCAAATCCGGTGTCGTGTACAGCGGCGCCCAGCCAGATGGGTACGCGTCCGGGCGCCTCCGCCGTCGCGCGCCAAAAACGAACGTGATGCCGCTTGGCGAATGTGTTGAGCGTTTTCTCGAACGCCAGGTCCTGGGGACGCCGATCAATGTAAAGATTCGAGATGGGCGCCACTCCATAGCCTCGGCCCTGAACCACGGCTTGCACGGTCTTCGCGACGGATTGCGACTGTTTGACAGCGGGAATTTCCCATCCGGCTTGTTGGAAAGCCTGACGAATCTCCTGCTCGCCTCCAACGATCACCAGGTTGATCGGATCGCCCGGTGTTCCGTTCTGCGTCGAAGACCGCTGTGGCGCCTTCGCCAGCACCTGGCGAACTGCGTCAAGCTCAGACGCCGGAAGCTCCTGCGCTGCGGCTGGCGGGAAAGTTTTCTCCAGCGAAAGGGGTTTATCGAGCGTCACCTGCATGTCGGTGCCTTTCGGGTAGTCAATGGCGGTGTCCGGCGTTCCCACCATCGTCTTTTGAAAGTTGGAAAGGAGGCTGCCCAGCACGCCCCCCTGCTGCGTTAGCTTGGCAACCGCGTTATCCACATATGAGGAACCCAGATCCTTGGCGACGACACCCTGAATAGTCCCGTTTTTGAAGATCGTTTCGCGAGCGTTTTCGACGTCCGATATGTGGCACGAAATCTTCACGGAATTTTCTTCGGGAATCTGAAGTTGTGTGAAGTCAATTGTCATCAACGCGGGATCATTTGGATTCGCGCTCGCGTGAAGCTTCGTGATTTCGCCGGTTAGCTTGGCTCCCAGCGGCACGGCTACTTTCCCGCCGACGAACGATTGCCTTATCACTTCAGCGGACACCTTTTGATGAACCTTCGATGAAGTGCTATTGATCGGAGTCTCAAGCCGGATGTAGAGGACGGTTCCGGCAGGAAGTGACAGCGCGGCCGTCGCCTCGGAAACAGGACTGACCGCGGAGCATACCCCGATCGCCAGCGGTATCCCTAGCAGGACGTCAAGCGCAACGGCAATCGCGAAATGAGACTGCACCAGCCGACGCATGTCTTCAATTATGCCGCCTACTGTCTAAGAAGAAAACCCCGACCTCAGCTCTTCCACAATCTCCCGCGCAACGCGCCGCGCCTTCTCCAGTTCGCCGGGCGGAAGAGAGATCGCTGCGACCTTCGCGTGTCCACCCCCGCCGTAGCGCTCACAGATGGTGGCCAGGCTAACCGGATTTGTCACGGAACGCCAGGGGCTGCTTCCCACCGCAATCTTAATCCGCTGCGGCGTGTCGCTTATCGAAACGGTGTAGACGGCCCCCGGGAAAAGGTAATAAGGGATAAATTTGTTGAAGCCCTCGCGCTTGCGATCGGAGACGTCAAAAAACAGAACGCCGTTTTTAAGCTCTCCGCGGCTGCGGATGATGTCGATCCACTCAAGGTGTTTCCCGCGCAGGCGTTCAATCTCTTTTCGAATCTGCGGCCCCGCGGCAATTTCCGCGAGCGGACGCGAGGCTAGTTCGGGGATGAGGCGCGGCACAAAATCGGGGTCCTGGGTTCCTTCGATCACCAGCATAAGCTGCGTGGCGGGATCCTTCATCCCGACGGCGCTTTCTGCGTCCGGAAATTGCGCGCCATCGATAAGGTCCGCCCAGTAAACGAGTTCGTCCAAATCATGGGGGAGGAAATCGAAATGCGTCGCAGCAACGTGGGCGAGCAGCTTTGTGCATGAACGGAATCCGACATCGTAGAACTTCTTTCCGCTCTGGTCACGCCGGAAATGCTCGGCGTCCGCCTCGCTCAGAAAGGCGCTCTGGTGGTGATCGAACCACCACGTAAGGCGGTCCGAGCTGGAGTATTTGAAGTCCACAATGGCGTTTTCGTCACCGATGAACAGGTTTTCGTCGAAAAGTTGCCCGGCGCGATGGACGAGGCCGCGATAACTGATCTCGGCCTGAGCGTCGATGCGAGCCCGGTAGAGGCGGGTAAAAAAAGCCGCCGAGGACGCGCCGTCGAAGCACTTATCATGAAAGCAAATCAGGAGTTTCTTAGTCATCGCCATAGCTGAGCCAGAGCACCTGTCCACCCGCAGTCTGCGGGGCACGGCGAAAAGGATTAAAATTGCATTCCAGCACGTGAAATGTCAAGCGGCGGGACGCCCGACGTGCGCGCCGCATCAACGAGGACCCTCGATGCCCAAGATGAAGCTTGCTCAGGTTGCCAAACCCGGCTCGGCGTTTGAAATTGTGGAAAGCGAAATTCCGCAGCCAAATGCCGGTCAGCTTCGCGTTCGGGTGCTGGCGTGTGGTATTTGTCATAGCGATATGTTCACGAAGGAGGGCTTGTGGCCGGGAATTCACTTCCCGCGCGCGCCAGGCCACGAGATTGCCGGCGTTATCGACGAACTTGGCGCGGACGTCGTTGGCTGGGAAAAAGGTGAGCGAGTGGGTGTGGGCTGGTATGGCGGGCATTGCGGCCGTTGCCTGGCGTGCCGCAAGGGCGATTTCATTCTTTGCCCGGACCTTCAGACCCCGGGCATCAGCTATGACGGCGGCTACGCACAATACGTCGTGACTCCGGCCGCCGCGCTGGCGCGAATCCCGGATGGCCTTACAAACGACGAGGCAGCTCCGCTCCTTTGCGCCGGAATCACCACGTTCAACGCGCTGCGCCACAGCGGGGCCGGCCCGGGAGATTTGGTCGCGATCCAGGGAGTGGGAGGTCTCGGTCATCTCGCCATCCAGTTTGCCAGCAAATTTGGTTACAAGGTAGCCGCGGTCAGTCGCGGCCCACAGAACGTCGGGCTGGCAAAGAAACTCGGCGCGCATCATTACATCGACAGCCATGCTGTGAACGCTGCCGAAGAGCTGCAGAAGTTGGGCGGAGCGCGCGTCATCCTCGCCACGGCGCCCAACTCGAAGGCGATGTCTGCGCTGTTTGACGGCTTGGGTGCCGATGGAAAACTGCTGACTGTCGGCGCCGGGATCGAGCCGCTCCAAGTGACTCCCTTGCAGTTGATCCGTAACCGACGGGCAATTCAGGGATGGCCATCCGGAACCGCGACGGACTCGGAAGACACCCTCAACTTCGCGCTCGTGGCTGGAGTCCGGCCGATGATCGAACGGTTTTCCCTGGAACGCGTCAACGAGGCCTACGAGCGAATGATCAGCGGCAAGGCGGAGTTTAGGGTGGTGCTGACGATGCCGGAAAAATAGTGTATGAGGAGTGGTCAGGATCCTGCACGCCTGATGTTGAATTTTTCCAACCGATATTGCAGGGTCCTGAAGGTCATTCCCAGAAGCTGCGCAGCGCGAGTGATGTTTCCGTTCGTGCGCTGAAGTGCTTCGAGGATCTTCGCCTTCTCGTGTTCTTCCCACGACGGTTCGGGAATCACGGGAACCACGCGCTCCTCCAAAGCGGCTGCCTGCGCAGCCGGTTCTCCAGCAGCCTCTTCTTCTTTTCCCTCTTCCCCGAGAACCTCCGGCGGCAGATCGTGCGCCTCCACCTGCGCGCCTTCACCGAGCAACACGGCTCGCTCCATCGCCCATTCAAGCTCGCGCACGTTGCCCGGCCATTCATAAGCATGGAGCGCCTCAAGCGCCTCAGGCGAAATTCCGTCCACCCTCCGACCGGCGGCCAACGCGGCCCTGCGAACAAAGTGCAACGCTAATATTTCAATATCTTCCTGTCGCTCTCGCAGCGGCGGGCACATCAACGGAAGTACTTTGAGCCGGTAATAAAGGTCTTCGCGGAACTTTCCTTCTTTCAGCATTTGATCGAGATTTCGGTTGGTGGCGGCGATAATCCGAACATCCACTTTGACAGGCTCCGTCCCTCCGACGCGCAGGATTTCGCGCTCCTGAAGCGAGCGCAAGATCTTGGCTTGCATGCTCAGGCTGGTGTCGCCGATCTCGTCAAGAAACAGCGTCGAGCGATTCGCTCTCTCAAACAGTCCTTTCTTTTGCTGGTGCGCGTCGGTGAACGCGCCCTTTTCGTGCCCGAACAACTCGCTTTCTAGCAGCGTTTCGGTGAGTGCGGCGCAGTTGACCGCCAGAAAAGGATGCTCAGCCCTTGGGCTGACTTTGTGAATTTCGCGTGCCACCAACTCTTTGCCCGTGCCGCTTTCTCCAAGAATCAGAACCGTGTGGGCTGAAGGCGCCACCTTCAGGATCATTCGCAGCATCGCTTTCGCGGCGGGTGAGGTTCCCAGGATCGTCTTGCGCAGAAGGGCCAGGCGGGCAAAGACTTCGCCCACCACCTCGAGGAACTTGTCGCGATCGACCGGTTTTTCGAGGTAGCTATAAACTCCCTTCTTGGTGGCTTCAATGGCGGAGTGGATGGAGGGATAACCGGTAATCAGAATGACGGCAACCGTGGGGTCGGCCTGCTGAATGGCGCCAAGTAACTGGATTCCCGTCATGCCAGTCAGGTTCAGATCGGTAATGACGAGATCGCAGCGTCTTTGGCTGAGGATGCGGAGGGCCGCTTCGCCACTTGCGGCGGTCTCTACCGTGTATCCTTCGTCGGCCAGAATGTCCCGGTAGATGTCCCGCTGGCGGCCTTCGTCATCGACAACCAGAATGCTTTCTTCGGGCATGGGTCAGGAACTCGACGCCGCAGACACGGGCTGGCTGTCCTTTGCAGCGAGACTGAGGGGAAGTTCCATCACCACCTTCGCGCCAGGTTCGGTGCCGTCGCGGATGTAAATCCGCCCGCCGTGATCTTCGACAATCTTCTTGGCGATCGCCAGCCCTAGCCCGAAGCCGGTCGGCTTGGTGGAAAAGAATGGCGTGAAGACTCTCTGCCGGTCCGTGACCGGAATACCCGGACCGTTGTCGGCAAAAGTCAGTTCCAGCATTTCCTCTTTTGCTCCGGCCAGCCTGGCGCTCACACGAATCCGGCCTCCGCGGGGCATGGCCTGGATGGCGTTCGTAAGAAGGTTCACGAAGCAGATTTTGATCTGCTGGGCATCAGCCCGGATTTCGGGCGTCGCCTCCATCGGACCAATGTGGATCTCGACCTCCTGCGAGTGCGCCTGCTTTTCGACGAGCGCCACAGCCTGTTGCAGCGGTTCTCGCAAATCGCACTCTTCCAGGTGAGGCGGGCTCTGGCGTCCGGCAAAAAGAAAGTCGTTGACCAAGCGGTTGAGACGGCTGATTTCCTCCTTAACATTCGTCAGATTGCGATGGACTTCCCGCGCCGCGCGCTCTCCGGTTGGCGTCTTCGCGGACGATGCGGCCACACTTTGTTTGGCGCGAATCTGGTCAATGCTGAGGTTAATGAAGTTGAGCGAATTGCGAACTTCGTGCGCGACCGTCCCGGCAAAGCGCCCGAGCAAGGAAAGCTTTTCCGCCTCGTTAAGTCGTTCCTGCAACATGTGCGTCTCCCGCAGCCTCTCCACCATCTGGTTGAACGTCTGCGTCAGGCGGCCCATCTCATCTTTGCCCTTCACCGGCAGCGTTACGTACAGATTGCCGCGCGCCACTTGCTGGGCGCCTTCGGCCAGCATATCGACGGGCTTCGTAAAGACCAGTGTCAGGTAAACCATGGCGATGATGCCGGCCAGCATCGTGGCCAGGATCCAGAAGGACCGAGCCAGGTCCGAACGCCGCAGCAGCGCGTCGAGTTGGTCTGCAAAACCGCGCACCCGCGCGTAGCCGATCACCTTATCGCCCTGAATGATAGGGAATTCCACGAAATATGCCTTCTCAGCCGCAGCCGCATCCACATTGACCGCCGGAAGCTCGGCGGAAATTTCAATGGGATGAGGTCTTTTCACCACGCGTCGGCGCCTGATCCTGACCCGCCGGCCCACACTCCTCGGGTTCGTGCTGGCCACCACTTCGCCCGAAGGCGAGACCACCGTGATGGAATAAAGGCCCGCGCCCTTGAGCGCCTGCATATACGCCTCAAGAGCCTGGGTGCGCGTCGCTTTGGGGGAAATTCTCGCCTGGGTGAGCTGGCTGACCGCCACGAGATCGGAAGTGACGCCGGCCACGTAAGCCTTGATGTGCCGGTTTTCGCGGATGTAGGTGGCCAGCAAGACGCCGCTCGTGACCGCGACGACCAAGAACAAGACAAGTACGAGCCGCGTCCTGAAACGGAGGTTGTGGAATCCCTTAAGGAACAGCGCTTTCATCGAGCGGACCGTGTACAGCCCTTCGCCTCTATTCTATAACATCGCGACGCGTGCTGCCGGTTGCCGCCTGATACTTAGCCAAGGCAAGGAAGGAACGGCGGAACTTGCTCCGCCCTCTCAAGAGCGCATAACACGGGGTGGGTCGAACCGCTTTCGGGGTGCAAGCCGATTAACATCGCGGGTGGATTAGCGCTCTTCCCGCGAATACCTCCATTGAGGATCTCAGAATACAGTGACAAGCCGTCCCAGCGGTATTTCGGAAGGGCGAGCAAGATGCTGCTCGAACGTGTAACTGATGCAACCGCACGCGATGGAGTTGCGTAATGCTGTAGCGCCGGTGTCCTCACCGGCGAATTTGACAGCGATCCTGCGAGTGCAGGATCGCCGCTACAGACCGCATGCCCGACTTCCTGCGCTTGCATTAGTCTCTTGCAGCTCTTATTACGCGCGGGTGGCTTTCCCGAAGCTGGCGATCGCCTTTGCCTCGTCGTCGTACACTTCGAAAACCGTAAGAAGCTTGGTGATTTGGAGCAGGTCGTGAACTTTTCGGGTTAGGTTGAGAAGCTTCAGTTGCCCGCCCTGATTGGATGTTGCGGTGAAGCCGCTCACCAGTTCGCCGATCCCCGAGCTGTCGATGTAGTTGACGTCTGCGAGGTTCAGCAGAATGTTCTTCTGGTCCTGGGCCAGCAGGCCGCGGATGAGCTGCCGCAGCTCGCTCAGGTCCTCGCCCAGTGTGATTCTTCCGGTCACGTCAACGACGGTGACGGAGTCAACGCGGCGCGTTTTCGCTTTCATAGTCACAATATTATCCTCCTAGCTCGGATCTTCTGTCGTTGGGATATTTCCGCTTTACAAGGGTCACTTCCGTGCCTGCGCCCTCCGCCTTCCGCACCCGGAACTCATCCACAAAAGTCCGGATCAGAAAGATGCCGCGCCCCGAGACCTTGAGCAGGTTTTCAGCTTCCAGCGGGTCGCGGACGGACTTGGGTTCAAAACCGGTTCCTTGGTCTCGAATACGAATTTCCAGGCGGTCGGGATGAACTTGAATCTTCAGCACTACACGCTTGCTGGCGTCGTTCTTGTTGCCGTGCAAGATCGCGTTAATCATGGATTCGTGAACGGCCATGCCAACGCGGTGCTGATCATCTTCGCTGAATCCAGCCTTGGCGCAAGCCTCGCGCGCCAGATCTTCCGCCTTCTCTACACTCTTCAAGGTGCTTTCAAGTGTCACTTCGATCACTTGAGGCTCAGTGGTCATAGTCCCCGAGCGTCAGATCCGCCTCTCCGCGCAACGCCTCAACATTTTTCGGATGGGAAGCGCACGACTCTATAATAGGGCACAGCGAAAGTCAATCCGCGACCTCAGTCTTACACAATTCATTAGGTCACTCTCCTTTGGCGGCGTCAAGCGGCGTTCGGAACCGGCAGGGCGCGCTTCGGATTAAATACCGTGCGGGTTTTCGAGCCAGTAGATGGTGAGCCCGGAGAGCAGCTTGGGATAAAAGTCCGTGGATTTCTGCGGCATCACCCGCCCGCCGAAGGCGATGTCACGCACCGCCTCAATTGGAGTGGAATTCATCAGGAAGCACACTTGGGCGCGCCCGGTGCTCACCTCCTCGACTGCCTCCCGCAACTCTCGCACGTAGCGCAAGTTCTTTTCTTCGCGCACAGCCTGCGCACTGATGCTGAGAGCGTGCTCAATGAGCAGGCGATGCAAGACGACGACGTCCAGGCGTCGCTCGGCGTCCGAGAGGCCGGGGAGCGCCGCGGCCACGCCGAAACCGGGTTTCAAGGTCAGCAGGGCGAGCCTGCCGTCGCCGGCGTAGGCCGCCACGGCCGTGCGGTCGCGTCCCGCCGCGCGCAGCTTGCTTTCGATCATCGCGGCTCCTTCCGCGCTTGCCGGCGAAGAGCCCAGCGGATTCCAGTCAAACGCCTCCCTGGCCTTTTCGGAAAACGTCTCCCAGTTGAAAGACGGAAGGCCGTGGACGACGCGGTGCGTCGGCAGGATCGTGAGCCCGCTCGCCTCCATCCGGACGAAAGTAGCCATCACGTAGCCGGCACGCTCGCACTCGTGCCCTTCCGCGCGGCACAGATCACGGTAAGCGAGCGCCGTCTCGTACCGATGGTGGCCGTCGGCAATGATCAGCTTCCTGTCGCGCATTCCCGAAACAACCCGGTCAATGGTGGCGGCGTCGGCCGCCCGCCAGACGGTGTGTCGCGTGCCGTATTCGTCCCTCAACTGCTCCCACGGATCGCGCCGCGTGAGCGGGGCGAGCGCTTCTTCGATCTGGCCGCTGGGATCGCTGTAAAGAAAAAACACCTGCCCGAAATGGGCGCGCGTCCGCTTGAGCAATTCCATACGGTCGGCCTTTGGGCCGGAAAGAGTCTCTTCGTGCCGGTGGACGATGCGCGCGGAATAATCTTCTAGCCGGCAAAGGGCAATGAATCCGCGGCGCTCCTTCACGCCGCTCGCATGCCCGGGAATGGTGTACTCCTGAAAATAGGGGTAGACGGCGGCCTCGTCCTCCGCTGCCAGCACGCCTTCCTTGATCCAACTCTGAAAATCGCGGGCGGCACGAGTGTGAACAGTGTTTTCCGCGTTGTCCTCCGGCGCCGTGCGTCCTCGAATGATGCGGGCAAGGTTGTAAGGGCTCAGATCGTAGTAGAGCGACTGCATGGCCGGCGAGATTTTGTCATAAGGCTGCGTGATGACGGTTGAGAGGTCAGAGATTCTCTCTGGGTTATACCGCAAGGCGCGAAACGGACGAATTGCTGCCATGGTGCTCTTCATTTCCTCCTGGACTTTGACCGAACTATCAACCTACCATATCGCTCCGCACAACAAGAACTTTTTCACCGCTAAGGAAAGCGAAATTCTGCTTAACAGCCAAGTACAATAGGTGCAGGGCGTATGACGAAAAGGCAAAATGCGGCAGCCGAAACAGGCGGGAAATTGCCGTGCGTGGCGATTGTCGGGCGGCCAAACGTGGGCAAATCTACGCTTTTCAACCGCATCGTGGGCCGGCGACGGGCGCTTGTGGGCGACGAGCCGGGAATGACGCGCGACCGGCTCTACGCGGCCGCCGAGTGGCGCGGCAGGACGTTTCAGGTTGTGGACACGGGCGGCATCAACCCGGCGCCGAAAGAGGTGATCGCAGCCGAGATTCTGAATCAAGCAAATGCCGCCATCCGCCAGGCCGCACAGTGCGTGCTGGTGGTGGATGCGAGGGAGGGCATCACGCCGCTTGACGAAGACCTCGCATTGCTCCTTCGCCGACAGGGGAAATCTGTTGCGCTGGCCGTAAACAAAGTTGACTCGGCCCGCGCCGAGCCGCTGGCCGGCGAATTCTTCCGCCTGGGGATTCCGGCTTTGTTCCCCGTTTCGGCTGAGCACGGCCATGGGGTGGACGACCTTCTCGATTACGTCACGCGGGATCTCCCTCAGCCTGAAAACGCTGCGACGGAGGCCGAGGGACAGTTCATTCGTGTCGCCATTATCGGGCGCCCCAACGTGGGCAAGTCCACTTTGCTGAACCGGCTTCTAGGCGAAGAACGGTCCATCGTGACGCCGTCTGCCGGCACCACGCGCGATGCCGTGAACGCAGAGTTGGAGTGGCATGGCCATCGGTTCGTTCTGATCGACACCGCCGGCATCAGGCGCAAAGGGAAGACGCGACTGCTGGCGGAAAAGCTCAGCGTGGTGCAAGCAAGGAAACACCTCGAGCGCTGCGATGTGGCGCTGCTCGTGCTGGACGGCCCCGAAGGCGTGACCGCCCTCGACACGCACATCGGCGGCTACGCGCACACGAGCCGCCGCTCGGTCATCCTGGTGGTGAACAAGTGGGACGCGGTAAAGAAAACTCCGTACCTGGCCGAAGAATGGGTACGCACCGCGCGCGAGCGCTTCAAATTCCTCGATTACGCGCCCCTCCTCTTCGTTTCCGCCCTCTCGGGGCGCGGGCTCGAACGGCTACTGGAAACGGTCGTGGAGGTTGCGGCAGCGCGGCAAAAGCGCGTGACGACTGCGGAAATGAACCGCCTGCTTGAAAAGCTGGACTTTCATCGCGCGCCGAGTCCCGCGGGCAAGCCGCTTCGGCTTTACTACATCACCCAGGCTGGTACGTCCCCGCCTACTTTCGTCGCGTTTACCAACCGCCCCGGTCCGCTCTATTTTTCGGTCGCACGCTTCCTCGAGAACCGGATTCGCGAAAGCTTCGGGTTTCAAGGTACGCCCGTCGTGATCAAATCCAAGCTCAAGCGGTAAGCATGGCGGATGAAAGCATTTCCGGCCGGGGTTGGCGATGCTATACTCGCTCCATCTGTAGCCCGGCGATTCAGCGGCGCGTTCGGAAGCCGCCGGAAGAAAGGTAGTGAATAGCATGACGGTGGAAATGGGAGTGGTGAGGGCCACGCTGGTTGCTGCTCTTGTTGCGGCCTCTTATCGTTTTCGTCCGTTTCATCTCTCTTCAAAAGAGGCAGCCTTGCTCGGTGCCGTCTTGGGAGTGATTTTTGTAGGTTGCGAAATGAGGTTGCAGAAAGTCGGCCCCGCCCGATTGATGGGCTCCGCTATCGGACTCATCGCCGGTATCCTGGCGGCTCTCATGGCAGGTCATCTGCTCAGTCTTACGACCCTTGAAAAACCAACGGTCTCATACTTGCAACTTGCCTTGCTCGTATTTTTCGCATATCTCGGCGCGGTGATTGGCGCAACAAAAGGAATTCAGGCGAGTCCCGCCTTCGTAGGAGTTGTTCCATCACCGACATCGGCCGAGGCGGCGGTCCTGAAAGAGGGCAAGCTCTTGGATACCAGCGTCATCATCGATGGGCGAATTGCCGACCTTTGCGAGACGGGCTTTGTGGAAGGAACGCTGATCATTCCTCAGTTCGTCCTCCGGGAGCTGCAGCTTGTGGCCGACTCTGCCGACTCGCTTAAAAGAAACCGGGGGCGACGCGGCCTGGAGATGTTGGAGAGAATCCAGAAGATGAGCGGCGTCCGAGTGCAGATTGTGGAGGAGGATTTTCCCAAGGTGCGCGGCGTGGATATGAAACTGATCGAGCTTGCCCGGGCGAGGGAGGCCAAGATCATGACCAACGATTTCAACCTCAACAAAGTCGCGCAGTTGCAAGGCGTCACCGTGCTGAACATCAACGATCTGGCGAACGCGCTGAAGCCGGTCGTGCTGCCCGGCGAGACGATGCGAGTCTTTATCCTTAAGGAAGGCAAGGAATACAATCAGGGAGTTGCGTACCTGGACGACGGCACGATGGTCGTGGTGGATAACGCCCGAAAGATGATCTCGAAAACCATCGACATCGCGGTGACGAGCGTGCTGCAGACCACGGCTGGCCGAATGATCTTCGGCAAGTACGACGACCGCATGCGGCAGGAGTCCGTGGCGCAACCCTCTTGAATTGCAGGCGGCCGCCGCGCGGAGCCCCTGATTCTTATTCGTCAATGAGCGTTTTGGCCATCCTTCCCGCCGCTGGGGCGGGTATCCGCATGGGGAGCGACACCCCGAAACAATTTCTCGCTCTCGAAGGCACTCCCATCTTCATCCACACGCTTCGCAAGTTTGACGCGGCGGACGCGGTCAGCGAGATTTTTCTTGCTGTCCGGCCGGGGGAAACCGAACGGGTGGAGCAGGCGCTCGAAGGCGAGCGGTTGTCAAAACCGCTGCGGCTCACCGAAGGAGGCGAAACGCGGCAAGAGACGGTGGCCCGCGCGCTCGAGCAGGCTCCGCCATCCACGCGCGTGGTTGTGGTCCACGACGTGGTGCGGCCGTTCATAACCGCGGAAATGATCTCTCAAGCGGTGGAAGCGGCGACCGCAAGCGGCGCGGCTATTTTCGCCGTGCCGAGCGTGGACACTCTAAAGCAGATCGAACACGGCGCGATTCTGGGCACGATTCCGCG
>JAKAWG010000133.1 GCA_021817045.1 Acidobacteriota bacterium
GGTTGTTCAAGAAGACAGGGTTGGTTGCGGGGGCTGGATTTGAACCAGCGACCTTTGGGTTATGAGCCCAACGAGCTACCTGACTGCTCCACCCCGCGTCATTGATTATAGTCAGCACCCGGCGCATTAGCAACAACCCGTCGCAAATCCGCTCACCGAGGTACAAACACGAACCATCGGCGGCGATACACGAGCGCCGTACGAATGCTTGCCACACCGATTCGCGCTCAAACAGAAACGCGGAACAATACCGCTATGCCTTCCAGCTTCAAGGCCTTCGTGGCAACATACGAGCGGACTCGACCCGACGCACCACCGCAAGCTTGTTGATGAGGCCGGCAAGGTGAAGGGTCAAAGTCTGTTGATAAGGGGGCTTTGGACTGGCTGGGGAAGCGAAGCGGCTGACCACGGGCTGCAATTCCGCCTTGACGTACAAATTCGTCATGCCGTTAAAGTCGCAGTCACCGCTTAAGTTCAGAATGCCTCCGGGCAGAACCATGCGAGCTGAGGAGAGGGTTATGCGGCGTCTTTCGACCTTGAGCTCGAGCCTGATGGACCGCACACCGTCACGCCGATAATGGTCCAGCGAGGTAAGCATGGCAGCCTTGGTCACGGCACGCAGCGGATCGAACGCGCCAAAAGAGACGCGCGTCAGTCTCACTCGCGCTTGTGCCCGCAGGCTGCTACCCATTTCGCCGGTGGTGAGGCCACGAGCGGAAAAATTCCCAGCCGCGGAAAGCGAGCCCGTAAGGCCGTGGAGCTCGCGAGGAAGGCGCCCGGCGACTTGATGAAGTTTCAGCCCCGCCAGCCTGAATTGCCCGGTAACCAAGGCGGGTGCTCGCGCAAAATCGACACGCGCCTGCCCGCGCCCTTCCCCACCAGCAACGCTGAAGGAAACGTTCGATATTCGGGCCACGCGTCGGGCGATGGAAACGGCTGTGGTCAAGTCGTGAAGTCGCAACGTGCGGAAACTCATTTCCCTGGTTTCAAACGTCCCGCGGGCGTTTACCGAGGCGAAAGTCGTGCGTCTGGCGGCGAAGGAGCTTAGGCCGGGAATATAGCTGAGGATATCGAAAGAAGGCCGGTGTCCGAGCACCGTAAACCACAAAGATGATTGTTCCAAGCTCAGCCGCGCCGTGTGGGCGTCAAACGTCCACGGCGTCCCTCGCGGTCCCGAGTGCATGATCCACCCGAAAAACGCGGTTTGACCCACTCGAACATCGACCGGGGAAGCCAACACCTTGCCACTGGCCGCAAGCACATGCAGACGCGTCACGTGTATCGGCTTCGTGAAACCAGGAACAAGCAGGCTGCCATCATACACGTCGGCTTGCCCAGCCAATTGCGGCCGCGTGAAGGGCCATGCTCTGCCGGAAAGATGGATGGAAGCGGCGGCACGGCCTCGCATGTCAAGATCACGAACGCTTTGAACGCGCAGAGCGCGCGCCAGCAGGATCAAGCCGTGAAGCGAAGCCCGGTCCGATGTAATGGATAGACGATACCTGGCACGGGGTACGAAGTGGCCGCGAGTAGGGCGCTGTGGCGTTGAGTCGGGCAGCGCGGGGCTTAACTCTCCTCGTGCGACGCACTCGACCCCCGTCACAGGGTGAAATCGCACAGGGAGCAAGTGAGCTCCGGTACGGTCTACTCGAACGCTGGCTTCGGGGATGCTAACGCGCATCGCGCGCTCCTGCACAGTCACGCCGCGCGCGGTCAGGAAACCGCCGTACCTGCGCGCCTTCCACGCGCCGCGGACCGTCAGCAGGCCATCCAGCCTGCCGGCAACGCTGAGGGGGGCGGTCCGGCCCAGAAGCCGGGAACCCAAAGCCAGGAAATTTTCCAGCCGTGAATGATCCACCGCAGCAACCAGGTTCAACTTCGGTTTGGCCGGCAAGCCGCTAACCACGCCGATCAAGTGGAGGTGGGAGCCGGCAAAATCAGCATCGAACTTGTGAATCGCCAGTTGATGCCGTGCTTGGTTCCACGATCCTGCCAGGTTAACGTCTAACGGCATCGACGAGGAAGGCGGTAGTGACATGCGGCGATGAAGTTCGTCCAGGCGGATGTGGCCGCGCACGTTAACATGCCGCGACGAACCCACGACATCGAGGTTAGCGTCCACGAGGCCGTAGATGGCAGGATCGTGACCCGTAAGCATCGGAATCCATCCCAGGAGTAGCGAGCGTTGCGTGGAAATCTCTGCCTGAAAAAACCCTCCCATGTTCCAGTCGCCGCTCACCTCAACCATTCCAGGCGGCGGCGAGACAAGGTCCGTTCTTTCCGGGATGCCGCGGAAATCGAAGCGGGCGGAGCGTTGCGTCCCGTTGAATTCCACCTGCGCCTGAACCTGGCTAAGCACAAACGGCTTTTGAACGTCGCTGAGGATGAAATTGACACGCGCATTCTGGACTTCGAGAACAAGATCCTGCGGCTTGGCCGCAAAAGAATGTCGCGCGGACGGCTTTGTATTCGCACGACCCACGCCGAGCAGACTTTCGAGATTCCACTGTCCGTCGGCGTCGCGCACGATTTCCACCGATGGGTTATCGAGCATGATCCTGGCGCAGTTGAGTTGCGATCCCCACAAGCTCCGCCATGGCAGATCGCACTCAGCGCTTTCGACGCGCGCGAAAGGCTCTCCGCCAAATTGCGGGTCTTCGCCAATCACAAGATTCTCGATTGAGAATCCTGGATGAGGAAGCAGGCGATAAGTGACGGCGCCCAGCTTCACGGGCCGTCCGAGGCGGCTTTCGAGTTCCGACTGGAGGAGATGACGATAGCGGCCGGCGTGAAAGAAAGGAGGGATCAGCCACGCGGCAAGCACGCAGCCGGTAAGCACCAGGAGAGCCTTCCGCAAACGACGCCATCCGAGAAATGGCATTAGCGCACCAACTTGAACGTCCGCCGCCAGCGCGTCCTGGTGAAAAAGTGTACAAGCATGCTCAGCAAGCCCGAAATACGGTCGGCAAAGGAAGTCTTGAGGTAAGCGTTCGGCGACGTCTCATATGACCAATAGATCAGCAGCGGGCGGCCGGAGATCAAGTCGCGCGGCACGAAACCCCAGAAGCGGCTGTCCCAGCTATTTTCGCGGTTGTCGCCCATCACAAAATAGCGCCCCGGCGGCACCACCAGCTCTCCGTTCTTCAAATACTTGTCCATCGCTTCTTCCCAACTGAGCGTCGAACCGGGAAGGTATACACCAGGCGGAGGCGGAAAATTGTCTCCCGGGCGGGGCTCGTCCGGAAACGTGTTCCGCACGTAAGGCTCCTTCTGCAGGACGCCGTTCACATAGACCTTGCGATTCACAATGCGGATATGATCGCCCGGCAGACCGATCACCCTCTTAACAAAGTGTGTGCCCGGCTCCTGTTGCGCTTCGGTGGAAGGATATTTGAAAACCAGGATGTCGTCGTGGTGGACCTTGCGGTAAGGCAAAATGTGGCGAATCCATCCAGGCTCGTCGGCAAAGCAAAACTTGTTCACGAGCAAGTGATCTCCGACCAGCAGCGTGTTTTTCATCGAGCCGGTGGGAATCTTGAACGCCTGCACGACGAACGTCGTGCCAAACACCGCCAGAATGACGGTAACGACCAGCGATTCGAACGTGTCCCGCAAAGACGATTTCCGATACGGATCATTCATTGGAGGAAAGTTTTCTGTCTACAATTTCGAGTAGCGCCCGCGCCGCTTCCTGTTCGGCCACCTTTTTGCTTTCCCCGCTGCCTTGAGCCGACTCATTGAAAGCGCTCACTTCCACCAAAAAGGTCTTGCGATGCTCCGGCCCCTGTTCCGCGGCCACGCGGTAGGAGACCGTGCCCAGCCGCGCCGCCTGCAAGCGCTCCTGTAGGGCGGACTTATAATCAATGAGGAAAAGTTCGTCTCTCGCTTTTGCCAGGTCCTTAGGCAAGACAAAGCGGCTGATAAACCGCTGCGCGGCACGCAAACCGCCGTCACGGTAGAGCGCCGCGACCAGCGCCTCAAGCGCATTCGCCGTCAGGCGGCACTTGGATCTTCCGCCCGTTTTCTCTTCGCCCCGCCCGAGGCTCAGGTAGGCGCCTAACTCGAGTCGCTCAGCAATGGCGCTCAGGTGGTCAGTGCCTACCAACCGGGCCCGCGCTCGTGAGAGCTTGCCCTCCGGGTAGTCGGGAAACGCCTCCGCGAGCTTTGCGCTGACCACAAAGCTCAAGACCGCGTCGCCCAAAAACTCTAGCTGTTCATTATCTCTAATTTGGCCAGACTTTTCACGGGCAAACGAGGAGTGGGTGAGCGCCTCGAATAACAGCTCGCGGTTGCGGAAGCGGTAGCCAAGAACGTCTTCAAGCTTTTCGGCAGGAAGTCGCGGCATGAATATAGAGGTGGCAGTCAGTCTGGATTATTCGCGAAGCGATGAGTCTGCTGCGCCCGCACGGTTCATGAATAACCCAGGATCAGGGCTTCGCGGGTGCCTGGGAAGCGTTGGACTGCGCCGGACCCGAGCTGGCAGCCGCATTTTGACTTGCCGCCGGAGCAGGCGGATTCTCTGCTTCTTGGGCTTGCAGTTGCTGGATCATGTTATCCGCGTACTTCTCGATGAGCGTCCCCTGACCGATTTGCGCCGCCTGTTGGAAGGCGCCGATCGAAGCGGGCAATTGGTTCTCCTGCGCGTAGACTTCGCCCAAGCGAAAATAGTCCTCGGCGGAAGGCTTTGGGCTGGCCACGGCTGCCTTGAATTCCTGCTCTGCAGCGGTGAGCTTAGCTGTCCTGTCGGTGAGCTCCTTCACCACGGTATCCGCGTCGGTTTCAAGCCCCGGATCTGTTCCTTTGGCGAGTTGGCTTGCCTGCGTGAAGGCGGTCAGAGCGTCGTCAAGGAGTCCTTTTTTCACGTCTTCCTCGCCCTGTTGGTAGGATTTGAGCGCAGGCGTGAATTCCTCGGCGCCTTTCTCCGCCGCCGCCAGCTCCGGCGGGTTCGGTTCTATAAAGGAAGACGAAGCTTCCTCCAGGTGCGCCATACCCAGCGCCGAATGAAGGCGCGACTCAATCAGCGCCTTAGTCTGCTGAAATTGGGCCGGCGGCATCGAAGGCTGTGGCTGCAGCTTCCCAAGAAGCTGAAGGGCATGATTGGCATCATTCTCAGATTCAGCAATCTGCTGCTGCCTTTGAGTGGGCACTTGCGGGAGAGCCTGCGGGAGCGGCAAAAGGCCGGCGACCACGATCAACGCGCGCAGGTTATTCGGCTGCGCCTGCAGGCTTTTTCGGCCCAACTCCACGGCGTCCGCCACGTCATCTTTCTGCTCAGCCGCTTCCGCCCCGAGAACGCAAACATCGCTCAGCCAAGGGCTGGCTGGATACTTCTGAACGAAGTCCTTCACCATTTGCAACTGCTTGCCGGGATCAACTTCTTTCTGCAATGCCTGATAAGCCCGGGCTTCGTCCGGTGTTACGGTGACTGGCGCTGCGGCCGGCGCGGTGGCCGGCGCGGTACCTGGAGCCGGACCGCCTTTCCCTAGGGAAGGTGCCTGATTTGATGGCGCGGCGCCGTTCGAAGACGATCCTGCCTGCGGCGACTCTAAAGAAGGCGCTGGACTCGATGAAGGCGCCGGGCTCGACGAGGGCGCGGCTCCATTCTGCCCTCCCACCGCGACAGCGGCAGATAGGGCCACCATCAATATCGTTTCAGCCGCGACCCGGACGTAGCGGCCAGCCAAAGTCATGTTCCTTGCCATTTTCGTGCAATCTCCTGCCATGTGAGCCTAACCGAAAGACGGATGAGTGTCAACGCGCCGCACGGAATTTCCTGCGGTTGCGGAGGGTGGCGTGAAATGGAGTGCGGGAGATTGCTCCCGCTTTCGGCCCGCGAGCTTGCTCGCGGGAAACGGGCAAAATTGGGCAGCCAACAAGCCGGCCTTGTGCAAAAGCGGCGGCAAGCCGCCGCACTCCATAAACTCCCGCACCCGTAAGGGAGGGCCCGACCCACGACGATAGCCCATCATGGCCTGATGAGGGCCGGCGCGACCCTGATAGGTGGGTAGCCACGGCACCGGGTTTGTGCCGTGGGCTTTTGGGTGTATAAGATTGAACCGTGTCGCACGTCAAACGCTTGCTCACCACGGATCGGATCTTTTTGCAATCTTCGCCGCACGCTCGCTCCTCTGGCGGCGGACGAATTTCGGCTTGTAACGGCGGCCATGAATGAGTGGGTAGCGCAGAGTTTGCGTTTTTCAAACTCTGCGGTTCTTGGTTTGGAAACCAGCGAACAGCGAATGAAAAGCCCACGGCACAAACCCGGTGCCGTGGCTACCCGCTTGTAGAAACCTGCCGACGCAGCCTCGGTCAGCATGGGCCGCGTAGGTTCGCGCAGCGTGATCAGAGCGCCGATGGCCGCGTTCTCGTGCTACGATTAACGCGAACAAGCCAATCAAACGCAGTAGCCTCGTGAGAGGAGGGGACTGCACTGCGTTCGGAAGTTACGAATGGCTTCCAGTCGTGATGGTGACGGCTTGGCTTTCCGGATGCTTGTTCGGAACCAGCAGGCTCCCAGAGCCGAGCTTCGCAGCGCGTAGCCCCGGTACGGTTTTGGTGCGGTGGGCTCGCGCTAGCCGGGGAGGTGCTTTTCGCCTATGCCAAGGGAAAAAGCCGATTTCGCATGGTACTCAGCCGAGAGCCAAAAGCAGAAACTTCCCCCGCGGTGCCCGATTGCACACGCTGAGCTCTGCCCCCGTTATTATTCGAGCGCCGTTCTGCTCGGAGAAGTAGGCCACTTCGCTAAATTTCCGAGCGAGCGACGCTCTTCTCTGGATCGAAAGTGGAAGGCGTTCGAGTCGGCACCGCCGGAGGAATTGCCGTCGCGGTTCCCGGGCGACAATCTGAACCACTTTTGCCCCGAAGTCTCCGGCGACCGATTTGGCTACTTTGCCTCAGACCTCTATGCCTACAGCGACGAAATCGACCGAGCGTCGGACAAAAAGGACTATAGGGACGAGGGAAACTTTGGGCAGTATGACCCCAACTGGCAGACGGTAAGGCCCTGCCACTACACTGAATGCCGGGAGTATTCGATTTACGGGCCTTCCCCGGCGGGCAAGCGATCGGGAATCCGGTCCGGGCGCGGTGGCGTGAGCCCGAGGCTCCGATTTCAGGTGTTCCAGCGTGACTCCTACACGTGCCAGTACTGCGGCAGGAAGGCTCCCGAGGGGGAGCTTGAAGTGGATCACAAGGTGTCGGTTAAGGACGGCGGCTCAGAACGACATCGAGAACCTGGTCACCGCGTGCAAGGAGTGCAATCGTGGAAAGTCAGGTTCCAGCGTCTAGCGCGCCGGGCGCAGGAGGTGTGGTATAAGGTCATGCCAATTGTTTATGTCGTAAGTGGCGGCGATGACAACCCACCGCCCCAAGGCGGCCGAGGGAGCCGCCGCTCTCGCAACGCGGTTCAATACACGGCAAAGTGCAAGGGATTGACCAGATCAGAGGCCTCAGCTTTATCCGCCGAATTGAACCGACATTTTCATGTCGTCCGTCCCGCACAGAGAAACCCTGCTCCTCTTCACCCACATTGGGACGAGGTCCTTCATGTCACACTTCTTGTTGGCGGTGCCGCCGGGAAAAAACTGCTCGACTTCCTCGCATCATTCATCAGGGAAAGACTTGCCAGAGGCAAAACAGGGAAGGAGATCATTTTGTACGGACCTAATAGTGAGATCCTAAGGCGGTTTCGGAAAGGCCCGCTGCGCTGAACGGCGTTGGGAATGCCGCGGACCCGAAAAACGCAGGTTCGCGCAACCCGCTACCCGCTTCAGTGCACCGTCCCGCCGCGCCACCGGATTTTCCTTGACGAAGCGGCTCTAATATGTTAACTTTATAGTTAATACGTGCGCGGCGTTTCTCCCCTCGCAAAGCGCGCACGGAACGTTTCCCCCCTCGCTTGATAGCTAATTTCAGCCCAAAGGGAGAACCTTCATGTCCTCAACATTCCCGCACAACGGTCTAGAAGAACGTAAAAGCGGCCCGCGCACGGCCGCAGGCAAAGCGCGCGTCTCGTTAAACGCTTTTAAGCACGGCCGGCGCTCCCGCAGCGGACACCTGCAGACTCTCATCGCCAGCATGGCCGAGCTGGGCGAAGACCCTCAGGAATTCGCCCGCCTGCGCGAAGGCCTGATTCATTCCTTTCATCCTTCCACCGAGGCCGCTATGTTGTTGGTCGAAGACATCGCTTCGCTCCGCTGGCAGCGGCGCCGGCTCGAGCGCGGCCAGGCGGCGCTCATCGCCCGCCGCGTCCAGCAACTCGAACTCAAACGCCAGCGCCGCAGCCTCCAAGTGAGCCAGCAAACCGAAGAACTCG
>JAKAWG010000042.1 GCA_021817045.1 Acidobacteriota bacterium
CAGCAGGTCAATGAGGATGGCCTGGGTCGCGGTGATCTCGGCCATGATGCCGAATTGAAAAGGCGATGGCTTCGAGCCCGAGGCGAAACTGAGAAGTGCATCTCTGCACCAGGTGGCAAGCGGTTTGCTGTCACGTGTGGCGAGTGCCTGGAGCTGCTCGTAGTCGGTTTCGGTGAATTTTGGAGTGATACCTTTCGTCAGTTTGCGCATTTTCGTCTCTCGCTCGAGTTCGTCTAACCGATTGCTATGCCAGTGGTTCCCTGGAGAATCCCGGGGATTCTCCAGGCAATCCCGCGGCGACGTTTTCGAGGTTATTCGTCGCCGTTTCTTGGGGTTCCCACGGGAATCCGCAGGATTCCCCGCAGAACCCTGCCCAGGGGTGGCGTGTCCGGCGCGGTTCGCTCGCGCCGCTGTTCTGCCGCTGCGAAGCAGCGCTGACACGACAACCCATCACGCACCTCCCAGCGAGTTACGGGAACTAACCTTGCGCTCACCGGGAACCTCAGCGAGGGATGAAACCGGAGTTGAATGAGCGCCGCTCTGGACAGGCAACGCTCTACTGGCGCGGGCAGGCTTGGCCGCAGGACGAAAATCGGGGTGAGCCTTGAGCCAGTCTTTGTAGCCGGCGTCGGCCTTGAAAACTCTTTCGAGGCTGCACGCAATGATGTGCGAGAAGTTCTTGGTGCCAAGGAAAGCGGCATACCGGCGCAGCTCGTCGAGGACGCGAACTTCAAGCCGGATGGCCAGGGTCTCTTTCTTTGGGGCTGCCGGGGGTGGTTCGATGATGGGCATGGTCAATACTCCTTACTGGGCGGATTGAGCCGGGGTGAAAGCTTCGTCGGCACGGAAGTCGGTGATGGTAAGGCCCAGCGGGTTAATGGGAATCTAGCGGTTCGGTACTCGGCTTCTGAACACAAACACGAAACTTGCCGTGTAGAGCGTCCTTCTCAAAACCGAGTGGTCCACGGGCGAATATTCGATATCATAAAAGTCCACGCTGGCCTTGTAGGGCGGCTTGTCCATCGGCTGGAGGGCGACCTGTTCGACCTCGATGCCGACTTCCGGCGCTGAAGGGTTGTCAAGAAAGCCCTCGATGACTTTGTTCTTTTTGTAGTTGGCGATGGTGTCGTTCGCCAAATTCCCGTCGAGGAAGTAAAGCGCTTTGGTGAAGTCGTCGTTGAGGGTGTAACGGTTGCGGCGATAAAAGAGCTGGCAGAACTGCGTCAAGAAGTATTTGGCCTCAACGGCATGGGGCTTATAAGCAAAGGCGTCATAGTTGACCGCTTCCGCCCGTCCCAGCTTGTCGATGCGGATGACGAGCGGTTTGAAGTTGCGGAAGGTTTGGATGGTTTTCACATTCAGGACAACAAGACCGACAACGGCGAGTGCGAGCAGGGCGATAGCAACCTTGAGGTAATTATTCATCACGATGGCCTCGCCAAACTGCTCCATATAAAGTTGTTTCGCCTGGTTAAAATTCGCGTCTTTGGACATTTCGCGCTCCTGGTGTTAAGCCTTTCGCGAGCCCAAGAAGTTGAGCATTTCGGAAGCGCCCGCTCCTGCGGCGCCGCTGAAGATGTTGCTGGTCAGTGTCGGAACTTTGATCAGTACGTAAATCGAAGCAACGATCACAATGAAAAGCGGCGCCAATAGAGCACCCTGCTGTCCCACGGGGATGGGCTGGCCGTGATAAAGGTCCATAAAACCCGTGAGAGCGTTGCCGATGATATAGACCACGGCGGCGGCAATGACTTGATAGAAGGCATACTGAATAAAAGCCCTGAACCATCCCCAGAAGAGCCAGTCGAGTTGGGGAACGATGAAAAATGGAATGAATACGGGCCCCACCAGCACGCAGACGGCCGCGGCAATGACGCCGAAGAGGGCGACTACCATGGCGACAGCCTGTGCGAGTGAAAGTAAGAGGATGATTGCCCAGTAATCAAAGTATGTCCAAAACTCGAGCGTCGCGCCGGGCGGCTCAATGGTTCCCATGAAGCTCGAAATCCGAGTCGTAATCGTGTCTAGTATGTCGCGCGAAATGGTGTTTGAAAGGTATTCGGCCTGGTTGATGACGAGGTGATGGAAATCCACGCCGATGCCCGGGATGGGAGTGTTGTAATAATTGATCATGGCAAAGCCGAAGGCGATCATCATCACAAGGCTGGCAAAGCGCGCGAACTGCATTCCGGCATAAAACTCCCCGGCGCCGAGGGCCATCTTGATGCCGAACCAGGCAAGCATGATGGTGGCGAGCGCGCGAAACATGTTTTCGCCCATGTGGACGAAGATTCCCGTGTTGGCGGTCAGCATATTGGTGACCGCCGTGAACACCCAGGTGTAGTAGTTCGAACCCCACATAAAGGAAACCTTCCGCGCGCTCGTTCTAGGTGATTAGGGGAGCCGATAATTTGCCAACGAAGTGCCCAGACCGTCGGTTACGCGCGAAATCTCAGGAACCATGTTTTCGCGCTGGTAAATGTCGGAGTTGATGGCGGTTGTCATCGCGTCGCGGCGTTCCTGCGAGGCGAGGACTTGCTGTTCGAGTTGTGAAAGATGGAGGTTGTTCGCGTCTTGAAGCGTGCGAAGGGTCAGGACGTTTGCGGCGTTGATTTTGTTGAGAACGGCGACCTGGGAATTGAGCCGCGGGTCGTTTGAGAGCGAATCGTTTTCGAGGTTTGCGATCTGGCGTTGAACCTCAGGGGCATCGGCCCGCAGTGTCCCGATAGTCGCGAGGCTGCTCGTATTGACGCCATCGGCCAGTTCGACGGTGGCATAATTGGCGAGAACCCGCTCTCGCTCCTCAGGCGGCAAGAAATCGAGCTGGTCTGGACTATAACACTCAAGCTGGTTAGTCGTTTGCCGGTAGCCGTTCTGAACGGTCGAGAGGTTGCCGGAGTTGGCCCCTTCGACCCAGCCCCTGGTGTTCTGATAAGCGTCGGGCACGTTCGTCAGGTTGCGCCAGTTTGAGAACTGCGCTCGATAGCGTGCCGGCATGTTTTGAATGCTTCGCGCCATCCGCACGGCCAGCTTGTACTGGTTCACCACTTGGGCATAGGTTTGCTGCAACTGCGCGAGTTGGATTCGAAGCTGGTAGTAGCGCAAGACAGCATTGTGGAAGTTGGTCGGGTCGTAAACAATTCCGCCGAATTGCGCGCGGCCTATTGCCGGTGAAAGCAAAACAAGCAATGCGACAAAGACAAAGGCTTTCTTCATGGTTTTTTCTCCCGTATTGAATTGTGGTCGGTCGTGTTGTGCGCCCGCCTTTCAAATCAAAGATCAGGCGGCATCGTGTGATCGTTGTAGTCAGGCAAGCGCAAATCGTTCGATAAATAGACGTTTACACGTGTGCCCTCGCGGATGGTGATCGTGGGCAGGATGTTCAGGAAGTGGTCGAGAATGCGCTCGCCGGAAGTCGCCATGCTTTCGCCAAAGCCGGCACGAGCGTTATCGAGCGGGGACGCAGTAAATACATTTCCAGTGCCAGATTCGCCGATGCCGCCAAGGATTCCCACGGCGAGCGAAGCTCCGAAGATCCGTGCATAGTGGTTGTTGACCTTATCGTGGAGCGCGGTTGCGCCTTCCTAATCGAGACCCTTGAACTGGTCGAGGCTGACGGAGTAGCCATCCGGCATGATGAGCCGGTGGAAGAATACGGCGAGCCGTTCCTGGCCCAAGGCGCTGACTTTTTGCGCTTCTCCAAGCACTTTGGTTCCCGCCGGAATCAGCACGTGCTGGCGGTCGTGGGAATAAATGTCATCGGTGACAAGGCAGCTCACCGGCCCGGAGAATGAACCGTTGAGGCGGTTCATCAGGACGGTGGGGATTACGGTCCCTTCAAAAAGGACGTGATCCCTGCCTGTGGAGGAATTGAATTCGCCCGGAGACGCCTCGTTAGGATTGCGGTCTTTTGCCTCTGGTGCGTAGGCGGGCTGTTGCGCCCCGGACGCAGGCGGTCGGGATGCGCTGCCTTGCGATCCTGCGTTGGCGGGATACGCCCATTGCGGAGGCGGCCCCATCGCAGCCAATGCCTGCGCGTCCCGCAACGCTTGGGCATCGGCATCAGGTCCGGAGCCTTGACCGCCTTCGCGGGGGACCGGGGAAGCAGAGCTGCCGAACGCACCACCGGACGATCCGGTGAGCTTTTGGGCTGCTGCCCCTTTGCGGTATGTGAGGGCGACGTTGGAGGCGAACAGAGAGAGATACTCTCGCCTCGCAAGGTCGGTTTTAATTGGGTTGGATTGTGCTTCGACTGTTGGCGCCAGGGCCTGATACGAAACCTCGGCGGGCGGCACGGGTTGACTATCGTTCTGCTGGCCGAAAGCGTCCTGTTGTGGCGCATCGGAGTAAGTGCCCGCGTTCGATGCGGCGCTATCACCGAGGCGCGGCCCGAAATGCGACTGTGGCTCATCTGCCGCCCTCTGCTGGGCCTGAATGTTTTGTTTGAATGCTTGAAGCTGTGAAGCGTCGGTGGGCGTAACGGGCGGGACAGGGTTCGGGGCCGGGCTTGTATTCGTCGCGGCCTTCTTGCCGCCGCCGGTGAGCCACATAATCACAATCATCAAAACGGCGACGCCGATAATGACCAGCGATTGCGTGTTCTTCGGAATCACGCCTTTCGGTTTCGGTGCTTTGTCTTCGATTCTATTTGGGGTTCCTTGCGTGGTCTTTTCTTCCATGGTCATCGCTCCTTGAAAGTTCGGACTTTTGGTCGCCGCTGGGAGGCCGCCCTTGTTCCGAGCTGCTGCGTGAGCAATTCAGAGAACGCTCTCCGTCGTCGTTTCGCGTAGGGCGGCGCGGTGATTTGGCGAGTGATCTCGCGCTCCACCCACTCCCATGTCACGGATTGAGTCACTTGGCGTGGCATGACTATCCCTTGGGCGAACTGATTTGCCGCTGGAACCGCGCCTTCTTTTTTCCGATGGCGAGATAGCCCTTGTCCACGATCTCCGGGATGATGTAAACGCCGTTTTCCAGATCGAAGTTAACCAGGCTGGGCTTTCCGTCTTTGACCTCGTAGATCGTGGGCTTTTCCTGGGCGGCGCATTTGATGTAGGTGAATTTGGCATCGTGGTAGATCGCCGTGACTGAAAACGGCGGGCGCTTGGCCTTCTTTTTGTACGTGTAGTCAAAATGGAGCTGCGCGGGATAGTTTTCGCGGAACTCGGTTGTCTCAGTGCGGATGCTGGCCTGGGCTCTTTGGATTGCCTGGGCTGCTTGGGCGCGCGCGGCCTCGGCTTCGCGCCGGTAGAACGCGGCTTCTAAGGCGCGAACATAACTGACCTGGCCTTCGATTCCCGACAGGTTCGCGCCGCCTTTTGGTACGACGAATACCTTGAGGTCGGGCTGCTCGTTTGGGTCGCCGCTGATCTCCTTCAGAAGGAAGGAATAGATGTGGCCGCTTGCCGTCACGAGGTTCAGATCCGTCTCGATGCCGGTCTGGGCTGGGTGAACATAGCAGAGATTGTGGACGCCGTTAATGACCCAGAAATCCTTATCGCCCGTCGTAAAGTCGAGGATCTCTTCATTCGCCGGAAGGACGATGAGCGTGGAGAATCGAACCTTAGTGTGGATGTTGATGATGTCCGACTCAGAGTAATGAACAATTCTGGCAGTCTCCGCCGCGCGGAGTGCAGAACCCGAAACAGTGAAAAGAGACAAGAAGGCGGCAAGCTGAACTGCTTTTTTCATTTTTGATCTCCTGGTGAAGTTGAAATTGCAAGAACAATTCCCGACACGGCTAAGGCAAAACCAAGAGCGAAGCCGATGAAGAAAGCTCTGGCCGGGTCTTGCGGGAGCAATCCGGCGAATTCGGGCCATGCGCCGTAAAAGCCGATAAGCGGAGGGAAAGTGCAAAAGGACATATTCGTGGCTGCGAAAAGCTGGCGCCTTTTCATGCGCGCTCTCCCGCGAGCTTTTTGAGTCCTTCGTCAAGCCCGTATTTCTGAAAGGCTTCCCGGCGCTTCTGGTTGTCAAAGGGGTCGTTCGTATAAAGCCAGTAGCTTTTTGGGTCTACGTCGAGGTTGGCGACTTTGGCGATGTCGGGCTTCTTGATCAGCATTTGGCGCTTCGGAATGAGTGTTGAAATGAGCTCGACTTCGCGGTCGTTCAAGTAAAACTGGCGCTGATAGAGGTCGCGTTCCATGTCCGGATTGGCCAGAAAAATCTTGGTCGCGCAGCTCTCGATGATCACGGCGAGGATTTCAGACCTTCGCAGCTCATCAAGCGATTGCGTCGAGAGGATCATGGCGGCGTTCGATTTCCGCCAAGTCTTGAGGGCTTCGACGATGTGGCTCTTGATGCTGGAGTTGCGGAAGAAAACCCACGCCTCGTCAATGAAGAAGGCTTTGAAGATGTGGGTGCTCGCGCTGCCGGTGATGACGCCGTTCGCCCGATGCAGGACGTAGAAAAGCAGCGGCTCCAGGATGTCGGGATAGCTGCTCATCCCCTGGAAATCGAAGCATTGGAATTGAGCGAAGGTTAGCGTGTCCTTGGGGTTGTCGAAAACGAGACCGAATTGTCCGCCCATCGTCCATTTTTCGAGCCGCTTTGCGAGGTGGCGGTCGAGCGTGTTCGCAAGCGTGCTGAGCGTCCTAAGTTCTGGCTCGATTTCGTAGAGGTTCTCGATCTGGTGATAAAGCTCCTGGGATTCGTCGCTGGTCAGACGCTCTTCGCCTTTGCCTTCCATGAGAACCTTCACGAACAGGGTGAGAAAGTCGAGATTTTGTTTCGTCTGGGGCAGGCAGAATGGATTGATCGTGAATGCCGATGAATTGAGGCCCACGCGAACGTATGCGCCACCGAAGAGCCCGGTAAGCGTTTCAAAGCTTCCGCCCAAGTCGAAAATGAACGTGGCGGGTTCGTATTTCTGAAGATTCGTTATCAGGAAATTCAGAAGGAACGATTTCCCCGCACCTGTGTGGCCCAAGATCACCGTGTGGGCCACGTCCTGGTAATGGAGGTTCAACTAGTAGGGCGTCTTGTGGTTGGTTTCGAGGATTGCAAGGTATTCGCTCTTGAGATGGCTGATGGTCTGATGGCCGGAATGAAGAGTGAAGAGAAACGAGTAGTCGGCGTAATTCGTGTTGAGGATAAGCATCCGGCGCAAATTGAAGGCATAGTTGCCGGGCACGGTCGCAAGGTAAGCGTTCAGGAGGTTGTAGCTCTCCTCGTAAACCGTGCCGTCGTGCATGCTGAAGACTTTGTAGAAGTCTGCGCAAGAGGCTTCGGCCTTCGCCAAATCCAGATCGTAAACCACAATGGCCAGGGAGAACTCGCCAAAGTAATTGCCCTTGAGTTCGATCTCCTCGAGCGCCCGCCCAAGATCGCGGACTTGAGCCTCTTTCGAGTCGTCAACCAGTACGTCGTGCGGATTTTCCGGCTGGTTCGACATACTCAGGTGGCTCATGAATGAGCGCTTCGTGTTGTGGTAGTGTCGACGACGGGAATGGATTTGGCTTCGGGTTTTGTCCGGAGCCTGCTTTTTCCATTCGGTCACGACGAAGAAATTCGCGGGGACTTCCAGGAGCCGTTGGAAGATGAGCGGGAAGCTTTGGGCCGAAGGCTCTTTGAGGGTCATGACTTTCACGAAATAATCATCCACCCTCAGAAAACCCCGGTGGCATTCGAGATGCGATTCGCAAAGGCCGCAATCGAGAAACGCATCGCCGTTGAGGCGGGCACCATTGGTCTTCTCGGGGGAGAAATTGAGAATTGATTTGAGGACTTTGAAGGCCACTTGCTTCGGTAGGATTTCGACCTTTGTGAAATCGCTGACCTGAACGGCGAAGCTACGGACCTTGGTCAGTAGCGCAACTCTCGCTTTCTCGATCTCGGCGTCAATCAGGACCACCTGCCTTTTTGTTGAGCTGAAAGCGGCGAACTGCCGTAACGCCTGGGCGGGTTCGGAGGTCAGCTTGCCAAGGGTTGAAAGGAGCCTCTGCCGGTAGCGGAAGCTCTCAAACAGGATGACGTAATAGATCTTGAGAGAATAAATCTCGTCGGCTTTGCTGCGAAGATAATCAATGCGGCTGCGGATGGCGGCATCCACCACCGGATCACCGTAGGTCTGGGATGGGATCTCGGCCCGGTTGCGCTTGAAAAGGTACTGATAGACGCGGCATTTCTCGTCGAAAATCTTGAGCGCGGATTCGAGCCGCTTCGTGAGGTTGTCGAGGGTCGCCGAATCGAGGCATTCGTAATCCACGCCTTCGATGGCGAGGACCACACCCACGTCACCACTCTTCGTCAGAAACACTTGGTCGTCAATAAAGCCGAACAGGTTGACCTGCTCGTTGAACGAGCCGGCCTCGCGGTACGCTTTGTCAATGCGGTCAAGCCTGAACATTTTTCAGCCTCTTAACCTCGATAGGCGCGAATTTCAGCGGGTCATATTCGGTTCGCGCTTTGGCGGAGTTGAGGACAAAACGGGGAATTTGCGGGTCCGTTTTCGTCGCCCACCGCGCAAGGATGTAGAGGGCGAAAAACATGAGAATGCCGCCAAAGAAGGTTTTGAGAAGGTTGAACACCCCGGCCCCCATCATGGCGGCAAAGAAGAAGAGCTTTCGTTCCGCGCCCAAGATCGTCAGCGGCCGATTTAGCGTCCGAAAGACCGGGTTGATTCGTTGTTGAGCCATGTTAGGAAGCCGGGAAGAGCCAAGCCATGAAGTTGACAGCGCCGATAGCCATGCCGACGCCGAAGACGATGCCGGCTAGAGTTCGTTTGCCGCTGCCTTCGCCGAACGCGAAAACGAGGCCGCCGACCACAATGGCAACAAGCGATAGTCCGGTGGCAATTGGGCCAGTGAAGGAAGTCTGCAAGACTTGAACTGCGTTCTCCCACGGCGAAAGGCCGGTTTGTTGAGCGAGAGCGTCTTGGGCAATGGCCAGGCAAGCTGCAATCGGCAGCACGCCTTTACTCCATGGCCATTTCCTTCGATATTTTGTCGGTTTCGTTTCCATCGTTTGACTCTCCTTCCCCGCGAAGTCTGCGGGAGATTTAATTGGGGGCGGGGGTCGTAGTGGGACCGACCGCTTAAGTGTCTTCAGTTGCCCCCAATTACAAGAAGGCGAAAAATGACCAAAATGTTGACGACCGGTTTTCAATGATTCATGGGAGGATGGTATTTGCGTGATTTGTTGGCACTTACGCGACGCGCGAAATAAATTTGAAAGTGAGTTCAACATTTTTCCGATTTTCAGCCTTCTTGTATATAGAGGGTGCATTTTTGGTATGGCGGGCTTTGTCGCCCGTTGATGGGTGAGGGGAGAGGACTGACTCGAGGCCTTGAATGAAAGGCGATAGAGAGGACGACCCAACTCTGTTTATCCAGGCAGTGGACGAGCTTGGGAGGCCCGTGAGCGAAGAATTGCTCGGTGCCGCCCGGCGAAACTGGAAGCGCATCGCAGCTTACGCGCAGAAACAGGGCCAGGATGAAGCTGTCGCTGCCGAGGCGTTGGAAGCGACGGTACATTCGCTTTCATCGGTCAATGCACGGCATCCGCGTTTTAATGACAAAATCAAGAATTTGGAGCAGTACGTATTTGTTGTAGCGGTTCATCGGCTCAGCCGGTTGACTTCAAAGGAAGCCTCTGTCGAATACGTAGGATCGTTGGATGATGTGGATTCGCTTCGGGGCCCCGTTGATTGGGTGTCGCAGCTTGAGGATGCAATCGCTCTTAAAGAAGCGGTTGGGTATTTGGACAAAACCACACGGCAATTGTTCATGCTGCGACGGTCCGGCTATTCCTGGGAAGAAATTGGCATAATCTTTGACGCTTCGTCGTTGAATGTGCGGTCGCTGTTCTCGCATGGCTTGGCGAGAGCACGCAGACGCATCTTGGATATAGAGGGCAAGAGCCCCACTCCCGAAAAAGGGAGGGCAAAATAATGGCTCATCCGCGGCCCGAGGATTTGCTTTCAAAGCGGGATGAAAAGCGGCTTATCAAGGCGGGCCAGCGCGTTTTGCTGGAGGGCGGATATCCGAATCCAGAGCGGGTCGGGTGTCCTGGAGATAATGTTCTAAAAGCCATCGCGCTTCGGGATATGCCCCTCAAAGACTCGCTCGATTACATTGACCACATGGGGTATTGCTCGCCCTGCTTCGTCGAGTACACGGCGTTCCGAAGGCAGGCGCATCGGCGTAAGGTGTTTGAATATTCCTTTGCGAGTGCGGCTCTGGTCTTGCTTATCGTGGCCGGAGTGTGGCTGTGGAAGGCGCACCGATTTCCCGGATTCGGTAGAAAGCCAAGCGTTGTGGCGGTCATTCGGGTCCATCGTGACTTGAAAAACTGGACGGTTTTTCGAGGCGAGCAACCGCCAGGACCACACAGCGGCCCGGTTCCGCTTCCACGTGGACATCTCGAATTTACTATCTCCCTGTCGTCGCGGTGGAAGCCCGGAAATTATCAAGTCGCCATCGCAACCGAGACAGGGAAAGTCCTTGTAGAAGCTAAAGGCTCGGCGGTGACTCAAAAGGATGGGTCCACACTCTTGACGGTCGTGCTCGATGATTCGAGGCTTAAGCCGGGTTCGTACGTGCTGGAAATTGAGGAAATTGGGGGCAGGTCACGTTCTTTCCCCGCGGAAATCAAATAGCCACGATGAGCAAGGATCGAGTTAGGGGCCCATCGTGCGCGAAAGCGAAAGGGCGTGACGGTCAAGAAAGTCCTGACCGCGCCCTGCTCAGGACCGGACCGAGCGCGGGGGTGGTTACGATACGGCGCGAGACGCGGCGCAGCCGACTGGGCACTTGGCGTGAGGCGCAATTGGTAGCCACATGCCCGCGTGGGGGAGGTCTAATCTGAGAGGGGTTAACCACAGATGGTGTTTGGAATCGGGCAACGGCCGTCCCAATACCTGGCGGATGAGGCGGACCACCATTACCAACCCAGCCCAGAAGGATACGAATGACACAGTGGGAATAAGGTCCATATTCGTAGGGTCGTCAAGAGGATGCAGGCACCCGCAACAAGGCTTTCCGGGCGTGTGCTCAGAAGAGGAAACATTGAAGTGGCTCGTCCCGCTCACTCCTAACCAGCCGTGGGCACTGCGTTGAGCCGCCCATCTGCTCGGGATGTCGTCAACACCAAGAAGCACTTTGCGAGCCAACGGTGGGGTCTCAGAAAAGGGGACGGCGAACCGGTGAGGGATAGGTCGTAGCGATAATTGGGACCGACAACGACGAGCTACGATATCAACTTTAAGGCCTGTATCAGAAGCGTTGGTAAGCATATTTCTGTTCAGATTTGATGGTCCTGTCTCGTCATCATCGAAGACGCGGCCCCACATCCGAACTCGGGGCATTCGCATAAGGACGTAGAGAGCCGCCTGGCAAATGGCGCCAGCACTGATGACGTCGACTTCCCCAAGTCGAAGGTCGCTCGACGGAATTGTGACAGGGTCGAATTTCCATGAACAGGTTGCCGACGGTTCGAAAAAGACTTGGTCCGTCCGCTGCCGGAAGGGGAGGCGGCGCATGACCAGCTTAAACGCCTCACTCGCGGCTAATGCCGCACTCACCATGGAGCCAATCGGCCACTCGGCAATCCAAGGTTGAGGGATCGTCATCCCATCTGCTGCAATGCAACCGTACCATTCGTGTCCGGTCATGCGCCAGGAACGAGAGCCGCTGTTGGTGACAGTGTCTCCAAGCACAAAGGTAAGGTCTGCACGGATGCCAGAATCCTCCTGCACGGTAGCTCCAACAATGTGCGTCTCACTGGACTCAATCAAAGCAGACTGGAGGGCGGGACCCGAAAGAAGAGGATCTGGGACGAGCAGTCGCACTTCCGGGATGTGAAGCCAAACACGGACGCCCATCCTGGCAAGGAGTGAAACTAATGTGATAAGGGCAGTTTGTCCGCTGTTCGAAGAGAGATTTCGTAAGTCAGAGACACAGAGGACACGTAGCGACTGAAAGGCGCCACAAATCTCGTCATCGCTGGCAACAATATAGTCGCGGCATAACAGAATCATGCGGTTCAATTGTTGGGTGGCGGTCATGTAAGGGTGACCGCCTCTGCAGGTGACGGTACGCGGTACCACCGACCATCGGGGAGCATCCGGCCAATCCAAGCTCGTTCCAAAGAGGATTGCTTGGCTGCGAAATTGGGGACAACAATTGAAATGAAGCCCGGTTGGGAAACTATGGGCCATCGGTCGTCTGTGCCCGAGTGGAACGCGCGGCCGGGATGCGTATGTACCTGGGCCTTGATACTTCGACATGACGACGCAAGCCGTCTCCAGAAATCCGTCAGCCAGCCGTCGGCTACCTCGTAACCATAGCGAGATCGAGTGTGGTCCGGGTGCTCATAATCATTGACGAGGTCATCCCCCGCAGGACCTGTCCAGTAAACTACACATTCAGACTCGCAATTCCCGCACTTGAAGAGCATCGCGAGTGTTTTCCCGACAACATCCTTCGTCAAACGAAGACGAGCGGCACCGCCCTTAACACTGTTCGGGCGAAGGAGAAGCAATTCACCAGGCGTGAGCCCCGCCTGCTCTACCGACTTGTTTTCAGGCACGGCGTTCCCGTTTGGGTCAAAGAGAGACAGCAAATGCGGATTTTGCGTTATGCCAAACAATTTGATCGCCCTCTGAAGGACAGCCGTGACTTGCTCTTCGGGCTGCACGTCGAGGAGCGTTGTAACCCCGTTGTAGGCGATCTCAACAGCGAATTTCTTCTCGGTTGCAACATCCATATGGCGCCCCTCCTTTAAGGGTGTGGACCAAGCCTTCCACAATTTGACCCAAAATGCAAGCCATTAGTTTGCAGAACGTTTGCATAATAAACATTTGCAAAATATCCTTGACATGAGGTTTAATAGGTGCTGTGATAAATAAGGACTTGGTTTATCGGGAGTTCGGAATCGCGCTTGCGGCAGAACGCCGCCGCAGACATTTGACCCAAGCCCAACTCGGCGCGAAGGTCGGTTTGTCGCGAACTTCAGTGACGAATATCGAATGTGGGCGTCAGCCCATTCAAGTGCACCAGTTGTACCAATTTGCTTCAATCCTTCAGGTAGATGCATCTAAATTATTGCCCAAAGAACAGGCTCTAGTAGAGGTTTCTTCCGCGGCAGACGCCGAAAGCAAGAAGGCAAGTTACATCGCCGAGGTCAAGAAGGCGGTGGCCAAGGGCGAAAAGCGATAGCTGGAGGACATCTATGGCCGACACAATTCAGGAAACAGTAAACGAGCTGTTAACGAAATTTAAGGTCCATCGCCCGCCGGTGCCGGTGGACAAAATAGCGAAGGGCTTAAAGCTTCAGTTATGTTCATTACCGGCGGAGGATGAAATTTCAGGAGCCATTATTCGAAAGGGGGACCACGTAATCATTGCGGTCAACCCGGCCCACCACATTAACCGCCGGCGATTCACTATCGCCCACGAACTAGGACACTATTTTCTACATAAAGGACTGGGGGAGCACGTTGACGAAGACTTTCGCGTTGCTTGGCGTAACGCGGATTCCTCGAAGGCGGTTAACTGGGTCGAGATTCAAGCTAATAGATTCGCAGCGGAATTGTTAATGCCGACTCGCTTCCTTCAGACCGATCTTGACTCCCTATCGAACATCGACAAGAGAACCGTTGCGCTTCTCACTGCAAGATATGTTGTCAGTCCAGAAGCTATGAAAATTAGGCTCTCGCAGCTAGGTATCCTCGGTCCATTCTGAGCGGTGGCTATAAGTTGGACATCAGATCAGTTGCCAATTCCAACTGACTATCACGCCCTGATCGAAGTGCTTCCCGAGAGAGTTCCATGCCGTGGTCGGGTTCGACCCCTTTCCCTTCAAGACAGTTTCCATTCCACGTATAAAAGGTCATCACTGGAATGCGCAGAACAAAGCCGTGGCCAACTTTGAAACCTGTCCCGCCCAACACTTGGCCGGCGGTGCGTGTTCCTACAATCGTGGCGAGTCTGTTTTCGTGCGCGAAGCCGGTGATGGTTTCCGCCGCGCTTGCCGTATGCTCGTTCACTAACAAAACAATCCTGCCGTGAAATGGCTGAGGTCCGAGGCCTTCCGTAACCATCACGATGGATTTGTCGGCGAACGCATAGCGGAACGCGAGGCCGAAAAGCTCGAGCTTGCGTGAAGGAATCTTGCCGAAGCGCGGAAGTTTTTCCTTGTCAAAGCCCTTTTCGGCGCGCTTCTTACTCAAACTGTAGCCGACAGGAATTTTGTCGGGCGTCAGGTAGCCCATCAATCGGAGCCCGCCCGCGCCGCCGCCCGGATTCCCGCGCAAGTCAACGATCAGCCGGTCGCAATCGCGAAGCTCAGAAATCGCGTGGTCAATCTCACGCGCCACGTCCATTCCGACTTGTCCCGGAAATCCCGCCGCCTTCAGGTACCCGATTCCCGGCTCGGGCTTGGACCATGAAACGAGCCGTGGCCGATTGATCGGATGCCATTTGGATTTTGGCAGCGGCACCCCAAGGGGCACATGCACTTGCTCGCCGCTGAGCTTCTCGACGGCGATTTGGCAAAAGCCGCCCATTTTGAACGCCGGCTTTTCAGGTGGGCAGATCGGCTGGCCGTCAATCTCCAAGAGCAGGTCGCCGGGCCGGATTTCGGCAAGCGCGGGCGGGCTGCCGTCGTGAACGTCCTGGAACATCCACTTGGCGGTGCCGTTGACTTGGCAGGGCTGGAACGTGGCCCCTATCGCGTAATTCGACGCGATCTTTTGCAGGCTTTGGTGAAAAAATACAATGTGGCTGATTTTAAGTTCGGCAAGCAGGTCGCGGACGGCGCTTTCAAATTCCTCAACCGTCTCGCATTTGAGAATCCTGTCGCGGTGCGATTCGACGGCCCCAATCCAGTCGGCGCGATTAAACCCCGGCGCGAACAGTCGCTTAGCGGTCAGATCGGCAACCTTGTCGAACACCTCCGTGCGCTCTTTAAGTCCGATTGGGATCATGGTCAAAAGTTTATCGGTTTTGAGGCGTCGCCGACAACAACGAACGGCGCCCAATAGATTGGCGGCTTCGTGCCCTTTTGTTTCAAGTAATCAAGCTTTGCGTGGCGCAGGGCCGCAGCTTCATCCTGATGCTGCGCTAAATGGGTATAGAAATGCGCCATCAGGAATTCCGTTGAAGAATCATCCACTGGCCACAGTGACGCGGCGACGGCCCGCGCGCCGGCGAAGAGAAAAGCCTGAACCAGACCGATCGTTCCTTCCTCGCCTTCGAGCTTTCCAGTCGCGGTGTCGCAGGCGGAGAGCGTCACCAAGTCCGCGTCGAGGTGAAGCTGCGCGATTTCGCGGACTTGGAGCAATCCGTCGTCTGTTGAATGCGGATCGCGGCCCAGTACCAAGGCGTCTCTTTCGGGAAAGCTGGGCGTGGATAGTCCATGAACCGCGAAGTGGATGATTTTGAAATCGCAGAGCGGCTCGGACTTGAATTGCGCCTCGCTAGCATTCGTTCCAAGCAAGAGAACGGTTTGCTTCGGATCGCCCAGCGCCTGGCTGGCGAGCATCAATTCCTGACGGGTTTCGGGGAGCGCATACAAATGGTCTCCGGAAATGTCGTACATGCCGTGCGCAACGAAGGCCATCAGGGTGTGCTTCGCGCCGGACTGCGCCGGCTGAGGCTCCATGCCATAGCGCACATCGCCGATTCCCAAGAACGCCATTTGGGGCTGATGCTCGCGGTGGCGATTTCGCAGGTAGCAGAGTACGGTCGCCGAAGGCGCATAGCTGATGACGTGAGACCTGATGACGTATTGCCCGTCGGGCCGTTGAAGCGCGTCGAACGGAAGATCGTTAAGGACGCCGTCCGGCACGATCACCAACTGCCTCAGCCGGAGCAAATTGGGAATCGGCTTGAGAAGCGCCGCATAAAGCGCTGTCGCATCCTGCACGGCAAACCTGCCCGCCATAACCTGGGACTTATAGCGGGACATTAGTTGCTCAATTTGTTTCTTGCCGGCGGGCAGCCGGACAATCTGCGCGTCACCGTGCGTGATGGCAATGCAATATGAATTCGGGTCGGCGAGAACGTATTCGAGGACCGCCTCGTCGGGCAGGATTGCGGCCTGGGCAGCTTTAACCGATACGGAATCGGTGGCGTCTTGACTCTGTTCCGGCGTCAGAGCTTCAGTGTACCAGCGAAGGGTCTCTTCTTCCGCGTCGAGATTTACAAGCAGCTTGCTGCGTTGGGCGGGATCGTTGGTATCGAGCAATTGGTTCTGTATTTGCGAGATTTGGCTTTCGGCTTCCCTTTGCGCGGGGGTTCGTGCCGTGGCAACTGCTGGATCGCGCATGTTGTCCAGAACGGTGCGGCCTCGGGCCTGCTCGATGGCGTCAAACGCGGCGCTGACGTTGTTCTGGCTCGCCGCCAGCTTGAAATCGCCAAGATACGTGTCGCTCATGGCGCTCATAAGCGAACTCTGGCCATAAGCGCCGGGGTAGCGGACCAACATGCCGTCAATCACGCCCTCGGCCCGCTTGTAAAGCGCGTAAGCTTGGTCGGGCTGGCCCGTTTGAGCTTTAAGCTCCGCGGGCGCGTCCAAAGCGCGAGGTAGGTAATACGTGTCGCCAGTCGTCTGGCTGATCGCGAGCCCCTGATTGAAGGTGTTCTCAGCGTCTTTCAGGTCGCCGCTATTCTCCAGCAATTTCGACAGATCGAATCAAGATTGCATGGCGACACGAGGCAGGCCCATCTGCGTTGCCGATTTCATCGCCCCTTCGAAATACTCGCGGGCTTGAGCCTGCTGCCCGGACTGAACAGCGAACTGGCCAAGGATGAGCAAATCCTGGCCCTCGTGTTCAAGCATCTTTTCCTTGCGCGCCTTGGCGAGAGTGCGCTGCATTAAAGCCTGCGCTTCATCCATCTTGCCTTCCATCGCGAGCGCCTCGGCTTTGCCTTCGTAAGCCATGAACGGCGTGCCGATATCGTGATTGCGGTCTGCCATCCCAATAACGTGGTTGAAGAAAACCATCGCCTCGGCGGGGCGATTGAGCGCGTTCCATCCGTTCCCGACAATTTCCAGGTATCGAACCTCCGTGCCGGTGTCGGATTCGGCCATTGCAGTCATGAGTGCCCCGCCGACCATGTGCGCGGCTTGCTTGACGTTGCCCTGGAGAAAATTGATCAGCCCCAACTCGCCCGTGGCTCGATTGGCCCACTCTTTTTCCCCGAGTTGTTGGGCAAGACTCCGCGCCTGCTCCCAATCCTGCTGCGCGGCCTCGGCATTTACTTCATCGTCGGCATCTCCCTTCACGCCCAGACGCCACAGGCGCAGTTCGGGATCGTTTTGGACAAGCGGAGTCTTGAGTTGCATGGCAATGAACGCGGAAAGTTGCGGAAATGGGACTGCGTCCCCTGACCGCATCGCGCCGATCTTAGCATAGAGCGCGTCACGATCATCGTGGGCTTACGCGGCAAGCTCCTCGGCGCGTTCGTACAGCGGCGTGGATTTTGAAAGGTTATGAAGCCAGTAGAAGTAATTTGCCTTGGCGATCAGGGCCTTGACACTGTTTGGGTGCGAATGGCCGACCTTGGCCAGAATCGAGTCCCACGGCGTTCGCGGCGAGCGGTGAACGAGATTCATAACAACAGCCGCTGCGATGATGACCGCGATAATTGAAGCCCAAAGGACCCTGTGTGGCCAGTTACCCATGGGAGGAGCCCCAGAAACTCTAATCGTAAAGCAGCCTTGCTCTTGTTTCAACTTTGCATTTCGAGCTGGCACAATCCTGATCCGCGTAAACGGTGCCCGTTCAAACCACCGGACTGGAAACTGAGCTGGCATACTTTACAGGCCCCTCAGCATGAGGTAATCTTCCGTTCCCGGTGGGCAGGCTCAAGAAAAGACGCAGCGCGTTGCTAATAATCGGCGGAGCCGTTTTGACCCTCGTCGACAACATAGGCCGAATTCAAACAGTCGCCGATGCGCTTAAGAAACTAAAGGTCTGGATTCCTCTCCTTTCCCGCGTTCCTTGGAGTCATTCGCTCGCTATGGTGGTGGGCTTGGGGCTTGCAGTTTTTGGGTGTGCCCTCTACCTTTGGCCGGAAAGCATAGCCGAGTCCAGACCGGAAGACGGCCAAGGACCCAATCTGATCGCCACTACATACAGCGCCGATCTTGTGCCCGGCATAAACAAGAGTGTCTTCGTGGTTCACTTTCGGAATGACGCTACCTCCCCATTGGGCACAGCGAGGAGTGTATTTGCGCACATCGGCTATCGGCGGCAAGACGGACAGGGAATGCAGGTTGACTATGGAGGTTGGATGGAGAATACGCCGACCATCAACATTGACAGGGGGCAGACGAAGCGCCTAATAGTGGCGCTTACAGATGAAGGCAAGAATTTTGCAGTTAACTTTACGGGACCGCGAACTAATTTCCTCAGTCCTGAGCTTGTTTCAGTGGCGGAACTAAGTGCCGGGCAGTGGATGATGGTTATCAAGCTAAACGCCGAAAACTATCAAAAGATGTTTTATTTCTTGTTGACGGTAGAGCAAAACGCCGCCGTGTTGTGTAGGCAGATCAGCAAGTTATTGTGGTAAGCGGGCCAAGGCGGGCCAAGGAGTGGTAGTGAGTTCTGGCTGACCACTTATAACGCCGGCGGGTCCGTCCAGGTAAGAAAAGACCTCACTCCCGTTCATGAAGGCGGCATCTTTTCATATAACCGGAGGGAGCGAACACACTCATAGACATGGAACGGACTCGCGATAGGCACTTTCAGGCCCGAGAGTTTCTAGAATCTGCCGTGCGTAATCCAATCCTGCACCTCATCGTGCACTGAGAATTCGTGGGTCGGGCTAGCTTCAAATCGTGATCCAAGAGTGTAGGCATTTACTTCGAGCGGTATCGCATCGTAGCTCCCGCCATCCAGAAATCCACGCACATAAAGTTCTGCGAAGCGGGGAACGCCGAGCTGCCGATACTGCTCAACGTGGACAAGTTCGTGAAACAATAGCCCGTCTGTAAAAGCCTGATGCGATACCACAACATCAGAAAAGGTAATCGCTCCCATCGTCGATTGGTCGGGCAGATTACGAAACCCCAAGCTCCTCAGCATCGGATAGAAGTCCGGATTGGATACTCGCTCTCCCCGCAGCACGACAACGCGCGCGGTATTCAGGAGTTGCGCCGAAAAGAAGCGGGCCACGGCGTCCCTCTGCTGTGGGGACAACGGGACGGCATTCGGGGCGTACCGGTCGCGCTGATCGGCGATGTATTGCGTTACGAACGTGGTTACTTGTGTGACCTGCTCAGGCGTAAGTTGTGACATTCCGATTTTCGGTCCCTTCCGTAGAGTGAAATGGGTGCCGACATGTGCAAGCGCCTAACGGCGGATACTCCATCTGACCGGGAACCTCAGCCGCTCACGATCAGATTCGCGCCTGCCCATATTTGCTCGTAGATTTGCTTCATCCTTGCGGCCGCTGAGTGCTCGATTATGTAAGTGGGCTTCTTTTTGCGGCATCTTTTATGGATTGGCCGATCACCCAGCATCTTTCGTCTGCGAAAACCGTCCTATCATGTACATCAGCGCTTGTCCTCAACTGGAAGTTCCCTCGCGTGGCAAACTTTTGCGCGACGGCGGACAGCGAGTTGCTGGCGCTTGCCGTGAGGACTCTCACGCCTACCGATGCGGCGACGTTTTCCATATACACGTCAAATATCTGCGTATCGAGATAATTATCGATCACGAAAAGTTCGCGGGAGGCGAAACCCACGATGATTCTTAGGTCGTGATAAAAGCTGTATTCTTCCCCTACTTGGTAGGTGCCCACAATTTCGCTATCGGGAAGCATCAGTTCCAACTCGCCGAGGCAAGCCTTTAGGACTGCGGCGAAGGATTCGATACGCTTCTCGAAGTTTGACTGGAGTTGTACCTCGCCCATATCAATGTAATGCGGGCCAGACCATTCCGCCATTCGAAAATCTGAAACGTTCTGGCTGGACTCCCCAAAGCCGTGAGCAATAATACTCTCAGTAAGTTGTCGCCACGTGCGCTCGTCGTTCTGAACTTCCCGGTAGCGGCGGCCCCGAAATCCTTCGAGCAGGGCATGTTGTTTCTTGAGGGCGGCGTGAGCCTTTTCAGGCGGGAAGTCGGGTGGCTTTGGCGGCGGTTGTGTTGTACGGCGCGTCATCGAAGGGATTCGAACGACGAAACAATAGTGTTTATACACCTCCGGAAAGGTTAAATTCAAGTGGCGATGGTACCAAGTGCGGGCGCTCGCTCCAGACATACGCGCCACATTGTTCCAAAGGGCCCGATCTTGCTCGTGCATTGGATTCGCGTATTGGAACGTGTAAAGCGGTAGAGCGGGTTGCCCGCTCTACCCCGTCGATTTTATTTCGGTTTTCCCTTGCCATCGGTTTTTGCAGACGTTTGCAATTTGGGCTTGGACTTCGCAGGCTTTGACGTGAGTTTCTCCCTGACCTCGCGGAGAGTCCGATCACAGTTCACTTTGTAGTGGGCAGCTTCCCTGGACAGCTTGCTATCCTTTGAAGATGTGCTGCCGTAGTAGGTCGGGAAATACAGTTCACCAGCCAAGGCGCACACGACAAGAAATTTCCCGATTTCCGCCATCGTCATTTTGTCGGACTTCGAGCTGCCGAGCTTCAGATAGTCTGGGTATCCGCCGTTGCCCGTCCGGCGCGAAGAATCAGGTCGGCGGCGCGGAAGATTCGCTGCGCAGAGCGTTCATTGATGCCCTGGCCTTGATTCCAGTGCTGGATGTATCCCCGGCTGAATTCTGCTCCTGGCAAGCCAAGCGATTCGCAGCAAAGCAGGGCTACGGCCTCGGCTTCGACCTCGCGGAGTTCGCGCGGCGTGTTCTCGGTGTCGGAAAGGTCTTGCTCGGCGCAATGGCCAAGGACAACGTGCGCGGCCTCATGGAAGAAGGTTTTGTGCGGAAGCGCCGCAATCGGGCTGACGGTGATCTTGCGGCCTCGCCGGGCGTAACCCTGCGCGTTGCCGTCGAGGGTTGTAAACTCGATGCGCTCGATTTTGAGCGTCTCAAGCGCCTTCGGCTCGCTCCAGCCGGGAATCGCGGCGGGCTTGAGTTCCTCACCTTCCGTCTGCGCGAGCACAAACCAATGAGCCTTGGAAGTGAAATGCGTGTAAGTGAATTCCTCGTCCTGCTCGGTGCCGTCCTGTTGGGTCACGGTGCGAGTGCGCTTGCAGTTGACCGGCATGCAGAGCGTCAACGCCTTCTCGCCGCGCTTCACGTACCGGCCTAGCTCCTTCCATTTCGGCCACGTGGCAAGCGGCCCCGGCGGGATGCATCGCTCAAAGCACTGGAACAAAGCCAAAAGCTGGTTGCCCAGCGAATAGTTGTGGAAGCGGCTGTACGCCTCGTGAATGAAGCCCGGCTTCTTCACGGCCTCATCAAGCAATGCCGCCCATGAAATCAGCGGCTTTCTCTCAGGCCGTCCATTAACGGACGCCCCCGCTGTGTTCGCCGTCGTCCGTCGGCTGACGGAGTGACGGCTTGCTTCTGATGTCTGACTTGTTTTGATTTCCTCGGCCACGGTTGTTTCTCCTTTTCTGCCCCGCTTCTCGCGGGGCACCCAAGGGCAGGGGGCGCGCGCTCCTGCGGCGGCTTTTGCGGGGAAGCCGGAAAAATCTCGCTCGCTTCGCCCGATTTTTTTGACGGGACCGCAACCCGAAGGGCAGCGTTTAGGTGGAAGCCAAGCCTCCGTCCGCCAGGCGCAGGGGTATTTGCCCGTCCCGCCCCGCGGGATGCCCGCGTGAACAAGGGGCGCTAGAAAAAGTAGAGTGACCGGTGAAGTCAAGGCGGACAACGAGAGGGGTGATAGCCGGAAGCCGTCGTCAGCCAGTTGGAAGGCCCTGGTTGAAAGGTATTGACTCTGTACCTGGGTATATGGTTTAGCCTATGAGTTATGCAGATCGGCGAGTTGGCCCGGCGGGCGGGCGTCAACATTCAGACCGTTCGTTTCTACGAGCGGCAAAGACTGATTCCCCAACCTGCGCGCAAGCCGTCGGGGTATCGCGTGTACGGGGAAGCTGATTTGCACCGCTTGCTCTTTATTCGCCAGGCGAAGGAGCTTGGCTTTTCGTTAGAGGAAATCCGCGAAATCCTGGGCATGCGACAGCGCGGCACGTGTCCGTGCAGTCGCGTGGTGAGCCTGGCACAGCGGCACCTGGACAACATTCGGGAGACGATCCGCAATCTTGCGGGATTCGAGAAGGAGCTGAGCCGCGCCGTGAGGAAATGGAAAAATTCCGGGCAGCCGAGACTCGCGGCGAACGAGTTTTGCACGCTCATTGAGCAAACCATGAAAGATGGGACAAAGAAGGTAAGGCAATGATGACCGGAATCAGGCGGGCCGGGATGCCGGTCCTTGCAGCATTCTTTGGGTTTCTATCGCGCCCCTGCTGAGCTTTGCCGCTCTTGGCGGGGCTTCTCGGTCTGGGGAGCGCGAGTCTGGCGGCAGTATTGGTGAAATTCCGATGGCTGTTTATCCTCGCGGCGTTCGTGTCCCTGGGTGTCGGGTTCAAGCTGAACGTCATTCAGAGATCGAGCCGTTTAGCGCGGCTTTTCTATTGGGCCGGCGCTGTTGTGACCTTCGCGACCATCTTCTGGTGGGGCTGGTGGAGCCTTTGACCTTCGGCTGACCTCCGTGGCCTCCCAAAAGCATCTTTTCCATCACGTCGTTCGTCATTGCGGCATATCCTCGGGTTTCATTATGCCGGCCATCATGTTTTTCACCATCTTGCTGATCGGCGAGCTTACCCCTTCTTCCGAAGGGTCACGCGGAAGAGTTTTCGCGGCAGGCCGCCCTCCTCAAATCCATTAATGCTCACGATTTCGCATCCTCTGGCAAGCTGCCGAATTTTCTCCGCGCTAAAGAAGTGGACAATGAAACCACCGACTTCGTACATATCCTCTCCCCGGTGGATTCCTGTTCCGTAGTGAGCGTCTCCGGTGTGTCGCACCGTGTACACGTGGAGGCCGCCAGGTTTGAGAACTCGTCGGACCTCGTCGGAAAGGCGCTCAAGTTCTGTGGTGGTCAGCGCCATGCAGAACAGCATGTGCGAGTAACAGCAATCAAAGCAGTTCTTCCCAAATGGAAGAGGTTGCCTGACGTCGTGATGAAGTGGCGTGATCCCTCCGCGCAGGCCCGCCGATTGCGCCTTCGCGCTGATGGCCTCGACTCCAGCCTGAGAATAGTCAACGACGGTGACTTGAAAGCCTTCGTGGGCAAAGAACAGCGTGTCTCGTCCCTGTCCTCCGCCGAGTTCAAGCAGGTTGCTCTTGCCCTCCCGTTTGAACAGTTCCACCGCCTCAAGCGCCGGGGCGCTTGCGTCGCCGCCGAACATATCGGGCTTTCGTGAAAAGTTCACGTCCCAATGTACGCGTTGGGCTTCCAAAACCTCCTTCGCAGGCGGCGATGATTCGATGGTCATGGTGTGTCTCCTTCGGTGGTCATCTTCAGGATACCTCACGACGCCTAATTGAGTTGAATTTATATGGGCCGGATTAGAAACTACTTGACTCGATACCCAGGTACAAGGTTTAGCCTGAAAGTGAAAGGAGGAAAACAATGGCTTTCAAACAAGGCGAAGTTTACCGATGCCCTGATCCAAACTGCGGCTGCGAAATCACAGTGACGCAAGGGGCGAGTCCAAACTGCAAAGGAAACCAAAGCCCGCGCTGCTGCTGCGGCAAGGAGATGGCGAAGAAGTAGCGGATTGGGGCGGAGGCAGAAAATGCCTCCGCCCTAAGCAACCATTCGGGGAAGCCGATTTCGGAAACCAGACCCGCGCTGAAATGATATGAGAACTTCGAGGCGGATCGAAAGTGCGACCGAGGGGCAAAGAGAGTGCCTGGTGCGCGTCCTTTCGGCAGCGACTTTCCTGATTTTCTTCCAGGCCTACATGATCGCGCCGCTCATTCCCAAGCTGGCATCGGTTTTTCACGTTTCGGTCCAGACGATAGGCCTTGCTGTCCCCCTATATATGATCCCTTACGGGGCAGCGACGCTTTTCTACGGCATCGTGTCGGATCGCGTAGGGCGACGCCCGATCATTCTCGGTTCGCTGGCGCTCTTCGTGGCGCTCACAACACTCACCGCGCTCGCGCGGTCTGGCGGGGAATTGGTCTCTTGGCGGCTGCTCACAGGCCTCGGCGCGAGTGGGGTTGTCCCGATGGGGCTGGCGCTGATGGGCGATCTATTCCCCTACGAAAAGCGAGGCCGACCGCTCGGCTGGCTTTTTGGCGCGATGGCGGGAGGGATGGCCTTCGGCTCTACATTGGGCGTTCTGCTCGAGCCGCTCATAGGATGGCGAGGCCTCTTCGTGGGCGTAGGCGCGTTGGGATTGGGCTGCCTGATTCTCCTCGCGCGGCAAGGGAAATTGCTCGGAAGCGAGCGGCGCGGGGCGCCTGCAACAACGGCTGGCGTTTTCAAGGCGTACAGCAAGTTGCTGGCGGATTGGCGCGGAACGCGGACTTACACTTATGTGCTCTTCAACGCGATCTTCCATTCCGGGGTTTACACCTGGCTGGGGCTGTATTTTGCTCAGCGTTATCGCCTGGGAGAGATTGGCATCGGGCTGGCGCTGCTGGGCTATGGCGTTCCGGGATTCATTTTAGGGCCCGTCATTGGAAGGGCTGCGGACCGCTGGGGCCGGCGATGGCTGATTCCGGCAGGGTTGGCAATTGCAGCGCTTGCGGGCACCGCGCTGATTTTCGATGCGCCGGTTCTGGCGGCGGCGCTGATGGTGACCGTTCTCTCGCTCGGGTATGACATGACTCAGCCGCTGCTGGCGGGGATTGTAACGACGCTCGACCCCGAGCGAGGCGGGCAGGCGATGGGGCTTAATGTGTTTGCGTTGTTTACCGGATTTGGGCTGGGAAGCCTCATCTTCGGCGCCTTGCGGGCTCCGGGGTTCTCGCGGGCGCTGTTGATTTTTAGCGTGGTACAGCTCTTAGCGGCGCTCGTGGCCATACCGCTTTATCGCTCGGAGAGAAGGCTGCCTGTAGGAGCGTAGCCTGCGCCCTGAGAGCACGTCAAAAAAGTGCTTGACTCCATACACGAGTCCAAGGTTTAGCGTGAAGTCGAGGTCACAATGACGGGATGCCTGCGGACGTTGGTTATGTCGGTTGCGGCGGCCTTGCTCGCGGCGCTGTCGGCGGTCGCTTCGGGCCACGGGCCAGTCTTCGCTCTGGCGACGCCCACAAACGTGAAGGGCGGGTGGAGTCTTGACCTTGGCACGATGGGCCGCGTGGGATCGCTCGACAGCGGCGTGATGGAGCGGGCCATGCTGACCTACGGCATCACCCCGGACCTTCAGATTTCAGTTTCCGGGCCGATCATTTTCAGTTCCGCGCCCCTCGCGCCGGGCCGCGTGACCGCCATGATGCCCGCCACGGGCGACTATGAGGCGATTGGCGCCTGGCGTTTCCAGCGCCGCGACATCGCGGTCGGCTCGCGCGATGAGACAACGGCCTATGCCGGGATAATTCTTCCGGGCAATCAGAAGCCTCCCGGCTTGCTCGGCCAGTTGCCTTGGGCGCCGGGCGTGCTGGGCATGATTGTGACCGGCTACGCCTCCCGAGCTAATTACGTGTGGGCCGGGGTGGGCGGAATGCACTTCCATGAGTCGGACGGCGACCGCCGGCCTGACATGCTGATGTACAGCCTGGTTTACGGTTACCGCCCGGAGTTTCTGCGAAAGGATTACCCGCATTGGGATGGGAGATTTTTTGTCGAAATGAATGGCGAGTACTCGAACCGGGTTCTTCACGATGGGGTGCGAGTTCCGGGCACGAACGGAGGGCAGGTGTTCCTGGGGCCGACGACGCTTTGGATTTACAAGAAATATGGCATCGAGGGCGGAATTCAGTGGCCGGTTTTCCGCAACACCGGGCCCCGGTTCGAACACGAATCCTATCGGTTCGCGATTGATTTAAGCTATTTCTTCTAAGGGGAGGAACACGCGACATGAAGCGCCTTTCTATGTTGGTATGTCTGGCAGCAATTCTGGCGGCCATGCCTGTTAAAGCGGAATTCCGGCAAATCAATCTCACGACGTTCGGTATGGATTGAGCGATTTGCGCCCACGCCGTGAGCGTGGCAGTCAAGAAAATTCCGGGGGTCGAAAGCGTGAATGTGAGCCTCAATGAGGGCTTGGTGAGCATCACGCTTGTTCCGGGAAATGCAGTGAGGTTGGACCAGATCCGGAAAGCCATCCTCAATGACGCCTTTACGCCTAAGGACGCAAATGTCGTGGCTGTCGGCAGACTGGCAGCCGAGGGCGGGAAGTTACGGTTCGTGGTCGCGGGAACGAACGAAACATTTCCCGTGGCCTCGACTGAGCACCCATCCTGGCAGAGGTACATCGGGCGTGAGGCGACCGTGAAAGGATTGCTTGCCGCTCCGGTCAAGGGGACGGAAGGTGGTGCGCTTCAACTGACCAGCGTCTCGCCTGTCCCACAGACCAAGAATTAGCGGCCTAATCCGGGGAGCTTCTTACCATGACAACACAAAGTGTGCGAAACCAGGCGCTGCAACGCCGTGAGAACCCGTTGTTGGCCTATCTTTCGCTGTTCACCTCTATGGGAACGCTTCTTTGCTGTGCGCTGCCTTCGCTCCTGGTGGTTTTCGGATTGGGCGCAACCGTCGCGTCGTTCCTGACCGCCGTCCCGTGGCTGGTGACGCTGGCAAGGCACAAGGTTTGGGTATTCACCGTTTCTGGAGCACTGATCGCGAGCGACTTCTTTTACATTTATTGGCTGTCGCCCCGGCTCAAGGCCCACGGGGAATCGTGCTCAATCGCCAATGGTCCTACCGCCTGCGACACGGCAACGCGCATCAGCCGCGTCGCCTTGTGGGTGGCGGCCGCAATCTATGGCGTCGGATTCTTCACGGCTTATCTCCTCCGTCCAATCCTCGTCCGATTCAACCCCTGAGCGCCGGACACCGCTGTTATCTGCCTCGCTGCCTTTTAAAGGCAACAAGTCAAGGAACCACGTCTGGTCAACCTTTCCAAGATTAATTTCCTGCGCGTGGGCTTTTATGAAATTAAGAATGTCCTTTTCATGGAAGCGGTGAATATCGTGCCCGTTGCCGTTATGCCGCCGCGTGGCTTGTACACTGTCGCGGAGCCAGCGCTTGGCAATCCACTTTTTGATTTTGTGGTGATCTTCCCCCAAGCATAATTCAAGGTCGCGGATCGTGTAGCCTTCGGTGACGCGCCTTGAATGGCCGAGGGCTTTAATTTTCATCACCACGGAAGTTTCGGTGCGTTTCAGGCGTTTCGCAATCGTGCCTGCCGTAACCTTGCCGAGTAGCTTGTCGAGCGTGTCTAGTTCTTGAGGCGTCCACGCGCGGCGGTTGGGGTGCATTGATAACCCGAGTCGTTGCGCCTGGCGTTTGACGTACCAGCGCGGGAAGCCGGTCTGCCACATCAATTCCCTGATGACTCGCCCGCGCTGATGAAGCCCCCCGTGGTAGTGGGCGCGCATGTAGGCGTCGTGCTGAGGCAGCCAATTGTATTTTAGCTTCGCCCGCCGTCGCCGCTCGGCCCGGCATTTGAGGCAGTATTTGGCTTCAACCGGCGCGCGGTCTCGCCTGCCCTCTTCGATTGCGCCGCCGCAGTTAACGCAAGTCATGGCCGTCCTCCTGCGTGGCGGAATTGAAACTCGCAAGTTGCGCGCGGAGCCAATTGACCGTTTCCTGAGCGTTCCGCCAGTCGCGCATCCGCTGGCAGTAACTCAGGCGCTCTTGCCGGATGTGTTCGGGCGTTCGCCATTCCTTGCTGCGATAGCGCTTCGATTGAAAAGCTGCGCCGTACTGCGGGCAGGCGGCGAGCGAGCATCTGCCGACGTACTCGTACAGGTGCCTTAGATATTCGGCTTCGGTTGGCCTCTCGCTGCGGCTCGTTGTGTGAAGCCCGCCATACTTGGTGACATCCAGGCCGGTGAGCGCGGAGAGCGATTCGTAGAGCTTGCGCGGCTGGCGAATGATAGCATCCGGGATGTAGCCGTGAATCAGGCCGTGGACTGCGGCAATCTTGCCGATCTTCCGGCGCATCGGCTTTTGAGCAATCCACGCCGCCCATTGCTCGCGCTCGTAATCGCTCGCCGCATCGCCGAATTCGAGGACGGGGTTATAGGGTCGGCAGACCCACAGTCTTCGCGCCTTCTGCTCGGCAATGGCGATCTTGCGCAGCAGGTCTGATTTCCGTCGCTCGTCGCGCGAAAGTTTCGGTGCTGTCTTTTTCGCTCGGTGCCGCGCCGCCCATGAGCGGAGTATTTTGAACGCGGCGGCGTGCCGCTGCATGTCCAGGCAATAGAGGACGTAGTGCCGAAGGTGGGCTCGGATTTCAAGATGCGAGTTCAAGCCGATTTCGCATTCGGCCAATCCCTCAATCAGTGCCGCGAGCGGCGCCCGCTCGACGGCAAAAGGCTTCCTGCCCTGTCGCGGAATTCCGACTACGGGTGCTTTCATGCCCGCAAGTTTTTGGAGCGCCGTGAGTGTGATGTCCATTAGCAGGCGCTCCTTTCCGGCGCGGGGTGCGCGATTTCGTAGCAAGAATCGCAAAGCTCGGAATCGGGAGCTGGTAGGTGCGGGCGATTCTCAAGCTCCGCCCCACAGCCATTGCATTTCGTCCGTGAGGCGCTCGCCACTAAATCGTCAAATTCCGGCTTGAAGGCGTAGAGCAACCGAAGCGCGTAACCCAAACCTTCCGCCTATTGCCACAGCGCGTGCGCCGCATCGGGAATCGTCTCGCGCACAGCCTTGCGATTCCATGTCTCGATTTGACCCTCGACGTGGCACAAAAGATTCTCGTAAAGGTAGCGGTTGAATGCGGGCCTCGAACTCTCAGTCCCGTCATTGCGGGACGTCCCGCCTGTGATGTCCGCATGGCCGCTCGTTGCTTCCTCTGTCTGCCTCGCTTTGATTTCCTCGGTCACGGTTTGTTCTCCTTTTCTGCCCCGATTCTCGCGGGGCACCCGGAAGCGAGTGGGGCCTGCTCGTCAGGCCAAGGGCTGGTTTTTTGGAGGGGCTGGAAAATCGCAGGTTGATTTTTGGGAGGAGCCAAAACCCGGAGGGTCACGCGCCAGCGTGAAAGCAGAAGCCCGCCGAGCCGCCAGCGCGCAGGCAGCATTCCCATCTCGCCGTGCCCGCGAGAACAAGGGGCGCTAGAAAATGAGAGTGACTGGGGGAATCAAGGTAGAGGCCAAGCGAGGATGAGGCCGCGCAAAAACTGAGGTTTATGGTATGGTCTTAGAGGCAAGACAACAAAAGAAACATGGTCACACTTCGTCTGCTGAGACCGATACAGCGAACGGCACGCCGATAGCCTCGAAGTGCTTCAGCCCGCATCGAACTTTGTCAGCCTCGCTTGTGCGCAACTTCAAAAAGTCGCGCGTTCCTTTCGTTTCGCGCACTAAGTAAAGCGCCTGCCCATCGTGTTTGAGGATTGCCCAGTCTGGATTGTAGTTTCCGACCGGCGTTTCGACCTCGAACCAGCCCGGCAGCTTCACAAACAGCTTGATGTCCTGTCGCTCGTCGAGCCTTTTGGCAAATTCACGTTCCACCTCCGAGTCATAGACGACGTATTCGTAAACTGATTTTTGGACCTGCAATGCTTTCAAATAATTAATCAGCTCTTCGTTCTTGAAAAGGAGCATTTCCCACTCGGCTTCTGGCCCTGGGCCAGGTATCCGCTCATATTTGATTCCGTCCACCAACAGGCGATGAAGCTCGTATTTTAGGATCGTCGCCACAGCGTCCATAAACCTCTGTGGATTGTTGAAGAATTCGTCCAGACGGCCACTTTCCTTGAGCACGCGGACAAGCGTTGACCGGGTTAGCTCGGTTTCGTTTTGCAGATATGCCAAAATGTCGGGCACCGGCCTGCTGCCGTATTCCACCTTTTCTTCCGCCGCGCTTTGGGCGGCGGCCACAACTCCACCTCTTTGAACGGAAACTTTTCCAGCCGCAATTCGGATAGTCGGCTTCTCAATTCTCTCCATTTGTTTGAGAGCCTGCACCGCGCGCCGGACTAAAACCTCCGTTTCAAATTCCACCCGGAAGGTCGTCTTGGGCCTGATACGATTCCACAGCGCCTGGAACTCGGGAGTCAATGTCACTTCCTTTTTCAGCCGGTTTACGCGCTCGTCGCGAGCCTTGCGAATGTGCTGTTCGATCTGGTACGACGCTAGTAAGTCCACAACAGCGGGCGCGATGTCCCTTTGGGCCTCCGGGAGTTCGAGCTTAAAATCGGCGCGCTTTGGGTCGAAGGCAGGCTGAATACGGCCATCGCTATCAATCATCTTCTGTTCGACCAGAGCGGCATGAATCTCTTTGGCAGCTTCAGTCCCAATCGGCTGTTCTTTGCCGTCAACGACGCGAACAAGTTTTGCAAACGCCGTGATGGGAACCTTTCCGAAGGTCACGCCGCAGTCTTCTTCGTACTCCGTTTGCAGGCTGCGCGCAAAATCTTCGTAACTCTCGTTGGCCATCACGAAAAGTCTGTTGACAGACTCATCGAACACTCGCGCTCCATTTTGGTCCACAGGCAGGCGAAGGCCGCGCCCGATTTCCTGCCGTTTCTTAATGGCGCTCCGAGTTTCATTGAGAGTGCAAATCTGAAAAACATTCGGGTTGTCCCAACCCTCGCGCAAGGCCGAATGGCTGAAGATAAACCGCAGAGGCTCCTCGATGGATAGCAGACGCTCTTTGTCCTTCATGATCAGGTCGTACACTTCGTCGTCAGCTTGGGTATCGCCGCTCGTGTCCTTGAGCACGCCCTTCCGATCCTGGGCAAAGTACCCATTGTGGAGTTTTTCAACTGGCTCCTTAAGCCAAGGAATCCCCTTGAATCGCTCGTCTTTCGCCCAATGCGTCAGTTCTTCCTCGAAAACTCTGGCAAATTTTCCTTTGACGGGCTTACCCTGGGCATCATAATCGCGGTAGTTGGCCACGCGGTCAATGAAGAAGAGCGTCAAAACCTTGACTCCTCTTTCTCCTGCGGCCACCTTAACCTGCAATTCCTTTTCAAGGTGTTTCTTAACCACCTCTTTGATCTGAACGCGCCAAACGTCTTCGCGCAATCCGCCGATCTCTTCTCCCAGGCGCAGGGTGCGGCCATTGCTGAAGCGGATGTATTCGTTGCCGGGTTCGGCGTTGATCTCTGTCACCTCGAATCCGGTTTTGTATTCGGCGCGCTCATTTGAGAGCACGAACAGGTCAGCCCCTTGCTTCACGGTAAATGACTTTTCCTTCGGCCCGCTCGTTCCTTGGGCCAGGATACGGAGCTTTGCCTTTATGCCGTTCTTGTAATCTATCTTTTCGACGCGCACAAGCGCGTCATTGGCAGCTCCTTCGGCTTTGGCGCTGCCGACCACAATCTGTTTAACGAGCCTGAGTTCGAATGCCCGGATGGGGTCGAGCCGATAAACCAGATTGTAGGGGTTGCGATGCGTGGCGGAGTAGCGAAGCGTGCAAAGCGGATTCAGCGCCTTGATTGCTTCCTGGGCCTTCTCCGTCGAATCCACGCTTTGCGGCTCGTCAATGACAACGATGGGCCGCGTCGCCTGCACAAACTCGATAGGCTGGCGGCCGGAGAGCCTGTCGCTCTCCTTGTAAATCACGTTGCTTTTCTGCTCTTCTTCTGTGCCCGTGAAATTCTTGCGAAAAGCGTCAATGTTAATCACGAGGATTTGCAGTGTATTGCTGGTGGCGAACTGGCGCAGCCGGTTGATTTTCCTGGCGTCGTAAACGAAGTGCTCGAAGGGAATGTTGTTGAATAGGGCGCGGAAATGTTCGGTCGTAATTTCGATATTTTTCAGCACGCCCTCGCGGATGGCGACGCTCGGGACGACGATGATGAACTTCTGAAAGCCGTAACGGCGGGAAAGCTCGAAAATGGTGCGCAGATAGACGTACGTCTTGCCCGTCCCGGTCTCCATTTCAACTGAAAAGTGCGGGCAGCGGCGAGGAACATTGGCGGGAACGTCGAATAGTTCCCACGCCTCAAGAGGAGCATTCGGGTCAGGAACTTCGATGTCGTTCCGCGCCTGAACCGCTCGGGTGTTGGCAAGCAGCTTTTCTTCGGCAATCAGCAGGCGGTTGCCCACGCCAAGCTCCGTGCGCTCCTGGCCGGTGAACAACCCTCCCAGGTCGCCCACATGGATGACCGCGTATTCCGGCGGTCCCTGCGGTTGGCCTTCCAGCAAGTCTGTGATGGCGGCCACGGCGTCAAGCTGAAATGGTTGGTTGGCGTCGAACTGGATTTTCATGGATTCTGCGCGGTCACACGGTCTGGAACTTCGTGACGCCCTTGCTCTTGAAAATCTGCACGGCGTTGGCTTTAAGCTGGTCGTTGCCGGCAAAGCCTTCGTCGAGGCAGACGACGCGCTCCGGTTTCTCTTCGGCGATGGCGCGGATGGCTTCCATGGTCAGCTCCCGGTCCAGGCAGATCAAAAGGGCATTGTCGGCCACACTGTAAACAGTCTTGCCGGCCAACTGGGTCTTCTTGATGGAGGCAGTGAGCGGGAAGCCGCTTTTCAGAAGGATCTCGTAGAGGATGTCCTCGGTCGTGCGGCCCTCGCGGATATGGTGGACATGCAATTCGAGTTGCTTTTCCAAGGCGGCGCCCTCGTGCGGAACTTCAGCGTTCCAAGGTTTGAAGCAGGATTCGGCCAATTTGTACACCCGGAAGCCGCGATCTCGCTTCGCTGCATCGGTCAGGGCGAGCTTCGCGGAGTCCTCATCATTGAGTTTCTTGATGACACGGCGGACGCGCTCCTTGGTGATCTCTGCAATGTTGCGCGGCCTCCCCAGGCGGTCACAGAAACCTGCCGCAGCTTTTTGCTCTTTTTGGGTCGCGTCAAGCGACTCGGGTAGCTGAACCAAGATGAACTTTCGCCTCCCATGGTCTTGCGCGTTGCTTTGTAGCACTGCCTGAGCCGTTGTTCCGGATCCCGCAAAAAAGTCGAGGACGATTGCGGTCGAGTCGTTGAGCAATCCGACGCATCGACTGAGAAGCTCAACAGGCTTGGGAAAGTCGAAAACGTCCGGTTCTCCCATCAGCTCAAGCAAAGCCTTCCTTGCGGATTCGGTCGTGCCGCTCTGGTCCTCGGTCCACCAGGTGGCGGTGTTCTGGCCGGTCGTCTCGGAAAGATACCGCTTGATGCGGGGTACGCCGTCGCCGTCCTGGCCGAACCAAAGTCGGCCTTCCGCTTTCAGCCTCTCATACGTGGCATACGCGATACCCCAAGATCGACCGGGCGGAGGCGATACGGTTCGCCCGCTAGGCAGAGTAATTTCAAAGAATTGATCTTTTGTCGCTCGTCCTTTCATGCCTGTCATGTCAACCGATGCCCATGGCCCCCGCGGGTCGTTGTCGGGGTTCCTGAATGCCCTTTTTCGATCTTCGCTCAGGGGCACCACTCCGAACGATCCCCCCCTTGCAAGGTCGGCGGCAGACCTCGCATAAATCGTTACGTAATCGTGAGTGGGGTCAATATCCTGCCTTGCGTCTGGCGAAATCTTCTTTCGCCAAACGAGGGTAGCAACGAAGTTCTCTTCCCCGAAAACTTCGTCGCACAGGCGCCTCAGGCTCGTTAACTCGTTATCGTCAATGCTAACGAAGATGACCCCATCGTCGCGGAGTAAGTTCCTTGCCAAATACAATCGCGGATACATCATGTTGAGCCACTTGGAATGAAACCGACCGTCCGCCTCAGTGTTCGTGCTGAATTTCTTGCCTTCGGCGTCCACTTGTCCGGTGTACTCAAGATAAGTCTGAAGCGATTCGGTGTAGTTGTCAGGGTAAATGAAATCGTTACCCGTGTTGTAGGGCGGGTCTATGTAAATCATCTTGACCTTGCCAAGATACGACTTCTGAAGGAGCTTCAAGACTTCCAAATTGTCGCCCTCGATAATCAGGTTTTCCGTGGAATCGAAGTTGACGCTTTCTTCCCGGCACGGAAGGAGCGTGCCAAGGCTCGGCGTCTGAATGGCTTTGAAGCAGTCCGCCTTGCCCGGCCAGTTCATGCCGTAGCGTTCCTTGCCCACATCCACCGCTTCGCCCAGCGCGAGCTTCAACCGCTCAAAATCAATCTTTCCGCCCTCCGTCCGAACCTCCGGGAACAGGCGCAGCAGTTCCTCGCGCTTTTCGGCGCCGATATCCGCGGATTGCAAGTCAAGCTTCTCTGGTTCCGGTGTTTTCATATGCTGTTCCTTAGTTCCGCCAATCCCTCCTCTCCACCATCCTGGCGTGGAGTTCAACTGATGCGCCAGCGCAGCGTAAAGAGCTCTTGTTGGTCAATACGCTGGACCAGGCGATGGCTGATCTCATCCAGCAACGCGTCCTTTTGCCGGTCAATGTCCCGGCTTGCCTGGTCGTAAGCCCGCCATGCCTCTTCCCGTTTCGCTTCAAGCGCTCGAACCTCACGCTGCCGCAGCAGCTTGTCGGGGAGCGTCGGAGCAAGGCGCGCGGCCTTCTTTGCTTCCTTCAACGCTTCGTCTAATTCTTCGAGTTCAGACTTGAGCGAAGTGCGCCGGTCTTCGGCCCAGCGGTCGAGCTTTTCCATTTCGGAATCAAACCACGCGCCATTCCGCCTGGCTCTCGATTCGATCAATTCTTGGCGAAGCCGTGTGGCCGTTTCGTTCAGCGATGCGGCTATCGCTGCTGAAACCTCGCACGGCTTGCCCTGCGTTGCCGGCAAATCGAGCAGCCTTCGGCACTGAGCATCGTCCAGGGTCATGCCGCCGTCCGTCATGCCAGCGAGTAGAATTACTTCCTCTATTTCAAGGGCGCTGAGCGTCAGCCGCGTGCAAGCGAGCCAACCCCCTTGGCCGACCAGCGGCGCCAATGCCGCGACGTTTTTGCCGCTGTTAGTATAGTCGAAGACCACTTCTCCGGCATTGGGATTGAGGGCCTTTGCCAAATCCAGGACTCGCTGGGCCAGCGGGTGCCCCACGCGGTAGGTGTTAACGTCTTCGACGGCTTTGCCCATGCGGTAAGGCCCTGGATGAATCTTTTCGCCGGGGAAGGGATTCTTGTGCAGCATGAAGCTATAACCGGTTTCGTCGAAGTGGGCATACTCGCGCAGGACGTGCCCCGTCAGCCGCCAGAGTTGCTCGTTGAAGCGGTCGAGCACATCCCGGCTTTCGATGCGGACCTTTTCCACGACCTCCTGGTCGAAGTTGTTGAGTAGTTTTTCACGGGCGTCGCGCTGGCCGGCCTCTATCTCAGTTTCTAGCTCGCGCTGAAGCTGGTCGAACTCGAACTGAATTTGCTGGGGCGTGCGGCATTTTTGGTAGATCGCAGCGATTCGCTTCTCGAAGTCCACGCCGGACTCGATGGCGCCGAGGACCTCGTCGCTTGCGCCGAAGATTCCGCTGAAGAGACGGAACTTTTCGGCCAATAGCTGGTAAACGCGCTGATCAGCGGCATTCTTCTTATTCAAAAAGTTGACCACCACCACATCGAACTTCTGGCCGTACCTGTGGCAACGTCCGATTCTCTGCTCGATGCGCTGTGGATTCCACGGTAGGTCGTAATTAACGACCAGGTTGCAGAACTGGAGGTTGATGCCCTCGGCTGCGGCTTCCGTTGCAATGAGGATGGATGCGTGGTCGCGGAAGTTCTCGACCAGAGCCGCCCGCATATCGGCAGTGGGCGAGCCGGTGATCCTGTCAGTGCCTGCGTGCTTGTCAAGCCACCTCTTGTAGATTGCTTTGGACAGCGGATCATTATTCGTTCCATTGAAGAGCATCACCTTGCTGGCGAACTCGGTTTGCTCCAGCACGCGGAACAGATACTCTTGGGTGCGCCGCGATTCGGTAAAGATCACCGCTTTTTGCTGCAAGGTGGGAGCTCCCTGGCTCTTCTGGGCCTCGGCAGCGGCGGCGAAGCCACGCCGAAGAGCGGTAATTAAGACCTCCCCTTTGGAATTCTTAATAATGGATTTTGCGAGGGCGTGAAACTCCCTCAGTTGGGAAAGTTCGCACCGCATTTCCTGTAGCTGTTCAGGAGAAACCTGAGCCCGTGCCTGTTCAGGACCAGCGCTTTCCGCTATCTCCTCCTCCCACTCGTCGGCCAGCTCGTCGAGCGATTCCCAATCGTTCGGCAACGATTCAGGTGGGGATTCGACCGGTTTTGCGATGGTTGCGGCGGCCTCCAATCTCTTCGCGAGACTATCTAGAGTAGCGGAGATGGCGTAAGTGGACGATGCCAGCAGCTTGCGAAGGATGAGCGTGACGAGCTGGCGCTGGCTTGCGGGAAGAGCGTAGAGGGTCGGTTGCTGAAGATAATCTGAGACAAGGTCGTAAAGCCTCTGTTCCTCTTCGGTCGGAACAAATTCCTGCACGAGGGCGTGGCGATTCGTATATTTCACATATTCGAGAACCTGGCGACGAAGCGTCCGTTTGCAGAGGGGTCTGAGGCGCTCTTTCAACTCGGCGAAGTCGCCGTCGTTTCCCAGTCGCGTGAATCGAGACCGGTAACTCTGCAAGTCGCCAAAAGCGTACTCGTCAATAATGCTGACGAGCCCGTACAGTTCAAGCAGTGAGTTCTGAAGAGGCGTGGCCGTGAGAAGAACTTTAGGAAACGGCGCTACGGCCTGTTTGATGGAAGCGGCAATCTTGCTGGAATTCTTGTAAACGTTGCGCAGCCGGTGGGCTTCGTCAATCACCACGAGGTCCCAAGGCGTTTGCCGGAGGTATGTCTCCTTGCTTCTTGCGAACTGGTAAGAGCAAAGTATAACGGCATCCTGTTGAAACGGGTTCAGATTGCCGGCGCTGATGGATTCATTGAAGGTGCGAGTCTCAAGGATTGCATATGGTAGAAAGAATTTGTCGGCAAGTTCCTGTCCCCACTGTTTACGCAGATTGGCCGGTACAATTACGAGCAGGCGGCGCTTTCGCTCCGCCCATTTTTGGGCGAGCAAGAGGCCAGCTTCAATGGTCTTTCCGAGACCCACTTCATCGGCGAGGATTGCGCCTTTTGAGAATGGGCTTCGGAAAGCGAAAAGTGCAGCCTCGACCTGGTAAGGGTTCAAATCCACCTGAGCATCAGCAAGGACGGACACCAACTTCTCAATGTTGTCTGATGCGCAGCGTTTCGTGAGGTCGTAGGCGAAATATTTCGCTTGGTAGTCTGTAACTCTCATGAACTTTCCGGTTCGATCAAGCGCGCCGGGTCTTGCAGGTGATTATAGCCCACGGTGTGTATTAGAGTTTGCAACAATTAAGGCGCTGTGTTTAATAGGAGTAAGACGGGGAATTGGTGGCACGGTAGGAGAGACACCTATAAGGGGGAGCCTTAGGCCTCGGGCAGCGGCGCCCGCAGTCATGAAGAAGCTGCCGGCGTGGGTTACGAATCTGGACCTCAGATGAGCAAGGGCACAGAGACGTTCAAGCGTTACATCGGCATTGATTATTCAGGCGCGCAAACTCCTATGTCCAGCTTGAGGGGGTTGCGCGTCTATGTAGCTGATCGGGGGTTTGAGCCGACTGAGGTCTTGCCCTGGCCAAGCCCGCGCAAGTATTGGACGCGTCGCGGTATTGCAGAATGGCTGGTGGAGAGGCTTTCGGAAGCACTGCCGACATTGGTCGGAATTGATCACGGTTTCTCATTCCCATTGCGGTATTTTGAAGAGTACAGGCTTCCGCATGATTGGGCGGCGTTTCTCGACGACTTCCAAAAGCACTGGCCAACTGACGAAAATATATATGTGGATTTTGTACGCGACGGAATCGTTGGGAATGGAAAGGCACGCAGCGGCAATCCCCGTTGGAGGCGATTGACTGAGATACGCGCTCGCGGGGCAAAGTCAGTCTTTCAGTTCGAGGTTCAGGGTGCAGTGGCTAAGTCCACACATGCTGGATTGCCTTGGCTGCGGTATCTCCGACAGCGTGTGGGGGGCCACGTCCATTTCTGGCCGTTTGATGGCTGGGACTTGCAACCCGGCAAGTCAGTGGTTGCTGAAGTCTATCCATCGCTGTGGAGGCGGAGCTTCGCGCAAGATGGACGAAACGCGCATCAGCACGACGCTTACTCGGTCGCCGCATGGATGCAACGGTGCGATCTCGACGGTAGCCTGGCACGGTTTTTCAAACCAGGTTTGACGCCAGCCGAACTGGAGGTCGCCGAAATCGAAGGCTGGATTCTGGGAGTGATGTAATCACGCTCTGGCGTGTACGGATTCTTGTGGCTCGCCGTAGTTCTCGGTGGAAGGACAGCGCACAGCCGTCCTGTTAATGTTCGATCCAGGGTCCGGGGGCAGTCCAACTTGCGTTGAATGCTTTTCCTTGGCTCGAAGCCGTTGCTACCGGTTGTAAGAATCTCGAAACAGCGAGAACCAGTTCTGCGAGATCAGGCGAGGCTTCGAGCCGGCTTCTGCGGATGAAGCCGCGCCACTGCGCTTTCTTTGATGGATCGTTCGCGAAGGTTGCGGTCAGGCCAACAGGTTCGGGGACGATAGTTGTTCCACGATTGGAGAATGTTTTCGCGATGGCGTCACGAAGTGTTTGGCCATTGAAATCGAATTGCCGAGAGAGGGTCCAGATGTCGAAGTAGTCTTTCATCCGGCTGTTAAGGATACCTAGGGTGACGAGGGACTCAAATTTCTCAGCGACGGTGCTCTCTTTGCTGTACCCGCGAAGCTTCGGTGCGGGAAAATCGAGCAAGGTCGGATAATCAATGGGCTGTGGACCCGGAGCAACAACATCCCCGAATCCGATATCGAGCTGCTGAATTACTCGGGCTCGTCCCAAGTTAGCCCGGAAGCGGATTCGAACGCCTTGATAGTTGGCGTCTTCAGCGATGCTTGTGCCTTTTACGGTATTGGGGTTGAAAACGAGGCCATCGGGCTCGACAGGCTGTGAGCATAATTCCTTCACGATTCCAGCCAGAACCTCAACATCGTTCGTTGTCTTGCCGAGAAGATCGATATCCATCGTCGGCCGATAAGGCTCCAGTTCCCATGCTGTGAACATCAGCGCGCCCTTCAAGATGAACTTGGCAGCATAAGAGGATTTTGAGAGCCGATAGAGAAACCGCTCCATGGCGAAATATTGCAGGAGTTCGTTGAAAGGGCGGTTGGTCTTGCGGGCCTTGTTCAAAAGCAGTTGATGCACGGAGGCAGAAAGATTGGCCGGTGCTCGTTTGGTCACATCAGTGCCTCCAGGTAAGGTCGCATCACCTTCGCTACGCGGCAAACCTCTCCGGCTTCAAGAAGGGCATGGAGATTCCTTTTCTTCCTCTCAAGGTAAAGCTTTAGCGCCTCGCGAGCCGTGTCCATCCCGATCTTGTTGCGGTATTTGAAACAGTCGGCGACGGTTTTCTCGGGACTGTAAATTCGGACTCGCATGCCGTCGAGTTTGTGGGATTCCAGACCGAATTCGAAGGCTCTCTTGGTGAACCAAAATACTCGGATGGGAGGGTGAGCAAGCCGCGGGGGTTCGGCTCCACGTGGCAGGGCAAGATACACCTCGTGCGGAATCTGGGTCGTGAGTTCGTGGAAGGCGAGCGCGGAGATAAGACAAATCACGGAATCGGGAACCTTCATAGCGACCGTGGCGAGGTCGGGATTCCCAAGAGGGGGTAGATCGGAGACGCGATAAAGCCCGCGAGCAAGGGTTGAGAGCTTGCCGGAGTCCCGCATTTTGTAAAGCGTTTCGGGGTGAACTCCGAGGTTCATCGCATCCCTTGTCCTAAGCACGCCTCCGTGGCGAAGGAAGACAGCCTTGGCGCGGGATTCCGAATCTTGCGTATTTTGGCGCTTTCCCATCTCGATAATATTACCAGCAATTGTAGAAATGTGCTGGTAAAAGTATCGCTAGGCAAGTGCCACTCGAGTGGGAACATCTTGGGAACAGAACCGCCCCAAGACCCCCTAAAATCGTGCTTCTTGACCAAAGACAAAGCTAGGCGAGCCAACAAGATAGCAATGTTGAGTTAAACTACGAAGCAAGGGGTCGGGTGTTCGAATCCCTCCAGGCGTACCATTGATTCCGAAGGCTTTAAGGTCAACTCAGGATTTCCGAAAAAGTACAAGTTCGTACAAGTCACATCCGCCACAGAACATCTATGACTTTCGAAGCCGCCGCTCGCTTTGCTGGCGTAACAGCTTGGGTGTAAATGTTCATCGTGGTTTGGATGTCAGCGTGCCGCAAAAGTTCTTTCTGAACGGCAGGAGTAGCGCCCAAAGAGTGCAAGAGAGTCGAGTACGTGTGCCTGAACGTGTGCCAGCCGATCTTGCCGATCCCCGCCTTTGCCGCCGCCGGCTTGATATGGTCGGACAGCATGATATCAGGCCAACGTGGCTTGCCCGAGGCCCCAGCGAACACAAAATCCGAACTCCCTCCATAGCCGGATCGGGCTCTATGCGCAAGAAGTGACTCGGCCAGGTCCGGGTCAAGGGGTAATTCGCTTGTGGATACCTCAGTCTTTGTAGGATAAATCTCGCCCTCTACGAAACTGCGTTGCACCTTCAAGGTGAGGTTTCCAAAATCAATATCGCCCCACTGAAGGCCGAGCAGTTCGCAAACTTTCAAACCCAAACAGGCAATGGTGATTACCATGGTTCTGTAAGGTTCCGAAAGTTCCGCCAGAAGCGCTTTGAATTCTTCCGGCGTGAGGACTCGGGGGGTCTTCAACCGCTTTCGAGATTGGCGGACAAGGTCAATCGGGTTTCTTTCCACCAGTTCCCACCGAATTGCGGCTTGATAGAGCGTGTGCATCAGGTTTCTGACGTGCGACTTGACTTGCCGAGAGGCCGGCTTGTTTTCGAGCCACTCCTCGACAGCAAGCGTTTTGACACTCGTGAGGAGTTCGGTTCCCCATTTCGGCCTGATATGTTTTTCAAAGAGGCTGCGATAAACCCTCTGCGTTGGCCGGCGGCAACACTTCGGCGCATACTCCTTGAGAAACCGATCTATCAGCGCTCCTACTGTGACCGAATGAAAATCCCGCTGCGGATTCTGGGCGTTGATTTCGATTCGGAGATGCTCAACAGTCCTCTCCGCATCCGCACGTGTCGGAAGTTTCTCGACCGTTCCAATTAACACTGATCGTTGCTTTCCGTGCTCCAGCCAGCGGAATTGCCAAACATCCGGCCCTTGCTTCCGCTTTCGGAGCATCAAGTTCCCGTACTGATATCGTGCCTGCATGTGGCCTCCTTTTCAGAATGAGGTTTTCATGCGGCACGGTTGGCGACTCGATTCTAATCTCGAATGAATCCAGTCGTCCAGCGCCATTGAACTGTATCGCCAGAATTTTCCGACTTTGAGTGCTGGGACTTCGCCCCGCTTGGCCACCCGTTCCAGCACCTTGGGATGGATTTTCAGGATTTCGGCAGCCTCCCTGCTCGTCAATAGGACTTCGACCCAATGCGATGCGTAGGCAGAACGACTTTGAATCTTCGCCCCGAGCGGCGCTGCGGGGCTGCTTCTCCTATGTTGGTGACGTTCCTTCATTGCTGGTTCCGGGGATTGGAAAGCTGATTCGGCCATCGCGCCCCAATACGCACAGCAGGTCAATGAGGATGGCCTGGGTCGCGGTGATTTCGGCCATGATGCCGAATTGAAACGGCGATGGCTGCGAGCCTGAGGCAACACGGAGGAGCACATCCCTGCACCAAGCGGCCAGCGGCTTGCTGTCGCGCGCGGCGAGCGCTCGGAGCCGCTCGTAGTCGGTTTCGGTGAATTTTGGAGTAATACCTTTCGTCAGTTTGCGCATTTTCGTCTCTCCCTCGAGTTCGTCTAACCGATTGTTATGCCAGTGGTTCCCTGGAGAATCCCGGGGATTCTCCAGGCAATCCCGCGGTGGCGTTTTCGATGTTATTCACCGCCGTTTCTTGGGGTTCCCACGGGAATCCGCAGGATTCCCCGCAGAACCCTGCCCAGGGGTGGCGTGTCCTACAATCTGCCGCTGCGAAGCAGCGTCCACGCCACACCTGGCATGCACACGGCGGCGGGCCACGAAGCACCCAACACGAATGCGCCGAAAAGAACGCGCAAAGCAGCACATTCATTGACAAGCAATCAGCGGTGGCCAACGCTGAAGTTGCGCAGTGCCTCATAAAGCACCCCTACTTACAAGAAGGCTGAAAACCAGCAGAACGTTGAAGCGCAAAGATCGCTGATCGTGAAAACTCTTTGCTCTACCGCGAACCGTGCTCCTCGCGACGGAGGCGATTTTCCCCTCCACTAAGAAGAAGGCTGAAAAACGGCAAAACCTTTCACGGAAAATTCTGAGGCAGCCCAACGACGGCAAAACTCCCTCCACTTAGTAATACTCGGTTAAGTTCTACGAGGTGTCCGTGAACTCTGTAAGGCACCACGCGCAACGTCCACTGAGTCTAATCAGCAGGGCAAGGAGCTGCCGGCGGACGCGGGGCAGGCTCCAGGTCGCACCAGAAGTTTTTTTTAAGGCGTGCCTGCTCGAAGCGGAGAAAGGCGTAGGCCATCGTCACCAAGCAGACGTGATGATGCCAGCCA
>JAKAWG010000134.1 GCA_021817045.1 Acidobacteriota bacterium
CTCCTCTCAACTCCCTCGTTGCCTTCCATCGCTAACACCCCTTTCGGTTCCTTCCCGGAACCTAGGCTTTGGAGTGTCACCCATTTTCATCAGGAAATTTCGCTCATGATCTGGTCGTTAGCCCACCGATTCCAACGCCGAGCTTCGGAGAAGGCTCGACGAACTCGAAAAGAAATACGACACCCAGTTCAGCGCGGTCTTTGACGCGATTCGTAAGCTTATGCAACCGGCACCGGTTCCGCCGAAGCGCCGGATTGGATTTTCCGTATCGGAGGAATAGTCATCATGGAAACAGCGCAAGTCCAGTTCAATACGCCAACCGAACACCCTCCGCATCAGCCCGAAGTGGCCGGCTTCGAGGCCACCATGGACGTAAAGACGGCGGCGCGATTTCTTGGAGTCAGCCCGTCGCTGGTGTATGCTTACGTCGAGCGAAAGCAGATTCCCCATTTCCGAATGATGGGCCGCTCAATTCGGTTCAGCCTGATCGAACTCGAAAAGTGGCGGCGACAATTCTTTGTGAATGGAGGAATCGATGGCCAGACCACGTAACACCGGGGGTACGGTTTACCCCCGCAAGGGATCGGCGTTCTGGTGGATACGATATCCCGATAAGAAAGGCAAGACACAGAGGGAGTCTACGGGAACCACGGACAGAGACGAAGCTGAACGCTTTCTTCGGGAGCGGCTGGCTGCCCGAGATGAAGGCAGGCTGCCCGCCATTCTCCCGAGCAAGAATCTCACGTTCGACGAATGGATGGATTGGTTTTTGGAGAAGCGCTCTAAACCGCCTTGCCGTTCGGAGAAGACACACCACCAGAACCTCAACGCAGCCAAGTTGCTACGGCCAATTTTTGGGACGATGCGGCTCTCGGAAATTACGCCGGAGGCTGTGGAGGACTATATCGATAATCGTCTGATAGAAGGAAGGAGGATAAACACCAAATTCGGGCTCATCCGGCGAGGACGGGTGAAGCCTGCTACCGTTCACCAGGAGTTCCGGGTCTTAAGGCATGTGCTCAACGTTGCCATCCGGCAGAAGAGGCTGGAAACCAATCCTTGTAGCATTGTGGAGTTTCCAGTTTCAGTGAAGAACTCCACGCGCAAACCTCATTACATGACCTTCAGCGAGCAAGTGCGTATCGAGTTCGTCGCACCCAGCTACCTGAGACACATTGTTGTGATCATGGTGGAGATGGGGCTCCGGCCGTACCGAGAACTACTGCCCATGCTCAAGTCGAAGGTTGATCTCGAAAACCGGCTTGTCCATATTTCTGATTCGAAGACTGACAACGGAATAGGGGACATGCCCATGACGGAGCCCGCGTACGCTGCTTTCAAGGAGCAAATCGAGCAGACTCCCGGCTCCGATTACTTGTTTCCGCGGCTCACCGAGCGCGGCAGCAAGCCTTACCTATGCAACGTCAAGAAGGCATGGAGCACGGCGTTGCGGCGCGCCACGGTTCCGCACTTCTCTCTGTACGAGCTACGTCACACGTTCGCGACAAGGCTCAGTGCGGTGGGAGTGTCTGACCGCTTCGTCACGTTGATGCTCCGGCAAGGCGATGCCGAAGCGTTCAAGGGGTATAGCCAGGCCAAGCTCAACATGATGAGAGAAGCACTCGACAAGCTGGATCGTCGAGCCAATGAACACGGCAAGGGTTTTGGAACATCAAGGCCAAATTGAGGGAGTTTTGGAACAGTTTTGGTACAGAAGGGGGTGCGAAAGAAAAGTGGGTACTGACAACAAAGAAGTTAGTTGGTACGCCTGGAGGGATTCGAACCCCCGACCTGTTGCTCCGGAGGCTGCCTTAGCAAGGGTAACTCGTTGATTTTGCGGCACGGTTGGCAACCGTAAGTTACTGAAAATCAAGCTCGGAACGCTCAAGTTGTACCGATCTTGTACTCGTTGACTTGGGGTGAACCCCTCTAGTGAGACAATTTTGATGTTCACACTTTGTGCCGTTCTCATTGAGTTTTCCCCGGATCTGTTAGCAGGGGATGGGGTTCGGGGAAGGGGACGGCGATAGAGTCCCCTTTCCCGACCAGCGCTTTAGAAACCCTCTTTTTGTTCCCATCGTTCTCAAAAAAGTTCATGGTTGCAGTTTGGAAATCTGGTGCCGCGTTCGAAGGCTCCATTTGCTTCTCGAATTCCTCCGGCGACCGGTAGCCAAGCGCAGAGTGCAACCGCTGCCGATTGTAATACTCCTCGATGAACTCTTCGATGTTGGCTCGCAGATGTTCCAGGTTGTCGTATCGGCGGGCGTAAATTTCCTCCCGTTTCAAGGTCTTGAGGAAGCTTTCGCAGTTGGCGTTGTCATAGGGATTGGCCGGCCAGCTCATGCTGGGGATCATCCCGTGCCTTTTGAGCACGCCCGCGTATTCCGCGCAGGCGTATTGCGCTCCGCGGTCCGAGTGATGGACGAGGCCAGGGAGCGGCTGCCGTTCCGCGATCGCCTGGTTGAGCGCAGCGATTGCCAGACGGCTCGCCAGGGTTCGCTCGAGTGCCCAGCCGACCACCTTGCGTGAGTAGCTGTCGAGGATCACGGCCACGTAAACGAATTCCGCTTTGAACCGAACGTAGGTGATGTCAGCGACCCAGAGCTGATCCATCCCCGTGAGCTTCATGCGGCCCGCCAGGTTCAAGTAGACCTCAAACCCGTGATCCGAATCCGTCGTCACCACGAACGCCCGCGGCTGCACCGCCAGCAGATTGTCCTCTCGCATCATCCGCAGAACCCGCTTGTGGTTCACTGGCATTCCTCGCCGCCGGAGTTCCGCCGCGATCCGCCGATACCCATAGCGACGCCGATGGGCCAGCGCGATTTGCTGAATGGCCGACCGTACTTCCATGTCCTCCTCGCCGGGCTGTTGCTCCCGCAAAGATCGGTAGAAGGTGGCGCGGCTAACTCCGGCCAGATCACACATGCGCTCGATACTCAAGCCGCCTTGCTGCGACATCACGTCCCGGATTTGGTCGTAGATGCCGTCTCGCCAGAACCGCCGCTCCGCTGGCGTCGAGCCTCGACTTTTTGCAAGGCACCTCTGAAAAAATCTACTTCCAAGACCTTCTCCGCCAGCAGCCGCTTCAACTGCTGGGCCTGTTTCCGGAAGGACGCCTCGTGCGTGCTGGGTCGTGCCCGCTCTTCACCGGACTCTGCCAGATCGAGCTTCCTGCGCCACTTGTAAAGACAGCGCGGCGTGACTCCCAATTCCTCCGCCAGTCGGGCGACATTTTCGCAGGTCCTCATGCGCTCGACTGCCTTCCACTGGAACTTCCGTGAATACCGCTTCCGTTTCACTTTGCTCTCCTTCCCGAGCAAAGTGTGCCCATCTCGCATGTCTCATTTCAAGAGTTCAGTCCAGACTTGGGTCACAATACTTCCATTATGGAACTATATTGACAATCCTCGCTGGGAAGCCGCATACTGCCTACATGCCGCAATCACGGATGACCGAATTGTTCGAACTGGCCGAGGCGAACGACGGGCTGTTTACGTCGAAGCAGGCCAGAGAGAAGGGCATCAAGGATTCTGTTCTGGTTCGCTTGGCACAGCGCGGACGCTTGGTGCGAACAGCCCGGGGTGTCTATCGCATCGCGCATTATCCGGTGGACAAGTTCGCCCAATATCGGGAGGCGATTCTCTGGGCGCAAGCCAGCCAAGGTCCGGAACGAATTGCGCTCTCGCACGAGACGGCACTTCTCATTTTCGGGCTTTCCGACGTCAACCCTGCCAAGGTGCATCTGACGGTCCCGAAACGCGCTCGCCTTCGCCGCGAAAAACCAGGGTGGATTGTAATTCACCGCGCCGAGATTGCCCGCGGGGACTTGACGGAGCACGAAGGTATGCCAGTTAGTTCGCCAGGGCGGACAATTGCCGACGTTCTCACCGCTACCCATCGCGTGGAACTGGCACGGCAGGCCATAACCGAGGCGCGGCGGGAAGGATATCTCAATTCCGAACAAGCAGCCCAATTGCGCCGGCAAGTGAACCGCTACGCGCATCAGCTTGCCGACGGCGCGGTAAAGACAAGCGATCATGAGTCCAAAGCAACGCTCGGCCACAGTTCAGTTTCGACAACCGGGCGTTACCTGCACGCTCGTTCAAAGGACAGCTCCAGCCGGTTTATGGCGTTATGAAGGCCATCGCCCAACCGTGGCTGCCATTCGGTGAACGAGAGTCACTCGCGGGGTTACTATTCTCCATGGCCGACGGTGGCGAGCACAAAAACGAGCCCTCCACATTTACTCACCCCTCGACCACACTCAAGAGCCGATCCTGGAACTGAAAGAGTTGTTCGGTGCGCTTGCTGGCCTGAACCCGTGTCGCGAATGCACGGCGAAGGTCCGAATTACAGCGGTAACATACGGCCAGCGACTCCGCATCGAGGGGGATTCGTTCGAAGCGTATGAGCGCGCCACATGTACTACAGCGATCGCACAAACGGAAATGATGATCGCGACAGAGCGACACAAAGCAAGATTTTCATCGATCAGGGGAAGGGAAACAAAGATCGGTACATTCTCTTTCCGGAGAGCTTCCGTCTGGTGCTCAAGAGTCATCTAAAAGCAAACCCTAAAAACCGCCATCTTTTCGAATCGCAGCGTTTTGGCCCCTTCTCGCCGCGGCGCGTGCAGCAAATTGTGCATCAGTACCGGCAACGGGCCGGTATCGCACAACATGTGCATCCGCATTTATTCCGTCACCAGATGCTCACTTATCTCACGTCACAAGGCTTGTCCGATGCTCAAATTCAACTGATATCGGGCCACAAAACCAAGAAGAGATTGGAGGTCTACCAGCATCTTTCGTTGCAAGCCGTCGAGAGTGCTTACCAGGAAGCGGTCCGTTCTCTCAACATTTGAGGTGCCGAGATGGCGATGGGAGTATATCAGCTCAAGGTTGCCCTGAGAGGTGTCAAGCCGCCTGTGTGGCGGCGCATCTTGATTCCAGGCGATGCGACGATCAGGACACTTCACGAAACCGTGCAAGTGACCATGGGTTGGTCGAATTGCCATCTGCACCGATTTACCATCCACGGAAGAGAGTATGGCGTGACTTACGAAGGCGGCGTCAGCTTCGCTGATAGTCCCGACAAGGTCAAACTGTCCGACTTTCACTTCCAACCTCACGAAAGATTCGAGTACGTTTATGATTTCGGTGACAACTGGGAACATGACATCCTTGTAGAAAAGATTCTGCCGCTAGAGCCGGCCCAAGCATATCCCGTTTGCATCCGCGGAGCTCAGAACTGCCCGCCCGAGGATTCCGGAGGCCCATGGCGCTACCTGTCTCGACGGAGTACGAAGATCCAGCGAAACATGCGCCCAAGTGGAACGGAGGGCGATGACGGCCGACTTGACCCCGAGAGTGTAAATGTTCTCTTACGGGATCTTCAGGACGGCTGGCTGAGAAGGTTCGATGAGCTTAAATAAAGCCCCGTTGGACCCTCTTGCATTTGCACGAACGGAAGTTGAGCTACTTTGCGGCTGGTGACACGAACGTTGGTATAGACCCTTGGAGTTCGGACAGATCGGCGATTCGCTCGCGGCGCAGGTGCTCGCGAAGGACCGAGGGGAGAAAGGTGGTGGGTCTCATTATGTTATAGTTCCGACTAACGGCTCCTTCCACTATGAACTATAACATAACGAGGGCGGCGAAGGCTCGAATTACAAATTGTCAGAGGCCCCCTGTTTACCAGCCTCTGGCGCTCAGCCGTGCTCCGGCGCCGACCGGCAAAAGCGTCCGTAATACTGGAGCCACCCGCGAAGAATCGGGTTAAACATCCGGGACTGATCTTCGATCGTTTTGTCGCCGCGTAAGTGCAGGCTCCAACTTCGAATCTCCGCTCGAATGGCCTTCACCGCCTTGTCGGAGACGGCGGGACTGAAATTGATGAAGTATTTTCCGAAACGATTCTTCGACCGCCTCGGCCGAAACGTGTAGCCGAGAAAATCAAATTTCTCATTCGGATAGCTCCTTCGCCGGCTATCATCCTTGCAATAGACGATCTTCGTCTTTTCGGGATGAAGTTCCAGCCCGCATTCCCGCAAACGTGCCCAGGGTGCGCATCTCGCTTTCCAATTGCTTGCCCAACATAGACCTGCTTCTGGTGGATGAGGATTCTCGAGCGGTCATAGTGGCGGAGTTGAAATGGCTTCGGAAGCCATCTTCTCACTGGAAGGAGCGAATTCATCGGGAAGAGGATTTCGGAAAAGGATTACAACAACTCGCGGATATCAGAGCCTTCTTGGGGGAGAATCCGACCTTTTTATCTGCCAGGAAAAACTGAAGAGACCACTGAATGAATACGATCATGTCGCGTACGTGTTCGTCGCGCGTGATTTCTTTTTCTGGCCGGACTCCGATGATCTTCTTCTGGCTGACTACGACGTTTTCAAAGATGGCCTGAGCAAAACCGCCGACCTTGCCGCGTTGATAAGCAAGCTCAAATCGTATGACTGGCTTCCGGTCGAAGGCCGAGACTTCCGCGTCGCCATGGAACCCCTCACGTTCAACGGAATCATGCTTGAATCGGAGACTTTCTACCGCATTTGACTCTCTGTTTTCTATCGCTTACGAGGAATTCGCAGCTCCGGTGAAGGCCTGCCCGCATTGGCAGGGATTGGCCTTCCGGCAGCGGAAGGATAGCCGGGACAGAAAGGGCCCCACCCAGGGACTTTCTTTCTTTGTTGATGACGCCGGCGATCCGGCTCACTTCGGATGCGGGATGAGGTCTTCGATGCGGTAAGTGTCGTCGATGATCGTGAAATAGAACCGCCAGTCTCGGTTCACGCGAGCCTGCCAGCGGTCCTTCGCTTCGTCATACTTCTTGGCGCGGAGGGAAGGGTGCTGGAGATTGCCGGCGAGAAACCGCAACTGCTTCTCAAACGCCCGCCGCACCTTGGGCGGAGCGTCCTTCAGGGACTCAATCGCGCGGTCGGACAGGACAATGTACATCAGGAACGCTTACCGCGTGCGCGTCATGCTCTTCCGGCGCTTCACCTCTTTGTGGAGAAAGGCAATGGCGTCATCGGCGGTTTTGAAGGGGCCGTAGTACGGGCCTTTGCCGGCAGCCGCAAGGCGGGCGTCGATCATGCGCCGCTGGGCGGGCGTGTATTCGTCATCGGCGGGCGGGAGCTTCGGAACGACGTTGATCACCCCGCCCGACACCTTGAATTCCACCTTCTGGCCGTGCTTCAAGCCAGCCTTCCGGCGTACCACCTCGGGGATCGTGAGCGGCGTTTTGTCCTTTATGGTGACGGTCATATCGTCTTCAGTGTAGGGGCGTAGGTTCACGCTGTCAAATTTTTCATCCTTCTTCCAATTTCATCATCTTTCCCCCACGCCATCCCCACGGCGGAGGGCCGTTCCCTGCTACCATATAAACGCGGAAGCAATGTCCAGAGGACCGAGCCTTCACGCAGCCCGGCCCTCCTATTTTTGTCTGTCTCTTGCCGCTTCCGGCAAGCGAGCCCGCCTATCCCGCCTCTTGCCGGTGCGTACCCTGAAAAATAAACGAGCATGGCAGCACGCCTTCCTAGCTACCTGAAGACGTACCGCAGAAGGACCGGTTTCTCCCAAGACGAGATGGCGTTTCTTTTGGGTTCGGCGAGCGGCACGAAGGTGTCGCGGTACGAACGCTGGGCGCGAAAATCCACGCTGGAGACGGCGCTTGCATACGAAGCCATGTTCCAGATGCCGGTGAAGGAGCTCTTCGCCGGCGTGTACCAAAAGGTCGAAAAGAAAGCGGTGCGACGGGCGCGGGCGTTCGCGGTGAGACTGCTGGCGAACGCGAAGCCCGATAACGCGACGGCGCGCAAGCTTGCGGTTCTGCGGAAGATCGCCTCCGGGTCGCTGCGGGCAGAAGCCACAGAAGCATGAACGAAAGATCGCGGACGCTCAGGCGTGTACTCAGCATTGACCCGACAACGAAAGGATTCGGTTTTGCGGTGCTGGAAGGCCCGGACACGCTCATCGACTGGGGCGTGCGGCACGCTGGAGAGGACCGCAACCGGGGAAGCATGACCCAGGCGGTGACGCTCATCGAGCGATACCAGCCGGAAGTCCTGATCGTCGAGCACACGGGCGCAAGGGGTTCGCGGCGCCACTCGCGCTTAGCCTCTTTGCTAGTTAATCGCCGTTTGCGCGTCCCGAGATTTTCCAGTGAGGCGGTTCCAAGTGAGCCGCTTGCCGATGATCTGAGAGATGGCCAAATCGAAGCGGTCACT
>JAKAWG010000135.1 GCA_021817045.1 Acidobacteriota bacterium
CAAGGAGCGCCGTCTTCGCCAACTGCAGCCTGGGGTGGAGCAACTGCTGCGGGCGCGCTACGGGCCCCGGCGCGAGCGCGTGGATGAGCATCAGTTATTTCTGTTGGCGGCGGCGATCCTGGCCCAGCCCTCGGGCAACGTGTATTCCCCCAATTTCCGATCAAGCACCAATTGATAACAACTGGCCTGCACCATAGCGGGCGCCGCATTCAGTTCGTCGAGGAAGAGGATGCCCGATCCGTCCTGCGGGAGAAACTCCGGTGTTGCCCACTTCGACCGGCCGTCACTTCCCAAAAACGGAAGACCGCGCAGGTCAACCGGGTCGAGCAAGAGCGCACGCACGTCTTGCAGTGGCAGCTTTAACGCTTCAGCAAGCTGACGCACTATGGCTGACTTGCCCTGCCCTGGCCCGCCCCAAATGAAGACTGGCTGACGTCCAGCGACGAGCACACGCAACGCGGCTGCGATTGCGGAGGCTTTCATTGGGATTTCCTTTCATGATCCTGTGTGATGGGGACGGTTACTCCGAATTCTGTTCCTTTCGATGCGCACTCAACCAATTCCCGAAATTCTGGTTCAAACGCGTAGAGCAATCGAAGCGCGTAACCTAGACCTTCCGCTTTGAGCCAAAGCGCATGGGCGGCCTCGGGATTCGGGTTTCGAACAGCCAGTCGGTTCCAGAACTCCACCTGCGCCTCAATATTGTTGAGAAGGTTCTCGTAAACGTAGCGATTCAATCTGGGATGCGTGCTTGTAGCACTATTGACAGCGTAGGCCGCGTCGGCGGCGTTGTCTGACCCAGTCTCTCTTGACGCTGCTGCAACGGGGTGTAAACCACTGATCACGCTGGGCACGTTTATTCTCCCTTCCTACTTTCGTAGGTCCATCCCGACACACCTATTGACAAGCACCTGCGTTTCATATTCAAATATACGATTGAATACTATATGAGTGCTCCGCCCAACTTCAAAAAGGCGATCTATGAACAGCTTGCTAGGATCGGCAAGGCGGTCGCCAGTCCGCCCCGGCTCGAGCTCCTAGACCTCTTGTGCCAGGGGCCGCGCACGGTCGAGACTCTCGCGCGAGAGGCTGGGTTGACGGTGGCCAACGCTTCCCAGCATCTTCAGGTGCTCCGCGGTGCGCGCTTGGTAGAAACGGAAAAGCAGGGCCTGTTTGTAACCTACCGTCTCGCGGATCTGGCCGTTTGCGAGTTCTTCCGGGGCCTCCGAATTCTTGGCGAGCAGCGCCTTGCCGAGATCGAGTCGCTCCTGAGGCAATTTCGCGAGGAGCGTGAATTGTTGGAGCCCGTGGATATGAAGGCCCTTTTTTGTCGCATCCGGCGCGGAGAAGTGACCGTTCTGGATGTCCGCCCTCCAGAAGAGTACCGCGCAGGACATATACCGGGGGCAGTTTCCATACCACTCAAGGATCTAAAGTCCCATGTGTCGGGCCTGCGCCGCGACCAAGAGATCGTTGCTTACTGCCGTGGGCCGTACTGTGTGCTCGCCAAGGAGGCAGTCCGTTTACTCAAAGCGAAGGGTTTTAACGCGCGACGCATGGAGAGCGGAGTTCCCGATTGGCGCGCCCACGGGCTTCCCCTGGCAACAGGCGCAGCGCCAGATCGCACAGTATCGGCTCGGAGGGCGTAATGATTCTCCGGCAACTGCTTCATACGGATCCCGTCGTCGCTGCCTCGTATGTTTTTGGTTGAGGCGGAAAAGGTCGGGCCGCCGTGTGCGACCCCGTCATTGACCCCGAGTCCTACGTGCGAATAGCGGAAGAGTGTGGGATGAAGGTTCTGTACGTTATTGACACACACGTCCACGCCGACCATATCTCGACTGGCAGAAGACTCGCCGAACTCGCCGGAGCCTCGTACGTGCTGCACGCATGCTCAGAGGCTCAGTATCCTTTCACACCGGTGAGTGATGGGGATGTTCTCGATCTGGGGAACGTGAAGATCCAAGTCCTGCATACTCCCGGCCACACTCCAGAGCACATCTCGCTGCTGGTGACGGACCTGACACGCGGGCCTGAGCCTTGGTTCCTTCTAACCGGGCACACGGTCATGGTCGGCGATTTGGGCCGAACTGAACTCGCTTCGAGCGCCAAAGAGGGCGCGCAAGCGCTCTACGAGACAATTCAAAAGTTGAAAAACCTTCCCGACCATATTGAAGTTCTGCCGGGAGCCTTTTCAGGATCCGTATGTGGACGGTCCTTGAGTGGGAAGCCGATGTCCACGATTGGCTTTGAACGCAGGTTCAACCCTGCTTTCCGAATTGAGAGCGAAGACGACTTCGTCCGTCATATGCTCGAAAACGTTCCAGTTCCACCGCCCGGCGCGGAGAAGATTCGAGCCATCAACTTGGGACTGCAGGAGGGGTGATGCCTGCCAATCGCCCGGCAACGCCTCCAGTTCAGGCGAGAGCGCGCGCAGGAGCCTCAGCGTGAATGAGGCCAGCGAGACGATCCGCCTTGGGCTGCGCGAGAACTTGAGCCAGTTCACTCTGCTCGCCGTGGACAACGTCTTTGTCGGCATGCTGGTTGGCAGCGAACGGTCGGTGGTGCCGCTGCTGGGCGAGCGGACCTTCCATGTCGCCTCGCTGGCCTTGCTGCTCGCTTTCGTCGTCTCGTTCGGTCTTGTTAAGGGGCCTCTCAACCTTCTCGCCGGACGACTGGCCGACCGCTGGGGACGGCGTCCGGTGCTGCTCATGGGCTGGCTGATCGGGCTGCCGGTGCCTTGGCTCTTGCTTTTGGCGCCCTGGTGGTGGGTAGTCGTTGCGGCCAACCTGCTTCTCGGGGCCAACCAGGGCTTGGCTTGGACCATGACCGTAACCAGCAAGATCGATCTCGTCGGGCCGCGTCGGCGGGGCTTGGCGCTGGGCGTCAATGAGTTCTCGGGCTACTTCGGTGTGGCGGTGGGGGCGGCAGCGACGGGTGACTTGGCGGCGCGCTTCGGGCTGCGGCCCGCTCCGTTCCTGCTAGCGGCCGCCGTCTCCATCGTGGGCCTGCTCATCTCCCTACTCTGCGTGCGCGAGACGCTCGGGTTCACAAGGCTCGAGGCACCCTCGGATTCCCCGCCGCTGGAAGAAGGACCGAGGCTGGCCCAGGTGTTCTGGCGAGTCTCCTGGGATGATCGGACCCTGTTTGCTTGCTGCCAGGCGGGTATGCTGAACAAGTTCAGCGATACCGCGGTCTGGGCGCTGCTTCCCGTGGCGATGGCGGGACAGCAATTTAAGGTCGCTACGATCGGGGCCGTGGCGGGAGCCTATGCGCTCGTATGGGGGGTGGCGCAACTGTGGACCGGCTTCCTGAGCGACCAGGTGGGACGGAAGATCCCGATCGCCAGCGGGCTCGCGCTGGATGCCGTCGGCCTTGGGTTGGCGGCTGTGGCGCACCGGCAGAGCACGTGGTTCGCAGCCGCGATTCTGATGGGGTTCGGCACTGCGCTGCTGTACCCCGTTCTGCTGGCGGCTGTCAGCGACACGGCGGACCCCGCTTGGCGGGGGACCGCCCTGGGAGTCTATCGGCTTTGGCGGGATGGCGGCTACGCGCTCGGCGGCCTGGTGGTTGGCTTTGCCGCCGCGCGGCTTGCACCGGCGGGCGCCTTCCTGCTCCTCAGCGCAGTAATACTGGCATCCGCCGGCGTTGTTACGGTGCGTATGTGCGAGACACATGCGCGGGTTAAGGAGGGCTAGGACCCATGAAAGAGAATGGCAAGTCTTGGATGGCAAGCGCCGTGGGATTTTTGGCAGCACTGATTCCGAACCTTTGATGAGTTCTGGTGCTGTTTTCCGCAGGCGCCGGCCTGGCGGGAGGCAGCCTGGCTGTCAGGCTGACGGCCTATCGAATGTACTTGTTCCCAGTGTCGCTGGCGGCACTTGCGGTTGGATTTTATCTCAGCTATGCGAAGAGGATGGGGCCAAGCTGGAATCGAGTTGTCCTTTGGGTGGCCACGGCACTAACAGCTCTCGTTTGGAGCTTGCCATATTTGATCGCCGCACTGCGAGGATAAATTTTGACTTCCGGGTCAACGGGACAACAAGCGGGAACTGGCTCTCTTGGCGACCATATTTAGAGGAAAGGGGACGCTTGCGTTGACCCTTTTTCCATTCGGGTTGGCGGAGCTTGCGGCCTTTGTACTTCCTGTGGGATGCAATCCTGCATGAGCATAGAGGAGACGCCATATGAAATATCTTATCATTCTCAACGACGCGCCTTACGGCTCAGAGCGCAGTTACAACGGTCTGCGTCTGGCAAGCTCCCTCGCCAGACAAGAGGGCACGACCGTGTCGGTTTTTCTTATGGGAGATGGTGCCGCATGTGCCGTGGCCGGACAATCAACGCCGAACGGATATTACAACATCGAGCGGATGCTGAAGGGCTTGGCCGCCAAGGGCGCCAGAATCGGCATTTGCGGGTCCTGCATGGATGCTCGCGGCCTCAAAGACGGGTTTATTGCCCAAGGAACAAAGCGAAGCTCACTCGATGAACTCACTGCGTGGACCACGGAGGCTGATCAAGTCCTGGTGTTCTGAGGGCGAAAGCCCGCATCGGGGAAGCGACGGCGCCCGAGGCGTGACGGATTGCGTGCAGCGCGTCGGGTTTCCGGCTGGCCCCAGCGAGCCGGCTTAATCCGTCGGCGGCGTGAAATTCAAAGAAGAGGAGAATAGGGAGATGCGGGGAAAAGGCACTTATCTATTGCTTGGTTTCGTCTTTGCTGCAATCGGATTGGCTCACTTGTTCGCGCAAGCAGAATCGTCGCGCCATAAGGACCGGCCTGCGGGTGCCGACTCCGGCATGAAGGCGGGGCAGATGACGGGTCAGAATTCAATGCAGCAGATGATGCGGACGATGATGTCCGGTGTTGTGCCCGCGGGCATCAAACCCGGTAATCTTCCTGCGCCGGGCAGCGAGGGCGCGAAGCTGGTGGCGCGATATTGTGTTCAGTGCCACAACTTGCCCAGTCCCTTGATGCACTCGGCGGCGGAATGGCCCGGAGTCGCCGCGAGGATGTTTCAAAGGATGACGATGTGCTCCCGGATGAGCAGCATGGGCATGATGCAGAATATGGGTGGCATGGGAATGATGAAGGGAACGCAGGGGGGTGCGAGCGGGAACGGCATGATGGGAATGATGAACGTCAGGGCCCCTTCCGCTAAAGAGCAGCAGATTATCGTCTCCTATTTGAAAGAGCATTCCCTCAAATCCATCCAGCCGGGCGCTCTGCCTTCGCCCCGAAGCAAAGGCGCAATCCTTTTCACAGCTACCTGCGCTCAATGCCACGCCTTGCCTGACCCGCGGCAGCACACGGCGCAGGAGTGGCCCCAAGTGGTGGCGCGCATGCGTAAGAACATGGTGGCAATGGGGAAGACAGCTCCTGATGCTGCAACACTCCGAACGATCACTGAGTTTCTTCAGGATGCAGCTCGGGCGAAGCCATAAGGGTTTAATGATAGAGACCGACAGACAGTCAAGTATGAGCAGGCTAAACAAAACACGCGCAGGAGGACGCAAGTGAGTGGCAAAACGATCATAGTTCTTGGTGGCGGCGTCGGGGGGCTTGTCGCGGTCAACGAACTACGGCGGTTGTTAGGCCGTGAGCACCGTGTTCTGTTGGTTGAGAAGACCCTCCAGCACGCGTTCGCTCCATCATTTCTTTGGTTGATGACGGGAGACCGCCTGAAGGCCCAGATCACCCGTGACGTGCGCAAGCTGGTACGACCAGGAGTCGAATTGATCGAAGGCGAGGCGCTCGCCATCAACCCAACTGACCGGCGCGTTGAAACCACCGCTAAGACCTTGAACTCCGACCACTTGATTATCTCGCTTGGCGCGGAGCTGGCGACTGAGATGATTCCTGGCCTTCGCGACACTTCGCACACGTTCTTCACCGCCGAGGGCGCGGTGAAGCTGCACGAAGCCCTGAGCTCGTTTGGGGGTGGGAAGATCGCCATCGTGATCGCCGCGATGCCATACAAGTGTCCCGGAGCACCGCACGAAGGAGCGATGCTGATCGCGGACTTCTTTCGTAAGCGGCGAATGCGCGACAAGGTGGACATCCACTTGTTCACTCCCGAACCGCAGCCGATGCCCGTGGCGGGGCCCGAGCTTGGCGAAGCGGTCCGGCAAATGCTTGAAATGAAGGGCATTGTTTTCCAGCCAAGTCACACGCTTACTGGCCTCGACCCGCAATCTCGCGAGCTTCGCTTTGAGGCCAACGAACCGTTCGTGTATGACCTACTCGTTGCAATCCCTCCACACCGCAGCCCCTTTGTTGTTCGCCAATCCGGGCTCGCGAATGAAGCGGGATGGATTCCAATGAATCAGGCCACGCTAGAAACCAAAAGTCCCAATGTCTATGCGATCGGCGACGTGACCGCCATACCTCTGCCGGGACGCTGGAAGCCGGACGTGCCCTTGATGTTGCCCAAGGCTGGCGTGTTCGCCCACGCCCAAGCCCAAATCGTCGCGCACCGGATCGCCCAGGACATTGCTGGGGTTGGTGAGAGGCCGGAATTTTGCGCGGATGGATACTGCATGCTTGAAGCTGGCGAGGAGTTGGCCGGCTTTGCTTACGGGAATTTCTTCGCCGCACCCGCACCTCAAGTCCAACTTCACAAAATCGGCAAGAATTGGCATCGCGGCAAGGTGCTGTTCGAGAAGTGGTGGCTCACGCCATTTGGACTGAAGCGTGACATCTTGGCAGCGAGTCTCAAGGTCGGGGCCAGAGCATACGGCATCCCGCTTGTCCTGTAGCCACCTCCGACCGCTTGGTCGCATTCGTCTCTCAAATCGCTCCCGGAGGAAGTGTGGCATGATCGAGCCGGACGACTATGCGCGTTGGCGGGCGTCACCGGTAGGGGCGCTCACTGAGCGACTCGAACAAGAAGTAATATTCAAGCTCGCGGGCGACGTGCGCGGTCGAAGCGTCCTTGACGTCGCATGTGGAGATGGCGCGTATTCAATCTCGGCCTGCAAAAGAGGTGCCCGCGTCGTTGCGCTTGACCGCTCACCGGGGATGCTCGAGGCTGCTCGGCGGCGCGCTGAAGATTGCCGAGAAAGCATCGAGTTCTGTCAGGCCGCCGCAGAAGCCCTTCCTTTTTATGCGGACGCCTTCGACACAGTGATCGCAGTGACGACGCTCTGCTTCGTGAAAGATCCCCAACCGACCATCCAGGAAGCAGTACGTGTTTTGCGACCGGGCGGGAGCCTGATCGTCGGAGAGCTTGGCCGATACAGTGTTTGGGCGGTTGGGCGCAAGATCCGAGGCTGGCTTGGTTCATGCACTTGGAGGGGAGTTCACTACTGGACTTTTCAGGATTTGCGCGAACTGGTCGAAGGAGCGGGGCTGCGGATTCATTCGCGTATTTCCGCTGTTTATTACCCGCCGGTCATGGCATTAGCCGGATTTCTCGGTCGCTACGACCCTGCCTTATCGCGCCTTGGCCAATTCGGCGCGGCGTTTATTGCAATCAAGGCCGACAGAGAGTGACGAGACGGCAAGCTGACGCCGACCGGCGCGCCAGGGTGCAAGCGAGGTGCGCGGGTTTCCGGTGTTGACCCCTCGAGAGAAATGCTTGAGGCTGCCCGGGACCGTGCGGCGGATTGCAAACAGAACCTCCCGTGGTGTGTAGCCTCTGCGGAACAACTTCCGTTTGAGCCGCAGAGGTTTGACGTTGTGATTGCCGTGACGGCCCTGTGCTTTGTGGAAAACCCGCAACGCACAATCCAGGAAGCGGCGCGCGTCTTACGGCCTGGCGGGAGTCTGATCATCGGGGAGCTAGTACGAGGTTAAGTACGTTTTGACGTTTCGTCGGACGCCTGCTACAGTCGGGAGCATGACGCTTGAACGATTGAAAACTCTGGATCATCGGTTGCAAAAGTTTCTGGAAGACATCACCGAACCGATGGGGCGCAGCGAGCGGCGCCACTGGGCACGGCTTTATGTCGAAGGGTTGCTGCTGGATGGCGAGCGTAAGTCGATTGAGCCCATGGCCAGCCGCATCCCAGGGGCTGACGTCCAGGCCTTGCGGCAGTTCGTGGGCCAGAGCCCGTGGGCGGTCGAACAGGTCCAGGGCCGCTTGGCCCAAAAGG
>JAKAWG010000043.1 GCA_021817045.1 Acidobacteriota bacterium
TGTTCAAGCTGGCCCAAAAATTCTGGCCGCATTCCAGTTCTCGCTGTTCTAATGTACGGTCGTAGATTACTCGCGCGCGCTTCTTATTAAGAGCGGGAAGCAAATACTGAAAGCAATCCACCAAGCTCCGGACCACCCGACAGACCTCTTCCGAGTTGCGGCACTGACCGTTTGCTGAGGTGGGGTTGATGCAGAACGTCATCATCGCGCCGGCTAGAGCTGACTCAAGTCATTCTCGATTTGGTCGAAGAAACCCTCCGGCCAATCCCTGATGCCCCCGTTCCGATCGACAGAAAGCTGAATTGCAGGTTGATCCGACCGGCCGGTAAAGAAGTGAATAGCCACGAGGCTTGGATCGATAGTGCCGTCGCGTAAGGCTATGCGGACTCCGTTGAGCACGTGGTCGGAGTGCGTTTCAACAAGAATCTGAGCGTCGTGACTCGCCACTTGGGCAAGAAAGCTGCCGATGCGGGACTGGCCGCGAGGGTGAAGGTGAGCCTCAGGAGAATCCACTATGACGGGCTGGGCGCCCGTGGCGCATAGGCCAGCTACCAAGATAGGGAATGCGTAAGAAATGCCGTAGCCGACATTGGCAGGACGGCTCCAATCTGATGTGAGCCCCGACTTGATTTCAAGGTGCATTAGGGAAGTTCGCTGTATAGGGAGGGCATTGAATTTGGTGTTCGGAAACAGATATGCGGCCCAGGCATCGACCTGCTGCCTTAGGGTGGGGGATTCCGTGTCAGACTTGCAGCGCCGCGCGGGCGCGATTTGGGCGTCACCCTCGCGGTGCAAACACCAGGCAGCGAATTCCCCAATCGGGCCGACGTCGCCGACCGGCCCGCCCGTCTCGGACGGGGTGGGGAACACTTCTGATTCCACCTGTCTCACGGCGCTCAAAAAGACCAGGCGATCTAGTAGCGCGATCGCGTTTTGGACGAAACCCTCTCTGACGACGGGGCGGATTCCGTTCAAATCAGACGGTCCTAGCGACGAAGAGGCCTTGTCCTTGACATCGAGTTGTACCACCTGCAGCGAACGGCGGTCCTCCTCCGGTGCGGCAAAGTGCCACAGAAGTTCGACGTCCGAAGTTGCGACACCGAGTGTTAGTTTGTTTCCGCGGGAGCGGGAACTGTTCATGATGTCGCCGGGAGTTCCCAGGCTGACCAGCGGCCCGTTCAGCCGGAGCTCGGCACCTCCGTGCTGCCCGCGCAAAGTCTGGGAAAGTAACAAGAGAGTTTGAAGGCTTGTCGATTTTCCCGCAGCGTTGAACCCCGTGAGGAGAGTTAGCGGAGCAACATCGAGACGTAGATCCTCGAAGCACTTAAAACTCTCGAGACAAAGTGCTCGAATCATTGAGGAACCTCAGCCAGCGCCCGCTCGGCATCAGAGAATCGCTTCTCCACTTGCCTTCGACTGTTCGTCGAGTACGTAATCGCGTGGCTGAACGCATCGTCCCGGATCAGTCCACGGATGGCCTGCTTGACGGACTCTCCTTGGGTTTCTACTCTTGAAGGGTCAAGGCGCGAGAGAAGAACGGAGCAGACGTCGAACAATGCGATATTCAGAACCGAGCGGTTGTCCGCCGGCCTACCTGCGAGCGACTTCCGAAAGGCGTGCTGCTTGAATAAGGAGTAATTGAGCGTCATCGAGCGGTCGAACTGCTCGCGGATTTCATCTAGCTGTTCTGGCGAGAACGTATTCATGCGATCGAGTGCCTCAGCGAGGAAACTGTCCATGTCGCCGGAACGATACTCTCTCCAAGTGAGTATTGAAAATGCGCAAAATCGGTTAATCGCTTCGCGATCGCGCATGGTGCGATAATCCAGAGACCCCCCCGTTGCCTGCAAGAACGGAGCGCTTGTTGCTGCTTCCTTTAACCATCGCGTCGCGCGACCGTTGTGAAGACAGTTTCGCATCTGCTGGCGTGTGAGAATCTCACCGCCGTTCACGCGTTCAAAGATGTCGAGCTTTGCACGTTCGGGTGCTTTAGGGTCGAGGATATACAGAGTTAATTGAGTGTCTTCAACACGCTCTTGAAGCTTCAGATCAAGATCTTGAAACTTTATACCTTCAAGCTTGTGCGGTGGCGCATCTTCCGACCCGGGGAATGTCAATTTGAACTGATTGCCAAGATATCGCCAGAAGGTGGTTAACCGCTGGAGCCCATCAACAACAATAATGCGACCGTCCTGGGCTTCAGCAACATAGAAGACCGGCAGCGGAATCCGCATTAGGCAAGATTCAATAAGACGCGACTGCTTGTCAATCTTCCATACGAAGTCTCGCTGAAAATCCGGGTTTAAGTCATACCGATTACTACGGATCCGACGGACAACTTCGCCAACGGTACGCTGGTCAGTGCGAACAAAGACTGAGTCAAGAGGGTACTCGCCGCCCCAGCCCACCGTTTTGGTAGTATCAAGACCCTCAAGCTTGCTGACCTCCACTTCTGTGCTCGGCTGGGTGTCGCCCCCAGCATCTTCGTCATTATCGTCCATCCAATCGCCAACCAAGCCATTTAACGCTTCCCTTCCGGCAAACTCCCCGCCACCTGTTGCCTGTTGGGGATCCTTGGTATCCGCAATCTCGTCCTCTGGAGGAATACTCTCAATCCCTTGGGGCTCCCCTATTGCAGCCCGTCCGACACTCGTCATTCCAGTATTCCACACGAATCGCGAAGGCCATCCGTGCCGACCCTCGACGAATTGCCCCAAACCTTGCTCTTGCATCTTCCGAAATAGCTCAATGATTTCACGTCTCTTAAACTCGTGCCCCTCTCTCTTTAGAAGAAGAATTACCCGGTCAACTTTCGTCTCCGACTGATCGCGCTCCCGTTTAGCAGAATGCTCGAAAAACGCTTTGGCGACCGGGCTTTCCGCGTAGAGTTGCCGAAGCGCATCGATATCCGGCGCGTTAAACTCCATCGCTGGATCTTCTCCTAACTGGTCCGACAAGCGGCATGCCGGCACATCACGCGGCCCGTCTGCCTTACAATTCCTGGGTCCACCTATCGACTGACAGCATATATCTGCAGCGATACGGCTGCAAGCGCAAACCTGCATGCCCACCTCGCGTCCGTCGTTGAAGGCGTTTTTCATGTTGAAGGTCGGACCCAAAGCCTCTTCACTCATCCACAACACACCAAAGTGCCTGTTGTCCGGAAAGATGTCGCCACCGCCACGGACCTCGTAGACATACTCGGGCGAGAGCGCGATCCCGACGATTCGCAGTCGTTCCCAGCGCCCGTTGAGGACAGCGTTCAGGGCGTCGCCGACGCTGAGCTTGTTTGCCTCGGCAAAGGCTTCGCTGATGATGATCTCGTCGCGCTGGCCAGGTTCTATATATCCACCGTGACGGAGAAATAGGTCATTGAGCATTGGCGCGCGGCGCGCGGGAACAGACACGAGTCTTCCCGTGGCCGGCTCTCTCAGCCCCGGCATGTCAAGAACTACCTCGTGAACAACCCGCGTCTGGACCGCCGCAACACCGGGAATCGAGCCAATTCTTGCCACGAAGGAAGCCGGAGCGCGTTTGAGCCCAGCAAAGACATCGGCAAAGCGATAGCTCCGATAGTAGGCGGCTTGGGAAACGACCAACGAACGGTACGTGCTGCGCATCGAAACATAAGCGCCCACACTGCAGGTGACGACCGCTGTCACTGCAAGCATTTGGCTTCGCAAATGCCACAGATCACGAGCTAACTTACGATTGAGCGCCTGCATTCTCAGTTCACCACACCAAGTCACCCGGAGCTGCTCGCGTCTCGTTGTGACGGATCTCCGCGATCACGCCACTACTGATCCGAATCACGCGATCCGCCATCGCCGCGATAGCTGCGTTGTGAGTGATGACGGCCGTGAATGTTCCCAGTTCTCGATTCACGTGTTCGAGAACTTCGAGTACCCACTTACCGGTCGGGTAATCGAGTGCCCCCGTTGGTTCGTCGCATAGCAAAACCTCGGGACGTTTAGCTACTGCACGAGCGATCGCTACACGCTGCTGCTCGCCGCCCGACAGTTGTGCCGGAAAATGATGTAGCCGGTCGCCCAACCCAACCAGTTTCAATACTTCGGCAGGGTTCATTGGACGGTCCGCGATTTCGGTCGCCAAGCTGACGTTTTCCAGTGCCGTGAGGCTAGGGATAAGGTTGTAGAACTGGAAGACAAAGCCGACGTGCTCACGCCGGAACTGTGTGAGCTCCTTGTCGGTTGCCGCCGTAAGATCGTGGTCGCGGTAGTAAACCTCTCCGCTGCTCGGCACATCGAGCCCGCCTAGAATGTTAAGCAATGTCGACTTGCCACTGCCGGATGGACCAAGAAAAACGACGAACTCGCCTGGGTAGAGGTCAAAATCGACATCGCGAAGCGCGCGGATCTGCACTTCGCCCATCTTATAGACCTTTGATACGTTGTGGATATGAAAAACTGCCTCACTGCGTGCGTCGATTGGGACGGGCACCGGCAAACTCGGTTGGACTCGCATGTTGCCGTTATCGCCAGTCATGGCCTTCACCCTGGCGCCGGATCTGTTAGAGGGCTTCGTGCTTTCATTTCAACTCAGGCCCTCACAAGCCTGTCACAAAGAACTCGAGGTCCTGTCTCACGGCTCAACTTGCCTCTGAACCATGACCGGCAATCAATACAATCAGCCGAAGCTCCGAGCTGCCTTTGGAAGGTTGAGTTAACCTCAACTTTCACCAAGCTTCCTGCGGTAACAATGAGCGGTCACAATTCCTGCTCAGCGGTTGCGTCTGAAGCCTTCGATTCGCTTCTGCGATTCGGCCCCGTCCTTCCCCTTGGGTAAGCCGGGGCGGGCTCCGCATGTTTGCTAAATCAATTGTCTCTAGCGCCGAGCGCTCGGTGTATTGGCCGTTCCGCTGTCCGAACCCTCCTGAGAGAGAATCGACGCGCAGCCTTCGGACGTCACTTCGCCCTGCAGCAGCGAGGGCCGGTTCTTTTCCTCTTCCTGGATTTGTTGCTTCGTCTTAAAGAGTTCCTTCTTCAGTCGCTCCTTGATCGCCTGAAACTGCTCTGTGTCGCTGATGTATTTCCGGTTGGGGTCAATCGACTTGAGCACCGTGTACTCCTTCAGCGCACCAATGGTTCGGTCACCGAAGGCCGGGTGAGTCGCGAAGAACGAGGTCCGGCTGGCGTATCCTTCCTTAGTCGCCATCCAGTCGAAGAGAGTGATAATGCCCTCGGGATCGTAACCGGCTTTCCAGGCGTATTGCATTCCGAGCTGATCGGCCTCCATCTCTGAATCGCGGCTTACACCCATTGCATTGATCGTGAAAATCAAGCCGAGGCCATTCATGATGGACTGGAGCAGCAATCCGTGAAGCTGATAGGCTAGATAGCTTCCTGCCTGGAAAAGGCCCGGAGCAAATAAAGAGAGGGCGATCATCGAAGCCAGTTGGATGATGCTGTATTTCGTTCCGCGGCTCATCATTCGGGCAGAGTGACGGGCGGTGACGTGGCTAATTTCATGCGCCATCACACCTGCAAGCTCAGACTCGTTGCGCGCCGCCATGATGAGGCCGGCGTAGACAAAAAGAAAGCCTCCGGGCAGCGCCATGGCGTTCGTCACCTGCTCAGGCTGGCCGTCCTTGCCGATCACCGGCCGTCCACCCTTACGCGCCTCCTGCTGAATCACATAGACATGAAGAGGGACCTGCAGATCGCTGTTGCGTCCAATCTTCTCCGCGAGTTGCGTCACGTATTCCTGAACCGCTGGATCCTCAACCGCCTTCGGCAGTTGGCCGCTTCGCCGCGCGTTTTCAAGCTCCCGCTGTCCAAATGCGACGTCTTTTTGCTGGCCAGCAAAAGGCTTCATGCTGCCCCGATTGCCGATGTCGAGCACATTGCCGAAACGCCGCTGGCTCACCGTGCCGCTGGCGATCTGCTGATTGAGCTGTTGGCTCGTGACCTTCCATTGGCTCAAAAGCTGCAAGTGAGAAATCTGCACATCACGTCCGATCTGCTCCTGAAGAAAGGCAAGTGCTTTGTCGGTCATCCCTTCCTTGATCTTCAAAATCTCGCATTGGGTTCTTTGCCGTTCCGCTACGACTTTCGGATCCGAAACAGTGGTCGGCAACTTGGAAAGCTGTTTCTCCTTGGCCTGGACCTGCTTATCGGCAGCTTTGGCCTCCTTGCTGAAAGCTTGTTCGCGTGCCTTGCTCTTATTCTTGATGGAATTGATTTCGGCTTGGATTTTACCCGGATCGTAATTGAACTGGACGGCTAGCGCGGCGACTTCGAGCGAGGGCATATTTTCCACTTCGCTGAGTGGCGGCGGAGACGTGAAGGTCTTGGCCGCGTTCGTCTCCCCTTGCGCGATGGCTGCTTCATTCTGAGGCAATCCCGCCGCGAATGCGGCTGAGGAAACCAAACTAACGCTGCTCTGAAGAAAGAAAACGGCGGCCAAACCAATGGCCATAACGGTTCTAATTGGCTTATTCATGGCAGATCCCTCCCGATTGAATCCTTGGCTTCCGAGTCGAGTCGTCGTGAGACTCTTTGGCATGCGATGGCGGTTGCGGATCCGATGACAGAGATCGCGTTTGTTGTTCAAGCAGTGCAATGGTGCTCCGCAGCCAGGCCTTGACGAGATTCTCCAGCTCATCTTCATCCGTCCAGCTCGAAGCGCTCTGGACTGTGTCACCGGCTCCGTTAAGCGGAATGTAGTGGCAGGGGATGGCCTCCGTGCGACGGTCAGGGGGAACAAACGCGGTTAGGACGCAGTCGTCACAGGAACGCGTTCTGCGCGGAACGCCGAAGTTCAGGCACGTGGGAGAATCAAGAAATATCGCGGCGGGCCGCCACGAAACGCGAGTGTGGAGTTTGTACTTGCCGCTTTCCATAAAGGCAAGTTCGGCTCTCAGCGTCTCAATCGTCCTGTCAGCTTTTGTTTCGCGCATGTTGTGCTCTAACAAGGGAATCAAATAAACGCTTTAACACCTTCGTAAACTTGATTGAATGGACAGGAGCGACTACTAATTAGGTCGATCGGGAAACGCGCGATGAGTGGCCGCAGACTTCAACGGATCGACCGCCTCGTGTTCCGACCTTTCCAATCCCGGCTTGTACGCGTCACGTCTGGGACTTAGCCGTGCCTTCTTCCCTTCAAATGATGGGAGCCCGCGTAATGTGGACCGACTCGTTGCACGGAGTTGCCGCCGCCAGGCTGCGAACGCTCGCTCCAGAAGCGCCTCACCTCCGACGTTGCCGGCGGCGTGAGGCCGCTCATCTCATGCTCACCTTTGCGGCCACCTCGGCGTCGTCGATTCTTTTCTGACATATGAGGAGCCCTCCTCGCCTGATCGGGATCAAAGAACACTCTTCCCGCTTTGCGCGAACCCATCGTGCTCACGCGGCGGCAAAATCCTTTCTCGTCGCCCGAGCTTATCTATGCATCCGTATCTCCAAACGGCCAAGTTTCTGTTAACCGTTCAGCAAAGCCGGGTTCCAGGCGAGGCGTTACGCCCTGTCCCCCTCGATTTGTCAAAAACCTTTTACGAATGAGCGCCAGCGAGTCCAAAAACTTGTACACATGGATGCTCGGCAACGCGCCACATGCACAATCTAAACGAGTTGGATTCCGCTAAATCTGGAACGTGGATTGCCTCAGGCGATGGGGGAGAATACCACGAGAGGCTGCAAGTGGAATCCTTCCACCAGAAGCCCAGAGTGGTTTTCTAACTTCTCAACGAGGGGGTAAGTCATGCGATTCGTGAGTAAAGGAGTTTTGCTCTTCGTGTTGGCGTGCCTGTTTGCAACCTTGCCGGCACGTGCCGACAGCTTTGTGAACGGCAACTTCCAAACAGGTGATTTCACAGGCTGGACCCAGGGCGGGGGATATTGGTACGGTGGGTGGCCACTCAACCCAAGCTCGTACCTGCCGGGAGGATCAAATTACAACGTCAGTGGGAACCGCTCGGCAATCGTCACGGATTACCTGGATCCCCGTACCGACAATAACTTGCACAGTGTTCTTTCGCCGAACACCTATGCAGCGCGCGTCAATGACCAGAATACCTGGGATTACACCGTTTCCGTTATCAGCCAGGAGGTGAAGAATTACACCGATCCGAAAATCTACTTCGCCTGGGCGGCCGTCTTGCAAGGCTCGCACGACATCACGGATTCGGATAACTTCACGCTCCAATTGACCGACAATACAACCGGCAAAGACCTGTACAACGTCTCCTACAGTTCAGCCAGCGCGGCTGGAACCAGCCTTTTCACAGAATCCAGTTGGGGCTGGTACTACACGCCATGGCAAGTTCAGGCCCTTGATGTAAGTGCCTTGCAAGGGGACGATTTCACACTCACTTTGCTGGCATCGGATTGCCCCTATGGCGCCCATGCTGGCTACGTCTACCTGGACGGATTCGGAGCTGTGCCGCCTCCTGTAGGCGGCGTGCCCGAACCTGCTACGTTAGTATTACTTGGCTCTGGGCTCGCGGCCTTCGCGGGAAAGATCCGTCGTCGCCGCAAGTCCGTGTAACTAGGGTCAAAAAGAACGCTCCTGAGCATCGGTGCCGCGGGCAAGGGAAGGAGTTTCGCCCGTCAAAAGAAGGACTTGCGAGATTTCTAGCCTTTGTCGGTTGCCCGGAATGATGGGGTGGTCTTCTCCCGAGCACGCTGCAAGTTTTGTGAGGCTGTGCCACAGATTTCGGAGCGGCTCTACCTCCAAAGAGACGCCGTGAGGACCGGAATTGTGCCTTTGCTCATCCCGGCCCTCCGGCGCTCGCTCCGCGCTGGACCTTCCGCGCACGCCGGCTGGGATCAGTCAAAAATGTTTAACAACACTGGCTGATCTGTCCAAAAATTTGTACGGCTACAAAGTAAGTGGGATCGTAACTTGCACAGCCTGAAGGCGGCAGAAGCGGCCGCATGTGGTCATCTGGTTGCTACTAATGGCAACGGGAAGTAATGCGGAGGATCAACGCAGCGCCGCAATTAATTCCGCGAATGCCAGAGGAAGCTACCTTCGGCAAAGCGAAGAGACGGCGTTGCAAGGGGAGGAGACGGCATGCGACTGAGCCGGCCTAATATGAATCTGGCCATTGATCTCGTCGCTTTCATGCTGGCGATTGGGATGGTGGCGACCGGGTTCGTGCTTGAATACACGTTGCCTCCAGGCAGCGGCCGGATTGGGACGGAGGGTTTTGGCGCTCCTCCTGGCGGCTGGCGGCGACCTATCGTCCTGTTGTGGGGTATGTCGCGGCACGAATGGGGCAATGTCCATTTCTGGCTTGCGATCGGCTTGCTGGCGGTCCTGTCTCTTCACCTGTTTCTTCACTGGAAGTGGGTGGTGTGCATGGTAAAGGGAAGGCCAGCGGAAGGCTCTGGCATTCGCGTGGCCCTGGCCTTTCTAGGCCTCGTCGGCCTGCTGGCCTTGGCATTGGCGCCGTTCCTGAGCTCCACCACCCGCGTCCCGCGTGGGCGCGTGCTCGAACAACGGCAGCAAAGCTTTCAACTGAGGTAAGCACCTGCTGAGCGTGGCAGGGCATCACATAATGCGATCAGGTTTTTCAATAGCCAGATAAGGAAAGGAGCAGGTCAAGGGAGGCATGATGGAAGCACAGAGCTTAGTATTGATCGCAAATGACGATATCGACATTCTCAGGCAATTGAAGACGGTGCTGGACCATCAAAAGATTCGAAGCAGTTACGCGGCTAGCTGCGAGGAAGCTCGGCAGTGCATGTTGGGCAACCGCGCGCCCGACGTCGTTTTTACCGGGACAAGTTTCCCCGACGGAACCTGGAGGGATGTGCTCGCGATGTCGCGCACGTGCAAGCCGCATCCAGCGGTTATCCTGACGACGCGCCTGGTTGACATGAATCTCTACTTCGATGCAATGGAAGAGCGTGCTTTCGATTATGTTGTGCCTCCGTTCGCTTTGGACGATTTGGCCTGGATTATTGCATGTGCGGCCGCGCAAGGATTCGGCCGTCGCAAGCAGAAGGTTGCAAGTTTCGCGTAGCGCGCATGGCTTCGAGTGTGACGCGCCGTCCGGCGGGAGCGGCGCCAGCCCTTAGGCTGAAGGAGGGTAGAGCTATGACACTCATACTACACATCGCCCGCTTTCTAACTTCTGCACTCTACGGCACGGCTCTTTGGGAGAGGCGGAAACGGAAAAATAACGGCCAGGCGGCCGGTGCTAACAAGCACAGAAGGTCGGCCGACTTTTGTCAGGCTAAGACCGAAAAAGAAAAAACAGTACGGGAACTGGAAAGGCCTGCTGTTCCCGAATCGTACGAGCTGGAAGATGACTATTACAAGGAGGTTGTATTGCGTCATGCCAAAAACAATGTGATAGGGAAAGGATGAGGGGACCACGCAAGGGCATGGCTTTAGCCGTGCCGCAAAAGGCACCTGGGGAATGCTCCCGGGGCTGCTACCCTTGAGGGGTTCGGCGTGTAGCAATGCGCCGGCTCACAGGCCCCTCCGCGGCACGGCCAAAGCGATGCCCTTATGCCCGGAATGCGAAACTGTAAAGGGCAAGTATTCGTGCGCAACGGTTGGGAGCTCGAAATGATTCTGGTAAACTTGCTTTAGGGTTCGGTTCTTCTTGAAGCAGGCTCATGCGAGCAATTCAATCGAAGGCGCGGCTATCGGGCATCCGGTGGTTAAGCTTGGCCTCCGCGAAAAGAACGCCTCACACGTCCGCAATGTACCCCGCGGATTTCGACTCCTTCAAACAACAGGAAGCTATATTCGTTTCACTTAACCTGCTCGTCCTGGGAGCTCTGCTCCTGATCCATACTTTGCTTCCGTCGCGCTGGGGCGGTCCGCCCCTGATCCTCGTTCTCGTTCTCGCGGGCGCCTTCGCAATCCAAATAGCGGAACTGACATGGCTGCGGACCCGGCGGCATCCCCTAAAACCCTCGGCGATCACGCTGCTAACAGGGCTTTCCATTGTAATGAATATTTCGCTGGCATTGATTTTAGCCATGGCCAGCAATCAAGAAGTGATTCAATACTACATCGTGCTGGTCGTGCCTATCCTCGAGGCGGCTTTCCGCTTCTCGTTAGTTCCCACGATGGCGGTCGTGGCCGTTGCTGACTCGATGACGTTTTTTTGGGTTTGGGAGTACCAAAAACGTCATTTCGTGTTGCTGCCAGGAGAATTCCTCGAGTCTGGGATGGTCTCGCTCATCTTTACGGTAGTGGGCATCCTGGTATGGCTGCTTGTGAACCACCTCGAGCAAAGAGAAATGAGGCTCATCGAGAGTCTTGACCAACTCGAGCGGACAAGAGAACGGTTGCTGAGCGAGGAGAAGCTTGCCGCCGTAGGACGGCTGTCGAGTGCGATCGCGCACGAGATCAGAAACCCGGTTGCCATTATTGCCAGCGCGCTTTCCACGGCAAACCGCGCGGGCATCGAATCCTCGGTGCGCCAGGAGATGCGTGAGATTGCAGCAAAGGAAGCGGCTCGCCTCGAAAAGCTGACGACAGACTTTCTGTCCTATGCCCGGCCGCGCGAGCCGGAGAAAATGCGTGCTTCGGTAAGCGAGATGCTGGCCTATGTGATTAACGTTTGCCGGGCGTGCTCGGGCGAGAAGGATGTGATCCTATCGGTCGAAGACTCGGGCGCGCTCGTGGCGGACCTCGATGCCGCGCAGGTCCAGCAGGCTCTGATTAATCTGGTTATGAACGCCGTCGAGGCATCGCCCCCTTCCGGGACGGTGCAATTGAGGGCCCTCTCAGGCAGCGATGGCTTGGTGCAGATTGACGTGGAAGAAGCAGCCAGTCCTATTCCTCCCGAGGCGACGGAGCGGATCTTCGAGCCTTTCTTCACCACGAAACCCGGAGGTACGGGGCTGGGCCTGGCCATCGCCCGCAACATCGCACGTGCGCATGGTGGTGACCTGGTTCTTTCTGCGAACCAGCCGGGCTGCGTGCGCTTTTCTCTAACTTTGGCGAAGGCCGCGGGGCCCGTGCCAACATCGACCGAGTCAGGAAATTCGCAATGGGCAGAATCCTGATTGTGGATGACGAGCCGCACATGCGCCGGGTGCTTGCGGTGAACCTCCGGCAGCAGCGCTACGTAGTTGAGGAATGCGCCGGGGTGAAGGAGGCTCGCCAGAAAATCCTGACGGAAGACTTCGACGTCATCATCACCGACCAGAAGATGCCGGATGGGCAGGGTCTTGACGTCCTCACTACAGCCATTGAAGCTGATCCGACCGTCTCGGTGGTCGTGATCACGGCGTTCGCAACCGTGGAGCTGGCTGTGGAAAGCATGCGGCAGGGCGCCTTTGACTTCATCACCAAGCCGTTCCAGCCCGAAGTTGTACTTGCAGTGGTACGCCGGGCGATGGAACGCACCAAACTGCTGCGTGAGAACGAACTGCTTAAAGGCACGGTCGTCCGGTTGGAAGGCTCTTCCGAAATCCTCGGTGAGAGCACGGCCATGCGACGAGTGCGAGAAATGGTGTCGCGGGTGGCGCCTACCGCGGCCACGGTCCTGATTACCGGTGAGACGGGTACCGGCAAGGAACTGGTGGCGCGCGCCATTCACAAGTGCAGCCCCAGAGCATCGAAGCCGTTCATGCCGGTAAACTGCGCAGCTTTCACCGAAACTCTTCTTGAAAGCGAACTGTTCGGCCACGAAAAGGGCGCGTTCACCGGAGCCGACCGGGCCCGGCCAGGACTCTTCGAAGCCGCTCACGAAGGCACGCTTTTTCTGGACGAAATTGCCGAGATGTCACCAGCGGCGCAAGCCAACTTGCTGAGGGTGCTGACCGACGGGCAAGTGGTGCGGCTAGGAACTACCAAGCCGCGCAAAGTCGACGTGCGCCTGCTGGCGGCCACCCACCGCGATCTTCGCCGGCGGGTTGAGGAAGGGCTCTTCCGTGAGGACCTGTTTTATCGGCTGGCTGTCGTCCCCATCGCCATCCCACCGCTGCGCGAAAGGCCGGAGGACATCCCGGCGCTTTGCGACCTGTTCCTGAACCAAGTGTCGTTGGAGCTCAAGGTGCCTCGGCGGAGGTTGTCGCCCAAAGCCCTCGCCAAACTGCAGCGCTACTCGTTCCCCGGAAACGTTCGCGAACTGAAGAACCTCATTGAGCGGGCCTCGATTCTTTCGGTCGCGGACCCGATCAGCGAAGAGAGTTTCCCTCTGCCTTCGCCCACTGAAGCTGCCAGATCGGATGACCATCGAGAAGCAGCTTCATGGACCGATCAAATGCCTGAGGTTGATGACCTGCGGACGTTTATGACCTGGGTGGAGAAAGAGATCATCGTCCGCACCCTGAAGTCCACGGGGGGAGCTCAGGCGGAGGCGGCCCGCCGCCTGGGCCTGTCGCGGAGCGACCTTGGGTACAAGCTGAGCAAACTCGGAATCCGCAACGTCGAGACTTGAAAACGGTGGTCTTCAATTTCTCTTGTATCTCTTCACGGTTAGATTTTTTTGCGAAATTACGGATTGTCAGGCAAAAGCTACCCATTCATTTTGCTCAACGTCCCTAGCCGCGGTTTCTTTCAGACCCTTGTTCTGCGCCGTCCGCGCTGAAAATTTCCCGTGCCCCCGTTACCCGGCTCGCGGAGTCTATTCCGAGCATAGCGAAGCGGCCGTTCACAGCGGAAGGACGAACGGCCTCGGAATGACGCCGCGAACGGGTTAGGAGCCCTCTCCGCTCGCGGAGAGACGGGAAACCTCGACCGGTCAGGGAAGGCCCAAGGTCATTTTGATGTTTTCGGCGGGTCACTCTATTCTGTAATCCTCAATAGCCCGTTGATGGAATACCGATGTGCGACCGACTGAGTCGTGCGGTATGGTAGTGACGAGATGGTTTGTAAAGATGGACAGCCGGGAGAGTTCGCAAAACGCTCGTTTCGGGGTATGTTTTTCGGATGGTAGCTCTCTAATGCGCGCTTCGGGGATGAATTTATGATGATCATCGACGCTCACCTCGATCTTTCGATGAATGCACTGGCCTGGAAACGAGACCTTACTCGAAGTGTTGAGGAGATTCGGCACAGCGAAGAAGGTATGACCGAAAAGGGCCGGGGAACAAACACGGTTTCATTCCCGGAAATGAAGAGAGGCAATGTCGTTGTTGCCCTGGCAACTCTTCTCGCTCGCGCCGGTGAAATCCGCGACAACAAGCTGGACTTCCGAACGCAGGAACTAGCCTATTCTGTGGCGCAGGGGCAGCTTGCATACTATCGGATCATGGAAGACCACGGACATCTCCAAATGCTGACGAATTGGAGTTCCCTGAAAGCCCACATTCGATCTTGCCAAAATGATGACAATTCGATGCCGCTCGGATTCATTCTGAGCATGGAAGGCGCGGATCCGATTCTCTCACCAAGCCAACTCGAAACGTGGGCGGAAGAGGGACTGAGTGTGGTCGGTCTGGCGCATTATGGCAAGAGCGCGTATGCTCATGGCACGGGAATCCAGGGAGGGCTGACCGCCCAGGGCCGCGAGCTTCTCAAAGCCATGGCGAACGTCGGAACGATTCTTGACGTCACTCATCTTGCGGATGAAGCCTTCTGGGAGGCTGTGGAGTTGTTCAAAGGCCCTGTTCTTGCCAGTCACCATAACTGTCGCGCACTCGTTCCTGGAGACCGTCAACTCACCGACGATCAAATCAGGTACTTGATCCAGCGCGACGCGGTCATCGGCGCGGCGTTCGATGCATGGATGCTTTATCCCGGCTGGGTGGCGGCAAGCACGCCCAGATCTGCGGTCACCCTGGAAAGAGTTGTCGATCACATAGACCACGTGTGCCAGATTGCGGGCAACGCCAGGCACGTGGCCATTGGAAGCGATCTGGATGGAGGCTACGGGACCGAACAGTGTCCTTGTGACCTGGATACCATTGCGGACCTGCAAAAATTGCCCGATCTGCTTCGCCACAGGGGATATGGCGAGGAAGATATCGTCGGCGTGATGCACGGCAACTGGCTGCGCTTCTTCCAGACAGCGTGGCAGTCGAATTGATCATCGAGGCAAACGATGCGTACCGAGGGTGAGGCACAAGTGCAGCGCTTAAAAGGAAAGGTGGCGCTCGTGACCGGCGCGGCGCGAGGGATCGGGCGTGGTGTCGCGCGGTGTCTGGCCGAAGAAGGCGCGGATGTGCTCGTCAACGACGTCGTGCCGGAGTCGGAAATGAAGCCTGTACTCGATGAGCTGAACCAACTGGGTCGCCGGGCTTTGCCATGGACCGCTGATGTATCGGACCGTGCTGAAGTGGAAGCGATGGTGGCTGGCGTCGTTAAGCATTTTGGGAGGTTGGACATTGCCGTTGCGAATGCGGCGGTTTCGGTCCGTAAGCCGTTCACGGAGTTTGAGTGGTCCGAGGTGAGCACCGTTGTGGCGACGGGCCAATTTGGCGTGTTCCACACCTGCCAGTTCGCGGCCCGTCAGATGATTGCCCAGGGCAAGGGCGGCAAGATCGTGCTGATTGGCTCTCTTCACGCACAATTTCCCTTTGCGCGCAGCGCGCCGTACAACATGGTCAAAGCGGCGATCACTCATCTGGGCCTCACCATGGCGAGTGAGTTGGCTTCCTATCGCATCAACGTGAACATCATTCAGCCCGGCTGGATTGACACGCCCGGAGAAAGAAAGTATGCCTCGGAGGAAGAAATACAAGCAGGAGCGAAGAAAATTCCCTGGCAGCGGCTGGGGACGCCGGAGGATATCGGCAAGGCCGTCGTCTTCCTCGCGTCGGACGATGCGGACTATATCACCGGAGCTTCTCTGCGGGTAGACGGCGGATTTGCGGTTGGCCTGGACCCCAAAAAATGAGCGGACGGCCGTTACGAGTTTTTGAGCGGTTCTACCTGGTATGCAGCCTCGGTGAAGTTCCTGTGTGGCATAATGGCGAAACAGAAATCTGCACGGTACCGGCAACTCAGACGGAAGGATCCACCCGAGCATGGCAAATCAGCTAAATAAACAGTCAATTGCGGACCTTTGCGCCGCGTTGCAGGAAGCCCGGGACCGAACTCTTGAGTTGATTGCGGATCTGAGTGACGAGCAGATGATCGGGCCGCGTCTCAACATCGTCAACCCGCTCCGGTGGGAAATCGGGCATGTGGGATGGTTTCAAGAATACTGGATACTGCGTCATTTCCGGGGACGGACGCCGACAAATGCTGAAGGGGACCGCCTTTACAACTCCGCGCGCATCCCTCACGACACCCGATGGGATTTGCCTCTTCCATCAAAAGCGGAGGTGGTTGATTACATCCAAGAGATTCTTGGCAGCGTGAAACGACTCGCTTTTTCGTCCGGACCGGCGGAGAAAATCAACGGTTATGACGAGAGCTATTTCCTTCGCCTGGCGCTCTCTCACGAGTATATGCACGCCGAAGCGATTACCTACACGCGCCAGACTCTCGGGTATTCGCGGCCGAAACTTAGCATCGTTGGCAAGGAGAATGATGGCAGCCAGCGCGCGCAAGCCCGTTCCATCGAAGAAAAGCGCGCGGGCCGGCCGGTCGATCTGTTGCCGGACGCCCAGATTCCGGGCGGCATCTTCCTTCTAGGAAGCACGCCGGGCACAACGTTTGTGTTTGACAATGAACAGTGGGCGCATGAGGTCAACGTAAAGCCCTTTCGTATCGCACGCAGGGCGGTGACTCAGGCTCAGTTCGCAGCGTTCGTTGAGGATGGAGGCTATACGCGGAGGGACTTTTGGATAGCGGACGGCTGGCGATGGCGGGAAAGCACTCAAGCCGAGCACCCTGTCTACTGGCGAAAGGAGAGCTCCGGTGGGTGGTCCCGCCGCGACTTTGATGCATGGGTTCCGCTGGAAGCACGCCGGCCCGTACTTCACGTCAACTGGTACGAAGCCGATGCTTACTGCCGCTGGGCCGGTCGTCGCCTGCCGACCGAGGCGGAGTGGGAGATGGCAGCGAGCGCGGAGCCCGCACTACGTGGTGGCGTTACAAGCCGCAAGCGGCTCTTTCCTTGGGGTGACGAGCTTCCAACTTCAGACCGCGCCAACCTTGATTGGCGGGCGATGAGCTGCGTCGAAGCCGATGCTTTGCCCGCAGGCGACAGCGCGTTCGGATGCCGGCAGATGATCGGGAACGTTTGGGAGTGGTCGGGAACTGATTTTGGTCCCTATCCCGGCTTCTCTCCCGGCCCGTACAAGGAATATTCGGCACCTTGGTTTGGGGATCATAAAGTGCTGCGCGGCGGCTGCTGGGCTACCCGTTCCGGGTTGATCCGGAACAACTATCGCAACTTCTATCAGCCTCACCGGCGCGACGTTTGGGCGGGTTTTCGCACCTGTTCATTATAGAGAGGCAATGAAGATAGGGATTGTCACTCCGGCACCGCCCCGGACGCACTACGGCAACCGGATGACCGCGCTCCGTTGGACGCGGATTTTGAGAGCTTGCGGCCACCGCGTCACGCTGGCGCAATCCTACGCGGGAGAGCCTTACGATGTGTTGATTGCCCTGCACGCGCGGCGCAGTTACCCTGCCATTCGCCATTTTCACCAACGCTACCCTGACCGACCGCTTGTGGTTGCCTTGACGGGGACCGATCTCTACCGCGACTTGCCGCGCAGCCGCCACGCGCAAAAGTCTCTGGAACTGGCCGCTCGCCTTGTCACTCTGCAAGCAAAGGCGCTCGAAGAACTGCATCCTGCCCATCGCAAAAAGGCTAGCGTGATTCACCAGTCAGCTTGCATCGCGCCCCGGAATTCAAACCAGCGGCGCGAAGCCGGACTAAACGGGAGCTTCGACGTATGCGTGATCGGCCATTTGCGGCCGGTGAAGGACCCCTTCCGGCCCGCACTCGCGGCGCGACGGCTTCCAGCGGCATCGCGCGTTCGCATCTTGCACCTCGGCGCGGCGATGACTCCCGAGTTTGAGGACCTCGCCCGCGCGGAAATGAGACGAAATCCGCGCTATCGGTGGCTCGGAGAACAGCCGCATTGGAAGGCAATACAAATCCTTGCCCGTAGCTCGCTGTGCGTCCTTTCTTCGAGGCTTGAGGGCGGCGCGAACGCGTTATCGGAAGCGATTGCTAACCGCACTCCCGTCCTTGCCTCAAAAATTCCGGGTTCTGTTGGCATATTGGGAAAAAACTATCCGGGCTACTTCAGGGTCGGTGACACCGGCGGGTTGGCCCGGTTGCTCAGCCGTGCGGAGACGGATCGGTCGTTTCTTGCCCGACTTCGATCTCACTGCGCGCAGCGCGCACCTCTCATTGACGCCGGGCGGGAAAAGGCCGCCTGGATACGACTGCTGAATGAATTGAGAGGCTGACATCGAGCACGGATTCGCAACCGTGCGAATATTTTCGCCCAGCAGATCGTGTCGAAAGGAGGGATCGTGCAGATTCAGAAAGTCCAATGGGGCGTGCTGAGTACAGCCCGAATCGCCGTTCGAAAAGTCATTCCAGCGATGCAAAAGGGCGAATGGACACAAGTCGTGGCCATTGCTTCGAGGGACAGGCGGAAGGCTGAAGACGCGGCTCGGGCGCTCTCCATCTCGAGAGCTTACGGATCGTATGACGAGCTCTTGGCAGATCCCGAAATCGACGCGGTCTATATTCCGCTGCCCAATCATCTCCACGTCCCCTGGACGCTCAAGGCAGCAAAAGCCGGTAAACACGTGCTGTGCGAGAAACCGCTCAGCTTGACGGCGGACGAAGCCCGGCGGTTGTTGACCATTCGAGATCAGGCGGGAGTGAAAATTGGCGAGGCGTTTATGGTGCGCGTCCATCCGCAGTGGCTTTTCGCGCGCGAGTTGATCCGTTCCGGAAGCATCGGTAAGTTGCGGTCCATTGTGGGCTACTTCAGCTATTTCAACCGGGATGCCTCCAATATCCGCAATGTTCGTGAATATGGCGGCGGAGCATTGATGGATATTGGCTGTTACCCGATTCACGTCTCCCGGTATATGTTTGGCGAAGAGCCCCTGCGCGTAATGGGCTTGGTGGAGCGTGATCTCACGTTCCAGGTTGACAGCCTGACTTCAGCCGTTTTGGAGTTTCCATCCGGCCAATCCATCTTCACCTGCAGCACTCAGCTAACGTATTACCAGAAAATGCACTTCCTGGGAACCAAGGGACGGATCGAGATTGAGATTCCATTCAATGCCCCCAATGACCGCCCGTGCCGGATCTTTATCGACGACGGAAAAGCAGGTTCGAATGGAGGTGTGACGGAAAAATCGTTCCCAGTTTGCGACCAGTACACGCTTCAAGGCGACGCTTTTTCGAAAGCCATTCGCGGAAAGGGAGAAATCCCGGTTTCCCTAGAGGACTCGGTCGGCAACATGTCTGTGATTGAAGCGGTTTTCCGTTCGGCTGACTCGGGCAAGTGGGAAAAACCTTAGCGCGGATCATTCATGAAAGGAATCCTGTTCCCGAAAGGGCGGAATTTGAATCCCGCTAAATTTCGCTTGCAATTGGTCGAGATAAGAGTTACAAAGAAGGTGTGGAGACGGTAGGACGCCAAAGTCCACCGCGGAAACACAAGTAAATCGCACACCGCTCTTGCGGTGCGTACCGTCGGCGGCGCCCTGCAGACGTCGTCGCGGCGAGCAGAAAAGGCAGTAGGGAAAACAGGGAACTCGGTCACGAGTTCCCTGTTTTCGTTTTGTGGCCCGTGCCCGAAAAAACGAGCGACGCCGTCTTCTGAACGCTCCTGTCGCGGCATCAGGTCGCTTCCGCATATTTTTCATCAACCTCTTGGAAGCTCGGATGGCTCCTTCCTGAGCCGGGTGGGCCCCCTATCTGGGTGGGGGATAGGCGGCACTCCGGTTGGGAGCCACGCGTTCCACATAAGGGGGCAGCGCCGGGGCGGCGTGGGTGCCTGACTGGTACCAAAAAGCCACGCTGGTGTAATCATCGTGGCTGGGAACCTGCCGGTGGTTTTGGTTGCGCTGGTCTTGGATTTCGACTCTCAAGGATTTCTGAAACCGGATGGGATTGGCCAAGTACCAGCGGTACATCAGGTTCATTCCAGCATCCATCAGAATATAACCGCTGTACACATAAGAGTAAGTATGGTCAAAGCCCCAGCAGGAACCGTATTCGTCCTCGGTTCCCGGCGTATGGGTCCATTTCTTCCCGTCCACGTAGAAGATCGTGTCTCCTTCTCCCCACCATCCTTTGTACTTCGTATTCACGTAAAGGAAGTTACCCACATACTGTCCTCGGCCCCTTACCTCGAGTAACTGATGGAGGCCGTCGCGGGTTGGATTCGAGCGGTACCAGGCGGCGTGCAGGCGGCTCGTTTCGCCGGCAAAAGCCGCATCTTTCTCGTCGTCGATGCCGTAGGCGACTGAACGCGAATACACTCGGTCGCCGTCGTTTACCAGCACGAAGCGGGCCCGCTTGGAAAAAGGCATGGGCAGATAACTCATGTAGCAGTAATGGTTGATCTGCATGGGAAGAGATTGATAGTCGATAGTCCGATGGCCAAAGGCACCGAAGAAGCTCCAAAGCGGCACGCGGATGCTGGGTTCGGGTGCGTTATCCCAAAAAACCTCGAGGACTAAGCCAGGATACATGAAGCCGGTTTCATCAGTTGGATGCAAGTGCCCGTCGTCCGTGAAATAAAAGTACACGATCTTACCCGGACCCTGGAAATTCGCCAACACGAGTTCTTTGCCTGGAGGCAGGTTGACTCTGTGGTACTCCACATGGTCTCTGAAGGAGCCGCCCGTGATTCGAAACAGGTCTCCAAGCTGCGCTTCGGCGGGAGTCGGTCCTATGGTCGCTAGCATGGATGCCATCGCAAGCAGCCAGCTCGTAACGAATTTGCGGGCAATTCGACGAGAGTGGCCTTTTGCCTTGGTTGGCGATGGTGCGGACCCGTGATTGAGAAAACCAGAAGCGCTCACGATAACCTCCTCTGACCGCGGGCCGCGTTCTCATTCGCACCCGGCAGAAATGTTCCGTTCAACCCACTCTTTATGCAAACACTCGTTGATCCACCGCCGCGAGCGCTTCCTCGATGACGTCGTAAACGTACCCGAGTTCCTCGAGCCTAATGGCGTAGGGCGGTAGCACGTATACGACGTTTCCCAATGGACGCAGCAGCACTCCCTTCGAGATGAAGAAATCGTAGAGGTGCGGGCGCAGGGACGAAAGATAACCCGCGTCGTCGGCCTTCAACTCGATGGCCGCGATGGTTCCGATGGTGCGGACGTCGAAGACGGCGGGGTGGGTCGCAAAGTGGGGCAGCCGCTCCTGGTGCGTCTGGGCGATGGCGGCGATGCGGTCGAAGACCGGTTCTTCGCGGAAGATTTTCAGGTTGGCAAGCGCGGCGGCGCAGGCAATCGGATTCGCCGTGTAAGAATGGCCGTGGAAAAAAGTGTGGCGGCGGTCCGGCCGGCAAAACGCTTCGTGGACGCGCGCCGTACAAAGCGTCGCGCCCAGAGGAAGAAATCCTCCCGTAAGCCCTTTCGAGAGGCACATAAGGTCCGGCTCGATTTCGGCCACATCGCAGGCGAACATCCGGCCGCACCGGCCGAACCCTGTGAGCACTTCATCGGCGATAAGGAGCACATCGTAGCGCCGCGTGAGATCACGAATCTTACGTAGAAATTCCAGCGGATGCACAATCATGCCGCCCGCGCCTTGCAGCAGCGGCTCGACAATTACCGCCGCGGTCTCGCCCGCGCGCCGGTCGAGCAGGGCTTCGAGGCTATCCGCGCACTCAACCGAGCACGTCGCCCGCGTCTTCCCCACCGGACAGCGAAAGCACGTGGCCGAATGCACCCGGTCAACCGGGAAGAGCAGGTGGCCGAAGGCGGCCGTAAAGTCAGAATCGTCACCCACCGACATGGCACCCACCGTGTCGCCGTGATAAGCGTGTTCCAGGGCAATCAGCCGAGCCTTCCGATCTTCGCCGCGGTTGCGCCAGAACTGCACGGCCATCTTCAGCGCCACCTCGACCGCCGTCGAGCCGTCATCGGAAAAGAACAGGTGGCTGAGCGAGGCGGGAATCACCTCGGCGAGCCCCGCCGCCAGTTCTTCGGCCTTTTCGTGCGTGAAGCCGGCGTAAATGACCTGTTCGAGGCGCTGCGCTTGTTCTGCGATGGCCGCAGCGATCCTCGGATGGGCGTGGCCGTGCAGCGTGACCCACCAGGAAGAGATGGCGTCAATCAGCCGGCGCCCATCGGCCGTATAGAGATAGATGCCCTCGGCGCGCACAATCGGGATCGGCGCCGGATCAAGCGTGGAGTGGGTGTAAGGGTGCCAGATGTTCAATGGACTATTTCATCAGCTTGCGGTGGACGGAAATGGCCTCACGGTTTGCAGCCGTGACTCCAGTCAGGAACCGTGTGTAAGGCTGGTCCTTGATGTTCACAAGCCCGTAGTTCGAGTTCTCACCGTCGAAGCGTCCCTGTTTGGGTTCATCACACCATTCAAACCACTGGAATCCGACCGCTTGGGGAAGGCTTTCGAGCCGTGTGACGAAGTCCTTATAGGCGCGAGCGCGAGCGCCCTGATTGGGCACTTTAGGCCCGGCGCCTCGCGTATTCGGCAATCCGGAATCCTCAGCACGGAAGGCAAATTCTGCTACCAGGATGGGCCGGCGCGACACCTTATAAATATGCTCAACCGTTGGGCGCGGATCAAAGCTATAAGTGTCCACCGAGATCACATCCGCCGCACGGAAAGCGCGCAGCACGGAGTCGGGCGGCGAGCCGGCAAATTTCGCTCCGAGATAGAGATGGTTGGAATCGGCCGCGTGGATGGCTCTAGCGCAAACCCGGAAATAACGCCGAGCCACCATTCCCAGAAAAACGAGATTGTCGGTCTGGAAGGCCGGAGTCGTGCTCGCAGAGGGAACATCCGCAAAACTGGCGGCACGGACGCCCCAGGCCTGGTTCAGCCGCTGAATATGACCCGAATATCGCTTCCTTAGGAACTCGACGGCGTGCTGTCTGCCGGGCGAATGCGCTCCCAAATTCAGGTACATCGTCAGCATATTCTGCTTCCCGCGCCAATCGGGTCCCCAACGCAACTCGTTGTCGCTGAAGTAACCGACTAGGTACGGATCGTGAGCGCGAGGTGCGCAGTCCTCCTCCGCAATCCGGCGGGCGGTGGTTTCGAAACGAGGGGTGTAAACGTCCGCGGGTATTCCCTTCCGCCAGTTCGCCCCGGAGCGGGCCGCGATGTTCAGGAGGACTGTGTAGGGCATTTTGCGGGTCCACAGAGCCGGATCGCTCCACGCTCCGAGGGTGTTGAATCCCCAGGAGCGGAGGCGGCCGATCTCGGCGTCCGCCCAGGCATTCTTTGTAGGATAAAAATTCCGGACGTGGTCAAGGTAAGGGTAGATCGTGGTTCCCTGAATCTCAGCTCCATGGTATGAGACAGTGTCCACGCCTATTGAAATCGTCAGGTGGCCGGAGGGTGTGACAAACCACCATACACCTGACCGCTGCTCCACGCGGAAGTAGCCTCCAGCGCCATAAACCTTCGCCGAGACAGCAAAAATGCAAACCAGACCCGCCGCGGCGATTCTGCATTTCAACTTCATCCGGCTCGACCTTCTGTTCGATCGAATTTATGAACGAATCTCAAATATGTTGTGATCGTGTCTCCCCATCGGTCGGTTAGTTTCATATTGCCATAATCCGTACTTGACAACCCATCTCTTTCGCGTTACACGTCTTCTCAGGAAGGCACTCTCGAACAACGGGAAGACATCGCGTCATTGAGGCGCTGACGTGTGCGCTGCGGACGCGACAGCAAAGGGCGCCGAATGAAGAGGTTAGGTGGCGCCTATTAGCGAGGGAGGGTAAGGCCATGGCGTTCTGTTCAAAGTGCGGTGCGAAATTGGAGGAAGGTGTGGTTTTTTGCGGGTCGTGCGGAGCGCCCTCCGGGGTCCCTTCGGGCGGGGCAGGGCAAGGGGCGGCCGTTGGGGCCAGGAGCAGCGCGATGTCTTCGAACATCGCCGGCTTGCTGGCTTATATCGCCGGTTTTATCACCGGGATCATCTTTCTGGTGGTTGAGCCTTACAAGAATGACAGGTTCGTTCGGTTCCATGCGTTTCAGTCGATTTTCTTTTGCGCGGCGTACATCGCCGTTGCCATTGCCTGGGGGATCCTTTCGGCGACCCTGTTCGCAATCAGCCTTGGGATTTTGTGGCACCTCGTGTTCACGGTGTGGGTTTTGATCCGCATCGGATTTTTCGCCTTGTGGCTCTTTCTCATGTACAAGGCTTACAACAACGAGCGCTTTATGCTGCCGGTGATTGGCCCGCTGGCCGCGAAGCAGGCAGGTTAAAGGAAATAGCTCCTCTCGAAGCTTTTCTCAAAGACTTTGACGAGCGCGTTGCGGTTGATGGAGGGCAGCCAGGGAACGTGGCCGATCACAGGGACCCTACCATACCATTCAATGGCCTTGCGGTTCTCAAGATTCTCACGTCCCAGCATCACCACGCCGAGCGGCTCCTGCCCTGCGGCCCGCAGAGCGCTCACCGTGAGCAACGTGTGATTGATGGTGCCAAGCGACGCGCGCGCCGCCACCACCGCGGGAAAGCCAAGCTGGGCGACCAGGTCCACCATGGTTTTTTCGTCGTTCAGCGGCACCAGCAGGCCACCCGCGCCCTCGACGATCACGCGCGCGCCGCGTGCTGCCACCGGCAATCGAATGCGGTCAAGCTCGATGCGTGCGCCCACCAGGCGCGCGGCCAGGTGCGGTGAAACCGGAGGATCAAAGCAGTAACATTCAGGCAAGGTTTCCTCTTCGCTCACCTCGGCCCACCGCTTTACGGCCTCACGGTCAGTCCCTTCAACAGCACCGCTTTGCACCGGCTTCCAATAGATAGCGTCCAACGCCGCTGTGAGCAGTGCTGCGAGAACCGTTTTGCCGACGTTCGTATCCGTGCCGGTGATGAATAGGTGCCGCTCCATCATGTCGCGATCCTCAGCGCCCCGGGGCCGTAGCGCCGGGCTTCAGCCGGGCACCCGGCATACCGGCCGAAAGGCCGGCGCTACCCCGGTCAGTGGTAACACCGTCGAGGACGTCCGCGCGGCAGCATTCGGGCAGCACTCGCGCCAGCCGGTCACAATCCTGCTGCGTCAGAGTGGCAGTGAGCGAGAGGCGCAGCCGCGCCGTTCCGAGAGGAACGGACGGCGGGCGGATGGCACGCACGGCAAAGCCCGCACCGCGCAGCGCTCGCGCCGCAGCAAGAGCGCCCTCGTTCGAACCCAGCAGCACTGGAACGATTGGCGAATCGGAGCGACCCGTCTCAAGGCCCGCTGCTTGTAAGCGTCTGCGAAGCGTTACGGCAAACTCAAGTACGCGGCAGCGGCGGTCGTCCGCCTCACGGACCAGACCAATCGCCGCGCGAATTTGAAACGCCATGTAAGGCGGCAGGGCGGTTGAAAAGATAAACGTCCGCGCGCGGTTGATGAGAAACCGCTTAAGCGTTTCCGGGCAAGCCACAAACGCTCCCATGCTCGCAAGCGCTTTGCCGCAGGTATGAACCGAAGCGAGCACGCAGCCGGCAAGCCCAACTTCGTCCAGCAAGCCGCGCCCTTCGCGACCGAAGACTCCCACGGCATGAGCTTCGTCCACAATCAGCTCCGCGCCAAAGCGAGCGGCGAGCGCCGCAAGCTCCTCGAGCGGTGCTCGGTCACCTTCCATGCTGAAGACACTCTCGACAACGATGAACTTCCGTCCCGGCTCAGCGTCTTCACTCCGAAGCCGAGCTTCCAAAAAATTCAAGTCAAGGTGCGGAAAGATCACCTTGCGGGCACGCGAGAGGCGGATGCCATCAATGAGGCTGGCGTGGTTCGCGCTGTCGGAAAACACGCAATCACCCGGGCCAAGCAGCGCGCTGAGCAAACCCACGTTGGCGGCGTACCCTGAGGTGAAAAATAAGGCAGATTCTGCGCCGACAAACCTCGCGAACTCGGTCTCCAGTTCTTCCCACGTCGGCGCGTTGCCGGAAAGCAGCCGCGAGCCGGTCGAGGCGATTGCCGCGCCCTCGTTGAGCGCGCGGATGACGGCTTGGCGAAGGCGAAGGTCGCGAGAAAGCCCAAGGTAATCGTTCGAGCAGAGGTCGATGCCCGCCGGGTGCGCGAGTTCCCGCAATTGCGACCCGGCTTCGAGCGTCGCGAGATCGTCTTTAAGCCGGGCGAGGATAGGATTGCCGTCAGGCACGGTTTGTTTCCGTCAGGCCGAGGTCGTGGAATAGCATTTCGTCTTCGTCGCGCGCGGGGTTGGGCGTGGTGAGGAGCTTTTCACCAAAGAAGATGGAGTTGGCACCGGCGAGGAAGCAGAGGGCGGCAGTCTCGCGTGTCAGCGAGCGGCGGCCCGCGCTCAAACGCACCCGCGCGGCCGGCATCAGCAGCCGGGCAGTAGCGATGGTGCGTACCAGCGCGAGCGGATCAAGCTCTTCAGCTTCGCCGAGTGGCGTACCTTTGACGCGCACCAGCACGTTAATGGGTACGCTTTCCGGGTGCGGTTTCATTCTAGCGAGTTGATGGAGCAAACCCACGCGATCCTCGTCGGACTCCCCAAGCCCCACGATGCCGCCGCAGCAGACGGCGATCCCCGCGCGTCGCACGCGCTCAAGCGTGCGCAGACGGTCTTCGTAGCGCCGGGTGGTGATGATGCGGCCGTAATACTCGGGCGAAGTGTCGAGATTGTGGTTGTAGGCCGTGAGGCCGGCTTCCGCCAGCCGCCGCGCCTGGTCGTCGGTAAGCATTCCCAGCGTGCAACAGACCTCCATTCGGAGCGATGCCACCGCTCGGACCATTTCCAGCACGTGATCAAAGTCGCGCCCGTTGCGCGCTTCGCGCCACGCGGCACCCATGCAGAAGCGCGTCGCGCCCTCCGCGCGGGCTCGCTCCGCCGCTTGCCGGACTTCCTCAAGGCTTAACAGGGCTCCATTGGAGACGCCGGCGTCATAACGCGCGCTTTGCGGACAATACGCGCAATCTTCCGGACAGCCACCGGTTTTGATAGAGAGCAGGCGGCAGAGCTGGACTTCGCTCGAGGTGTGGCGCTGGCGGTGAGCGCGCTGAGCTTCGAACACCAAGTCCAGCAGTGGACAGTTGTATATGGAACGAATTTCTTCGCGCGTCCAGTCGTAGCGAAGCTCCATTGGCCTCTCCTGGAGGGCGGATTCCGAATGGCTTTCCAGCTTCACTCTCGATCTCCTTTGCAGCCCGGTTATTCCCCCCGCGCCGATCCGGTGGCCTCTTGGCCGGACACGAGCGCAATTTCTGCATTATACCGGAGAGATCGCCCTCAGGTTTACGAACCGCGCTGCATCGCCGGTTCGGAGTTGCACCGGGCTCACCGCAGGTCCGTTGTTCGAGGGGCTACGTGGTGATCCTGAACACGAAAGCGTAATCACCAGGCGGCTTGGGCGGGGTGTGGATAACCAGGGCGTCCGGTTCCTGATGCCACTTCAACTTTCCGTGATGGCCAAGCAGGCTGACATGGGCGATTCTGCCCGGCGCATTCGGAGAGTGCGAGCCGAGCGAACGAATCCTGGCTTCGTGCTCAGCCCAAGCTAGGAGAATGGCGTAGATCGAGCCTTCACGCGTTGTAAAGCGGATGTCTTGCGGCGTGAACTTGAGATTTTTCATCTTCTTTTCGCCGAATGAGCCGGCGGCAAGCGTCGCGGGACCTTCCCCGTAAACCTTCCAGGGACGGCTTCCGAAGATGGCGTCGCCGTTTACGTCCATCCACCGCCCGATGTTGTGAAAAATGGCGACCGCCGGCTCGGGGATTGTACCGTCGGATTTTGGGCCCACGTTGAGCAGCAGGTTTCCGTTCTTGCTGACGATATCGACGAATTCGTGAATGATTTCCTGCGGCTGTTTGTATTGATCGTCCTCGATGTACCCCCACGACTTCCAACTGACCGAAGTATCGGTCTGCCAGGGAAGTTCGCGGATGCCGCTCTCGATACCGCGCTCGAGATCGAGCACCGCTGCATGCTCGGGGTAAGCGGTCAGCTTATACGTGCAGACCACCTCCTGGTTCCAATGATTTGCCATGTTGTAGAAATAAGCGAGCCATTGCATGCGGTACGGCTTGAACTCGGGATTATTCATTTTCCAGTCAAAATAGAAGAGGTCCGGCCGGTAAAGATCGACAATCTCCGCACAGCGGGAATACCAGTCCTCCAAAAAGCCCTGCGACGCAGGTTTATGGGGAGGATGAACTTTCCCATAGAGGCCGGAATAGCGAGGATTGGTATTATCAAAATCGGGCTCGAAGATGTAATAGAACCAGTCGTTGGCGCGGTGCGAGGAGACGCCGAGCTTAAGCCCCTGGTTGCGCACTTCGCGGCCGAGCTCGCCGACCACGTCGCGGCGCGGTCCCATCCTCACCGTGGTCCACTCCGTGAGGTGCGAATCATACATTGGGAAGCCGTCGTGGTGCTCGCCGACAGGCACAATGTATTTGGCGCCCGCCTTCCTGAACAGGTCCGCCCATTCCTCCGGCTTCCAGCGCTCGCCGCGAAACAAGGGAATAAAATCCTTGTACCCGAACATCGACTGCGGGCCCCAATGCTGGAGGTGCCAGTCGAAAACGGGGCTCTTCCGGTCGTACATGTAGTGCGGATACCACTCGCTGTCGTGCGCGGGAACGGAGAAAATGCCCCAGTGCAGGAATATGCCGAACTTCGCATCGCGAAACCAATCCGGGGTAACGTATCGCGAAAGCGAATCCGGGGTTGTCTGAAATTTGCCGGGGAACGGTGGCTGCACGGCTTGGGCGAGTCGCGCGACGCCGGGCCAGGCCGCGGCGGCGGCCCCGCCAAGAGCTGCTGTCTTGATGAAGTTTCTACGTGAAAAGCCTTTCGCCATGACACCGTTCCTTTTCTGCGGCCGTTCCGGATTGCGTCTGCGCATCCTGCCGTCCGCGCCGGACACCGATTCTAGTGCGCGATGCGAGGAGGGTCAACTTATAGTTGGGGCACTTGCGGCTCCGGCGGCCTTTCATTGACAGAACCGGCAAGGATCTTGCGACACAGCCTGATGAGCCGGGCATGCGGGATCTCTTTGCTTTCCGGCAGCATCACGAGCTCGCCGGCGCGGAAGCTGCTGTAATGCCACCGCGCCAGCACGCTCAGATGCTCCCAGGGGGGCAGGCGCGCGGATCGCGCGGCGTCGTCCGCAGTGAGTGAGGAGAGCGCGTGCTGGAATTGCTGGTCGAGGGAGACCGGGGCGGAAACATTTTCTTCAAGCGCAAGGCGCGCCGGACCGCGCAACTCGCCGCCCGTGACAAGGAAAAAGGTGACGCTCTTGGGCGCGGCGCCGGGAAGAACCAGGACGGCGTGCAGGCTGGAAATCTCTCGAACGAGCGACGGCCTTTGCCGCAGCGCTTGCCGCGCCTTCTCAACTCTTCGGTGCGTTCCGGCCGCGTGCTCGAAGTCGAGCCGCTCGGAGGCTGCGTCACGCTCGGCCTCGAGCTCCTTGAGGAATATCTCTCCGTCCGAATCCAGAAAGCTCACCACTCGCGCGACTTCCTGCTGATATTCTTCATCCGTACATCCTTTGAAGCACGGCGCGAGGCACATGTGCATCTGCGAGTAAATGCAGCCGGGATGTGCGGGGTCCGGGTCGAGGTCCGGCGAGCACCGGCGGATTTTGAAAAGGTCCAGAAATTCACCCATAAAGCGCTCTGCGGCGGCGCGCGATGGAAACGGACCATAATAGCGAGAGCCGTCCAGGCGCATTCGCTGCGTGAACAGGCAGCGAGGAAAACGATTGGCCAGATTCAGCTTGACGAGCGCAGGCATTCTCAGCCGTAGCCGGCGCCGAAAGTGACGCGGATTGTAGAAGCGGTTAAGAAGATATAAAAGCCATTGCGCCTCAAACGCCGAGCCGACACACTGGAATTCGATGCGCCTCGCCACTTCACGCAGATTGAGCCGCCGGGATACCGCCTCCGGTGAGCCGAGTAGCCGCTTCAGCCGGCGGCGAAGGTCCTGCGTGCGGCTAAGATAGGGTTGGGAAGTAGGCTCATCCGGAAAGATGGCAAAGACTGCGGGTTTGGCCGGGACAATCTCAAAATCCGATGGCGCGACGGGATCGAATGGCAGCGAGCATTCAAGCTGCATATTTCAAGCCTTGCCGAAACGCAAGAATAACCAGGCGCGGCGCCGTCTGGAGTGCGGCAGCTTGCTGCCGCCTTCAGTAAGGCCAGCTTGCTGGCCGTGCAATGTTCATCGCCGCGAGCAAGCTCGCTGGCGCAAAGCGGCGGCAAGCCGCCGCACTCCATAACATAAAGGGACTACACTTTCCGCCTCTCCCATTTTCTCAGAAGCTCTGCCACGGTGGGTGCCGCGATGGCGCCGCAAGGCCGCTTCGCGCGAAGCAGGCACGGGACGAAGGGCAGGCGAAACGAGCGAGCCTCGGCCTGGACGACGCCCAGGCGGAGGGCCTTCGTCAGCCGCGGTTCGATCGACTCCACAGGGACCTCGCTACTTGTCGTGACGAAAGCCGGAGAAGGCCATTCGGCCGCCATCAACAATCAGGTTCACGCCGGTGATGCAGCGCGCCATCTCTGAAGCCAAAAAGAGGGCCGCGTTGGCGATGTCTTCGCCGTAGATCTTCACGGGAAGCGGCTGGAGAGCGGCAAGTTTTTCCATCGACAAGGCAGGGTTCCGCGCGAAGTAGTCTGTGGTCAGGGGCGTCTGGACGAGTCCCGGCGAGATGGAGTTCACGCGAATTCCGTCTTTCCCGAAATCGACCGCCAGACTCTTCGTAAGCGCCAGCAGGCCCGACTTCGCCACTCCGTATGGAAAAGCATTCCCTTGTGCGCGAATCGCGTGCGTGGAGGCGATGTTGATGACCGATCCTCCGCCGGCCGCAGCCATCATGGGCAAAGCGTGCTTCGCGCAAAGCCACGCCCCTTTGAGGTCGACGTTCATGCAGCGCTCCCAGTCCGCCTCTTTCAAGGTCAGGGCGTTTTGGTTCACGTAAATTCCGGCGTTGTTCACCAGGATGTCCAGCTTCGGCGTGCGCCGGCGAACTTGGTCAAAAGCTTTTGAGATTTGCTCGGTGGAGGCCACGTCCGCGTGCAGGGCCGCCGCGTGGCAGCCTCCCTGCTCGATCTCCTTCGCCACGCCCTCGGCTGATTCCGCGTTCTGGTCCAGCACGAACGTGAAAGCGCCGTGCTTGCTAAAGGCGGCGGCAATGGCCTTGCCGATGCCCGATCCTGCGCCCGTCACAAGGGCGACCTTCCCTTGAAGCATAAAGCTCCTTCTGCTCGCGCGAAACGTTATCCCCTTGTCAGAGCTACCCCTTTTTCTAATATAAGCCGTGTCCGAAATCTATCGGTTCGGTAGCGTGGGTGCGAATTGGCTCAAGGCACAATCTTCGGGCCCGAGTGGCTCGTCGGCGGAAGCCGCCTCCCCAAGATACTGAAGCGCTGAAAATGCCCTTGACGTTCATGGCCAAACCCAGAATACTAGCCTAGATTAATATGCTTGCCCTCGCCAGTCGCGAATGCTCGGGCGCGTCCCCCCTCGATAAAGACTTTTCCCCATGAACGGCGGCCTCAAACCTGGAAGACCGGCCAGCCTCCGCCAGCCATGGCTCAGCTTCTCGCTGGTCTCGAAGCTTCGTAGCCATCGTAAAAGATTGTTTATTGACGAACAAACTCCATCTAGCTCATTGAAAACAAAGGATAACTATAACGAACAATTACCAACAAACCCCTGTAGGTCGCGTATCCAACTGATTCTAAAGGCCAAGTCTGAACAGATTGTTGGTAAAAGTCGAAATGATAGAAAACAAATCGGTTAGATAGAAAATCGGGCGAAAGATGCGAAATTGTTCGTCGAAAATTTGCTATTTAGCGGCCTTTGCCGCCATGGAGCATTTTTCTGAAATCTGCGGTCTGCGTTGCGTGATGTCCATCACGCCCGGTGCCCGAAAAAGTATCAACACGGAGGTCACAGACATCTTCTCTGTGTTAAAGCTTGAGAGACACCCGTAAAGTCAGTCATCCCCTCGCGCTTATAATGTTCCCGGTTGCCATTCGCGTATGTCTGACTTGATTAAGTCACGCCGCTCTGCCGCTCTGGAACGCAGTTCCAAACCGAAGGCCGGATTTTTGGTGCTGGCCGACGATTTGACGGGCGCTTTGGAAGCAGGCGCAAAGTTCGCGGCGCAAGGCGTGCGGGCATTAGTCATGATGCGGCACAAGCTGAAAGGATTGGAAGCGAGGCATGTACCCACGGTCCTCGTGATTGATACGGAAACCCGCCACGTAAGTGCCGGAGCGGCCAGGCGCACAATTCGCAAACTGGCTTCCGCCGCGCCTTCTTTAGGCTTTAACCGAATTTACAAAAAGACGGATTCGACGCTGCGAGGAAACATTGCGAGCGAGTTCGAAGGGCTAATGAGCGCCTGGCCGGGCTCGAGCGTTCTCTACGTTCCCACCTATCCACGCATGGGGCGGACGGTGTCCGGCGGCGTGCTTCGCGTGGCCGGCGTGCCTGTCGCATGCACGGCATTTGGAGTGGACAACCTCAATCCCGTCGCTGAAAGTCACATCCCGACGCTGCTGGGCAAGACTCGGCGAATGCGAGTTGTTTCCGTTAAGCCCGAAACTCTTGTGGTGCCGGATGAGCCGGGCGTTTGTGTGTGCGATGGAGAATCGGCTGCGGATGTGCGAAAGGTCGCGCGGTTCTTTGCCTCATCGAGCGCATTTGCGCTGGCGGCCGGCCCCGCCGCCTTTCTTCACCAACTGGCGCGGCTCGATAGCCCGCCGCACGGAAACGGCGGTTCGCTTCCTCCCGTCCGAAGCGCGCTCATCGTCAGCGGCAGCCGGCATCCGGCTTCGCTCGCCCAACTCCAGCAAGCCGAGCAACGTGGAATTCAAGCGCTCGAATCAGCCGCAGTCCCTTCACGTCCTTCCACCTGGTTTATCCTGAAGTCAAGCAGCAGTACGAGAGGGTCGAAATTCGCGCGCCAGCAGGCGAAGGACGTCTTGAATATACTGCGGCGGGCACCTTTTGACGCGCTGATCGTGTTTGGTGGCGACACGGCCTCCACCATTCTGCGAGCGCTTGGAGATCCACACCTCCGTCCTGTCGGCGAAGTGATGGAGGGCGTCCCGCTTGCGACGATCAGCCGAGAACGCCTCGCGGCGGCCGTGCCCGCGCGCAATCGACAACTTGTTTGGGTGAGCAAGGCGGGCGGATTTGGCCTGCCGGGCGCGATCCTCAGTATGCGGCGAATCTTAAGGCGGAGACAGTCGTGAACCAGAAAATATACGGCGTAACGATGGGCGACTCGAGTGGCGTGGGGCCGGAAATCATTCTGAAGGCGTTTCGACAAGGAGAAATCCGTCACCCCATCGTCGTCTACGGCGATCTCGAAGCGCTTGAGTATTACAACAACGCGCTGAATTACGGCGTCACCTTTCGTAAGCTGCAGACGCCGGCGGAATTCGAAGAAGGAGCGCTGAACGTCATCGATCTTGGTGCGTTGCGGCGTCAAGACGTGACCCCCGGAAAGTTAAGCCGCCAATCCGGCCGCGCAGCCCGTGAGTACGTCGTCACCGCAACCCGCGCTGCGCTTCGCGCCGAAATAGCCGCCGTCGTCACTTTGCCCATAAACAAGGAAGCAACCCAGCTCACCGATCCGCACTTTTCGGGGCACACGGAGCTCGTGGGCGAATTGTGCGACGCCCCGGACGTGACCATCATGCTGGTCTCGGACGAACTGATCGCGAGCCACGTTAGCACTCACGTCTCCCTCGCCGAGGCGATCCGGCAAGCCAAGAAGGACCGTATTGCCACCATCATCCGCCTCACCTGCGAAGCCCTGGAGCGCCTTCGCAGGGGTAGACGCGTGGCCGTGGCCGGCCTCAATCCGCACGCGGGCGAAAACGGCTTGTTTGGCGACGAAGAGATTAAGGAGATTCGTCCGGCGGTGGAGTGGGCGCGAAGCCGGGGACTGCCGGTGGAAGGGCCGTTTCCTCCGGATACGCTCTTCTACCTCGCCGCGCGCGGAAAACAATACGACGCCGTCGTGTGCATGTATCACGATCAGGGACACGTTCCACTGAAGCTGCTCGATTTTGAGGGTGGCGTCAACGTCACCCTAGGCTTACCCATCGTGCGGACATCGGTGGATCACGGCACGGCTTTCGACATTGCAGGAACGGGCGTCGCCTTTACGCGCAGCTTTATCCGCGCCTTGGAGCTTGCAGCCCAGCTCGCAACCGACCCATAACACAGGTTTTTAACGCGGAAAATTAACGTGGTAAAGCATCCAGTAAACCATGACCCCTGTGATCGAAACGTACATCCAGATCGGGAAAGTCCAGCGGGCGATCTTTCGATGCTGTGGAAAGCGGCTTCGCAATGCGCGATAGAGCGTGATGAGCACGAGCGGGACGATGACTGCGGCCAGCACACTGTGCGTGCCGAGCAGGCCGAGGTAAAAGGTGCGAATCGCGCCTGTGCCGGGAAAGTACTTGATGCCGGCGTGAAAATGATCCCAGAGATAGAAGCACAAAAAGGCGCACGACGTCCCAAACGCGGACAGCATGAACGCTCGGTGCACGCTCACGTTTTTGCGCCGGATCGAGAAGTAACCGCACGCGAGGAGTACACCGCTCGTTCCGTTCAGGAAGGCTTCGATGGTGGGAAAATCCGAGAGAGGAATCGCCAAGGGTTGCCCCTCTCCTGTGAGGGATAGCTGCGGCCCCGGCGCAGCCCGGCGCTAAGCTATCATCCTGTCGACAATCATCAAGCTGTAAATCAATGGCAGGTAGATGATTGATGCTAGCAGGACGCGGCGCGCCAGTGGAGCGCTGCGAACAATGGCGAGGCGTGCTCCGTGATAAAAAAACATTGCTCCCAGCACGACTGCTCCCGCCACATACAACGCTCCGGCGTGGCCCGCCAGAGCCGGGATGATACTGACCGGGATCAAAAGCAAGGAAAAGCCGGCAACCTGCGTGGCCATGAAGCGGCCCTCGTTGTCGGCCGGCGGCAGCATCAAGTAACCTGCGCGCCGATAATCGTGCCGATAGAGCCACGCGATAGCTGTAAAATGCGGAAACTGCCAGAAGAACAGGAGGATGTAAAGAATCCAGGCTTCAAACGACAAGCTGCCGCGTGCGGCCGCCCAGCCAATGAGCGGCGGCATGGCGCCCGGCAGCGCTCCAACCATCGTACACAGTGGCGTCTTCCTCTTGAGCGGAGTGTAGATGAGCAGGTAGGAGAGGAGCGTTACGATGGCCAGGAAGCTGGCCAATGCGTTCACCGCCCAGGCGAGCGTCAGGCCACCCGCTGCCGACAGCAGCAGCCCGAAATTCAACCCTTCGCGGGCGCTCAGCCTGCCGGCCGGGATGGGACGGGACGCTGTGCGCTTCATGCGCGCGTCGTATTCCCGTTCTACCACTTCGTTGAGCGTGGCCGTGCCGCTCGCCACCAGAAACGTACCAAAGAGAGCGCTGAGGAGCACTCCGACGCGCAGCGGTCCTTGCGAGCCAAGATAGAAGCCGACGAGGGTGCTGGCCACAACCAGCGCGTTGACCTCCGGCTTAGTCAGCATCCAGTAATCCGCCGCCTTGCCCGAGACGCGCTTCCAAAGCTTGCGCTCTGCGGGAGCAGGATCGGATTGAAAAATGGAATTAGTCATCAATTGGACGAGGGGCCTGGTTGCTGAGAGCCGGCGCAACTCCCTGCGCGCGGACTATAACCCTACACTGCCAATCGCACCAGGCAGCAGATTGTTTAGTTTACTTGTTTCGCGCCTCCCCTGTAAAGCGCCATGCCAGTCCAAGAACGCCATTGCGGCCGTTGCGGTGCTATTCGCGTCTCCGGTTTCGCACGATGATCGTGCTGGCCAGCTCGATGACGCCGTAAGTCGCCACGCAAAACCAGAGATCGACGAAGGTCCCCCAGTCGATCAGCCGGCGATGACGCGCGCCGGGTGGAAGCCAGGGCGAGAGGCGGATATAGAGAATGTTGCCAAGGATGACTGCGGCGAGATATTTGATCCAGCGACGATATTTTGAACGCATTAACGGTTTGAGCGGTGCGGTTTTCCGCGGGCGTCTCGGGCATCCGAACGCTCGCGCCGTTCTACTATACTATAGACGCAGCGTCGCCATGCCCCTTACTCCATTGTCGCTTGAGACGGAAGTCCAGTACCTGAAGAGTGTCGGGCCCGCCCGAGCGCAAACGCTCGCTTCCCGTTCCATCCACACGGTCGGCGACCTGCTTTACTATACTCCATTCCGCTACGAGGACCGTACACGGCTGGGCCGGGTTCGAGATCTCGTTCCCGGCCAGGCGATCACGGTTTTAGTGAAAGTCATTTCCTGCGGGCCGGTGCGAACTCGGTCCGGTCTATACATCTACGATCTCGCCGCGGTGGACGTGAGTGCCGGCGCGCCCGGCGGGCTGATTCGCTGCCGATGGTTTAATGCTGCCTACCTGGAAAAGAACCGAGTCTTCCGGTCCGGTCAGAGGGTGTTGGTTTATGGAAAGGTTGAGCGCGACCGCTACGGCAACGGTAACCTGGTGATGGTGCAGCCGAAATTCGAGCTTCTCTCGGCTTCGGGCGAGAGCGCGAAGGACTCGCTCGAGGTCGGCCGCGTCGCGCCGATCTACGAAGCCATTGGCAACCTCACACCCGCGGTCCTCCGGCGCTTAGTGTGGAACGCCCTTGCCGCCTCCGACGGTGACATCCCCGAATCCCTCCCATCCTCGATTCTCAAAAAGAATAAATTTCCGGCTCGCGCGCAAGCTTTGCGGCAGGTGCATTTTCCTGACGCCGGCCAACCCATCGAAGTGCTGGAGCGTTTCCAAGCCTCCGCGCAGGTGAGACTGATCTTCGAGGAGTTCTTCAACGTGGCGGTCGCCCTGGCGCTGAAGCGTCGCCGCATGAAATGGCTGCCCGGCATTGAACTTCGGATTAGCGATGAAGTTCGCCAGGCGGTGAAGCGGATCCTGCCGTTCCATCCGACGGGGGCACAGAAGCGCGTCCTGAAGGAGATCGTGGCGGACATGACTTCGCCCCATCCCATGAGTCGTCTTCTCCAAGGTGACGTTGGCTCGGGCAAGACTATCGTGGCACTTCAGGCCGCCGTGGTCGCCATCGAAAACGGGTACCAAGCGGCTGTCATGGCGCCCACGGAAATTCTTGCCACCCAACACTACCTCTATTGCAAGCGGGTTCTTGAGCCGCTCGGCTATAACATCGGCCTGTTGTCGGGCGGACGCAAAGCGCGGGAAAAGGAAAAGCTCAAGGAAGGGCTGGCGTCTGGGACGGTACACCTGGCGCTGGGGACGCACGCCTTGATCGAGCCGGACGTAGAGTTTGCCCGCCTCGCGCTGGTGATTGTTGATGAGCAGCATCGCTTCGGCGTCTTACAGCGGTACAAGCTCACGCGCAAAGCCAGTGCCCCGCACCTGCTGGTGATGACCGCTACGCCCATCCCGCGCACCTACGCGCTGGCGCTTTACGGCGATCTTGATTTTTCGGTGATCGATGAAATGCCACCCAATCGTTCGCCCGTGACGACGCGTATCTTTGCCGAACGCGACCGCAAGCAGGCGTTTGAATTTGTGCGAGGAAAAGTCCGCGGCGGCGAGCAGGCGTACGTCGTTTACCCTCTTGTGGAAGAATCGGTCAAGCTGGACCTCCGCCCTGCCGTCCGCATGTTCGAGCAAATCTCGCGCGACGTGTTTCCTGAGTTTCGTGTTGGCCTGCTGCACGGCCGCTTGCCGCGCGACGAAAAAGAGAGCGTGATGCAGCGTTTCAAGGCGGGCGAGATTCAAGTGCTGGTCTCGACCACCGTCATCGAAGTTGGCGTGGACGTGCCGAACGCCACGGTGATGCTGGTCGAACACGCCGAGCGCTTTGGCCTGGCGCAGTTACACCAATTGCGCGGGCGTATCGGCCGCGGGCCGGGCAAATCCTTCTGCCTGCTCGTGGCGGGCGACTCCCGCAGCGAGGTTGCCGACGAGCGCCTGCGGACGCTCGTGGAAGCGCAGGACGGGTTTCGAATCGCCGAGATCGATTTGAAACTGCGCGGGCCCGGAGAATTCCTCGGCACCCACCAGTGGGGACTGCCCGCCTTCCGCATCGCTAACCTTCTACGCGATCAGGAAATTCTCGAATGGGCCAAGCGCGAGGCGGATGAATTCGTCGAGCGGCCTGCCTCGCAGGAGGAGTTGGCCGCTTTCACCCGCGCGCTGCGTAGCGGATGGAAGCACCGTTACGGCTTGGCGCAGGTGGGGTGAGGTCAAATCCATGCGGATTGTTTCCGGAAGCTATCGCGGGCGGCGACTGAAGACGCTGAGCGGCGGCGCGCTGCGTCCCACCTCCGACCAAGTGCGCGAGACCATCTTCGACGTGATCGGCGAGCGGATTCGCGGCGCAAGCTTTCTTGATCTTTATGCCGGCAGCGGCGCGGTGGGCCTGGAAGCTCTCAGCCGGGACGCCGACCGCGTGGTGTTCGTCGAACACCATCGGCCGGCCGCCGAGGTGATCCGCCAGAACCTTGCTGCGCTCGAAATCCGATCAGGTTTCCGAGTTATTGTTTCAACCACGGAGACGGCCATCGGCCGCTTGGCGAGCGAAGGCGAGAAGTTTGATTTCATTTTTCTCGATCCGCCTTACGCCGAGATCGGCGAGTATCACTTCACATTGCGCGCCTGTTCCCGCTCCGGCATCCTTGCGCCCGCTGCTTACCTGTTGGCCGAGCACTCGCGCCATTGCCGCCTTGAAGACCAATACGGGCTTCTCATTCGTTCCCGCCTGCTGCGTCACGGAGATTCGCAGCTCAGCATTTATCGCGTTTCGAACCCTGATCCGCGAACCGTCGTCTCGCCGATTTGATAAGCTGGTAGACTTGCGCCCATCAAGATCGCGCACCGGGAGGCCCATGAAGTTACTACTGCTGGGAGCAGGCTTGGGGATGGTGGGTGGTCTCATCCCAAGCCCGCTCCATCTCATTTCCACGGTCCAAGTCTCGCTTCACCGCTGGAGGCGCGCGCTGCTGATACTGATCGGCCCGCCACTTCTAATTGATACGGCGTTGCTCATTCTCACACTATTTTTCTATAGCTACGTTCCCCACAATGTCGCTCGCGTTGCTGCCATTGCGGGTGGCACTCTGCTGCTGGTGATGAGTGGCATTTCGCTCAACGCCTTGCGGCGCAACCGTGGCAACCCGCATGAGCGTTCGGCCAACCCAAGTCCCGTGAGCGTCATCGCTGCGTCGCTGGCCGAGTTGAGCGCGCCCGGCACCTGGATCTATTGGATGACTCTGGCCGGACCCATCCTGGCCGAAGGACGACGCATCGGATACTTGCGCGTGGCCCCATTTTTTGCCGGTGGACTTTTTGGTTATTACGGTGCAGCCGTGTTCTGCGTGTGGTTGCTCGCCTGGGGCGCGAAACTGCATCGGAGCTTCACCCGGCGCCTTACGCTCGCGGCCGATTTGCTGCTTCTCGTGCTGGGTATCGGCTACCTTGCGAACGCATTCTTTGGGTTATAGGTTACGCGCAAGCCGGCCTTGGCATTTCGCGGAATAACGCTTTTCCCACCGCGAGAGGGCGATTTCCACTTCTGTGCGCTGCCTACTTCAGCCGCCCCATCGTCCATTCGATGCCGTTCAGCATCAGCTTCTGAAAGCGAGGATCGTGCCAGGTGGAGTCTTCGTGCCCAAGCGTACAGGAGAAAACGCGTCCTTTGCCGTAGTGCCGCGTCCAGGCGATGGGCCAGCCGTAAAAGCGGTAATGGACATTCGGCCGCTTCAAGTCAACTGAAGAGGGATCGAGCTTGAGCAGCACGCGCGACGTGCGCCACTGGAAGTCGGCGATTTGGTAAATCTCGTCGTCGATACGAAAGGATTTTCCAAGAAAACTCACGATCGGGCTTGCCGGGTCGGCGACATCCACCGTCACCTCTTGGTGCCAGGGATGGTCGTTGAAGTAAGCGCCGATGACCTCGAGGTAAGGCTCCCACTCGTAAAACGTGTCGGTGGCGCTGTGCGTGCCCACAAAGCCATGGCCGGAACGGATGAAGTTCAAAAATGCCGCCTTTTCGGTGTCAGTCATCGGCAGCTCGCCGGTGGTGTAGAACATCACGACGTTGTAATGCTTTAGGTTTTGGGGAGTGAAGACGGAAACATCTTGCGTGACTGTTGTGTCAAAGTCGCCGGACTTTTCACCGATCTGCTTGACCACCTGCTCGGCCGTCGGGATGCTCGCGTGCTTGAATCCGGCCGACAACGTGAAGAAGAGCAGGCGCCCTTTTTTCGCTTGCCGGGCACTGGCCCGAAACGGCACAAACGAGGCCACCAGGCTAAGGAGCACAAGCGTGATAGCAGGAACGCGTCTTCTCATGGAAGCTCCTTTTAACTTCTGAACCAATCTCACCGATATACCTCCTTGCGGTGTGCCACTCGCAGCACCAGAACGACACTGTGGTCATCTTCAATCCGGCAGACGAAGCGGTACGCTCCGATCCGATAACGCCAAAGACCGCTCATCTCGCTACTGAGAGACTTGCCGAAACGACGGGGCTCATCATTTACCGCGATACCCTGCCTCAGATAACGTAAGACCTCACGCTGAACCTCGGGGTCAAGCTTCCGCAATTCACGGCGTGCGCGGTCGTCCCACTCAACCTTCCAGGTCACGACCCCTTTCGAGTTCTTCCAGCGTCCCACGCCTGGCTGGGTTTTCTAACCGGTCTAAGGCTATATAGGCGTCCTCCAACTCCTCCAGATAGCGGAGGATGGCTTCACGAGCATAAAAAGTCTTCGTCCGGCCAGTCTGGCGCGCAAGTCTCTCAAGGCGCTTTTCGATGTCAGGGGGCAAGCGGACAGCCAACATGATAGAAACTCCGCGCCGTGCTATACGTGTATATCATACCGCGAAGCCACCACTTTGGAGTGAACTCAACCTTTTGCCACCTTGCGGGCGGCTGGCTGCGCGGCCAGGGCGCGCGAAATCTCCCGGCAAAAGGCGGGCAAGTCCGTCGGCACACGCGAAGTGATGAGGTTGCCTTCCACAACCACCTCACTATCCGCGTAGTTCGCCCCGGCGTGAATCAAATCGTCCTTCACGGCTCGGAAGCAGGTAGCTTTGCGCCCGCGGACAATATCGGCGGAAGCCAGCACCCAGCCGGCGTGGCAGATGGCTGCCACCACTTTTCCCGCCTGGTTCATCTCCCGCACGAAATTGAGGACACGCTGGTCCTGGCGCAAGGTGTCTGGAGCCCAACCGCCCGGAATAACTACCGCGTCGTAGTCCGCCGCGTGTACGTCGCCAATCGAGCGGTCGGCAACCACGGGGTAGCCCTTCTTGCTGGCATATGTCTTGCCGGCTTCGGCTCCCACCGCTTCGGTCTGGGCGCCGTCTTCACGGAAACGCAGCAGCGGATACCATACTTCCAATTCCTGGTACTGGTCTGCCACCAGAACCGCTACTTTCTTTCCTCGCAAATCCATCGCGACCTCCCAAAGTTGATTTGGCACGTTTAGTGTAACACCTTACGTTTAGAACCGAACCAATCCGCCGCTTCGTCACCACGCCAAAGTCGGGTGGATATGGAGTGCGGGAGCTTGCTCCCGCTTTCCCGGGCCGGAAGCTAGTGTCCCGTCCCACGTAATTATTTACAATAGGACGAGATTGTGATTTAATGGGCGCATGTTCACACGCGCCCCTGCTCTTGTGCTCGACGATGCTCAAAGACGACAGTTGGAAGCCTGGGC
>JAKAWG010000044.1 GCA_021817045.1 Acidobacteriota bacterium
GAAGGCTGCGGTGAACATTCCAAATCTGATGTTGCGCCAATCCCCAGAACTAACCGAGGCAGTTTTCGCAACGTGCTCAATCGCATAGTACTCGCCTTCTATGGGCGAGTCAAGTAAATTGCTGCCCTAATTAGCCCATGGAAAGTGGACTACTAGGAAATAATCCACTTGGCTGAGAAACGGCCTCACCGCCGAAATGACGCGCTGGAGCGCGGGGCGAATCGTCGGCAACTTGGAAAATCTCTCTTCAGGCCTTTTCCCCAATAGTGCACTCCCGGAGCGCCCATCGCTTTCCGGTTAGTGTCCCGAATCAGAAGTTCGTTGCATCTGCCGGAGAGGGGCCGTCATTCTGAGCCCTTCGCTGTGTCATTCCGACGCCGAGAGGCGCAAGGCGGAGGAATCCGTTTTTCCGGCTCTCAGGGCAGGCTCCGCGAAGAATCTGCTTGTTCCTTGTAACTGACTGGATAAGAAGCAGATTCCTCGAGTTGGCGAGAAAACGCCGATCCTCGGAATGACGGTGACCCGGGTTTCGATTTTTTCGGCGAATTTCTGATTCACGACACCAACGAACCTTGAAAATAAGCTGTCTCATTTGTCTCATTGGTCTCCACTGTCTCACTGGCCCGTTGTAGGATGGTCAGGGATGCGAGTCGCTCGACTTTTTCAAAATCGCGTAAGCCGGCTCGGCCTTGGCCGCGGGTGGGACGCCCGTGCCACTGATTGCAGCAAGAGCATGTTGCCCATCGACAGTCGCGGGCGAGCGATCCGTGGCACACAAATAGAGACCAAAGGAGAAAAGAATCCTTAGGGGGGCACATCTATAACCAATTGAAAACAAACGGTCGCGATGGCGAACAATTACCAACAAACTCCCAAATCTCATCTATCCTACTGATTATAAAGGAGTAATTTGAACGAATTGTTGGTAAAAATCAAAGTTATAGAAAACAAGACGATTAGAGCAAAAAATGAGCTGAAAACCGGAATTTGTTTGTCCAAGATACGGCCAATTAAAGAAACACTTGAAGTGTGCCGTAATCGCTCGGGCCGGGCGAAGCGCGCAACGTTCATGCGTACCATTTCCGCAACCATCGTCACCCATAGCGAAGCGGCAGACATTGCCCGCGTCATTCGCTCGCTTCGAGCGGCAGACGAGGTGTCAGTAGTAGATTCCGGCTCGATAGACATGGCCGGCGGGTCTTGCGCGTTCAATTTCAATTTTTGGGTCAGACCGTTGCCTTGCGGGTATCGCGGCCGGATGCTACGCTGCCAATTTACCAGATGTCACACCACGAGTCACAAAGCGAAACTCGAGCGGCGAATCGCCTGATTCGAGAGAAGAGCCCCTATCTTCTGCAGCACGCCTATAATCCTGTCGATTGGTGGCCGTGGGGCGACGAAGCTTTTGAGGCGGCGCGGCGCGAAAACAAGCCTGTCTTTCTCTCCATCGGCTATTCAACCTGCCACTGGTGTCACGTCATGGAGCGCGAATCCTTTGAAGATCCCGAAGTGGCGCGCCTCCTGAACGAAGTGTTTGTGTGCATCAAGGTAGACCGGGAAGAGCGTCCCGACATCGACAATATTTATATGCGCGTTTGCCAGATGGTGACTGGCAGCGGCGGATGGCCGCTCACCCTGATCGTAACGCCGGAGCGGAGGCCGTTCTTTGCCGCCACGTATTTGCCTAAAGAAGACCGGTTCGGGCAAATGGGAATGCTGACGCTGATTCCGCGTGTCCAGGAATTGTGGACCTCGCGCCAGGGGGATATTCAGAAGTCGGCAGAGCAAATTTACGGTGCTCTCGGCAAGCTTACGGCGTCCCCCGCAGGAGGCCGGCTGGATGAGTCGGTGCTGGAAGACGCACTTGAGGCGTTGCGCTCGCAGTTCGACTGGCGCCACGGTGGCTTTGGCAGTGCTCCAAAGTTTCCGACTCCGCATACGCTCCGTTTTCTGCTAAGGACCTGGAGCCGCTCGGGCGACGCTCAGGCGCTCGAAATGGTTGAGCGCACACTCCAGGCGATGCGGTTGGGTGGCATTTACGACCATGTCGGTTTCGGCCTTCACCGCTATTCCACGGACGCCGAATGGTTAGTTCCACACTTTGAGAAGATGCTTTACGATCAGGCTTTGCTTGTGATGGCTTGCGCCGAGGCGCACCAGGCCACAGGCAAAAGGGAATATCGCGCCACGGCGGAAGAAATCCTGGATTACCTCGCGCGGGTTATGACCAGTCCGGAAGGCGCTTTTTTTAGCGCGGAGGACGCGGACTCCGAAGGCGATGAAGGGCGGTTTTACGTGTGGCAGGAGTACGAAGTTCGCAGCGCGCTCGCGGCGGAAGAAGCCGATTTCGTGATTCGAGCGTTCCATCTGAGCGAAGGCGGCAACTTCACGGAGCAGGGAAGTCCCGGGCCCGAGGAAAAGAACATATTCCACCGAATGGAGTCATGGCCGGAGCTTGCCGCAACGTTTGGAAGCGCGCCCACCGAGCTGGAAGCCCGCTGGGAAGCGGCGCGGCGCAAACTTTTTGAGTGGCGGGAACGGCGAGTCCATCCGCATAGAGACGATAAGATTCTGACCGACTGGAACGGCCTTGCCATCGCCGCGCTCGCTCAGGCGGCCCAGGCGTTCGAGGCGCCCCGGTATGCGGAGGCGGCACAGCGGGCGGCGGACTTTATCCTCAGCCGGATGCGTCGGAGCGATGGCGGGCTTTTGCACCGCTACCGTGAAGGTGATATTTCGGTTGAGGGGAACCTTGACGATTACGCCTTTCTGATCTGGGGACTCATTGAGTTGTATCAGGCTGGCTTCCACGTCCCAAATCTGCAGGCGGCAATGGAACTTTGCGAGTATACCCGGATTCACTTCTGGGACGAAGAGGGCGGTGGATTCTACTTCACCTCGGACGCACAGGAGCAGATTCTGGCACGAACGAAGGAGACTTACGACGGTGCTGTGCCTTCGGGCAACTCCGTCCAACTTATGAACCTGCTGCGCCTGGCACGGATGACCGGCCGTACCGAGCTTGAAGAGCAGGCGTGGAGGATGGCAAAAGCCTTCGGCACGCTGCTCCGCCAATCGCCTTCGGCTTTTACGCAGTGGATGATTTCCCTTGATTTTGCTTTCGGACCTGCGAGCGAAGTGGTGATTGCTGGTGAGCCTGAAGCGGCGGGTACCCGCGAGTTGCTCCGGGCATTGAGAGGCACATTCATCCCAAATAAGGTCGTCCTGATGAGGCCGGCGGAGGCGCGCCGGGCGGAGATCAGCCGGCTCGCTCCTTTCGTCGAGAGCATGAACGGCGTCCCCGGCAAAGCCACGGCTTACGTCTGTCATAACTTCCGCTGTGATCGACCGACGGATGACCCGCAAGAGATGCTGAATTTGCTGCGCCCTTCTTCGGGAAATGCCGGGGCGGGGAAGGGATGAGAATGGAAGCCGCCGTCGTGGCCTTCCAACCGCCTTATGAATTCCTGGTTATGGAATACCGAGGATCTTGTGGAGTTGCAAGCTCAGCCTCCACTGGGGATGTTCGAGGCAATAGTGAAGCGCAAGCTGTGTGTTGAGGGCGAGTTCAGGACCGTCCATCGGTTGGAGGAAAAAGTGACGGAAGGGCAGGGCTGCGAAGCGTTCCGGCTCGGCCCCTGTTTGGGGGTAAACAAGCTTCAATTCGTCGCCACTCGTCAGGACCAAAGGCGCACCGGCCTTGGGGCTTACGCACGTCCAGTCGATCCCGCGCGGAGGAAGGTGCGTGCCATTGGTTTCGATCGCAACTTCCACTCCACGCCCGTGCAGCGCGTGAAGCAACGCTTCGTCAAATTGCAGCAGAGGCTCGCCGCCTGTGCAAACGGCAAACGGCCGGCCAGGGCCGCGCCAAGCGCTGCAAGCGGCGTCTGCGAGCGCTCCAGCCGAACTAAACGAATCGCCTCCGGGACCGTCAGTGCCGACGAAATCCGTGTCGCAGAACTTGCAGACCGCGGCCTCGCGGTCTTCTTCTCGTCCCGACCACAAATTGCATCCGGCGAAACGGCAGAAAACCGCCGCGCGGCCGGAGTTCGCGCCTTCACCTTGGAGCGTATAGAAAATCTCTTTCACCTTATAACTCATCGGACCATCTGCCGGTAGCGCGTTGGGTCCGCGATGCCCGCTTCGTGAAATCCCTTGCGACGGAGCAGGCAAGCGTCGCACTCGCCACAGGCTAGCCCCTCCGAAGACGGATCGTAACAACTGCTCGTGAGCGAGAAGTCCACGCCTAACTCCGCGCCCGCACGGATAATTTCCGCTTTCGTCATACGGATGAGAGGCGTATGGATGGAAAGCTTCTGCCTGGCCTCGACGCCCGCGCGCGTGGCAAGCTTGGCCAGGCGCGCGAACGCCTCGATATACTCCGGACGGCAGTCCGGATAGCCGCTGTAATCGAGAGCGTTGACCCCAAGAAAAATGTCGTTTGACCCGAGCACTTCCGCCCAGGCAAGCGCGAAGGACAAGAAGATCGTGTTGCGAGCGGGAACGTAGGTTACGGGAATTTCTTTGGACATGGCCGCAAGGTCCCGACCCTTTGGCACTGGAATATCGCTGGTCAAGGCGGAGCCGCCAAAAGCGGTGAGGTCGATATTCACCACTTGTCTGCGGGCCACGCCGCAACTTTGCGCGACGCACTCGGCCGCCTTCAATTCCCAGGCGTGGCGCTGGCCGTAGCAGAACGTCAAGGCGTAAACCGCGTAGCCATCGCGCCGCGCGATGGCCAGCGTCACAGCCGAATCCAAACCGCCGCTCAGCAGCACCACGGCCGGCTTGCTTCGATTTTGGGATTGAGTTTTGGTCACGGCTGGACTGGGCGTCGCCACGTTAAGCTGCCTTCTGCTTATTGCACACCGCCTTCCGCCGTCTGCTCGCTCACACCGAAGCCGTGCTCCCGGTTCCATGCTGCAGTTACCCGTGATTCAAGTCCGCCACGGGGCCTGAATTCGCCGATGACTCTCGCGCTGACGGGTTCCGCGGCGGCCACAACGTCACGAAGGAAACGGTTGACAACGTTCTCATAGAATATGCCCAGGTTGCGATACGCGAGAGCGTACATCTTGAGCGACTTCAGTTCCAGGCACTTCTTGTCAGGCGTATAGGTGAGAGTCAGCTTGCCGAAGTCGGGCAAGCCCGTCTTCGGGCAGACGGAGGTGAACTCTGGAATCGCAATCTGGATTTCGTAGCCGGGATATTGATTCGCAAAAGTCTCGATTTCAGGCAGCGGAGCGTCGATGCCGGCGCGGGCATGTTCGTCCGTGTATGCCGTTTTCATGGAGGCCCTTCATTGCAATTTGGAAAAATCACTCTTCTCATCTATTTTAGCTTTCTTTACTGCGGCACGATACGCGCGGACGATTGGCGGAGCGCGACGCTCGCTGTTCTACTTGAAGACAGACAAATTCCATTGATCGCGCCAGGCAATCTGTACTATGTCACGGTGTACGCTGATCGGCAGCCAGACGTACCGGGAGTCGGGCAGATTGTTCGGATTCCAGCGGTCGGCCATGAAAATGAAGGCTCCGGGCCGCCCCGCCACGGGCAGAACGTAGGTGCTTTGCGAATTAAAGGTCTTGTCGGAGCCTGGACCCACCGTCGGATTCCCCATTGTCTTCCATGGACCCAGCATGGAGGTCGCCACCGCGTATAGGGCCGCGCTGGGCGCCCAACCCGCGCATTTGGACGTGATCAGAAAGTACCGGCCCTGGTATTCGAAAGCTGCAGGTGCCTCCCGGAACTGGTCGACAAAAACACGGGTCACCACGCCGTCCGGCTTCAAGTAGTCAGCGTCCAATTGGGCGATGTGCATGGTTCGATTCTCTTCCGAAGCGAAAATTAGATACGCCTTGCCATCGCGATCCTGAAAAAGCGTCAAGTCGCGACTCTGGGCGCCGTTGGGGCGGCAACTGCCCATATATCGGTAAGGCCCCGTGGGGCGATCGCTCACGGCAACGCCTGCCCGCGCGGACTTGTAGTCGCGCCTATCCACGTGCAGCCACATCACGAATTGCCGCGTGCGGCGGTTATAGACCACTTTGGGCCGCTCAGCGACTTTGCCAGGAGCCAAGTCGCTTGAAGGATCGTTCTTCACCGCCGGTAGCACATTCCCTTCGTACTTCCATTGGTAGAGATCCCGGGACGAATAGCATGAAATTCCTCTCAGGGCCACGTCGTGTTTAATCGTCTTGCCGTCCATGATCTCCCCAAACCAGTAGTAAACCCCACGATGATGCAGCACCCCTCCGCCGAAGGCACTGATCGGCTTGCCGTCCGTATCCAGCCAAGCCTTTCCCGGATGAAACGCGTTGACGCCCTCAGCCGTCCGAGCCTCGAGACACACATTCGCGAGCCCCCAACCTACCATCGTCATGAAATGCCGCCGGATCATCGCATGGGTCACGCAAGCGAGTGGATAAGTTTCCGATACTCGTCCTCAGTGAACGTGCGGAGCGTTTCCGTATGGACGTTGCCCTCCGAGCCCGCAGCCAGTGCTGCTTTAGCATACGACTCGTCGTTGGGAAATTCCGAAATGACTATGGCGTCGTACTGTCCCAGAGTCAGATAAAAGGTTTTCATCTTTCCGCCATGCGACTCGAACAGCTTCTTGGCAGCGTCGAGGTGTGATGGCGACTGCTTGATGCTTTCGATTCCTTTCTGCGTATAGCGTAGAAAGCTAATGTAGTGCGGCATGGCATGTGCCTCCTGTGGAGTTGGGGGAGTATATCACAGCACGGTTTCTGACGAGGGGCGCGGGAGCCTGGAGGTCAAAAACGACTGCGTGGACCGCCAGCGGCCGCTCATTTCCTGTATGATGAGGGTTTGCAATTTTCATAGTGAACGGAGGTTCTGGCTTGCGTCATCGTCCATCGTGCAAGGAAAGCGGAGTAACCAGAGGCGGTCTGACCGCTCTGGTGATCGTGGTCTTGGTCCTTATTACCGTCGTGTTGGAGTTGGCCCGCAATCCCGCGCCCGCTATCCGGCCTACGCCTGCGATCAAGGGACTGGGTCTCAGCCGGAAGCTGGACTTCACCATTCACGATCCGCGCTACCGGATTACTCACGTGACCGTTCAAGTGCGGCAGAATGGCCGCTCATTTTCCGCGCCGGTGACGCTGACACAGGCCGGGAACAAGACGGGTCACACGATGGAGGCGGCGGCGGTGGCTGGCCGCCGCGAAATGCCCGCCCTCAGACAGGGGCAAGCCACCATTGTGGTGACAGCGTTTAACGACTCGTGGGGACGGTTCTTCCGTGGCGGTAAGGGTGTGCTCGCACTCAACGTGCCGGTGCGATTCATGCCGCCGCAGGTGGAAGTGCTCACGCCGCAAAGCTACGTCAATCAGGGCGGCTGCGACATGATTCTTTTCAACGTCTCCGAGGGCACCATAAAATCGGGGATCGAAGTAGGAGACCAATACTTCCCAAGCTGGCCCGTCAAGGATTCAACGCCGCAAACGCGAATGTGCATCTACTCGATTCCTTACGACGCGAGCCCGACGGTGCCCGTCCACATCGTTGCCGAAGATGACGCCGGCAACCGGACCGTCGCAAGCTTCAATTACAAGGTGTTCCCAAAGAAATTTCACCATAGCACGATCCAGATTTCCGATTCCTTCATGCAACGTGTCGTTCCGCCGATCATGAGCCAGACGACCGCGATTCAAGACCAGGGCAGCCTGGTGAAGAATTTCATCGCTATTAATCACGATCTGCGAAGAGACGACAGCCAAAGGCTCGTGCAGTTTTCAAAGCAGACCAGCCCGAGGCTCATGTGGACCCGGCCGTTCTTGCGGCTTCCCGATACCAAAACAGAGGCTTACTTTGCGGACTTCCGAACATACACTTACAAGGGCAAGGTGATTGACCACGAAGTACACCTGGGATTCGACCTGGCGCGAGTGGCACACTCGCCCGTGCAAGCTGCAAATGACGGTCTCGTGATCTATGCGGGATGGCTTGATATTTTCGGCAATGCCGTAGTCATTGACCACGGCTGTGGTCTGCAGAGCCTTTACGGCCACATGGCCTCGTTTAAGGTGAAGCCCGGGCAATTGGTTCACCGCGGACAATTGATCGGATACAGTGATTCCACCGGCCTGGCCGGGGGCGACCACGTCCACTTCGAGATGCTGCTGGACGGCCTTCCGGTGAACCCTGCGGAATGGTGGGATCCGCATTGGATCCACGACCGTATCATGGCCAAACTGCAGCCTTACGGCGGGTAGCGGGCTCTGCTATTCCTCTTCTTCTTTGCCGTGGCCGGCCGCGGCGGCGACGGCCACGATCTTCTCCGCGATTTGGGCGGGGACAACTTCGTAATGTGAGTAGTCCATCGAATAGCTCCCGCGTCCCTGCGTCATGGACGTGAGGTCGGAAGCGTACGTAAGCATTTCGGCGAGCGGGACCTGGGCCTTGATGACCGTTGAGCCGCCTTTCGGCTCCATGCCCTGGATGCGGCCGCGACGGCTGTTCAGGTTGCCAAGGATGTCTCCCGAATAATTCTCCGGAGCGCTAATCTCCACGTTCATGATGGGCTCCAGCAGGCACGGCTTGGCCTGCTCCATGCACTTTTTGAAAGCGAGCGAGCCGGCAATCTTGAATGCGAGTTCGGACGAGTCCACATCGTGATAGGACCCGTCAAAGAGAATCACTTTGAAATCCACCACAGGATAACCTGCCAGGTATCCTTTGGATGCCGCTTCGACAATGCCCTTTTCGACCGCCGGAATGAAGTTTCGGGGAATGGCGCCGCCGAAGATCTCGTTTGCAAATTCGAAGCCTGCTCCGCGCGCGAGCGGCTCCGTCTTAATCCAGCAGTCTCCGTATTGCCCGTGTCCGCCCGTCTGCCGCTTGAACTTGCCCTGCGCTTCGGCGCGGCCGCGAATCGTTTCGCGATAGGCGATTTTCGGAGCCTTGAGGGTGACCTCCACGTTGAAGCGACGCTTAAGCTTGGAGACGGCTACTTCGACGTGTTGCTGGCCGGACCCGGCGAGCAGAAATTCGTTGGTCTGAGCGTCGCGAGAGAAGCGTAAAAGCAAATCCTCCTCGAGCAGTCGGTGAATGGCGGTCGAAAGTTTATCTTCATCGCTCCGGGATTTTGGCTCGATAGCGAAGGAGATGGCAGGCTCGGCAAGCGTCACTTTGGGGTGGAGAATGGGAGCCGATTTGTCGCCCAGGGTGTCGCCGGTAAGCGTGTCATGAAGTTTGGCAACTGCGCCCAGGTCGCCAGCGTGCAGTTCGCCGACGGGAATCTGCTGCTTTCCTTGCACCACGGCAATGTGCGCCAGTTTTTCTGCGCCGCCGCGGTTGAAGTTAACCACCGCAGCGTCGTTCTTGACTATTCCGGACATCACCTTGAAATAGCTGACACGCCCGGCGAACGGGTCCGCGACGGTCTTGAATACGTAGAGAGCGGCAGGTTCGCTGTCCACGATTCTACGTTTTTTGGGTGCTCCGCCGTTCGCGGAATCGCCTTCCCATTCCGCGCGGTCGATGGGCGAAGGCAAGTAAGCGGTGATGAAATTCAGAAGGTTCTCCGAACCGATATTCGGCAACCCCGCGCTCACGAGCACGGGTGAAATGCGCCTCTCCCGGATCGCCTGGCGGAGTCCGGGGGAGAGGTCCTCAAGGGGGATCGTGCCTTTATCGAAGAATTCCTGCAGCAGATCGTCGTTGCCCTCGGCCACCATTTCAACTAATCCCTCGTGAGCCTTGGAGGCGGTGTCGGTAAGCTCGGCGGGAATCGCGGATTCTCTGGCCTTGCCGTTTCCGTTCGAGTCGTAACTGTACGCCTTCATGTCGATCAAGTCGATCACGCCGCGGAACCCCTTTTCTTCTCCCCACGGCAATTGAAGGGGGACGACGGAGCGCCCAAAGGCTCCACGCAGCGCGTCCAGTGTGCGCGCAAAGCTTGCCCTGTCCCGGTCCATCTGGTTTACGATCAGGACGCGCGGCAACTGGTATTTCTCGCAAAAGCCCCAGGTCTTCTCCGTCTGCACTTCCACCCCCGAGACGGCGTGGACCACAAGCAGCGCCGCGTCCGCAGCGACGAGTGCGGCTTCGCTTTCGTGCAGGAAGATGTTGAAGCCGGGCGTGTCGATGAAATTTACCTTCGCCTTGTCCCACTCGGCGAAGGCAAGCGACGCGCTGATGGAAAACTGGCGCTCGATTTCCTCCTCGTCGTAGTCGGTGACTGACGTGCCGTCGTCCACTTTTCCGAGGCGGTTGACCATGCCCGCGGTATAAAGCAGGGCGGTTACGAGTTGCGTCTTCCCGGCGTCACCGTGGCCGATGAGCGCTACATTGCGAATGTTTGACCCTTCGTAGATTTTCACTACCAACTCCTTGGATCTCCGGCGCCCGCACTTGGCCGGTGTTTTCCGGCCGGAGCCATGCCCGGCGTCGCAGCGTAAGTTTTACCCCTCGCCCCGGCAGGGCGGGGAAAAAGCGAAGAGGCATCCTAACACGACCGTTTCACGGGCTTCAACGAGTGTCTTGATCGACACTACATGCGGATGGTGAGGTTTTTGGGCGTTCTTCTCGCTCGCGGTGGTATAGTATCGCGCTGGGATGAGGCAGCACACCGTAACGCGCGGCGGACAGGGGGAACAGATAGAGGTGGAGCAATGAGAAGGTATTTGATGGTTGCGACGATACTGGCCGTTCTACTGCTGGCTGTGGACGTTGGCGCTTCAGCACTGCCGATGGCGAAGATTACGGTGAACGTGAGCGAATTGGGCAAAGAAATTCCGGCCGGATTCGCGGGCTTCAGCATCGAGGTACACTCGACCGTCAACCGCTACCTGGGCCCGGCGAGCGATCCGAACCTAGTCTTCTATCAGCTTCTCGAAAACCTGGGCAAAGGCACGCTGCGCATCGGTGGCAACAGCACGGACGAATCTTGCTGGGATCCGGCCCGCGCCCCTGTGCCGCAAGGTTGCCAGTTTGTGATTCGTCCGGACGGGCTGGCCGGTTTTATGAAAGCTTCGGCAGCCACTGGTTGGGGACTGATTGTGGGGGTTAACCTGGCGCAAGATTCCGCTTCCTGGGCGGAAGAGTACGGGCAAGCGGTCGTCAGGGCGGCGCGAGCCGTTCACGGCAGCAATGTGGTGGCGTTCGAGTTCGGCAACGAGCCGGACGCATTTCCCAACCACAAGCTTTATGACCATCACTTCGCCCGTCCCGCATCATTTTCCGTTTCCGAGCTGGCGAAAGAATGGAAGAGTTACGCCAGCGCCTTCCGTTCCAATCCGTTGACTGCCCCAGTTCCCATCGCCGGTCCCGCAATTTGCTGTAAATTCATCCGTATCCGCTCGTCGCTTGGCGAATTTCTCTCAGACGTGGGCCACAAAGATCTGAATCTGGTCACCGTACACAATTACCCTCTCACGCACTGCGGCGGGAAGCGCCCGACCATCGCGCAACTTCTCACGCCAACTCTCATGCAAAGCGCGGCGGAGGAAGCTCGCCGATTGGCTGTTGTGGCTCATCATGCGGGCTTTCCCATCCAACTTGGAGAGACGAATTCCATTTCGTGTCAGGGCCTCAACGGAGTCAGCAACGTCTTTGCCGAGACCGCTTGGGCGCTCGACTACATGTTCATAAACTTTCAGGCGGGCATGAAAGCGCTCAACTTTCATGATGGAGGATACACGCCGGGCCGCGGCGATTATTATTACGATGCTGACCAGATCGATGCAGAGAAAATGGCAGACGGAAAGGTGATCTACCACAACCATGTTTGGCCGCTTTATTACGCCATGTACGCTTTCAGCCGCAAGGCGGAAGGCGGGCGACTGCTTCCGGTCACGGCAAGCTCGCAGGCGAACGTCGCTGCCTACGCCGTTCGCTCCTCCGCGCGCGGGCCCGTCACGGTCTTTGTGATTAACAAGGATTTACGCGCCTCGGGTGATGTTTCCGTGCGGCTCTCGGCCAAGATGGGAAGCGCCAGGCTGCTCGTGATTCGGGCACCTTCGCTAACTTCCCGCGCAGTCACTTACGGAGGCGTTCGATTCTCCAATCAGACCGGCAAACTCGCGGGTGAGCCGCGCACACAAACCATCGACCCCGGTGCCCGAGGGAGATACGAATTTCATCTTCCCGTTGCGGCGATAGGAATTTTGACGATCGGATGACTATGGCAGGCAGGGTATAATACTTTGGCGGGTAGCGCTAATTCAGGGATTAAATCGCCAGGGACGGCACGCCGTTGCTTGCGCCGCGAGAAGCTGTGCTCAGCGGCCTGCCGAAGGGAGATCATGAATGGATCGGCATCTTAAATGGCAGGCTCAAGGGAAGTTCACGGAAATTGTGGAGCCCGGGACGTTGCGCTTTCTCGGGTTCGGCCGCCTTCTGCTCTCCAAGGGAGAGCAGTACTCAGAGGAGACCGGAGACCGCGAATGGGTACTGGATGTGTTTGCAGGCTCGTGTACGGTGAAGATCGAACGGGACAGCGCTGCGCCAACCGAATTCAAGCAGGTCGGCGGCCGCGACAGCGTGTTTGACGGGCCGCCGGCAATGGTCTACATTCCCATCTCGTCACGCTATACGATTACCGTCATCTCCGAGAAGTTCGACGCGGGTCTGTTTTCAGCGCCTGCAAAGACCGCGCTCGCGCCCGCGCTGTTGGCAAACGGAAGCGTAACGGCAAAAGAGGTCGGGGCGAGCAACTGGAAGAGAACCGTGTACACGGCACTCGGCGAGGACGTTCCCGCTGAACGCCTCTTGGCCGGAGAAACTCTTAATCCAGCGGGCAACTGGTCCAGCTATCCTCCCCACAAGCACGACCGCAACAATCCGCCGGGCGAGGCTGTGCTTGAAGAGATCTATTTCTTCCGCATTCGGCCGTCGCAGGGCTACGGCTTCATCTGGACTTATACAGCGCCAGGCGATCCGGACGGTTTCTCCACTGTGTTCCCGGTTGAGGATGGAGACACGGTTTTGTTGCCAAAAGGCTATCATCCGGTGGTTGCGGCTCCCGGGTACGAACTGCACTACGCATGGGTGCTCGCCGGCGAGGAACGCCGGTACGGCGCTTGGGCGGACGATCCCCGGCATGCGTGGGTGCGGAACCTTAAATAACGGCCCGGTCCGGCGACCGCAAGGAAAAGGCAGATTCTTCGCTTCTCTGCGCTCCGCTTATCGAGGATTACAAAATCCAGTGACGACAGCTTCTGTAGCGGCGCTCGGAGCCTGCCCTGACGCAGGAAGGGAGCGCTGAACTGCCGGAGGCGAGACGCCGCCGCGACAGCATTGGAAGTTACTATAAGATGTAACCCTCATTAGAATGACGTCATTCCGACGCCGAGCTTGGCGAGGCGGAGGAATCTGCTTTTTTGTTGACCGCGAACATTTCCGGATTTAGCGGTAAAGGTGAGAATGATGCAAATTACGTTGTCGTATCCCAATGTGCCGCCGGTTGACATTCCCGACGCAAATCTTCTCGCAACCCTTGAGCCCCGCGAAATTGGGAGTCCGCGCCCGGTTGAGAATTTGGCAGAGGAAGCCCTGGACCATCCCATTGGAGCCGAGGCGCTTGAAAAGTTCGTCGGTCCATCGAGCAAGGTTCTTGTGCTGGTCGATGACATCACGCGGCAAACCCCCGCGCACGCCTTGCTCCCTTCCGTGTTTCGTCGCCTGTCGCAAGCAGGTGTGACAAGACAGAACATCACGATCTTGATTGCGGCTGGAACGCACTCGCACATGACCAAGTCTGAGCTTGAGGTGAAGCTTGGCGCGAAAACCCTTGAAGAGTTCGCCGTCCACCTCCACTACTGGAAAGATGAGTCGCATCTGCGGCACATTGGCGCCGCTTCAGACGGCACGCCGATTAGGGTAAATCGGATGCTTGGTGAGGTTGATTTCGTGATAGGGATCGGGCAGATTGTTCCTCACCGGGTCATGGGCTTCACGGGTGGGTCGACCATCGTGCAGCCGGGCGTTTCTGGTCCGGAAATCACCGGTCACACGCACTGGCTGAGCACGCAGTACCCGGGAAGCGAAATTATGGGGATTGTTGACAACCCTGTGCGGCGCGAAGTCCAGGAAATCGCAAGGCTGGCCGGCCTCCGCTACATTGTGAACGTCGTGATGGACCGTAAGGAGCGCGTGATTCACGTGGTAGCCGGGCACCCGGTGGAAGCGCATCGGCGCGGCTCGCAACATTCCTTGGAGATTTTCGGCGCGTCGCTGCCGGAACTGGCGGACATTGTGGTGGCCGAATCCTACCCGGCGGACTACGACCTGTGGCAGGCGTCGAAAGGCTTATACTCGTCGGAGTTGGCGGTAAAGCCGGGCGGAGTGGTTATTCTGATCACGCCGTGCCCGCACGGCGTTTCAATTGAACACCCCGAGGTGGAAAAGCTAGGTTACCACACTGTCGAGGAGGTCAAACAAATGGTTGCCAGCCGGAAGATCACGGACCTGATTGGGGCGGCTCACTTGGCTCACGTTGGCCGCGTCATTTGCGATCGCGCGCGCGGCATCATGGTATCTTCCGGCATTGCTCCCGACACACAGAAATCTATCGGTTTTCGCCCCGCCCGAACCCTCGCGGACGGGTTGGAAATGGCCTTCTCCATGGCAGGCCGCGACGCCAAGGTGGCGGTGCTCCGCCAGGGCGGCCACGTGCTTCCCCGCGTTGCGGCGAAGCGGACCACTACTTCGTCCGCTCCCTAATCCATGGTCCAAAATACCATTTCCCCGGCGAAGCGCTCCTTCGAAGTCGCGGGCCTTCGCTGGTATATTTGCGCCCTCCTATTTTTTGCCACCACGATCGCGTACGTGGATCGCGGCGTGATCGGCTATCTCGAGAAATTCCTCGAAGGCGTTATCGGGTGGAACAGCATCCAGTACGGCTACATGACCGCGGCCTTTCAGGCGGCCTACGCCATCGGCCTGATCTTTGCCGGCAGACTCACCGATGTGCTTGGCACGCGAAAAGCTCTTGCCTTCGCAATTGCGCTGTGGAGCATCGCCGCCATGCTTCCGGGAGCGGCATACTCAGCCTTCACGTTTGGCATCGCGCTATTCATCCTCGGATTGGGCGAAGCGGCGAATTTTCCTGCCTGCATCAAGACGGTGGCCGAGTGGTTCCCCAAGAAGGATCGCGCCCTGGCCACCGGGATTTTCAACTCTGGAGCCAATGTCGGCAGCATCGTCGTTCCGCTCGTGGTGCCATTCCTCACTTTTACCGTTGGTTGGCGCGGCGCCTTCGTCGCGACAGGATCGCTGGGCTTTGTGTGGCTGGCGCTCTGGCTCGCTGTTTATTCCAAGCCGGAGGAACATCGAAACCTGTCGGCAAAAGAGCTTGACTTCATTCTGAGCGACCGAGAGGAGAAGACCGGCGGCGTGCCTTGGGCACGACTGTTTCCCTGCAAGGAAACTTGGGCGTTCTCGGTTGCCAAATTTCTCACCGATCCCATCTGGTGGTTCTATCTCTTCTGGCTGCCGAGATATTTGCAGGGAACATTTCACCTGAATCTGCGCCAAAGCCAGGCGCCTGTGATCGCCGTCTACGTCGTTGCCAACGTCGGCGGAGTCGGCGGCGGGTGGATTTCTTCCGTACTGCTCAGGCACGGGCATGGCGCGAACTTTGCGCGCAAGATGGCCCTGCTGGTGTGCGCCCTGGCGGTCTTGCCGGTGGTCAGCGCTCCCTATCTCCAGCATCTTTGGCTTGTGGTGGGCGTTGTGGGCCTCGCGACGGCCGCGCACCAGGGCTGGTCAGCCAACCTCTTCACCCTCCCTTCGGATACGTTTCCTAAGGCGGCCGTGGCTAGCGTGGTCGGAATCGGCGGAATGCTCGGCGCTGTCGGCGGCCTCCTGATGCAGGTTGCCACCGGCTATATCATCGCCTGGACGCACAGTTATTTGCCCCTTTTCGCCATCGCCTGCTCGGTTTATCTTCTTGCTCTCCTCGTGATCCACGTCCTAAGCCCGCGCCTCGCGCCCGCAAAACTTATGGGGTGAAGGCCGCAGGCGCCAAACGAGACAGGGATGCGGCAATGCAGTAGCCTAGGCAGCTTGACAAACTCGCGGCGAATGTGGTACAAAGTCAAGTAAGTTCGGTGCGCAATGTCTTCTGTTACCAGGCGTGCCGGCTGTGCAAGCTTCCCCTCGCTTTGATGACGCGCCATCTTGCCGGTTCTTCACGGCGGGACCGCCGAGACGGCGCAGCCACTTAACAGCAAATTTCGGCCTGCGCGGAGGTAGTCGCTCTGGACATGTTTTCTTCGTGCCTGACAAGATTCACCACGGAGATCAAGGCGAGATCGGGTGCTCCTAGATCGAGAGACGCTTACGTTCCGCAAGGAAAGGCAGATTTCTCGTCCGTCTTACGACGGGCTCAGAATAACGTCATTCCGACGCCGAGCCTGGCGAGGCGGAGGAATCCGCTTTTGGTTGCGGCTCTGCCGCTCTGTGGTGAGGATCTTTCAGCACGGAGAGCAGAAGGCGAGCGCCTGAAGAAAATCTGTAGGCTAGGGAAGTTTTACGAAATTAACGGGCCGTTTTTGCCTCTGGAACCCACCAAGTTACTGAAAATAAACAACATTATAATTTGCTTATGACGAGCAAACCCAAAAGCAAACCCAAGCTTTTTGGCCGTAAATGGATTAAGCCATTTAGAATGATCAATTTATAAGGGCTAGGCGAACGCCCGCAAATAGTATAAGTTATTGAAAAAAAGCCACATAAATAACAGCAGGCTCTGAAAAAATCTGGAAACGAATTGAAGCCGTCGCCGCCGGATCGTGCAAGGTGAAGGCAGCAGGCGGCGCAGCTTCTAGCCCGCCCTTTTTTGTCACATCCCAAGCCAATTACCATGTCTCAGGTTTTCCTGCCGTCCTGCCGATGTAGTGACTGAGTCAGGCGATTCACAGTCAGAGCAGCAAGGGCGCCCGGCGCTCTCCTCAAGAGGAATAACTCTGGCCGGCGCCAGGAAAGCAAGAGGTCTAACGGTCCCATTGAGCTCGCATCACAACGACGGCTTTACAGTGACCGAACTTCTGATGGTGGTGGCGATTGGGGCGGTTATCGCGGCTCTCGCGCTGCCTTCCGTGCTAAACGCGGTGAACGGTTACCGGCTGCACAGCGACGCGGCTAACCTCGCGAGCTACTCCAACATTGCGCGCATGAAGGCCGCGGCTCAGTTTGCTCCCTACCGGATAAACATCAGCATGGCGAACGGCACCTTCGACATGGAAAAACTGTGCGGCGACACGTCGAGCTCAACGGACGGCAATTGCACCGGTCCTTACAATTCCTTTTCCACTCCGGATATCGAGCTAGGCACGCAGTATGCTTCAACCGGAGATACTTACTCGAGTTGCCGTCCGTCCTGGATATCCGCGTATCCTGGCGACATCACAGGCGATCCTGCTTCCTGCCCGACTCTGCTCCAGATTTACTTCAATACACGCGGAGTTCCGGTGACGAGCAGCGGCGATCCGCTGAGTAACGGCGGCGCGGTGGTTTACGTCGCAGACCAAAACAGTCTGACCGATGCGGTGACGTTTTCGCTCGGTGGTCAAGTGGCGGTCTGGAACTGGGATACCGGCTCGGGGAAATGGGTGATGAGGTGACGCCGTGAGGAGAGAACAGAACCCTTCAGGAAGGTCGCGCTCGCAACAAGAGCGGCGCTCCGATCAAGGCTTGGGCCTGGTCGAGGCCATGATCGCCGTAGCCATTGCGCTGATCGCTGCCTTTAGTATGGGAACGGTAATCTTCATCGCCTCAGCAACAGGTAAAAATCAGGGGACTGAAGCAACGCGCGCCACCATTTACGCACAAGACAAGATGGAGAAGCTGCTCTCCCTGGACTTCAACACGAGCGGTACGGATGCGAGTAGTTGCGTTCAGTCGGCTTCCTCACAACCTGCAAGCTGCAACACGACCGGAATAACTGGGAGCAGTTGGACCCAGGGGCTGCTGGCAGGAGGAACTATTAGCCCTATGGCTCTGTGCGGATCCGCACTTCCAGGCTACGAAGACTTTCTCGATGCCAGCGGCATACAGTTGACAGGAAGTGGCTGCTCGGCGTTTACCGAGCCTCCGGCCTATATTCGGCAGTGGCAAATCACCGATCTCACTCAGCCATCGGGTGGGCCGCCGATGAAGCAGATCACGGTGGCCGTCTATTCGTTGAACGCGGAGAACGCCTTGGGTGGAAAACCGGTTGTCGTGTTGACGAGCGTGTTGTCTGATCCGAACTAGCGGAAATAAAAATGATGCATCATTGCCGGAACAATGACGCGGCAACCTATTTCGCAGCCTTTCGCCGGAGTCTGACGTTTGGGAAGCGCCAACGAGCGGAAAATGCCGGGTTCTCCCTTCTCGAGTTGCTTGTCAGCGTGGCGGTGGTCACCGTCGTGATGGGAGCCGTCTTTGAATTCATGGGCCAAACCCAAAAGAGATACCAGGGCAACCAGGTTGCGACGGAGGCGAACCAGAGTGCTCGCGCCGCCATGGAAGTCATGACTCAGGAAATCGGTCAGGCGGGCAATAACCCGAGCTTCATCATGAACGGTTACGCGCCCACCTTTACGGCGAACAAGACCCTTTCCGCAGCGATTACCACACCGAAGGCGCAATCGCAGTGCGCCGGGCTGAGCCCCGACATCACTCAAGTTAATCCGGGAACCTGGCTCTCGGTGGATACAGGGGCCAACGCCGAGATGGTCCAGGTCATTTCCACCTCAGCCGTATCGGGAAATCCCTGCGGCGGGTCAAACCAGATTCAGGCCGTCTTCGAACAAGCCCACGCGTCCGGCGCGCCGGCAATCGTTTACAACATGCCTTACCCGAGCGGAATTCTGCAAGGAAGCGCGACCTCCAATGCTCACACCCTCGAGTTCTTTGGCGACATCAACGACGACGGTGTAATCAGGTACGTCGTTTACGCGCTTTATGCGCCGCCGACTGCCCCGACGGTGACAATCAATTCCGTTCAGTACACGCTTTACACACTCTACCGGTCCAGCACTCCGGTAACTTTTGCGGGTAGTGCCACGAACAACTCCGCCTCCCCGGTGGTCCAGAACGTGCTTTACAACCTGAGCGCCGATCAGGGACCTTCGGGGCTGCCGATTTTCTCCTATCCGAACAATGTCACCGTCAGTATCGTGCCCAATACGGTGACGGTCGTGGGAACTGTGCAGATCAACTTGTGCCTCGCGGTTAACCCGCAAAGCTTGGAAACGGGCATCGTACAGTGGTACACGATGGCCACGCAGATTCGTCCTGTGAATCTGGCCGCAGCCGTCGACATCGTGCAGAACTCAGGCGGAGCCAAGTACTTGCCCTTGGAGCCGCCGGGGCTGCCCATGTCGAATCCGTCCAATTATTACCAATAGGGGAAGAAGACATGAAATCGCCAGTTCACGCGAGAGCAGCCAGGAGACAACGGGATCGCGGCGTGGCGCTTATCCTGGTGATGCTTGCGGTACTCGTCCTCTCTGCGCTCGTTGCGGCCATGGTGTTCTCGGCGCGCTCGGAGACTTTAGCCAGCTACAACTACAAGCTCGACACGCAGGCGGACTACTTGGCGAAGGCCGGCATCCAGGAAGCGCTCAATTGGTTCCGCAGTCAGGGTTATCAGCCTGTCCTGGAAAGCCAGGCCAGCACCTACTATCAAGTCACCTCGGACGGCGGCCCCTACAATTTGTACACTGCTAACGCGAGCCCCGTCCTGTGTAGCAGCGGCTGCTCCTCTAACGGCTCGCAGGTCCAGTTAATTGGCATACTGGGAAGCGGAAGCACAAACTATCCAAACATCGCCAATAGCTCCGGAACGCTGGTCGCAACGGCATTCAGCCAGGCTCTTTCGAACGTGCGGGTCACAGGCAACACTGGAAACTCCGGGACGTTCTCAGTGAACGCAGTCCTCGTGAATTATCAGACGGTGAACTCTCCGGTCTGCGCCCAAAGCTGGATCGCGAAGCCGTGCCCGGTCGAGACGTGGCTCATTACGTCGCAGGGAACGTGGACTGGAAACTCAGGGTCGTCAGGCACTATCGCCAAGACGGTGGAGACGGCAATTATTCAACCCATCTTTTTGCCGTATTGGAGCGACGCTCTGTATGGTTACTGTTCTGTGAGCATGGGCGGAAGCGCCGGGACGTGCACCGACTCGTTCAATTCCGCGCTCGGTGCATATGCGGGGGGAAATAACCACACGGCCTCGGGAGCTTGCGATTCGGCTTCGACGAACGTCATTGCCGCGGGTGCAAACGTTGGGGCCAATGGCGGTGTGAGCCTCGGAAGCAACGTCGCGGTGGCGGGAGACGTGCTCATCGGTTCAGGCGCTCCGGCAGGCTGCGCGGCCAACGGATTTAGCGGTAATGCCTCCTCGGTTCTCGGCGAGGTGATCACGGGCCCGCACGTGGAGCCGCCGGCGCTGCCGAGTTTCCCGTCCGATTTGTCTTCCTCCGATACGCCCTCTTATTCGTCCTCAGTAGCGTTGCCTTTGCCTTCGGTGAATCCCTGGCCAAGCACTTTTCCCAGCTCCTATACGCCGCCGTTATCTGGGTTTACTGGAGGTCCCTGCGGCCAAGGGGACTCGTGCGACGGCAGTGCCAGCGAGCCGTTCATGATCAATAGCATATCCATCGCGAGCACCAACGTCGTTCAACTTATCGGCGGGCCGAATATCTACAGTCCCGTCTACTACGACATTTATAACTTAGGCGAGTCGGGTCAGGCCCAGATTCAGGTTTCAGGCTATGTCGTGCTCAATGTTGAGAACTCACTCAGCCTCACCGGCAACGGAATCACAAACGGAATCAGCACAGATATTCCCCCCGAAGCTGTTCAAATCAACTACGCCGGGACGTCCGCGAGCATCGGAGGCAACGGAGCCGTCTCCGCTGTGGTCACTGCACCCAATGCCACGGTGAGTCTGGGAGGGGGCGGCAGCAGCGGATACATGGTGGGTGCGATCCGAGCCGCGAACGTCTTCCTTCAGGGCGGATACCCAGTTCACTATGATATTCAGTTGAACCGGCTAGGCGGCGGTACGTTGTCCGTGCCTGTTGTTTCCGCATACAGCCGGAAGAAGTTCTGATGCCTGGAGCGCCGCTAACCACTCCTGAGTCCCCTCCTTACCGAGGAGGGAAACCGCAAGGCGGCGAGGCGGTGGCTACATCATGCTGACCGGGTCCACGTCAATCACGAGTGAGCGCGCCGGAATGCGCTTGCGGGTAGCCTCGGCCGTCGCTCGCCGCAAGACATAATTTAAGTGCGATCTTGAGCGCGACTTCAGCAAAATCTGGACGCGGTAGCGGCGCTCGATCCGAGCCAGCGGCGCAGGATTTGGTCCCAAGATTTTAACCTCTCGTTTATCCGCAGCGGCATCAAGCAGCCGTCTGAACTCCTTCGCAGTCTCGGTCGCGCGCTCGACTTTCGCGTCCTGGGTCACAATACGAGCCATGGCCGCGGCGGGCGGATAGTGCATTACGCGGCGGAAGCCCATCTCCTTGCTGAAGAACCCAGGATAGTTCTGATCCGCCGCCAGGCGAATCGCATAGTGCTCGGGATAGAACGTTTGCACGAGCACTCGGCCCGCCGCCTCGCCGCGCCCCGCGCGGCCCGCTGCCTGGGTAAGGATCTGAAACGTGCGCTCGGCGGAGCGAAAGTCCGGCAGGCGCAGCCCCATATCGGCCGCGACAACGCCGACAAGCGTCACGCCGGGAAAGTCGTGGCCTTTGGCAATGAGCTGCGTTCCGGCCAGAATCTGGATGCGTCCCTCACGAAAGTCAGACAGGATTCGGCGGTAGTGGCCGGGCCGGCTGGCAACGTCGCGATCCAGGCGCTCGACGCGCGCGGACGGAAACATTTCTCGCAGCTTGTCCTCGATTTTTTCGGTGCCTTCGCCGACGTAATGCAGATATTCGCTGCCACAGGTGGGACAGCTAGCGGGCGGCGCGGTAGCGTACCCGCAGTAATGGCAGATCAGCCGCTGTTCTCGCCGATGATAGGTGAGAGTAATCGAGCAGTTCAGGCAGCGCACGGCTTCGCCGCAGCTCCGGCAGAGGACAAACCAAGCGTAACCCCGGTGGTTCAGCAGGATCATCGTCTGGGCGCCCGTTGCGAGTTGAACTTCGATTTCGTGGTGCAGACGGCGTGAAATGGGCGCCTGCGTGTGGGTCTCCCGGAACTCCTGGCGCATGTCGATGATTTCAACGGAGGCAAGCGGCCGGCCGGCAACCCGTTGAGGGAGCGTCAGCAGGCGGTACTTTCCTTTCTGAGCGTTCGAGTAGGATTCAAGCGAAGGCGTGGCTGATCCCAAGACGGCCAGCGCCTGCGCGAGACGGGCGCGTACCACGGCCACATCGCGGCCGTGATAGCGCGGTGTTTCCTGTTGCTTGTAGCTGTCGTCTTGCTCTTCGTCCACAATCACGACACCTAGGTTTTTGAGCGGCGCGAACACTGCGGAGCGTGTTCCGAGCACGACGCTGGCTTCGCCGCGCCACACGCGCCACCACGCCTCGCGTCGCACGGCGTCGGTCAGGCCGCTGTGCAGCACCGCAACTCGTTCCCCGAAACGGCGCAAGAATTCGAATTCGAGCATCGGCGTGAGAGCGATTTCGGGCACGAGCATCAGCGCGGAAATCCCTCGCGCGAGACTGCCCTCGATAAGCCGAAGGTAAACCTCCGTCTTGCCGCTGCCGGTGACCCCGTGGAGCAGAGAAACGGCAAACTCTGTCCGCCCCTGTTGCGCCGTCAGGGATTCGAGTGCGGAGGCCTGCCCGGAATTTAGCTCGATCCTCACCTTCATCTCCTCTCCCGCAAGCGGGAGAGAGGAGACCATGGCGTCGCGGGTGAGGGCGGCACGGGGGGAAAGGGCTTGAGAATGAGGGATGATTCTCGGCGTCGTCCGCGCATCGCTCAAGCTCACCAATCCCGAGTGTTCGAGGCGATCCAAAGCTGCGCGCGTAGCGTGACTGGCTTTCAGCAGTTCGCGGTGATCGAGCGCTGAGCCTCCGCGTCGCAAGGCATCGAGGATGCGGCGAGCGGCAGGCGAAAGTTTGGGGCGGATGTCTCCGGCTGCCGCTAAGCCTGGGGTTAGGCTTACCGCCATCACCTTTCGCGTCTGGCGCGCTCGCTGGCTGACAGCTATCCACCCTTTCTTCAGCGACTCGTCGACGGCGGCCCTGGAAAACTTTTGCCGCGCTGTCTCGAGCGAAACCGTGGAACGCTCTTCGACGTAAGTTAGGAAGCGGATCGTTTGGTCCTGGCAGACCTCGGCAAGCAGGTTCGAACGCAGCCGAGCAAGCTCGTTACGGCCACGGTCGGTGAGCTCGGCAGAGCGTGCCGTCTTCGCGCCTGGCTCCGGCGGGAGCATGGCGCGAAACACTTCGCCCAACGGAGCCACGTAGTATTCTGCCATCCAAAGCCCAAGGGTCACTAGCTCTGGAGAAAGGATGGGTTCGGTGTCCAGGACCTTGAGGATATCTCGGGCCTGGAGGCCGGGGGCGATCCGTGGCAGAGGTTCAATCGCGATCCCCATCGCCTTACGAGGGCCAAGCGGCACAATGACGCGCTGGCCGGGACAGATTGTAACCCCCGCAGGAACACGGTATGTCAGCGGTTCGCAAATCGCCGCCAAAACTGCTACCTGAAAGTAAGCGGACATCAATGGTTAGTGATCAGCGATCAGCAGAGCAATCGTGACGAGCGGCAGGATAAACGGTGAGCAACCCGCTACTTACTGCCTGTTGCCTGCCGCATCCCGCTTTCTCCTCTTAGGCGAGGCTTGCGCGGGCGCGCGCCGAAACCAGGTGCTTGTAGAGCCCGCCAAGTCTTTCGAGCAACTGGATCGCAGCCGGGAAATTCCGTCTGTTGATATGCTCGATGTTCAACCCGATCGGTGGCGGGTCCGGGGGCAGATTATCGAACACATCCATGAGGATACGCTGGCATAAATCTGGAGAAGCTCCTTGCAGCAGGTAGTGATCGAGATCGGAGGGAATGTCCGCTCCCAGCCAGCGCAGAAACTCGATGTCCTTCACATGACTCACCGGCGCGAAGCTGAGGAAGATGCGCGCTTCCAGACCGTTCAGGCGTTGCACAAGCCAGACGATATCATTTGAGTCGAAAAGTACCTGCGTAGTGAAGAAGACGAGGCCCGCTGCCGTCTTCCGTCGCACGCGGGCGGCTTCGGACTCGCGGCTCGGAATCGAGATGCCGCCGAGCGTGAGATTGAGCCCGGCCGCGGCTGCCTGGGACGCGGCTTCAATAACGCCGGGTCCGGGGTAGTGCACGCGGCTGCTTTCCCCACCCACCAGGACAACGTGATGAATATCGTCGTCGCGTTCGATCTTTTTCAGCCACGAAACTTGGTCCGGTTCGTAAACGACGCACCGGTTGACCACGACTTCGAGCCCGAGCTCGCGCCGGATCCGGGCTCCGAGCAGGCGAGGCTGCACCCTAGGCACAAACTGCACAGCGCGCGGCTCGCCCCGATTTTCATCATGAATTTCGGGCAGGTTGATGGCGTCCGCCAGGCCTTTTACCCGTCTCGCATCGTTGACGGCCGCATCGAGACTCTCAGGCTTTCCCGCCGCGGGCGGCACCATTTCAAAAAAAATTGCCGGCTGCGCCGGGTCAAGAATTCTTTGCTTGAAATCCATTTGTCCCTTCCGAGGACTCTCGCGTATCCACCAGCTTAAGCTCCATCGAGAAGGCCCGCAAGGGAGCGCTCCGATTAGCCTTGGTCATGTCAAGGCTTCCGCAGGCGCGGTTGATTTGCTAGTCTAAGCAATGGTGAAACTACAGGCAGAAAAACTTAAAAGTTCTCAGAGCTCGTCTGCGCCGGGCAATGACGTCTGGGCGGATTTCCAAGGGGTGAACCTGGCTTACGCCGAGGAGCTTTACGAACGCTTCAGGCGCGACCCCGAAGCCGTCGCCCCGGAAGTGCGGAGTTTTTTTGCGCGGTTCCCCCCGCCGGAAATTTCGGCAGTGTCCGGGACGCCGAAATTGACGGAAACGGGGGGCTCGCCGATACTGCCCGCGATGGCGAGTACAGAGGTGGATAAGGTTGTAGCCGCGGTCAACCTGGCCGAGTCCATCCGCAAGTTTGGCAACCTCGCCGCTCAGCTTGACCCGCTCGGCGGCAAGCCCCCGGGCGACCCTTCGCTGGTTCTCGAAAATTATGGACTCACGGAAGACGATCTCCGACGTCTTCCTGCTTCCATCATCAAGGGCCCTGCTGCCGAGCGAGCTACGGACGCTTTCGAAGTGATCCAGAACCTGAAGCGCATCTATTGCACTCACAGCGGGTATGACTATGCTCACTTGCGACATCCGGACGAGCGGCAGTGGCTTCGTGACGCCACCGAGGGTGGCTGGTTCCGTCCTCCGAAGGAACCCGTGGACCAGGCGGCCATCTTGGACCGGTTGACGCAGGAAGGCGCGTTCGAGGCGTTCCTTCACCGGACCTTTCCCGGCAAGACGCGCTTCTCAATCGAAGGTCTCGGCATGCTGGTTCCGCTCATTGATGAATTAATCGGCAAAGCTGCCGAGGCCGGTGCCAGCCAGATCCTGATCGGCATGGGACACCGCGGTCGACTGAACATGCTTGCCCACGTGCTCAACAAGCCTTACAGCCAGATTCTGGCGGAGTTCAAGGACCCCGTAAGGGCCAGCAAATTTCGCGGCGATCTCGGCTGGACGGGCGACGTGAAATATCATTCGGGCGCACGGCGAGCCTTCGGGAACGGTGAGACCCGGAGTCTCGTCGTTTCTCTCGCGCCGAATCCGAGCCACTTAGAAGCCGTGAATCCGGTGGTGCTTGGCATGGCGCGCGCTGGCGGCACCCACGTCGATCAGCCAGGTTCGGCTCAATTTGATCCTGCTCGTACTCTGCCGATCCTGATCCACGGGGACGCCGCCTTCCCGGCGCAGGGAGTGGTGGCCGAGACCCTCAATCTGTTTCGTCTTCCCGGCTTCTCGACGGGAGGCGCGATTCACATCATCGCTAACAACCAGCTCGGTTTCACCACTCCTCCAGAACAAGGCCGCAGCACGATTTTCGCGAGCGACTTGGCGCGCGGATTTCGCATTCCGATCGTACGCGTCAACGCGGATGATCCGGAAGCCTGCCTTGAAGCGGCTCGACTGGCGTTCGCGTATCGCACGCGTTTCCAGAAGGATTTCCTGATCGACCTCGTCGGTTACCGCCGTTACGGCCATAACGAAGGCGACGAGCCCAGCTTTACGCAGCCGCTCATTTACGCGAAAATTTCGGAGCACCCGACGGTGCGCCAGCTTTGGGTGAAGACGCTCATCGGGCAAGGTGTCATCCATGAAGGCCTTGCAGAGGAGTTGGTGCGCAAACATGCCGAACAGCTCCAGGCCGTCTATGACTCGCTTGAGCCCGAGCGACAACTCGTTGAGCCTGTGCCGGAGCCGCCACCGCCTGGGGCGGCACGGCAGGTGGAGACCGTCGTCCCGCTTGAGCGCTTGCGCGCTTTCAACGAAGCACTGCGGCGCATACCGGAAGGCTTTACGTTGAACCGAAAACTTGAGCGCGGGCTGGGGCGCAAGCGGACGCTGCTTGACAAGGAGGATGAAAGAAGCGTTGATTGGGCTTCGGCGGAGGAGTTGGCGTGGGCGTCGATCCTTGCCGAGGGCATTCCTGTTCGTATAAGCGGCCAAGACGTGGAGCGCGGCACGTTCAGCCAGCGCCACGCCGTCTATCATGACGTACGCACCGGCGCTAAGCACATTCCCTTACAGCACTTCCCGCAGGCGCGTGCGGCCTTTGAAATTCGCAACAGTCCACTCAGCGAAAATGCGGTGCTGGCGTTTGAATACGGATACAACGTGAACGAGCCGGGGCGTCTGGTGATCTGGGAAGCGCAGTACGGCGACTTCGTTAACGGCGCACAGACAGTTATTGACGAGTTCCTTCTGTCGGCGCGCGCCAAATGGGGCCTCACACCTTCGCTCGTCATGTTGCTGCCGCACGGCCTGGAGGGGCAGGGCCCGGATCACTCAAGCGCGCGGCCGGAGCGTTTTCTCGAGCTGGCTGCAGCCATCAATTTGCGCATGGCGAACTGCACGACCGCGGCGCAGTACTTCCACCTGCTGCGCCGCCAGGCGCTGCTGCTGACGAAAGATCCGCTTCCGCTGGTCGTCCTCACGCCCAAGAGCCTTCTGCGCCACCCGCTCACGGCATCTTCGCCGCGAGAGTTCGCGGAGGGACGCTGGCAGCCGGTGATCGGCGATGAAGAGGCAAGGAGCCGGGCGCGCGAAATTCGCCGCCTGGTGTTGTGCAGCGGAAAAGTCTATGTGGACCTTGTCACCGCGCCTCAGCGGCCGAGCTCGCCGGCGGTGGCGATCTGCCGCCTCGAGCAACTTTATCCGCTGCCGGAAACTGAGCTGAAGGAAGTGTTCGCTGCTTATCCGAAACTCGAAGAGGTTGTGTGGCTTCAGGAAGAGCCCCGCAATATGGGAGCGTGGCAGTTTGTCCGGTTGCCGCTCGCGCGCCTGCTTGATGGGCGCTGCCCGCTGCTTTATATCGGCAGGCCTCGCAGCTCTAGCCCCGCAGAAGGGTCTTCGGCTTGGCACGCCCTCAACCAGGATAAGATTATTCGTCAGGCGTTTGAGCTGGGGAAGCGCTCGAACGCGGAAGAAACGGTGCTTCTGAAGAAGGCCTGAGGAGCTGTGAAAAGTTCAACAGCTTCGTGCTAAGGCGGACTTTCCAAACCATCTGAGGATTGCGAATATGGCTGCCAAAATCGTAGTTCCGGAGTTGGGCGAATCCGTGTTGGAAGCTACCGTCGGCCACTGGCGCAAAAAGGAAGGCGAGCGGGTGGGCCCGGGGGAAGTCGTTGTCGAGCTTGAAACGGACAAAGTAGATCTTGAAGTAGGCTCGGAACACCCCGGCGTGCTTGCCAAGATTGAGCGTAAGGAGGGCGAAGACGTACGCATCGGCGATATCCTCGGCATCGTCGAAGAGGTTGCGCCGGCGGCGGAGACTGCCCAAAGCGACCTCAAAGCACAGACGGATGTGAAAAGCGGGCCGACCGTCGCTGCTTCAATAACAGCGGAGAGGCCTGAAGGCCACGCAGCGACTGCGGAAGATGTGGCCACTCCCTCGGCGCGTCGGCTGGCGCGCGAACGAGGCGTAGACCTAGCCCGGGTGCCGGTTCCTGAAAACACACCGCGTGTAACCCGCGAGTCCGTAAGCCAGCTTTCGGCCCCTGCTGTTGCGGAGACGGCCGTACCCGCTCCTTCCGTGCCGGGGCCTCAGGCCGTTCCTCTCCGCCGTGAGGATCGCGTCCGCATGTCCCGCCGGCGCATGACCATTGCCCGGAGGCTGGTCGAAGCCCAGCACACCGCCGCAATTCTAACTACGTTCAACGAAGTGGATATGTCCGGAGTCATGAATTTGCGAAGACGCCAAAAGGAGGCGTTCAAGCAGCGCTACGGCGTCAGCCTGGGCATTGTCTCGTTCTTCGTCAAGGCCTCGATCGCCGCCCTCAAGCAGTTTCCACGCCTCAACGCTGAGATCCAGGGCGAAGAGATCGTCTTCAAGCATTATTACGATATAGGAGTCGCAGTGGGAGCGGAGGAGGGTTTGGTGGTGCCCGTGCTGCGTGATGCGGACCGCCTGTCTTTCGCGGAGATTGAAAGTGCGATCAAGGATTACGCGCGCAAGGCGCAGCAGGGAACGCTCGCGCTTGCTGACCTGCGTGGCGGTACTTTTTCGGTTACGAATGGCGGCGTTTTCGGGTCGCTGCTGAGCACGCCAATTCTCAATCCGCCCCAGGCAGCCATTCTCGGCCTCCACAAGATTCAGGAGCGTCCCGTCGCGGCGGACGGCGCAGTAGCACTGCGACCTATGATGTACGTGGCGCTCAGCTACGACCATCGTCTTGTGGATGGCCTGGAAGCCGTGCAGTTCCTAGTGCGCGTCAAGGAGTTTGTCGAGGAGCCGGCGACGCTTTTGCTTGAGACGTGACGAGGCTATGGCGATCCCAGACAAACGCGCCGAATGTATGAAAGGTTTCAAATCCAAGCCGTTTGTAGAAACGCACGGCATCCGCGTTTCGATCGGTTACGGTTAGCGACACCTCCCGAAAGCCGATTCGTTCGGCTGTGCGGAAAGCCATTTCCATCAGCGCTGCTCCAAGTCCGTGGCTCTGGAACGATCGTGCGACGGCGACCTGGGGAATGTGGGCAGTGCCCGGGCGAACGGAGGTTAGAGCGACCATACCCGCTAGGCGGGCAGTCGGACGATGTACGGCAACGAAAGAGGCTTCGGAGAGGCTTTCACCGCAACCTCGAAGCTGAACGATGTTTTCAATCAGGCGGGAGGTTCCTCTGGAGGATTGATACTGGTCATTGATGACGGCGTCGATGTGATTCCGGTAGACTTCCGCGAGGAGCCGCGCGGCTTCGCCGTCATGGCTTCGGCGCCACGGCTCAAAGGCGAACTCTGCGGTGCTGCGCTCCGGCGGTGGATCCGGGGCTGGGCGTCCCACTAAAGGGAGAAGCATAAAGCGGCGAAGATAAGCGCTAAAGCCGTGCCGGCGGAAGCAACTCTCAAGTTCCTCGAGCGCGAAGTGCGGCAACTGCGCCTCGACTCGAAACACACCGGGCACAGCCTTGACTGTCTCGACGACGTGATCGAGCAACTGCTCGGCATGAGGGCGAAACAGGCCGTTCGGTTGTATGAACAGCCCGCCGATCAATGCCTTTGTTCCGTCGTATACGAAGAAGCTATAACCTTGAATCTCGTGATCTACAAGCAGCGCATATCCCGAGAGCCTCTTTTCCGCCAGACACGCAGAGATCACCCGGGCTGAGCACGTGTAGTCCCAGCGCAGCGTGTTGATCCAGGCCAGCGACTCGGCAGCCAGTAACGCGGCAAAGTCGCGCCCGGCGAAATGGCGAATGTCTACGATCTCAATGGCCAAGTGTTACGCTCCTATGCTGCCGGGCACACTGTGCGCGAGCTGTTTCGAGAGAAGTATAACCCGAATTCTCTGTCGTTCCGTGTTAGTGTGGGCGCGAGCTAGTCACCCAAAAGGAGACCGCGGACCCAATCGTCTTGACTGAAAACATACCATGAACGGGCAGACCGTGAATACTCTGGAACCCGCATTTGGCATAGCGGCCGGGCGCAGAGCGCCGGGAGTCCGCTGCCGGTTGGAATATTGGGCGTTGCGCGGCTTGCTTGAAATTCTGGGTAGGATGCCTCACCGCGCCGCGCGAACGTGCTGCACTGCGCTTGCAGCCCTGAGCTACTGGCTGTGGCCGCGCCTTCGACGCGTCGGGTTGCTGAACCTGCGGCTGGCGTTTGCTGACTGGACGGCCCGCCGCCGCCGTAGGGTCCTTTTCGCCAGCTTCCTGAACCTTGGCCGAATGCTCGCTGACTTCGCTCATTTTCCTCGATGGAACAGAGAAAACATCGAACGTCTAATCGTCTACGATGGTTACGAAGACTACCTTCGTGCAAAGAGTCAGGGAAAGGGTCTGATCTTCTTGACTGCGCACTTTGGAAGCTGGGAGCTTGGCTCTTTCGCGCATGGCATCTATGGCCGTCCGGTTAACTTCGTCGTGCGCAGATTGGATAATCCTTTCATTGACAAGCTCATCGAAAGATATCGCTGCCTCAGCGGCGGCCAGCCGATTGAAAAAGGTGATTTTGCCCGCCAGGCGCTACGTGCGCTGCACAGAGGGCAAGAGGTGGGCGTCCTGATGGATCAGAATATGCTCGCGCCGGAGGGCATCTTTGTCGATTTTTTTGGCTGGAAGGCGTGTACCACGCCCGGACCTGCCCGCATCGCTCAAAAAACCGGCGCGCCGCTTCTGCTCGGACTTGTCATTTGGGATGTGAAACTACGCAAGTACCGGCTGCGATTCGAAGTCGTCGAATGGATCAAGCGGGACGATCCTACCGAGGAAATCCTTGTCAATACAGCCCATTTTACCGGCAGACTCGAAGAATACATTCGGCGGTACCCGGACCAGTGGCTTTGGGTACACCGCCGATGGAAAACGCGTCCTCCCGGGGAACCCTCGCTATACTGAAATAAGGAAGGAGGGGAGTATCAGGTCGAAGTTTTCAGGCATTCTGGTGAGGACACTGGCTGCCCTGATCCTAGGGGTAGGTTTTTGCCAGCGGGTTACTAATCTCATCGCTGACGAACCGAAGGCCGGCGAGCCATCTTCGGCACAATCTAGTCCCCTTGTCCGAGGCGCGGAAGAGTTCAAGATTTTGACTGGCGATATGGGCATGCGCCCCGGTGCTCCGCCCAGCGTGCATCCGTCGCATAAGCTGAAATTGCTCTGGCACGGGCGCGTTTACGAGTTCTTTCGCAACGATGCGCTCGATGCCATTCCTCACCAAGTCAAGCAAAACGGACAGACCAAATCGCCCTTGAGGCGCAATCAGTTTGGTTTCAGCGTCGCAGGCCCGGTGCTCATTCCCCACGTGATTCGGAATCCGCACAGCACGTTCTTCATGCTCTCCTATGAGGGAGTACGAGAAGAAGCGTTTCAAGCATCTTTACATACTATTCCCACCGCTCCTGAGCGGCTGGGTGACTTCTCACAAACGGTTGACCCTGCTGGTCATCCGCTGCCGATCTACGATCCTACGACCACGGTTCCCAACCCTGATTACAACCCGAATGTGCCGGTTTCCACCAGCAACCTTCAGTACCTGCGGTCAACCTTTCCCGGCAACATTATCCCCGCGAATCGTCTGGACTCGTCGGCGGAGCAGGCTTTGTCCTTCTATCCGGAGCCGAACGCCCACGTCGGCCCGTTTTTCCAGAACAACTATTTTGTCAACTCGGGCCAACTCGATGACGCCGACGGATTCATCACTAGGCTGGATCATACATTTAATCCGCGAAACGAACTGACGGGCCACGCTAACGTGTCCAACGGGCTTCTGGCGCCGGCCCCCTATTTCCCGAACGCTGCCAGTCCCACCCCTCCTCCTCAGCACTTCTCCAATTGGCTTTCGGGACTGGATTATACCTTTACCCCCGACCCCAGCACGGTCAACACGATAGGCCTCACGGTCGCATCTAATGTAGTGCGGGCAAGTTTTGGGTCCTCCTCCCCGTTTCCTAATTACGATATGCAGGGAGAGTATCTTTCGATGGGCGTTGCCTACCCGACTTCTCGAAACGCTCGAAATACCATCGAGCTTAGTGAGGGGCTTTCCATTCACAAGGGGAAACATTCTTTCGATCTTAGCCTGCACGAGAATCAATACCAGGTGAATACGTTCGATCCGGTGTATCCTTCCGGCTACTTCCAGTTCTCCCCGGGTTTGACGAGTTTGCCTGGGATCATTGATACGGGCGATCCGTTCGCGAGTATGGTTCTTGGTTTGCCACAATACGCGCAGAAGAGCATCACGACCTCACCTTCTTATTTCCGGGATTCCTATCAATCCGTAGCCATAAGCGACCAGTACCAGTTGTCAAAAAATCTCATGTTGAATTTTGGCTTGGATCTCAGCCGCCGTTCGCCGCGCGTCGAGAAGTATAATCGGCTGAGTACCGTCGATCCGTTGATCTATGACCCCTTGGCAAACCATATGGGTGGTCTCGCGTTTGCAGGCCGGAACGGGATTCCGCGCGGACTGCGCCCCGCGAATACCGACCTGGACCCCAGCGTCGGGCTTGCTTGGAATCCCCTAGGCCACTCCAATACAGTTGTTCGAGCATCGTTCAGCCGCTACCATTCGATGATTCCGATTTATGACGGCCAATGGGGTACTCAAGGCTTCAATGCCCAGCAGACCTTCTTTTCGGCGAACACGCAATTATCTCCGGCGCTCAACCTAGCTACGGGTCTTCCGCCCTATACCGTGCCGTTACCGGATTTCAGCCCCTCGGCGGCTGAAAATACCACGGCGGACTTTGTTGATCTGAGCGGCAAGGAGCCGGTGTTCCGTTCGGTGTTGTTCACGGTGCAGCGGGACTTTCCCTTTTCCCTGGTGATTACCGGCGGGGCGGAGTACCGCGACGGCCACGACATTCTGGTAGGAGATGGTGCTGCCAATCCTAATGCGATTAATCCCATCTACCTCAGTTATGGCGACGCGCTTTACAACCAGGCATTCCGAGAAACGCTGCAGCCTTATCCTCAGTATTTGGGCTTCTCACTTTACGGCCTTTATGCGGCAGGTGCCTACCAGAGGACGGAAGAGTATATTCAAGTGCAGAAGCAAGAATCCCACGGTCTTTTGCTCACGGCCACTTATGAGCATTCCAGGCAGCTCGACGACTATTCCAACCCATACGGCAACCAGTATCTGCTCAACCTGCGCCAGAACTGGTCTCTCAGTTCTTACAATCCGCCGCAATTTATCCAGCTCAGCTACACCTACAACCTTCCTTTTGGACCAAACCAGCCGCTGTTGCACTTCTCCGGCGTCGGAGGGTCGCTGGCAAGCGGCTGGTCGCTTTATGGCACGGCATATTGGAATGGCGGAACACCGCTCTCCATGCATCCCGAGTTTAACAACACCGGCGAGGTCATCCCCTCGCTTTATGTGAACGTCGTGCCGGACGTGAACCCGCGCGTACCGCACCGCGGACCCAGTCTCTGGTTCAACCCCGCGGCTTTTATTCAGCCGCCGAATTTCACCCTTGGCGATGGTACTGCCACGCAGTCGAACCTTCTTGGGCCGGGTTACAATACCTTGGCCCTAAGCGTGAGCAAGAGGCTGCCCATCGGTGGCTCGCGGGTCTTGGAGTTCAGCGCGACCGCCTTCAACCTGATCAATCACGGAAATTGGAACACACCTGACACTGGAATCGGTTCAGCCGCGGCGCCTAACGTCAATGCGGGCCACATTATTGGCTCGTACGGAGGACGCGTCGTTCAGCTCGAACTGGATATCGATTTTTGATGTCACGACCCTTTTGGATCTTTTTGGCTTTCGTCTTTGCTTTCACGAGCCTTGCGCGCGCGCAAACCCGGAGCATCACAGTGCCCGTGTGGGTTGAGTCGGATCATTGCGGAGGGCCTCCGAAATTTCAAGCTACCGTCAACGGAAGCCGAGTGCCCGTTAAGAGCGCGCTAGGCCCGTCGAGCGACCAAATCATCTTAGTGGTGTTGGACCTAACGAGCAGTCTGACTTTGATTGATCCGGCCAAGCAAGCCTTGATTTCTCAAATCTCCAAGCTGCCTCCAAATACGTGGGTTGGGCTGCTGCACGCCCAGGATGGACTGCACGTGCTTACCGACCCCGGAGCAAACTCCAAACCGGCCATCGCCGCCATCCGCGCGCTCTCTAACAGCGGCCAGCCAGGATTGCTAGGAACAGTGACTTCCGCGCTTTCTTTAGCTGATGGGGTCGCTCGGAAGTCTCCGGTCCGTGTTTCGGTCCTGTATGTCACGGACGGCAGCATCTATAGCTACCCTGAAGACTATACGAATCCTGTGATTAACCAGAGCGATCCCTACGATCTCAGCCGCGCCTTCCCCGATGCCCTGATTAACGATAAAATTTCCAGGCTGATCCGTAGCGCCAGTTCATTGGAAGCACCCTTGTTCGTGGTTCAGCTTGCATTCCGCCAAGACGGGCTCAGTGAGGCCTACCAGAGCGGCCTTAAGACTCTGGCGCGCGCCACCGGCGGAGCGAGCATGATCGCACAGTCGGAGGCCGGAATTCCGGACCTCATCTCGCAAATGTTTTCCAGGATCTCGGACACCTGGTTGTTAACGCTCGAACTTCCGCCGAAGGTTCACAAGGATATTCGGATTCATGTGGATGTTCCGTGCCGCGAAGGAAGCCCGCGCGTTTTCTGGCGCGCGCACTTTCAACTGAGGGAGGGTTAAGATGTATGAGGCAGTTCAAAAACCTGTGCGTTGCCCTCACCGTAATTCTGGGTGTTGCTCTTGGCATCTCTCTGGTGATCGTGTCTCGCCAGTCCCGGCGTCTGGCGGGCTGCGAAGGGCAGCATGCCCACGACCTAAAATCTATCAGCCGGCTTCAGGAAGCTCTCCGCCGGGAACGACTTCAGAGCGCAGCCGCTAATGCCTCGCACCGGACCTCGGAGGCAGCGCTTCAGGCCGATCTCGGCCAACGTGAGGCGGCGGCAAAGGATTTTCAGCGCCGGTTGAACAACGAGCTCGCGAGGGCTTCGGACCTTGAAGCGCGGTTGTCAGATTCCAGCAGGCAATACCAAAGACAGCTTGCCGAGGCCAACGCACAGCGCCTTCAAGAAGAGCGGGCCGCTGAAACCCGGCTCAGCTCTCTCAAACAGCAATTAAAAGCGGCCCAAGCGGAGGTTCAGGCTTCTCGCCTGCGTGTGAAGGCGGTAGAGACGCTGAACGCCAAGCTAAGACAGGAGAAGGCCGCAGGATCAGCTCAGACCGAAGAATTCAAGCGTACCCTTGCCATGCTGCTTGCGTTGAACAGTCGTCGCGATAGGTATGTGACTTCAGCCATGAGCCGCTACCGGGACATCACCGGCCAATTAGACGCGATGAGGGGTGAGCTTGGCGCCACTCGTGACTCAAACGCGAATTATTTCAGCAGTGAGGCGCTGTCACGCATCCAAGCCACGCTATCGCTTGTCAACAACGACCTCCGCGAGTTGGACAACTTGAACGGGCAGATCCGGAAGCTCGAACAGAAGCTTGCGGCGAAATAAGCGGCTGGCTGTGGAGTCAGTTCTCTTGGAACTGAATTTCCCTTACTTGGCTGAGAGGCAACGAGAAGTCGTAAACGTGCGAGCTTGCCGGCGCATACCGGCTTGTAATGCCCATGATGTGAGGAATCGCTGGTCTGCTCGTTGGCGGGATTAGTTTTCCGGCCTCAACCCGGCCATTCGTAAGTTTCACGGTCAACTGGCTGCCTTCAACCTGGATCGTAGCAATATCTGAGAAATCCACCTCGTTCGCGCCGCCGCTCGTGAGAAGCAGCGGCAAATTTGTTCGCGCAGGGACAGATTCCAAAAAAACTCCACCTGCCGGCGGGAAGAAGTCCAGATACGCGTCGTAAATTGTGACCGTTTTTCCGCTCTCCTCGGCCACCGTCACGGTGTAACCGAACTGCTTCCACAGATTCACAATCTCTTGTCGCTGCGTGGGGCCACTGCGGACAACCTGGTAAGGCAGGCTTCCCTGGTTGAGGCTGACCTTGACGACGCGCCGCTGCTTGAGATCGAAGTGCTTGTAAACGACTACGTACGAATTCTCCTGAACGACGATCGCGTCAGTTTGAATAACTTCCTGCTTGCCTTGGGCATTAGTCTGGAGGATAACATCGCCGCGGCAAACGGACGCTGCGCCTAAGAAAATGCCAGCCATGGTCAGGACGGCTATCTTCGCCGTACTGCCGTGGGACACATGTGCCACGCCTCGCAAGCGTCCCCGCCCTCCGTTGCTCATCGAACTTCCTCTGTCCGGCCGCTGCCCGAGTTGTCGTGCGACTTCCCCGCCGGCGCGTTGCCGCTCTACTTTGCAGGATGCCGCGCTGCAGTCCTTGCCGTGGCATCCGGAACGGCACGTGCGGTCTTCAATGCTTCTTATATTTCGTTTGCACTTTCCCCGTGAGCAATTGAAGCATTTGTTGCGCCGACGCTGCATATTTTCCGTTCGGCGCGATCTTCATATACTGCTCAAGTGCGGCTACAGCGTCGGGTGGAGCGACGACTTTTCCGTTAGCGTCGGTTTTCGCCTGGCCCATCAGTGCTTGCGCTTCAAGAAAATAAGCGTCCGCGTAATTTGGATCAGCTTGAGTGGCCTGTTTGAACGCAGCCGCGGCTTGATCCATCTTTCCCGCATTCTCCATGATCGCGCCGATGTTGAAGTAGTACCGGCCAGCGCCGGCAGGGTCTACCTGAGCAGCCTTCTGAAATTCCTGAACGGCAAGATCGGGCTTGTTCATCTGTCCGTAAACGCTGCCTAGATTGTTGTAATAGTTGGCGTTGGTAGGGTCGGCCTGAATAGCCTTCTGGTATTCCGCGACTGCCTGGGGATATTGATGTGCTTTGGCGTAGCTGTCTGCCGCGCGCGAGAGCACAACGGGCAGGTTCTTGTCCTTTGCAAACGCCGCTGCCTTGTCAAACATCTCGGCCGCCTGCGCGTACTGTCCTTGATTGTAAGCCGCTTCGGCGGCGGCGAAGCTTTCCTTCAGGTTGTTGTATTGTTTGTTTACGCTGGCGGCCTTTTGGGCTTCCTGCATCTCCTTCACGGTCACCGTGCGCCCGCCCGCCTTGAATTCCTTCTCCGCCGCCTTGAAGTCGCCTGTCCGCGCGTAAACGTTCGCGAGTTCGACGTGCAGGCCAGGTTCGTTTGGATCTTTGGCGATCGCCTGTTGCAAGATCGGTATGGCTTTCTGATAGTCTCCGGCCTTGAAGTAGGCGTCTCCCTCGCGCGCCAGAACGACGGCCACATTTTTGCCTGAAGCGAGTGCCACAGCCTTCGCGAAAGCCTGCGCGGCGTCGGCATACTTTTGCTGCGTGTACAGAGTATTTCCCTGGTCGAAGGCGTCCTTTAAGGCCGAGTATTCCTTCTGAGCTTTGATATTTGCAAGCTCCTGCTGGGCCTGCTTCATGCCTTGCAGGTTGAAATCGAGCTCGGTGGGATCGCCGAAGCCTACGTGTTTTTCCTGCGTGGCGAGCGGGTGTCCGCTCGGGTCTTCCAGCGTCACCTTGTAGATGCCCAGCGGAAGGCCGATGTAGACGTATTCACCCTTCTTGTTCGTCTTGGTCTTATACGTCCCCTTAATGTCCTGCCTCGTGATGATGATGAGATACTTGGCCAGTTTCTTGCCGCCTGGACCGATCGCCGTGCCGGTGAGCCCTCCGGTTTGACCCAGTAGGGGAGCGGCTCCCGCAACGAGAACGAGCGCAAGCGCCCATCCTACCAATTTCCGAATGGATTTAGCTGCCATAAGCTCCTCCTCTATTAAGATTCTAAATCTCTCAGGCTCGGTGGCTCAACCATATTGACCCATTTTGCCCTAAACCCTTAAACTCGTCGAAGCGTTTGTTTCTTCAGCCTGGTGGTGCGTGCAGTTCGCCGCGGGCAGGAAGAAGAGCGGAAATGCGTTTACGTGGCCAGATCGTCCGGCGGGCGGCACTGATGCTGATCGCTCTTTCCGTATTGAGTGCTGCGCCGCTGCTCCGGGCACAAGACCTCGTTGACAACGCGCTTGCATGGCTCCCTCCTGGAACCATCGCACTCGAGTATTCTCGCCTTTCTGCGCTGCGCGGGCTCCCGCAGTACTCAAGTTTACGCACTCATTACCTGGGGCGCAATCTTCGCATCCTCGAGCAGTCTCTGTCCAAACTCGGCATTCAGGAAAGCGACATCGACGAGATGGTGCTCGGCTGGCAAAGCTTGTCGCAAAAAAAATGGATGCGGTACGAGGGGCTGGCCTCGGGGCGTTTCGATGCTGCCCAGCTCGACCGTAGCGCGACTGCATCCGGCCTAAAGGCGCAGAAAGTGGATGGGCACAACGCCTATTGCATTCCATCAGACCCTAATTCAACGTGCGTTGTGGTGCTCAGTGATTCTCTGGGCATCTTCGCTCCCATGCCGATGCTCGAAGTCATGCTTAAAGCGCGGGATGACCCGCCCGCGTCTCCCGCGAACCCGGAGCTCGAGCGGATTGCCCAGTCCGCGAGGTCCAGCGCTCCAATCTGGGGGGTAGCGCTTGGCGGGGGCGTCTCGAACTGGTTCAAGGCATGGATGCCGGGCGAGAAGAACCTGCAAATGGACTGGGCAGCCGCTTTCAAAGATGTCCGCGCCCTTTCCTACACGGTGCAAGCGCGAGATGAGGTGCACCTCAACATTAAGCTCGACTGCGACTCCACCCGGGCCGCTTCGTCGGTGAGGCAGTTGCTGGAAGGCTTGAAACTGGTGCAGCAGCTTGCCTGGCATACAGAGAATCCAAGTCAACCTAACCCATTTCAAGATATTGAAGTGGCGTCAGCAGACCGCCAGGTCTCCTTCCGTTTAACGGCGGACTACACGGCGCTCGAGAGTGTCGGGCCGCTTGGGAAACCATAATAAATCAGGAACCAACCATCTTCTAGCAGGCAGCCTGACGCGACAAGTCACGCCTCTGCCCGTCCTGTCTTGGGTGTTGATCCTTCGATGCGAAAGGTGAATATGCGCGCCGTTGTACTGGTCATGATTGGTCTGGTTGCAGCCCCAGCGCTTATTTTCGCGCAAACCGACGAGATTCAGGTCTACGATGCGGAGATCGAGCCACCGGGAATATTCAATCTGATGGTCCACAGCAATTTCACGCCCATGGGACGGACGGTCCCCGTCTTTCCTGGGGCCATCATCGCCAATGACTCGTTCAATGGAACTTGGGAGTGGGCCTACGGTGTGACCCCCTGGCTCGAACAGGGCCTTTATCTTCCTGTGTACACCCCTTACTCGACGAACCACGGGACCACGATCAACGGCTTCAAAATTCGCGAGCTGTTCGTCCGGCCTCACGCGGCCGACCACAGATTTTTCTACGGCCTCAATTTTGAGTTCAGCGTCAACGAAGACTATTGGGAGCCCAGAACCATCAGTTCTGAGATCAGGCCTATTATTGGGACGCACTTGCATCACTGGGATCTCATTTACAACCCGATCGTGGACACGGACTATACGGGAGGTCTTGGCGGCCTGCAATACAACCCTTGCGGGCGAATCGCTTACAACCTGAATAAGAACTGGGCCGTTGCCGCTGAAGAGTATGACGGCTTCGGCCCGCTGCGGCACTTCGTGCCGGGCGACCAGCAGTTTCATGAACTCTGGGCCGTGATGGATCATTACAGCAGCAAGTTCCTCGGCCTTGATGTGGAAGCTGGCATCGGATTCGGTATGACGCCGGGCTCCGACAAAGTAACGCTCAAGTTGATGCTGTCACGCAATCTTAACGCCCATAAGTGGCGGCCATAGGCAAAGTCAAAAGTCTAAATCAGCACAGGGCAAGCTCAACTTTTGACCTTTGACTTGCCTGGACGCGCGCCGCTAAAATTTCGGCATTTTGCCTAATGCGCTTGCATGAGCGGCCCTCAGATACACCATCGTCATGTCGTCCTGGGGGTCGCCGCCGCCGGTCCATTCGGACACAGCCCGATAGACTTCTTCGGCCAGCAGCTTCGCTGGGCTGTCGATAGAGGCGCGGATGATCTGAGACAGGCGGGAATCCCCAAATTCTTCGCCGTAAGAATTTTCCGGCTCTGTGACCCCGTCGGTAAAGGCTGCCAGCAGGTCGCCCGGCTCGAACGAAATCTCCTCTTGCTGATACACCGTGTGAGGAAACAATCCAAGCACCGTGCCGCCGGTGTCCAGCCGCAGAATGGAGCCGCCGCGAAATAAAAAAGGCGAAGGATGGCCGGCGTTGGTATAGGTCAGGGTGCGGCGCCGCGGGTCACAGACGGCGAAGAAAAAGGTTGCGTATTTTTCCGGCTGCGTACTTTCATAGAGCTGGCGGTTCAGCCGCGCGGTCACTTTGGCTGGTCGAATCACGGCTTCACTCGCTGATGCCGGCGGAGTGAAACCGTCGTAGCATTGGGCGCGCAAGGCGGACTGCAGCGCCGCCATAAGCAGCGCGGCGTAAATGCCTTTCCCGCTTACGTCTCCCACCACCAGGCCGATTTGTCCGTCGCCCAGCAGAAGGAAGTCGTAGTAATCTCCGCTCACCTCGCGCGCGGGCTCGCAAGCGCCATACAATTCCAGCCCCGGCGCTGAGGGAGGGGAAGGCGGAAATAAGCGAGCCTGCACCTCGCGGGCAATCTTCAATTCGCTCTCCAGCCTGGTCTTCTCACGCGACTCCGCCATAAGGCGCTCGACCGATGCGGTCATCGTGTCGAACGCTTCACCCAGCGCGCTCACCTGATCGTGGGCGGGCAGGTTGATCCGGTGAGTTAAATCGCCCGCCTTCACTTTCTCGGTCGCCTTGTAGAGGCGATCAACCGTCACGGTGATCGAGCGCGCCAGCTTGATTCCAAGTACCAGCGACACCAGTTCGATCACGAGGAGCACCAGGGCTACGGCAGCGAAAATGATCACAGGGAGAATCGAGAGCTTCCCGAGCGTTTCCAGGAGTTGCCGGTTGAGCGCAAAGATCCGCGAACGGACGCTCACCAGCACCGGCTGTGGCCGCAAGAGCTTTCGTGGCGCGTTCCAGATGACGGGATTGATCGCCGAAGCTCCTCGAACCGAAAGGTCGAGAAACGACTCAGCCGGCGGAAGGGGCGCCGCGTTCGACTGCACGGCGGAAGCCAGGCCAACAACGCGAACTCTGCTCCGGGGCGACGGCAACTCGTGAATCCGGCGACGGGAGATAAACGGAAGCACGGCGACGGGTCCAATGCCTTTACCCACCATGTTGAGCAAGGCGGGTGTGACGGGGAGGGAAAGAATGATCGTCAGACCGCCGACGGAGGTACTTTCGCGGTCGATGGCGCGAAGAGAAATCTCGCCTCGGTCCTC
>JAKAWG010000045.1 GCA_021817045.1 Acidobacteriota bacterium
CGTGGTTCGCCCCTGGCCATGGCGCTCGCTCCCCCGACTCGGGGGAAAAGCTCTCCGATGAGCGCATGGCATGGCCAACTGACGGTACTCACGAAACCTCAACAGGTTTGAAACGGGCGAGCTGCGTAGCTAAAAATGGCTCCATTTTAGCAATGCGACCATAACCTTTTCCCTCGCTCGCCAGTTATCATTGTGATGACATGGGGGCCGCAAGACATCCCGCAAGGAAGCCCGCGGCGTATTCCGAAGCGCGAAAGAACTGGAAGCCGCCATCCGCAAGTGCATCGATGTGCACAACGATAATCCCAAGCCGTTCGTTTGGACGAAAACGGTGGACGAAATCCTGGCCAGCATCGGTCGTTTCGCCCAGCGGATGGCCGCTGTCCAACCGTCCTGCCTTATGTCACCAATCACTGTGACAGGAGACCAGTGGATCGTCCTTGCCTATTGAAGTTTAGCGTCGTTCGCCCACATCACTCATTGTATTCCGACTGCGGGCTGAGCGAATCGTGTTCAGCATGTTGCGTGCATTGTCTTCCGGGCAGCCGCCCGCGAAGACCGCGCTGCCCGTGATGATCCAATCCACGCCCGTCTCCGCCACGGTTTTCAGGTTTGCCTGCGTAATCCCGCCGTCCACGCCGAGCAAAATCTCGTGACCGCAGTGGGCGATCACTTCTTGAGCGCGCCCGATACGCCGCAAGGTCGAGGAGATGAACCGCTGGCCGACCCAGCCCGGATTCACTGCAAGGAGCAGGACGAGATCAATCTCATCCAAAAGTGGATCTAAAACTTCAAGCGGAGTGCCAGGATTCAACGCCACACCCCGCAGAATTCCGCGCTGGACTTCATTGGCGTTTTCCATCCCGGCGAGCGCTTGGAGCGCGCGATGGATGTGACGTTCCGATTCGACATGGATGGTCACCATGTCTGCACCGGCGGCTACAAAATCCTTCACCTTTTCTGCCGGCTCCTGAATCATCAGATGAACATCTTTGAACAGGCTCGTCTTGACCGCTTTGATCACGGGCGGGCCAAGGGTGAGTCCCGGGCAGAAAACACCATCCATCACGTCGAAATGCAACAGATAAACACCGCTTTTCTCGAGCCGCTTGACTTCCGATCCAAGCGCGGACAGGTCGGCAGCAATCGCGCCCACGCTCAATAGCGGAGCTTTCTCGTGCAACGTTTGAAGCAAAGGAGCCATGGTCAGGCTCCCGAGCGAGCCAACGCCGCTTTCGGTTCGTTCCGCAGCGTCTGATATAGCTCAAACGCGTGTTTCGGTTTCATCCCTTCATGCACCACCCGCCGAACCGCCTGAATCATCGCCGCCGGAGCTTCGGACTGGAATATGTTTCTGCCCATGTCGACGCCCGAGGCCCCTTCCTGCACGGCGCGATAGGCGAGGGAAAGCGCCTCCAACTCGGGGAGTTTCTTTCCGCCCGCCATCACGACCGGAACCGGGCAGGAGGCCGTCACCGTCTCGAAGCCCTCCGCGACGTAGTAAGTCTTCACGAAATGCGCCCCGAGCTCAGCGCAGATGCGGCAGGCGAGACGCAGATACTTGGCATCCCTCGTCAGGTCGCGGCCCACAGCCGTCACCCCCAGCACAGGAATCCCATAGCGGTTGCCGAGGTCGGCAAGGCGAGTCAGGTTATGAACCGTCTGCGTCTCAAATTCGCCGCCAATAAAGACCTGGACCGCCAGGGCTGAGACGTTGAGCCGGATCGCATCCTCCAGGTCCACGGCTAACTGCTCGTTCGACAGATCTTTTAAAATGCTCGGCCCTCCGCTGGCCCGCAGAACAATAGGCTTGCCAGAAGCGGAAGGGATCATGGAACGAAGAATGCCACGAGTCAGCATCAGCGCGTCCGCGTATGGCACGATAGGCACAATATTCAAGTCCACGCGCTCGAGACCCGTCGTTGGACCCTGAAAGTAGCCGTGGTCGATGGCCAGCATCACCGTCCGGCCCGACTGTGGCTGGAAGATGCGCGCGAACCGATCCTGCATGCCCCAGTCGAGGGCGCTCGATCCCTTCAAGAAGAACGGCTGATTTTTCTGCGGAATGTTAACGTAAAACTCCTTACTCTCCGTTTGGCTTTCAATATCCGGCATAATTCTCCTTTCTACATTCGGCTGCCAAAGCTCAGGACGACAACGGCAGCGATCAGAATCATGAGCCCTACGATGTTAAGACGAAACGTCTCTTTTTGTACACTGCGCCACTCGCCCACGGAAATGCCCGCGGCGGCAGAAGCAAGCAAGAATGATCGTCGCCTGAAACATCGGCCAGCCCACCGAGGCACCCCAACTGCCCAGGTTAGCCGCGCCCCATCCATAAATCAAAACGCCCACCGTCCAGGGCACGCCCTTCGAAGACGCAAAGAGGGAATGGGAGCCTGTCCTTGCCGCAACCAGTTTGGACCAGGTGTGAATTCGGAAAAACCGAACGATGCTGTAGCCTCCATTGCTCACGAATCCTCCCGCCAGGCAAATCGACCAGATCGCGGTACCGGCCTTCGCGGGCTTAGCGCCGTGCTGAATCGCTTTCGCGCTTATGCCGTTCGCGACCAGGCTCAGTGCGGGGGGAGTGGCTGACCGCTTTGTCACGTTGATGCTCCGGCAAGGCGATGCCGAAGCGTTCAAGGGGTATAGCCAGGCCAAGCTCAACATGATGAGAGAAGCACTCGACAAGCTGGATCGTCGAGCCAATGAACACGAGAGGAGTTTTGCTACAGCGAGGCCAACTTGAGCCGTTTTGCTACAGGTTTGTTACAGAAACGGCCTTGGGGACGGATATGAGAGGAGAAGGAACATTGGAACCAAGGGAGTTAGGTGGTACGCCTGGAGGGATTCGAACCCCCGCCTGTTGCTCCGGAGGCAGTCCCGCCAAGTTCCACTGCATCAATATCTATCCTGTTTTCATTGCATTCCTCACATTCGGGGGTTCTGCTTTCGCTCGCACATTAACCCCTTTTCCCCCAGTTTGATCCATTTTTAGTACATTTTTGGTACGGGCAAAAGGTAAGTAGGGAGCATCTTGCCGACCCATTGCCTTTGCACTAGCCGTCTGGATCAATGGCCATCAGTTTCAGTCCACTTAAATTCCGCTTGCCGAGTTCAGATGGTGCCTCGTCCGCACAAGTCAGCGAAATCCTTCCAGGGCTCGGGATTTCCAAACGACGATTCAAAGAAATCGAGTCGATCTGCCTCATCCGCGAGCAGCGCGCGACAGGTCGCCAGGAACTCGCCTTCAACACCCGTCCATTCGCCCTGTGCGGCCTTCCGCTGCGTCGCCCGCCATCCACGCAACTCATCCACCGCCAGCACAATGGCAAATTCTTTCTTCACATCGTCGCGCATCCTGATTTTGGTTTGCCGTTTGGCCAGGACAGATTAATACCCATCTGGATCGCCACATTGGCTGTAAAACAGCAGAGTCGCACCGTACACTTTGCGAGCGCCATCGAGATGCTCAAGTTCTTCCACTTCCCGACAGATGGCCGGTACTATGCCCGAATCATCGAGGGATTCAAGCGAATCTTCGCCGCGACGATGTTTTTCGGCACCGATCGGCAGGCTGACGGCAAGCCGCTGATTGATTGGGCCAGGTTTCATTTCTTTGATGGCGCCCAACCCTGGTTCACTTGCTCTGAAGTGCACCTTGCCTCAAACTCCGGCCCGCAGGCCAATACTGTTACCCTCAGTGGATCCTTCTACGCCGAAATCAGCCGGCACCCAATCCCCGTGGAACGGGAAACCGTCGCACTGTTCGCTAACGCGCCAGGCGCTCTCGATTTCTATGTCTGGCTCGCCTGGAAAAGCTGGGCCGTAAGAAATGATGTTGCCCGCGTGCCTCTGTTTGGAAATAGCGGGCTGACCAACCAGCTCGGCTGCGGCGAGTATTCATCCGACCGCTTTTCCCGCCGCAAGCTCTGCGAGTGGCTCCGGCGTGTCGCAACGATCTGGCCGGAATGTCCGGCCCGGCTTTCGGATGACGGAGCTTGCCTCGTAATCCTTCCGACTGTGAAGGCAACGGCGATCCGAAGAAGACAGAGCAATCATGAGTGTAGTCCGACCCAGCTTGATAATGGTGGCCCACGGCGGGGCCGCGCTTCCACAAACGGTGTGCTGCAGCGCAGGACAATGCCTTCAGAAGTCTAGGGCGTCCGGGCTTTCGGGGCGTGCCCTTAGCAATGTTTCGGAAGCTCTGTATGGCGTCCGACATGTGGGTTAGCACGTATCTCGCGCCAGTTTCCTTAATCTCGGAAAACGGAGTAGGGTTGGCGCGTTTTTGCCGGTTAAGATATTCGAAGAACCACTCGACCGCTTGGACCCTTTTGAAGGCGCCGGGCTCGCGCCGCTCATTCTCCAGCCTAACGACCTCCGCCAAGCGGGCTGCGGTCTCCGGTTCGAAGATAGGAGTTGTCGGAATTACGCCGTGAAGGTATTCGATACGCCCGACTAGTATCCGAACGTGCATGAAACCTGACGCGAGAATTCGAACCGAGTCATCCAGGCCGACCACGTTGAAGTTCATATGGTCGGCCCCGATAAGCTCTCTTTTTAAAAGCAGATTGAGGCCAGCCAAGACGTCATCTGGCACATATCCTAGCCGCTGGAGCTCGTGGGTTATCTGCTTACAAGAGAAGTATCCCTCGAGCCCAATCTGGCCCTTCTGTTTCCGACTCCGCGCGAGGAAATAGAGAATTTCGATGAGCAGGAAATTGTCCGGTTTCTGCCAATCTTGATCACACGCAAAGACATTTGTCAGAAACCCGCTGCGATCACTGAAGAACCGATACTCGGTGCGCATCAAGATCTTCAGGATCTGACGCTCTGAAATCGGAACAGCGCGATCCCCTAACACTGTCGACGTTATCGCCATTTCACTTAGGTGACCGGACGTGATAATGCTAACAAACATGTCGAGTGCGCGCCGGATGTTTCGTCCAGCCAAAGCTTCGAGTACGCGCGATATATTGCGCTTACGGTCGAAGACGTCCGAATACAACTTGTGCAGAAACTCGCCGAGTGCCGATTTCGGGTAGCTTATGCGGAGCCCGGTTTCAATGGCGTAGGTCTGCTGGTCTTGAGCGTTCACGGTAAGGTATGCCAGTGCCAGTTCAAGCCGCTTCTTTACGACGTCGACGAACCGCGGCGGCGAGATGTGAAAGATGATGCCGGACTTAAAGGCGTCTAGGGGCGGCATATCCTTATACCTGTCATAGGTCTCGTCCCGCATTTGCAAAACGACAAAGGAGCGCGTGCGTTGCATGAACCAGAGTGCTAACTGGAATGCGGCTAGCTGATTCTTTAGGTCAAGCCTGTCAACATTATCCATCACCACCAGGAGGATCTCCCGGCGACTGCCGAGGACATAATCAGCGATGCCACGGGAATATTCCTCATAGTCGTCTTGCCACTTCCTCAGATCATCGGCCCGAGCAACAGCCGCCGCCTCTTGCGAAGCTCGCTCCAGCTCCTCATAAATGGACTTTCGCTTCTGTAATTTACGGGAGAACACGCCGCGCAGCACCTCCCGTGAGCTTATGTCTAATTGCGGATTCTCGCGCTCAAACGCCTCGACGAAGGCCTTGCAAAGCCAGATTTGCGCCTGAGATAGATCCGGGGGACTGGAATTGAAGTTGATTACTGCCCACCTTGTACGGTCGGCAAGGTCCGGATGCTGAAGCAACTCCTTGTAGCGGCGTACGAACAAGGACTTGCCGCTGCCCACGCCTCCCTGCAGTATCTGCAGGTGTCCGGCGACTGGGCGTAGGGTGTCAAATTCAGAAATTGCACGCTCGACGTGGCCTTCGCCGTATCGGCTGGGCTGAAGCTCCTGAACGACGGTGCCTCGTCGAAGGGCTAAATGGTCTTTGAGTAGAGCCTCGAGGACATGGTCGTATTCAGTTACTTCGGCGGACGATACATACGCGAACTCCACAATCTCGCGGCTTTCCTCCTCATATGCAGACGCAAAGTAGCGTCGGAGGACCGGGGACAGATCGGCTGCGAAGCGATTAACTGGGATTCTTGCGCGGAGAAGTGCCTGCCCTCCCACCAGGTTATAGGGATAAACGGTATTGCGCGCACGAAGCCTCTGAACGCAATCCAGGGCATGCGCGTCGAGAATCTCGGAGCCGCAGCACCGCTGCAGACGTTCAAGAATCAGTGACCCAGGCCGCAAGTCGTTGACCGCAATTTCGAACTCAGGCTGCGCGTCCCAATAGCCAAAGAGCAGCTTGCAGCCATTGGTCGACATAATGAAGCGGCACGGATTAATGTTTGTCCGGTAGGCCTGGTTTAGGTGGCGTGCATACAGGGATGCCTCCCTATAGCCCAACTCCGCGCTTAAGTCGGGCGACTTGGCCTCAACGACCAACACTGGGAAGCCTCTGTACCAGGCTGTGTAGTCGGGATAATATCCGCTGGAGCGCCCGGCTGATTTGTCGAGGGCAGTTGGCGCCATGAAGTCCTTCGTGAAAATCCTGTCCCCCGGGAGGCCCAGAAGAGTCCCATCTGTGAGTAGCGGCATTATAATCTTCTGCTCAACATCGCTTTCGGTCGTCAGAACTAGGCAGTCGTGATCAATCGGCATGAGCGGATTTCAGGGGACTGAGTAATATCTTGGTGTCACACTGACTAAAGTCCGTAGCACGTAGGTCCCTACTGGAGGGCCTACGGAGAGGTGCACCTTTAACACCCGCAGGTTAGCATGGCGGCCATCAAGCTTCAAGCGAGGATTCCCAATCAATCATCGTTTAATATATGGTTGGTGGAGATGCAGGGTGTGATGGCACCGCTAGTAAGGCACAGATGGCGTCTCTCGACGAGATACGACGGGGAGTTGAGGCGGGCGAATATGAGTTCTCAAAACACGCAGTGGATCAGACCACCATCCGCCGGATCAGCGTCCGTGAGGTACGGGAGGTCTTCGCCAACGCCGAAGTGATTGAAGACTATCCGGATGACAAGTACGGCCCCGTTTGCCTGATCTTTGGCATGACGGCGGCACGAAGGCCGCTGCATATCCAGTGCAGTTATCCGTCCCGGCCGCTGATAAGGGTCATCACGCTCTACGAGCCTGATCCGGCGCGGTGGATTGATTTCAAAATACGGAGAGCATTGTGAACCTGCCAGAAAATCAATTGGTCGAGCGCCGCGTTACGTACACGCTGGAGCATGATGGAAGGTTCTACATCGTGCACAACGTTCCGGCGCGCGTGAACCCAGAAACCGGCGAGCAGTTTTTCTCACCCGCTACGGTCGAACGGTTACATAAGGTCATTCTCGGCCACGAGAACCCAGCTCGGATGATCGAAACGCCTGTCTACGAGTACGCCTACTTTGACCGTCGGAATTGCCAGTCTTTCTCCCACAACGCCATGTCCGGCTCCGCGTGATAGGGGTGAGCCTTCACGGCCTCCAGAATAAGGTCCGCGCCCAATCCTGGTGTTTTTGGAATTTCAAGGTTGCCTTCAACCAGCTTCGGCTTCCAGGTCAGCAGGTCCTGTTCCCACGTCACATTGAAAGGTTCGAAGTACTCCTGCATGTAAAAGTTAGGCGTGCAAGCCGCAATTTGCAGGCATGCTAAAGTGCAGATGGGCCCCTGAGCACTGTGGGGCACGATAACGCCGTTATGCCCGTCCACCAAGTCCGCGATTTTACGGGAGCCAAGAATACCACCCACGTGAAGTGGCTCGATTGTCACAATGTCAATGGCATTGCCCCTCAACAATTCAACAAACTGCTGCCGCGACGTCAGGCTTTCCCCGGTTCCGATAGGGACATTGATTCGTCGGGCCACCTCTCTGATTCCCCGTGGGTTGTGATGGGTAATCGGGTCTTCATACCAAGCGGGCGCGATGGGCTCCAGACGTTTGCCAATGCGAATCGCGGTGGAAACCTCGAACCTGGCATGTGCCTCAATCGCCAAATCGATGTTCCGGCCAACCGACTCTCTCACCGCCGCAACAATGTCCATGGAAAGATCTTCATCCGCCCGATCGATTCTTCGCCAGGCGGTCCCGAAGGGATCAAACTTCATTGCGGTGTAACCCATTCGCACGACTTCTTTGGCCTTTTGGGCAAATTCCTGAGGTTGGCGCGGGCACCGGTACCACCCGTTTGCGTAGGCGCGTACGCGATCCCGGCAAAGGCCTCCTAGCAAGTTGTAAATGGGTTGTCCCAGCGCTTTCCCGACGATGTCCCAACAAGCGATTTCAATCGCCGAAATAGCGCACATTTTGATCTGCGCACCATCGGCGAACACGTCGCGGGAAAGCCGCTCCACAATCGCCTCCACCTGAAAAGGCTCAAATCCGAGCACGAACGGCTTGAAGTCGTGTACAGCCGCCTCCACCGTCCTTGCAAGCTGGCCGAGAGTCCCTTCGCCAATCCCGTGAAGCCCGTCGTCGGTTTCGACGCGAACAAACAACCAGTTCTTCCACGGATTTCCAACTAGGTAAGTCTTGATATCGGTAATTTTCATGAAGTCGCAATCCTCCGCCAGCTCAAGGCAGGAATCAAATACGTTTGAAGTTATGGATACCTCAGCTCACGCGCACCGGCTGCAGCACGCTGACGTGCCCTATCCGAGGCTCGGCCCTATCTGCAGATTTCGAACTCATGCACTCGGGTGACCCAACAGCATATCCGGCTAAGCCAATGTTGCGAACGATCACTACTGAAGCGGGATGCTCTCGAAGTACTGCCTGGGAGCGGCCCGTGCTTTATGCCCTCACTGCCGTCGCCGTGCGAATGCCCGCTTCTCCAAAAGCTCTCTGGATCAGGGCGCGTTCGTCCTCGCGGGCCGGTCGGTGTGGATGACGAGGCATCCCTGCTGGCCGTCCCTGGATCTCAATCGCGTATTTCACCCTTCCGAAGAAACCGCTTGGATCTTCTTCAACAGCTCGCCAGATAACAAGCAACTGGTCGTGCAACTCCCGCGCTCGCCTGTGGTCCCCCTTCTGCACCGCCTCATATAACTCAACAGACTGTCTCGGTAAGATGCTGCAGATAGCGGATAGGGTGCCGTGCGCACCGAGCACGAACGATGGATAGAGAAGGTCGTCAATGGCGCTCAGAACCGGGATTTGATTGCCGAAGCGATGCACCATGTCTGCCAGTTGATGAATGTTCGAACCGCTTTGCTTGATGGCCACAATAGCCCCCGCCTTGACGAGAGCCGCCACTCCATCCGGTCTAACCTGCCCCCAGGGCAGAACATTGTAAAGAACGATGTCGAGCCCGGTCCTTTCGCGAACTTGCGAGTAATAGGAAACCAATCCCGGAACATCAGGTTGGAAAATGTAGTGCGGCGGAGTCACTTGGAGCGCGGAAACACCTGCTTCTTTCGCCGCCAGTCCCAAACTTACCGCCTCGTCCGTCGTGTCGGCAATGATTCCTCCGATTACGGGAACACGCCCTCGCACCTGGTCCACGAAAATGCGATTAAGTTCGTTCACCTCCTGGGGGTTGAGTCCCGCACCTTCTCCCGTCGTACCGCCTGCGCAAAGAGCGGACACACCACTGCCCAAATGGAATTCAACCTCTGCTCTCAGGCTCCGCTCGTCGATTCTGCCTTGACGATCAAACGGAGTAATGACTGCGGGAATTACACCTCGCAACCACGGATTCATTCCGAATACCTCCTATCTGATCTGGAAACAATGTGCGGCAGGGCGCTTGCTCTTCACTGCCTCGGAGTTCCTGACCTTGGCATGACCGATCTCATCACGCCCAAGCAACTTTGCAGATAGAGTTAACACCCAGCAATCGTCAACGTCAAGAACATTCGGAATATATTCCGACTTGACGTCCTTGCTCGGAACACAGCGGCCGGGAAATCCCAGAACAATTTAGGGTCGTGGGTCAATTTGAGATGCATCGGGATTTTACCCGGCCATTTGTAACAGCACGAAGCTGCCTGTACATCAAACTGACCTGCTATCCATCTTGCAGGATGTTTTTCTGTGGCATTCGGCATGCTGAGCGTGTCATTCCTGGAAGATGGGTTACCGTCCCGCCCGGAAACCGGGGTTGGTTGGCTCGTTGCAATTGGCGCCAGTATCGCGCGAGAGCGGGGTGTGAAATGGCCAGGAACGGCAAGACTGTTCTTCGTGGATTCCCACGGTCAATTTCCTTATCGGATTCAGCTCTCCGAGGTGCGAAAGGTCTGTAACTTGTGCGCAGGCCCTGCGGAAGGGAACTCAGCCGTCACCCCGAAAATGGCCAGCGGCGGTTGATGGAGGTGCAGGGCACAACGCAGGCTTTGCAATTTCGCAGCTCTCACGGGGATCGTCAGGAGGTTAATTTGATAATGTTCCCGCGCGATGTCCTTCACGAATGGGAGTGCTCGCTGCGCATTGATTGCCTCCGGATTAATGCGGGTCGCTTCGTCGATGAGGTTAGAGCGAGCGACTTCGTATCCGTTACGCAACGGGATATTGTCGCTATCTCCCGAAGTGTATTGAACCGTGTAGTGCGCAATGATTTCCCTGTTATCACCACTCACAGGAAACCCCTCTGGCAGCGTTACATTTCCCAGGATGTGTAACCGAGTGCCTTGTTGGTCCAGCGAGATAACGACTTCGGGCGACTCGGGAGTGAGCATCAACGGCCGAGTATAGCCATCTACCACCGGAAAGAGAAACCGAACGCCTGCGATCCTGATTTCCGATCCCTTCCAGAGCAGAAACCTCTTCCCCGTCCGCTTCCACTGGTCCTGGGCCATTCGAGATTTCGCCCAGAAGGCCGCCATTCGCCCCTCAAAAGCTTGCCAGGATTGCCTTCCGGCAGGCGCGTCAACGAGCGAGTGTAGATCTACGCAAACGAAACTGCTATTTCGGTCCCACGGAATCCGTTGAAGGGGCAAAACCATCGGCTTAGTGCTCGCTGGTGTTTCCGCAGGACGACGGCCTTCGAAGAGTCTGGAAAGTTCCATATATGGCACGTGGCGAGGTTCCCGGCTCTCGGTGACAACCCCGGATTCAAGGACTCCGTGGTGCATCTCTTCGTCGATGCGGCTGTACTGTCGCAAATCTTGCCAAGACCAAAAGGAATGTCCGGCCAGCCTCTTCGTCTCGACCAAATCCATCAGCCGATCGACCGTGTGCTCCATGACGACCGGACTCACCCCTAATTCCAGCTCCGGTTTCCCCTCCCCGTCCGGCGCCGGCGTTAAATCCGCTATCCCCACCTCCACCTGGTTACTTCCTTCTTTCGCCTCCGCCGTGAATTCGAACTCGTAGGGCACGTACGGTCCCATGGTTCCAAGCCGCTTCCCGTTCATCGAAACTTCACCGTAATACGTAATCGCATCGAAGTGCAGAATCGCTCGCTGGCCCCCTACCAACCGGGGCAACAGAAATTCACGCCGAGCCAGGTAAAAACCCATCGGACTCTGCGAAGAGGGAACAGCTACGACGCCATAGAGATCGGTGTCGATGTATCGTTCCCACTCACCATTCAACGAGACACGTGAACGACCCGCACTTCTCCCGGATACAGCATCGTTGACGGAGGCACCCCAAAACGCGGAGACCGGTGACGCCACTGCTGATGCTCCGAACGTGGCAACGAACCTTCGGCGGTTGATCACGGACTATTTCTCAAATAATGGAGTTGGCGAAGTCAAAAGAACTTGACGTTGAGATAAATAAACAAAGCGATGACGATCGCCGCATAGAATTCCGGTGTTCGATACCACGCCTGAATTTTGGAAACACGCGCTGCATAGGCGTAGACGAGCCCCTTCAGGCTCTCTGCCTCGGGAGGACGCGTGATGAAAGTGGCGACGACGGTTACAACGAGGCCGGCAACGAAACCCCACACGGCCGTCCAGACGTTCGAAGCCATCGGACCAGAAAAGTGCAAGACGTGGAGGCGGTAAAGTACGTACTCCAGGCTTGCGCCTGAAAACCCGGCAACCATTCCGCAGAAGCCGGCCAGCGCCGACGGCCGCTTCCAAAACATTCCTAAAAGGAAAACGATGAAGAACGGGGACAAAAACAGGATTCCAACTAACTGCATGTAATCCATGAGATCGTTAAAGTGCAAAACGATGTAAGCCGAGGCGCAGCTCAGCGCGGTGCCCCAGACGGTCGCCATCTTTGCCACGCGTAAGTAGTGAGAGTCGCTTCTGCTCTTCACCAAATAGGTTTGATATATGTCGTACGTGAAAACTGTATTGAAGGCCGTAATGTTCCCGGCCATCCCCGACATAAAACTGGCCAGCAGCGCAGTGAGGCCTAGCCCCAGCATGCCGCTGCCGTAATAACGCCCCATCAGGAGTGGGAGAGCAAGGTTATAATCCTTGGTCACGATTCCAGGAGCCACCGATAGGCCGATCAATCCGAGCAGTGTCACGATTCCCGGAAATAGCATTTTGGGAATCGCGGCGACGAGCGGGGTCTTCCGCGCCGCATCCAAATCCTTGGCAGCGAGTGCCCGCTGAACGAGCAGAAAATCGGTACACCAATAAGAGGGACCGGCCGTAATGCCTAAGCCAATTACCACGACCCACCAACTGACCCCCAAGGGATCGTGAGGTCCTCCCATTCCTTTCCACGTATGGAGGTATTGTTGGGGGAGCCGCATCACGAGCCCCTTCCATCCCCCGACCTCGCGCAGTCCAATCACCGAAAGCGGCGCAAAGCCGATGACAATCAAAAAGAACTGCAGGACCTCGTTGTAAATCGACGAGGCCAGTCCACCCCAGAAGGTATAAATGAGGACGACAACAGTTGAAATCAGGACGCCGGTGGTAAATGACCACCCGAGCATCGCCTTAAAAACCACGGCAAAGGCAAACATGTTGATGCCAGACATCAGGATCGTTTCAACGGCAAAGGTCAGTGAACTGAAGAGGTGCGACCGGTGATCGAATCGCATTCGCAGGTACTCCGGAACGCTCCGTATCCCGTTAGCGTAGTAATACCGAACCATAAAGAGGCCCAGGAAAACCATGCCCGGAATGGCACCAATCCAATACCAATGGTTGGTTCGCATACCGTACTTGGCCCCGTTAGCAATCATCCCTAGAATTTCCAGCGAGCCAAGATTTGCCGACATAAAGGCAATCCCGGTGACCCAATGCGAGAAGCTCCGATTGGTCAGCAGGAAATCCCCTGATGTTCGGATTTTGCTTTTCAGGAAGTATCCAACGAGGAGAACGACGGCAAAATAGGAACAAATAATGATGACGTCGAGCGGGCTGAGCTTCATTAACACGATATCAAGTTACCGCCGCGCGAAGGCGGGCCGCGCACGAGCACTCTTCTGCACTTCCTCGCATAAACCGATGACTTGGCTCACGAGTTCATCCATCTGTTCCTGATAATGATTGTCGAGATGAAGAGTGGGCTCGCGAAGACGGTCGGAGGGGAATATGCCGCGTCGCATCAAGACCCGCTTCTCGATCTGGATTGCGATTTCGAGGTGTTGCAGAGCGAAAATCAGGTACGGCTGCAAACGATAGAAGAGCGCTTTGGCACCATCGACATTCCCGGAATCGTAAAGATAAAAGATGTGCCGGTAAACATCCACAAGCGCGGAACCTGGCATCATCGCAGAAGCTCCGTGAGCGAAGCCATCTACCATGGCCACGCCACCCAATCCGTAAAGCACTTGTAACTTGCCGCCAGACGACCGGATGATCTCCTCGCACTTTGTGCCAGGAAGCAAGACTTCCAGTTTGGCAAACAAGAAGTTGGGACAGCGCTCGGCGAGATCAACGAACAATTTAGCGGGCAGGCCCATGCCGGTAAAGTCAGCATCTTGCAACATGACTGGAATGGAAACACTTCTGCACACCACCTCGTAAAATTGGGTTAGTTCTTTAATACCGAGGGAACACCATTTCGGGGCGACTACCATCAAGCCGTCCGCCCCGATCGACTCCGCGTAACGCGAGAACTTCACCGTGGCGTGGGTCGATCCGGCGCCGGTGCTGACGAACACCGGAACCCGCCTAGCAGTCTTCTGGACGAGAATTTCGGCGATCCGGTATCGTTCCAGGTCGGACAGCTTATAGAACTCCGTTGCAAAGCCCGGCGCGCACACCGCTGCGGCGCCTGCCTCGATTGCAAAGTCAACCTGATTCTTGAAAGATGCTTCGTCGATGCTTTCGTCCGGATTCACCGGGAGCAGCATCACGGCCACGACTCCTTGCAGCTTCATAAAAACCTCCCTGTGGACTGCTTAGCCTATACTCTATCTGGCCCCAGGGTCAAGCTTTCCGATGTTGGCGGAATTTATTCCGCTTTGACATTGAGTCTCGAAGCTCGGGACCGGGCATGCCTGACCGAGTGGAGACTGCCAGAGGATAGAAGTCATCGTTCTGCTCCACGCCAAATCTCACGCACTTGCGACTTCCTTGGAAAACAACTGCAAACGAAGTGTGGCTTTACGCTCATCGTACGTCTTGAGGAGGCGGTCTTTTCCATAATTCATGCACCATTCGGGTACCCTCGAAGCCGTGCCGCCGAACCAGTCTAATACGTGGACGGCGACATGATCCGGCCTAACCATTGCGCGCAGGTCCTGGCACCCGTCGGAAGTGATTGAAAGCCCGTAACCGTCTGAACCAACCAGTAAAGCTCGGGTGAAGGGGCGCTTGGTGCTCCGAAAATCGTTTGTTCCCATCGCTGAGTCAAATCAGAATGCTGGAAACCCTCCGGCGGGTCCGTGATGAATTTCCAGGTTTCACTCAAAGTGATGCTATTTTCCAAATCGTTCGCAGCAGTCAAGTGCGGGGCAAGGCCGGTCACATCAATCTCGCGCTCGATACAGTCTGATTCCAATGTGTGCTTCCACGCGTAGCATGCCTCGTAGCTCCGCTGGCGCCGCAACGGTGAACACGCATCGTCACGACCAATCAATGCGACACAAAGGCAGCGCAAGCCGTCATGGCCCGGGATTCTGCTTAATAGCTTCGATGATGCGCTTAAAACCTACCATTCCGGGATCATCCCTGCCGATGGTCATTTCACCAAAGATGCGCGCTCGTCCCTGACGGGATGGCCGTTTTCGAAATCGCTCAATGGATTCCGCCACTGCCCGATCAGCCGCTGTGACCAGAGCCGCTGGGTCCTCCAGGCCCAGCGTGGCAGCCCGTGCGGACTCGAGCGCATCAAGGATCGTTTTATCACCGAGTTGTGCCCCACTGCGCCGGGCCATCGCCTGTAAGGCTGTACCGAGGAGCACAGAAACCTCCGTCCACGGTACCTCTGTATGCCCTTTCGTAGCTTTTGCCGCGCCCATTAATCCGGTTGCTAAGAGTGTCCCGTACGTCGAGCCCGAGAGCTTTGTGAGCGCCTGTGCGCAGCTCTGCAATGCTAGAGCAAGATCTTCCGGCAGATTGGGTAACTCGGCAGCTAGCGCCCGCCCTCCACGCACCAACGTCACTCCCAGATCCCCGTCCCCCAGTTGAGCGTCGAGAGAATTCAATTCGTCCGCGCATGCCTCAAGCTTCTCGATGATCCGTCGGAGTGCTCCACTCAGCACCGTCGTTGTCAGAGCCGCGGACATTTTAGACTCTTAGAAAGGGGGAATCGCACGGGGCCTTCAGCAGCCCCTCAAGTTCTCGGTCGAGTCTACAAAAGGTCACCGACATGCCAGCCATCTCCATGGAAGTCGCATAGCGGCCCACCAGAGGCATGACGACTTCGACGCCCAGGCCCGCGAGCCGTCGAGCAACGTAACGATAAACGATATAAAGCTCTTCCAGCGGCGTCGCTCCGAGGCTATTAACCAATACAGAGACGCGATCTCCAGATTGTAAAGGCATGTCTGCAAGCAAATAGCCAAGCATCTCCTCAACGATGGCATCCGCGGGTTTCAACGACCCTCTGCTCACCCCTGGCTCGCCGTGAATTCCCATACCGATCTCGATTTCCGTCTCGCCGATTTCAAAGGTAGGCCGCCCTACAGCGGGAACGGTGCAGGGCGTGAGGGCGACTCCCACGGATCGGCACGCATCCACGGCCTTCTGCGCAATAGCGGTCACCTGCTCGATCGTCGCAAATTGATCCGCTTTGGCGCCCGCAAGCTTATAAGCGTATACCAGGCCGGCAACGCCCCGCCGTTTGGAGCGCTCGCCCAACGGAGCGCTTGCAACATCGTCGGCTACACGAACAGTGGTCGTTTGAATACCCTCCATCTCAACGATCTCACCAGCCATATCGAAGTTCATTTTGTCACCGCTGTAGTTCCCGTAAAGGCACAGCACCCCCACACCACTGTGTGCGGCGCGGATGGCGTCCGCAACCTGATTTACGGCCGGCGACGAGAAGACATCGCCGATAGCGCACGCGTCGAGCAAACCTTTCCCCACATAGCCCGTGAAGACCGGCAAATGTCCCGACCCACCCCCGGAGACGATTCCCACCTTGCCTTTAATCAGTCCGTCCGCGCGGACGATGACCCTGCCTTCCGAGCCCGTTCGTTTGAAATACTGTCGATGAGCCAGGCACAGTCCTTCCAGCATCTCGTCTACATACGCAAAAGGGTCATTCAGGATTTTTTTCACTGCATTCTCCCCAGTATCGTCTCGCTTCAGCCGTAAGTACCGCAGCCCCTACTTGCCCGGCCGCAATTCGAGCAGTGTAACCGCGATAGGCTTGAAGGTGAACTGGAACCTTTCGCCAGAAACAGCTTCTAATGTTTTCACGAGCCTGGCTCATTCATCCCCTCACTGCAGCCTCTTTCGGACGTGGATATATTACCAGGAGCCGCGAAGTGGTGACGCAATGAGGATTGGGGTTGACCCGGCAACGCCGCGTCATGGGATGGGTGGTCGGGCGATTTCGGTGTTGATTCTAAAGGCTTGGTAGGCTTCGTTCCAGAATTTTCTGTGTTGCCCGCTTGCTGTGCCCCTGCGCCGCGACCGGCGGTCTCGTCTTTCTGGTTCCCCGGCCCTGAGCCAGGCGAATGACCTGGCGTTTCTTCTCCTCCTTCGGGCTGCGCTTGCCGGCGGCTGGCCTGTTGCCGGAGCCGGAGCAGCAACCGGATATTGGCGTTGATCTGGCGATCGAGCCGCTCAAGCTGTCGCAACCCTTCCTGCCACGCTTCCCCCGTCGCCTCAAGGCCGGGCCAGTCCGGATCATCCGGCTGTTCGATCTCCCACTCCTGCTCGCGGGCAAAGAGCGGCTTTTCTTCTTCTGCCGCCGCGCGCTCCTCGGCATATGCGCGCTTGCCGTCCGAGCGAGAGCGCAAGGCCAATACGCCTTCCCCTTGCTAAACTTCTCCGCCACACAGGTCATGACAACTCCCGGCGGGAAAGCGATGTCCATGAAAGTTTACCGGCTGGGAGACAAGATGAGTTCAGATATGCCCGGCGGAAAAATGCACACGTTAGAGATCGGAGAGGTAGCATCGCGGCTCAGGATAGCCGCACGATGCCCGGTTTAATCGAGGGCCGGCACAAAAGTGGGGACGGCCCGGCCTGGGCGACTCAGGCATCCCTACGCATCGGGTCTTTAACAGACGCCGAAAACCTGTCAGAGCCTGACCGACATTGAGCTCTGATACCCGTGTCTTTCCTTTCCGTCTCCATTCCATAATGGAGCTTTCTGGACCTTTGCCGGGTGTAACCCCAGGAGCTAGGTCATTGACGAATATGGTAGGCCCGAACGGACTCGAACCGTTGACCTCTACCGTGTCAAGGTAGCGCTCTAACCGGGCTGAGCTACGGGCCTATTTCATTAGACATCATCTGTCGAGCAACGAAGCGCTCTCCAGCATCTTGGCGGCTTGTGAGCGGCGAGAATCATAATACCGCAGTTCAGTGAGTCCGGCCAATCTGCAAGTCTTGCGTCATTGCCAGTCGCCAGGATGCACCTCGGTGACCACATTGTTTTTCCCTTTTATGCGATGATGTGTGGCGGGTCTGCTTTTAGAAGTTTGCTTTGCGCTCCTCGATGGGCGACCCAGGACCGGTCACTTTGGGTAATGCGAGGTGAACATGATTTCCAGACGAAGACTCCTTCAGGGTTCTGCGGCTACCGTAGGTGCACTTCTTGCAGGTCCTGATACCAGGGTGCAAGCCGGCCAGCAGGTCGCATCGAAGGAGCAGAGTGGACGCCTTCCCGAGGGCATGCGAGTGGGATTGGAGCTTCCCTCGGAAGTTCCGATGCCTGCCTCGGTCGAGGATGGTCTTCAGAATATTGGCGTCAACTATGTCAACTTCTATACGGCAGCGAGCATCGGCAATTACTTCACGGTTGAAAATATCTCGGCGAGCCGCCAGCAGGCCATGGCCGAGGCGATGGTGAAGCTCTGCGAGCGCGCGGGCTTTGCTTTTTCTCCGTCCCTACACTGGAAAGATATTCCCGACCCAACTCTGGCGTTCTATGGGCGAAATCGCTCTTGCCTGTGTGTGGTGATGGACGAAGGGGAACACGTCCGGCAACTGAACTGGCACGAGTATGGAGAGAAATTTGGAATAACGCCGTGGGCCAAGGTCGACGGCCTCTCGCTGCATGCGGCTTACGAGGGCACGCTCGAAGGTCTTCGTAAAACGCGCGAGCATTACAAATCCTTTGGCTTAGACACGCTCGTCACGTGCGTTTGGCCGGTCATGTTCCACACCATCAGCCGGGCCGGGATCGGGATAGCGTGCAAAGTGCAAGGCATGTCGTACGCGCCGGTCAGCGTCGCCATCGCTCTGGGCGCCGCGCGGCAGTATAACACGCCGTTCTGGGTTTGCCTTGAAATGTGGAGCCAGTGCAACGGCGACGCGTTGCCGAGCCACAGTCCCGAGGAGTTTCGGGCAAATCTGCTTTTTGCCTATTGGATGGGAGTGGATCATATCTACGTTGAGGGCGCCGGATGGAATTCCTTACCGGCGGGTCGTCAGGGAGTTCCGTGGAACCTGGTCAGCTACCAAGCCGAAAACCGGTATCGGCTGACCGAGTACGGGAGAATTTTGCGTTGGTTCTGTCGCGAGTACGTTCCCGAGCATCCTCGGGATTACACCTTCCGCGAGGTCGCGCCGGAGATTGTGATTGTACGATTTCCCGACACCTGTTGGGGACAACGTTACTCAGGATGGCCGGATAACCTCTATGGTGCGCGGAACCTCCACTCTGACGCTGCAACGGAAGCGTGGTTTAGAATCTGGAAGCTGCTGACCTACGGGGTCACCGGAGACGACGGAATTACTTACTGCAAATATCGCATTGGGAAAGAACTGGCGCCTTTCAATCTCGACCATTCTCCCGTGCCTCAAAACGTCAAAGCGCACACCTTCTTTAGCCCGCTCAACAACGTCGTTGTCTACGATCACCTCGTCAGTGAAACGCTGCTGGAGCCCGCTAAACTAATTTTTCTTACCGGAGCCGAGATAAGTCCCGAGTCCCTCAAAGCCGTTGCGAACCGTGTCCGAGCAGGCGCCACGTGCGTGGCTCTTCCGTCTCTTGTAGAACCGCTGTCCCTGCACGAACCAGGGGGGCGACCTGTAGTGGTGACGAGCGGCAAGGGGAAGTGGGTGATTACTGAGGATTTTGACGGCCCGGAGGTGCTTGCCCAAGTGAAACCGTTTCTCGGGGACGCACGGCAAATTCGCTATCGCTTCGGAAAGCACGAAGTGAGGTTCCGGAGGACCACTGACGATTTCAACCGAATCGAAGTAGAGGCCTAAGCAAGTGACACGTTATTTCTTGCAGTCCTCGTTAAGTTCGGCCGGTGCTCGCGAAGGTGTTTCGCAGAGATGAAGCAAAGGGATAATGGCCGAGGCTGAGTGCGCGGCCTGCAAGGCGCCGCTTCAGTTCGATGGTATCCACCGGCGTTCGTTTCAGGAAGCGGCGAACGAGCGCCAATTGCGACCTTAACTCGTCGCCTTGCACGATGCGAGGCAGAACTCGCCGTGCTTCCATTTCTACCCGATCCGCAGCTTCGTGGGTATAACACCGCGCCGCGTCGCGATGGAATTCTGCGGGCTCGCCCAAGCTGGCAGCCTGCGCCTTTCGCGCGCGAAAAAGCGCACTTTCCATGAGGTAACCCTCTATCACCATATTGCTCAGCGCGCCGATCACTTCCTGCTCTTCTGAGAACGCTTGCCCGAACCGGCGAAGGGCCGCACCCGCCACCAGCAGAGCTACACTCTTTGCGCCGGACATCAGTCGCTCGTCTTCTCCCGCTTCGTCGGGGCGCTCTTCTTGTTGAAACGTCAAGATTCCGTCCAACACGCGCTGAGCAGCCGGAATAAGTTCCAGTTCTCCCTTGATCGCCCGCTTCACAAGCATCTCAACGATCAGCAGACGGTTAATCTCGCTCGTCCCCTCGAAGATTCTGTTCACGCGCTGGTCTCGATAAATGCGCTCGATTTCGTACTCTGCGCTGAACCCGTAACCGCCAAACACTTGGACCGCCTCGTCTACGATGTAATCCAGAGTTTCGGTCCCTGCCACTTTCAGAATCGAGCATTCCACTGCATATTCCTGAAGCGCATCACGCATATGCGCCGCGGGCTCGCTTGGGTCAACACTCGCGAGGCGTGAATCGATCAAGCCGCCTGTGCGGTAGGAAGCGCTTTCAGCGGCGTAGATTCTCACTAGCATTTCGCCGAGCTTTTCCCGAATTAACCCGAAGCTTGCGATCGCGCGCCCGAATGCCACGCGTTCCCCTGCCCACTTGAGAACTTGGGGCAGCAGGATCTTGCACCCGCCAATGCAGCCTGCCCCCAGTCTTAGCCGCCCCACGTTAAGAATGTTGAATGCAACCCGGTGCCCTTTGCCGATTTCGCCCAGCACGTTCTCCACCGGCACAGGGACGTTCTCCAGGTGCAGAGGAGTTGTCGATGACCCCTTGATGCCCATCTTGCGCTCTTCAGCCCCGGGGGAGACGCCAGGGAAGCCGCGCTCAACGATGAAAGCCGTAAACTTGTCTCCATCCACCTGCGCGAAGACGACATAGACGTCCGCAATGCCTCCGTTTGTGACCCACATCTTGACGCCGTTCAGAATGTAGTGTTTCCCGTCGGGAGACAGCTCAGCGCGCGCCTTGCAGTGCAAGGCGTCCGAGGCGGAGCCAGCCTCGCTCAAACAATACGCGCCTACCCACTCCCCGCGCGCCAGCTTGGGTACGTACTTCTCCTTCTGTGCGTCCGTCCCAAAATAGGCGATGGGAAGTATTGCGATACCGGACTGAGCGCCGATGGTCGTGGCCCACGCTTCGTCGCGGGCCATGCGCTCCGCGATGATGATCGAGGAAATCTTGTCCAGTTCGAGGCCACCGTACTTCGCCGCCACGTCGATGCCGCACAGTCCCACCTCGCCAGCTTTTCTCAATAATTCACGCAGGAGGCCTGGCTTCTTTTCTTCAATCTCGCGAAGCCGTGGCACGATCTCGCGGTCGACGAACTCCTCAGCCGTCTGCGCGATGAGGCGATGTTGATCGTTCACGTCTTCGGGAGTGAAGGGCTCCTCCGGTGGTCTCCCCTCAATCAGGAAACTCCCGCCTTTTGTGACCGTCATAGACTTGTCTGTAAGTTCTCAAGGATTCCGGCGGCACCCATGCCACCTCCCACACACATAGTTACCATCCCGTAGCGTGATCCTCGGCGCTTCATCTCACCGAGCAGCGTCACGGTGAGCTTCGCGCCCGTGCAGCCGAGCGGATGACCGAGCGCGATGGCGCCGCCGTTTACGTTGGTCTTTTCCGGGTCAAGGTCTGCGACCTGCATAACGCTGAGGGCCTGGGCGGCGAAGGCCTCGTTCAATTCAACCACGTCGATGTCCGGCAACCTGAGACCCGCCAGCTTCAAGGCCTTCGGAATCGCTTTTACCGGCCCCACACCCATTTCTTCCGGCGCCACGCCGGCCGTGGCGTAACTAACGAAGCGCGCGAGTGGTTTCACGCCGAGCGAGCGTGCTTTGGCAGCCGACATGACAAGCGCCGCCGCCGCGCCATCGCTCATCTGGGAAGAGTTACCTGCGGTCACCGTTCCTCGCGCATGAAACGCCGGCTTGAGTTTAGCAAGGGCTTCTAGCGAGGTGTCGCGGCGAGGTCCTTCGTCCGCATCGAACCGAATGGTACGCTTGTTGGGCTTCCCATTTCGCCCCGCGCAAACCTCGATGACCTCCAGGGGCGCGATCTCATCGCGAAATTTCCCCGCGTCCATCGCGGCGAGCGCCCGCTTGTGGCTGCGCAGGGAAAATTCGTCCTGCTCGTCGCGAGTGACGCCGTATTTGCGCGCCAGATTCTCCGCCGTCAGACCCATGCTGAGATATACGTCCGGATAGTGTTCCATCAGGTACGGATTCGGGGAGAAGTGGCGGCCGCCCATCGGAATCAAACTCATGCTTTCCGTCCCGCCTGCGATGATGCTTTCCGCCGCCCCAGACGAGACACGCTGCGCGGCCACGGCAATGGTCTCAAGCCCGGACGCGCAAAAGCGATTGATGGTCATCGCCGAGCAACTCACTGGCAAGCCCGCTCGTAGCGCCGCGATGCGGGCCACGTTGTCACCCTGTTCGGCTTCCGGCATCGCACAACCCAGGATGACATCTTCAACCTCGGCGGGTTCGAGCTGCGGAACGCGATCGAGCAGAGCCCGAATCACCGCGGCGGCCATCTCATCCGGCCTCGTCGCACGCAGCGTACCGCGCGGCGCTTTGCCCACTGCCGTCCGCGCGACAGCAGCGATGACGGCGTCTTTCATAGCAACCTCACTGACCTTGGCGACCGGTCATCACCCGGTACTTCGTGGTCCCCCTTTCCCCACTCGCGGGGAGAGGGGTTGGGGGTGAGGGGTGATCCGTTTCTGCGGCACCAAAATCCCCGCTGCTCAAAAATAATTTCGCGTCGTGTCGGTCCAGTCGAATTCGGCTCGGTTTGAATTCGTGTTCTTGAAATCGAACTCGTTCCCATAATGGTCGTCGTACTTCAGCTCCACTGTCTCCGCTTTGACGTCGTGCTTCACATTCCACGCCGTCATGTTTTCGACGACAATGGGATTCTTTCCGTCGTTCCCGACAATGTAATTCGCTTGGAAACCGCCTAAGTCGCCGATTCGCACGGTTTGGCCTTTGCTCCCGATGTCCTGTGTAAGGTGAGCGGTCGCAAAATAGGTCTTCTCATTGCGCTGGCTTGCGATCTTGGCGGCAATCGCCCGCAGGGCGGCAGCCTCTCGAGGAGTGGCGCGGTCGTCGATGTACCAGACCAGGCCCTCCTTTCCGTGCGCACCCGCCAAGTGCAAGCCATCGAGGTTCACGTTTCCGTAGTGTCCCTGTTGAATATAGAGCGCCATCAGAGACCAGCAGAAATGATGTGGATAAGGCTCCGAACCGAAGTTGCACCCGCAGGGAACGGCACACGTGCATGCCTCACTCAGGATGCCGTTGATTTCCCAGTGCATGACGGAGGCCGGTGCAACGCCGCTTGCTTCCAGCGTGAGCAGTGGACAAAGAGCAAATAAGGCGAGTACGAAAATTCGCCCGGGGGATATCCGAAATGCCGGGCCAAGCACTGCTGGTTGCATCGTAATCTCTCTATTTAGCCTGTCAGTTCCGCAGTGGCTTCCCCGTCTTCAGCATGTGCTGAATTCGCTCCACGGTCTTTCGCTCGCCGCAAAGGCTCAGGAATGCCTCCCGCTCAAGGTCCAGCACATGTTGTTCGGAGACGCGCTGCGGGGAAGTAAATTCGCCTCCACCGGACAGCACTCGCGCAAGCTGCCGGCCCACGGTCACATCGTAGTCGGAAAGGTATTCGGCGCGGCGCATCAGGTGCAGGTTGAGCTGCATCTTGCTGTAAGCCGCTCGTCCTTGTGCCAGAATGTCGTCGCGCGGCCTCCCGGGACGGCAACCAAGGCTCACAAGATCCAGCGCCAACCGTTTTGCAGCCGCAATCTGGCGGTCGCGGTTCATGCAGATGGTATCCTGCGGACTCAGGTAGCCCATCTGCCGGGCCTCAGCCGCGCTTCCGGAAACCTTGGCCATGCCGATGTTAGTGAAGACGTGTTCGAGCAAATTCCACGGATCGTCATGCGCCGGGCCGTCCGCAGCTTCCGTGACGCGAACAAGCATTTCTTTTGCGCCGCCTCCGGCCGGAATGAGCCCAACGCCGGTTTCCACCAAGCCCATGTATGTTTCCGCGTCGGCTACTCGACGTGCGCACTGGAGCGCTGTTTCCGCGCCCCCGCCGAGCGTCAGGCCGAAAGGCGCCGCCACGACAGGCCGCGGTGCGTATTTCAACGCCATGTTCGCGTCTTGAAACGCGCGTACCGCTTCGTCCACCTCATCCCATTCGCCATCTTGCATGGCGAGGAGCAACAACATCAAGTTGGCGCCCGCACTGAAGTTCGTTCCCTGGTTGCCCACCACCATCGCGTCAAACTGGTCCGTCAAAAGTTTGAGGCCGGCGTGAATCATCTGCACGGCGTCGGGACCGATGGTGTTCAACTTGGAGTGGAACTCCAGGCAGAGCACGCCGTCGCCCAGATCCACTAGGCTCGCCCCCGCATTTTTTTTCACTTCTCCGGCTTCCGCCTTCGCCCGCGCGAGTGTCAGAACCCCGGTCTGTTCCGGAACGGTGGCGGTCCCGCCGGAATGGAAATCAAACACCAGAAGACGACGAGCATCCCCAAAATAAAAGGAATTCTTGCCGGCCGCGTGGAGCTTCGCAACCAGCGGCGGAAGCGTGCGCTTCTCTTCCTTCCAAAGCGCTGCCACCGTGTCGTGGCCCACGCCGTCCCAGAGTTCAAAGGGACCGTATTGCCAATTGAATCCCCATCGCATCGCCCGGTCTACGGAGCTCAGATCGTCCGCGACCTCCGGGATCCGGCTTGCCGCATAATGGCACGTGCGTCCCAGGAGCTTGCGGTAAAAGGACCCTGTTTTGTCCGAGGACTTGAGCAGCGATCGCAGGCGTTCGCGGGCATCCTCAACCCCCATTGCAAGTTCCACCGCTGGAAGCTTGGGCCGTTGCCGCGGGCGGTACTTCAGCGAGGAAAAATCCAGCGTCAGAATTTTGCCCTCGCCGGCGCGCCGGTAAAAACCTCCCTTCGTTTTCTCACCCAGCAGATTGGCTTTCATCATGCGCTGCGCGAAGCCGGGCAGGCAGAATAGGTGGTGGCACTCATCTTCCGGCAAGGCCGTCGCCAGATTTTCGGCGACGTGCGCGAACACGTCAAGGCCCACAAGATCAAGCGTGCGGAAGGTGGCCGATTTCGGCAAGCCCATTGCCGGGCCACTGAGCGTGTCGATTTCTTCAACGGAAAAGCCCAGTTCCTGCATAAGATCGAGCACCACAAGGGTGAAAAAAGTGCCAATACGGTTGGCAATGAAGTTGGGGCGGTCTTTGGCGATCACCACACCTTTGCCGAGAACCTCGTCCGCAAAGCTCGAAACACGCCTCATCACGTCCGGCTCCGTGTCCGAAGTGGGGATGACTTCGAGCAGTTTCATGTACCTTGGCGGGTTGAAAAAATGGGTTCCAAGCCATCGATGACGGAAGGTCTCGCTCCGTCCTTTCGCCAGCGCGGCTAATGCGATGCCTGATGTGTTGGAACTGATGATCGTTTCTTGTCCAAGAAACGGCTCTACTCTGTCGAGCAGCGCACGCTTAATATGCTCATCCTCCGCGACCGCCTCGATCACCCAGTCGCATTTCTTAAGCTCGCCTAAATCATCCTCAAAGTTGCCAATCGTAATCAGGCCGGCGCACCTGGGCTGAAAAAAAGCGGGCGGTCGAGCCTTGAGCGCCATCTCAAGGCCCGCCTGGGCCAAGAAATTGCGCTGCGCTGCGCAGTTCGCCGCCGGCTCTCCTCGCTGCTCCGAGACACGGTCCAAAAGCACGCACGGAACGCCGGCGTTCGCGACGTGGGCGGCGATCTGCGCCCCCATGGTTCCCGCTCCGAGAACAGCGATCTTACGAATGCCGCGCACTGCACTCCTGAAGATAGCATAGCCCACGGCGCCCTCGCAGCGCACCTTGGATGGCCTTGTTTCCGCGGCTGCCTTCGATTCGTTTATACTGCGATGCTCTTTTCGTATAGAATCGTATGGATGACAACAAAATATACCGCCAATCTCCCGAAGGTGTTCACCCTTTGGGTCGCAGCTTGCCTTGCAATTCTCCTCGGAACCAGTCTCCCATGTGCGGCTGCCGGACGCGTGGACCTGACTGTCTCCGCCGCCATCAGCTTGATGAACGCTTTACAGTCGATCCGACCCCTTTACCGGCGCACAACTCCCGGAGTCTCCATCAGCCTGAACCTTGGCGCCTCGGGCATCCTGGAAGAGCAGATCAAGCAGGGTGCCCCGGTAGACGTTTTCATTTCGGCCTCTCCCCAGGAAATGAACGGACTTGAAAAGACTGGGTTGCTCGTCCCGGGCACGCGCGAGAACCTCCTTGCGAACACGCTCGTCCTCATCTCGCCCAAGGGCTCCGATGCGGTGACCGGCTTCAAGAGCCTGGCAACCCCCCAAGTTAGAAGAGTGGCCATCGCGGAACCGGAGAGCGTACCCGCCGGAACTTATGCCCGGCAAACGTTGGAGTATCTCAAGCTATACTCTTTGATCGAGCCGAAACTCATTTTTGCCGCCAACGTGCGCCAGGTTCTGGCATACGTGGAAACGGACAATGTGGACGCGGGGTTCGTTTACACGACCGACGCTGCTATCACGAATCGCGTGAAAGTAGTGGCGACGGCTCCGCCCCCATCCCACGAGCCGATCGTTTACCCTGTGGCCGTCGTCAAAGGCACGCGCCATATTCGGGCTGCGGAGGCCTTTGTGCGCTTCTTGAGCGCACCGGAGGCTCAGCAGGCTTTCCGCCGCGCAGGATTTTTGCCGGCAGCAGACCGGCGCAAACCGTGAGGGCTGTGGGAAAAATCCGAATATGTCATGCTGAGCGCAGCGAAGCATCTCGGTTGTCACTGGAAATAAAATGCTGAGGTCCTTCGCTCAGCTCAGGATGACAGGCTCCCGGAATTCCGTCATAGTTCCCGGGAAATAATACCAGTTGCCGACCTTCGCGCCCAGGCAGAAACGTGCCATCGAACACTGATCCCATCCTAATTTCCCTTGAAACCTCCGCCACGGCCACTCTGATCATTTTTTTCTTGGGCCTCGCGGCGGCCTACTGGCGCGTTCGTTCCGGCACGGCGGCGAGCCGCCTGATGGATGCGCTGTTCGTGATGCCACTCGTGCTTCCCCCTACCGTCGTAGGCTACCTTCTGCTTTTGCTGCTTGGGCGGGGCGGCCCGGCTGGACGCGCGCTCGAAGCGCTGGGCTTGAATGTTCTGTTCACCTGGCCCTCCACGGTAATCGCCGCCACGGTCGTCGCCTTTCCGCTGATGTACTTGTCCTGCCGGGGAGCGTTGCAGCAGACGCCTTCGGGCTTCGCGCAAGCCGCCCGCACCCTCGGCGCCGGCGAGTGGACCGTCTTCTGGAAAATCACCCTCCCGCTGGCTTGGCCAGGAATCCTCGCCGGCACCGTGCTTGCTTTCGCGCGCGCGCTCGGGGAGTTCGGCGCCACGCTCATGCTCGCCGGAAACATTCCAGGTAGGACACAGACACTTCCCATCGCCATTTTTTTTGCCGCCGAGGCCGGAGAAATGAGACAAGCTTTGGCGTGGGTTCTGGTCACGGTAGGAATTTCGGCGGTGGCCATCGGACTTCTGAACGCGTGGGGCCGCGTTGGTGCGGCGGGCACGGTTTTAAGTAGAAGGGGCTAGAGCGGCGCGTCCAACGCTTCTCTGCGTATGGAGTGCGGTGAAGATTAGGTAGACGGATTTGCAACGCACTCCACTGGCGCGGAGCCGGTGACGGATTTCTGCGAGGTGCGAAAAGATCAGATGGATCTGGAAGTTAACATCGAACGAGAGTGCAATGGATTCCTCCTTCAAGTCTCGTTCCGAGCCAGTCACAAAACGCTAGGGATTCTCGGTCCATCCGGCTCGGGGAAAAGCATGACGCTGCGCTGCATCGCCGGGCTCGAAGCTCCGGCGCGGGGAAGCATTGTGCTGAACGGGAGGCCGCTTTTCGATTCCAGCCGTGGCATCAGCGTGCCCAGCCGCAAACGTCGGGTGGGATTTCTGATGCAGGATTACGCTCTCTTTCCTCACATGACCGTGGCGCATAACATTGCCTTTGGCCTGCGCAAACTGCCTCGGACGCGAGTGCGAGAAATCGTGAACGGGCAGCTCGAGCGTTTTCAATTGCAGGGCCTCGAGGCACGCTACCCGCGCCAACTCTCCGGGGGCCAGCAGCAGCGCGCGGCAATGGCCAGGGCAATGGCCATTGAGCCGGAAATACTGATGCTCGACGAGCCGCTCTCAGCCCTCGATGTCCACTTGCGGAGCCAAATGGAGACGCTGCTCGTCGAGGCGTTGTCCGCTTATCGCGGCGTTTCCCTCTATGTCACCCACAACCTTGAAGAAGCCTACAGGATTTCCGAAGAAATTGTCGTCCTCTCGCAGGGCCGGGAGGTGGCGTTCGGTCCCAAGGACGAAATCTTCCGTCATTCGCCTACGTTTACGGTTGCTCGGGTAACGGGTTGCAAGAATTTTTCCCGCGCTCGGGTCTCTGCCCCTGGTTTCGTCGAAGCCCTTGACTGGGGATGCCGCGTGCGCGTCTGCCCTCCAATTCCCGAAGAGCTGGAATTTATCGGCGTTCGCGCGCATCACCTCACCTTCACAGCCGGTCCAGGCGCTGAGAATGCTTTCCCCTGCGAATTGGTTCGCTCCGTCGAAGGGCCGTTTCGAATGACGCTTTTTCTCAGGCTCATTGCCCCAAATGCCCCAGCGGGTCATCATCATCTCCAGGCAGAGATCACGAGAGAAAATTGGGCCGCACTCCAAGACCATCCTCTGCCCTGGCTTGTCTGCCTGCCTCCCGAGCGTATCATGTTGCTAAGGAAAGAAACGGATCTGCAGCGGCCTGACGCTTTGCCGTAGCATGCTATTTTTGATTTGCTCGCGGATAGTTTATCATGCCCCATCACGGACCGCCTCGCGTCCTCTGTCACCTGGTCGCGCCGTGCGGAACAAGGGCAAGTATCTGCTAAAATAAGCCGTCCAGCCGTATTGCTATTCCTCACCATCTCCAATGAGTCCACGCCGCGCTAATCCGGAACTTGCGGAACGACGCCGGGAAGCTCTGGTTAAGGCCGGCTACGCCGAGATTGTCGAGAAAGGCATTCACGCAACTACGATCGACGGAGTGATTGCACGTGCCGGCTTCAGCAAAGGCGGAGCGCTTTACTATTTTCGAACCAGAGACGACTTACTCTATGCGGTCCTGGAATGGCTTCTCGCGCAACTCGACCGCACGCTCGACCAGGTGGCGTCCAGCCGCGAAGCGCCGCGCGCGCGGCTCGCTTCGGAATTGGAAGTTCTCTTCCATAGCGCGGAGGTGAACCGAAAGCTCTATCTCGTCCTACTTGATTTCGCTGCGCTGGGATTGCGCATGGAGAGATTCCGCGTACTGCTGGCCGGCTTTTTCGAGCGCTGCCGCAAGCGGGACGAGGTCATCGTCGAGGAAGGCATCCGCGACGGGCAATTTCGCCCCGTCAAGCCAGAAGACGCTGCCCGAACGTTGCGCAGCCTCGTGGATGGCTACAACCTCCACTGGCTCCTGACCGGGGAGGGCGACAGTCTGGAAAGCTATCGCGACCGGTGCCGCGCTGTGCTTGGCGCATACCTGCTGCGGTAGCAAACTCTGGGATTCACCGCGGCACCACAAGGCGGTCCGTGGGGATGAAAAATCTGCCCTGCCTGCCTCGACTGACTCATTCGCTCACTCAGCGGTGATTCTTGATGCAGCTGTACCGCAATCTGAAGGGGCGTATCAGCTTGACAGTTCCCGGCGAAATGTGTAGTATTGAGTAACCACGCCCCTCGCGAACTTATTGCCCAGAACACTGCGATGTCCGTCACGAATGCTACCTGCCCAACAGCGATTTTGCATAGCGATACCCTTCAAACCGGCCAGCCAAGGCTCAATCTCACGGCTCTGAAAGAAATTCCTAGGCTAGGGACTTCAAGAGAAATTAGTGGGTCGGTTTTGTTCGGGAAACCCACCAAATTGATGAAAACAAACAACATTAGAATTTGCTTATGACGAGCAAAGCCAAAAGCAAAGCCAAGCGCCTCGGCCATAAATATGTTAAACCATCTAGAATGATCAACTTGAAAGGGCTAGGGAAATGCTCGCAAAAAATATAAGTTATTGAAAAAAAACCACATAAACATATCGCCGGCGCTGGAAAACTATGAATCGAAATCAAGATTGGCCCCATCGCATTGGGAGCGCTGGAGCGAGCCCTGCGTGCCACGGCCGGGTATGGAGCGCCATGGCCTTGACACTTTCTGTAGTGGCGTGTTAAATTTTGGGCTTTGGCAGGTCTATTCCGAGTCAAACAAACGAGTTAGTGTCGCTGGATGAGCGAGACGCTGAAGCTGCTGCAAAGTGATTTTCTCAGCAGCATTCCCACCATTCTGTTTGTCGTAATTCTTCTGGCAATTCTGGATCGCCTTTTCTTCCGCCCTGTGTCGGAAGTGATGAAGAATCGCGCCGAAGAAACGGAGGGAGCGCTTGCCCGCGCGCGCTCGCGCGCTGAAGAAGCGGACGCTAAGTCGCGTCAGTATGAGGAAGCGCTGCGAGCCGCTCGTCAGGAGCTCTATGCCCAGCGGCAGAACGCAAAGCGCAAGGCAGAGGCGGAGCGCGAGTCTGTGCTGAACACGGCGCGGGAACGCACGGGGGCTATGGTGAAGTCAGCCGAGGCGGCGATCTCCGCCGAAGTACGGACCGCAAAAGATCAACTGGCGGCTTCGTGCCACGCCTTGGCACAAGAGCTTACCAATAGGATTATTTCTGGCGACGGGAGTACGGCGCCGTGAAGACCTGGCAAGACATTTTTGCTCGTTTGGCTCTTACAGCCTGTTTGGTTTGTTGGGTTCCATGGCAAGCTGACGCGAGCGGCAGAGTGCATCCGGCAAGTGCAGCGCTCCTCGCCGGGCAGGTACCGGGCCACGAAGCGCTTTTCGACTGGATCAATCTCTCCCTACTCATCGCCGCGCTGGTTTATCTCCTCCACAAGCCGCTTGGCGGGTTCTTCCGCGAGCGTTCGGCAGGCATACGCAAAGCTCTTGAAGAAGGACGCTCTGCCTTGGAACGCGCGCACGCTCAGTTGGCTGCCATGGAAGAAAAAACGCGCGGCCTGGAAGCACAGATCGTCGCGCTCAAAGCCGAAGCGGCCCGGCAAACCGAGGCCGAGCGGGAACGCCTTAGCCGCGCCACCGAGCAAGACGCGGAGCGCATTTTGCACGTCGCGCAGGCGTCAATCGAGATCGCCGTGCAAGCCGCTAAGCTGGAGTTGAAAGCGCACGCGGTGCGCGAGGCAACGGACATGGCGGAGAAGATGGTTCGCGAACGCCTGGACGAGGCGGCGCGGGCACGGCTGGTGAGGCGCTTTCTCGACGGGCTGCATCGCAGCGAGTCCCGGCCGCCTGCATAGCAGGTCCGAGGGGCGCGGCTTTTACTTAAGCTGGCCTTCAGCAGAGTGAGGTTTTCACGATCATGCCGATGGCAGTTGCCCAACGCTACGCTCGCGCCCTCGCGGAAGCAGCGGGCCCCGACGCCGATTACACCCGGCTGGCGCGAGAACTGGACGATTTTGCTTCCGCTTACCAGGCGAGCGCGGAGTTGCGCGAAGTTCTGGCCAGCCCGGCCGTTTCGCCAAGCCAAAAGTCCGCGTTAATCGAAACTCTTGCCAAGCGGCTTGGCAGCTCCGAGGTAACCTCGCGGTTTCTTCGAGTCCTGCTGGCGCATTACCGCTTGCCTCTCCTCGACGAAATTCGCCAGGCCTTCCGGAATTACGTTCAAGAACGGCTCGGCGTATTGACCATGAGCATCGTCTCGGCTTCGCCCTTGCCGGAAGATGAGCGCGCCGCGCTTAGTGAACGCTTCAGCCAGTTAACCCGCAAAAAGGTTGAGATCGATTTTCAGGTAGACCCCACGCTCCTGGGCGGATTGAGAGCGCAAGTCCGAAGCACGGTTTACGACGGAAGCGTGCGTGGTTTTTTGGACCGCGTGCGCGAGCACCTGGAAGCGGGGTAGTATCTTAAGGGAGACGTGGCGCTCAAGAATTAGACGGCGCTCGGCAGCTCCGCAAACGAGAGGAACGACGCGATGGCGCAAATTAAAGCCGACGAAATCACAAGCATCATCCGCGACCAGATCGAGAACTTCGATCGCAGTGTCGCGGTGAGCGAAGTGGGGTCGGTGATCTCGGTAGGCGACGGCGTAGCGCACATCTACGGCCTGGACAACGTGATGGCCGGCGAGTTGCTCAGCTTGCCCCACAACGTAGCCGGTTTGGCGCTGAACCTGGAAGAAGACCAGGTGAGCGCCGTGCTGATGGGCGACTATACAGAGATCAAAGAGGGCGATCTCGTGAAGCGGACCGGGCGCATCATGTCGGTGCCGGCAGGCGAAGCGCTGATCGGTCGGGTGGTCGACCCTCTCGGCCAGCCTCTCGACGACCGCGGGCCGGTCGCAACCACCGAATTCAACCTCATTGAGCGCCTAGCGCCGGGCGTGGTGGACCGCCTGCCCGTGCGCGAGCCGCTCCAGACCGGCATTAAACCCATCGACGCGATGATCCCGATTGGGCGCGGACAACGTGAGCTGATTATCGGCGACCGCCAGACCGGGAAAACCGCGATCGTGATCGACACGATCCTTAACCAGCGAGGCGGGGACGTAATCTGCATTTACGTCGCCATCGGGCAGAAACGCTCGACCATTGCCCAAGTGGCGGCAACCCTCGAACAGCAGGGTGCCATGAGCTATTGCATCATCGTGGCGGCCAGCTCGTCCTTGCCCGCGCCGATGCAATATCTTGCTCCCTACGCCGGATGCGCGATGGGAGAATATTTCCGTGATCGCGGCCGGCACGTGCTGTGCATTTACGACGACCTTTCCAAACACGCCGTCGCTTATCGCGAGATCTCGTTGCTCCTGCGCAGGCCTCCGGGACGCGAGGCCTATCCCGGCGACGTATTCTACCTTCATTCCCGTCTGCTCGAGCGCGCCGCGAAACTCAACGACAAGCTTGGCGGCGGATCGCTCACGGCGCTTCCCATCATCGAGACGCAAGCAGGAGACATTTCCGCCTACATTCCGACGAACGTCATTTCCATTACCGACGGCCAGATTTACCTTCAGGCCGACCTGTTCAATTCCGGCATCCGCCCGGCGGTGGACGTTGGCTTGTCGGTTTCCCGCGTAGGCGGCAACGCGCAGATCAAGGCCATGAAGCAGGTGGCGGGCACGTTGCGCCTCGACCTGGCCCAATATCGCGACGTCGCAGCCTTCTCGCAGTTCGGGAGCGACCTGGATCGCGCGACGCTCGCGCAACTGAATCGCGGGCAGCGTTTGACGGAGATGCTGAAGCAAGATCAGTTTCAGCCGCTGCCGGTCGAGAAGCAGGTTTTGATCATTTTCGCGGGCACGAACGGCTACCTGGACGATCTTCCCGTCGAGGCCTGCTGCACCTTTGAGCGCGGCCTTAATGAATTCGTCGAGGCCATGCACCCCGACGTGCTCCAAAAGATTGCCACTCAGAAGGCCCTCGATGACGCCCTGCGTACCGAAATCCGCAAGGCGTTAGATGAATACAAGTCTGGTTTCATTGCCGAGCGCGCCGCGGCCGCGAAGGCTTGAGAGCGACCAGTGCCCAACGTACTCGATCTCCGGCGGCGAATCCGCTCGGTGAAGAACACGCAACAGATCACCCGCGCCATGAAGATGGTCGCAGCGGCTCGCATGCGCCGCGCCGAGGAGCGCGTGCTGAACGCCAGGCCCTACTCCGTGCAGATGCGAGCGTTTCTCGCGGACCTGGCAGCGCGCTCGGAGGAACGAGAACACCCACTGCTCGCAAGGAGACCCGTGGAACGCGTGCTGCTCGTGCTGGTGGCTGCCGACCGCGGGCTGTGCGGCGCCTTCAACACGAACCTGGTCCGCGCGGCGCAGAAATACGTGAACGAGAACCGTAACGTCCAGGTACGTGTCGTCGCTGCTGGCCGCAAGGCTCGGGACTTCCTCCGGAAACGCGGACTGAAAATGGAAGCTGAGCATCCGGGCATATTCCTTCGCCCCGTAGAGTTTTCGGCGGCCAGCCAGCTCGCTTCCGAGATCATGGAGATGTATTCGAGCCGTTCGGTGGACGCGGTTGATATTATTTACAACTCGTTCAAATCGCTTATGACGAGCGAGCTCATTGTGGAACGCCGGCTTCCCCTTGAGCCGATTGAGCCGGCAAAGGGCGAAACACTCGTGGACTACATTTACGAGGAGCCGCCGGCCGTATTGTTCGATCATCTGTTGCCGCGATACGTCGAAGCAGAGGTCTACCGGGCGCTGCTGGAATCACAAGCGGCTGAGCTTGCAGCCCGCATGACGGCCATGGATACGGCTACGCGCAACGCCTCCGATCTGTTGAGCGCGCTGACCCTGCACCTGAACCGGGTTCGCCAGGCCGCTATCACCAAGGAGATTATTGAGATTGTAAGCGGCGCCGCAGCGTTGTGAACAAGCCATCAGCGTTCAGCTCTCAGGGGTCAGCAGTGCGGGGTTGAGAGGCCGACTCCTATTAACGGACAACTTTGATTTGAACCGGCACTGCGAAGGATCGCTGCGTGATCGCTGAGTGCTGATAGCTAGCTGCTGAAGAAAGGAAGTATTGTGGCAGAACAGAAAGTTGGCAAAATCGTGGAGGTGACCGGACCGGTGGTCGTGGTTGCCTTCGAGGAGGGCCACCTGCCTTCCATTTATAACGCCGTCCGGATTATCTCCGATGGTTTCGAGGTTCCGGCGCCGATCAACATTATCGGCGAGGTGGAACAACACCTGGGCGAAGGGCGCGTGAAGTGCGTCGCGATGGAACCTACCGAAGGCATCGTTCGCGGCATGAAGGCTATCGACCTCGGCGAGCCCATCACCGTGCCCGTCGGTAAGCCGACGCTCGGGCGCGTCTTGAACGTGATCGGAGAACCGGTAGACAAGCTGGGCCCGGTGACGAGCGAGACACGTTTCCCGATTCACCGCCCGGCGCCCGCGCTTGACCAGCAGAACATCCAAATGGAAATGTTCGAGACGGGCATCAAGGTGATCGACCTGATCGAGCCTTACTTGAAAGGCGGCAAGACCGGCCTGTTCGGAGGGGCGGGCGTAGGCAAGACCGTGATCATCATGGAGCTCATCAACAACGTCGCGATGAAGCACGGCGGGGTGTCCGTCTTCTCGGGCGTCGGCGAGCGCACGCGCGAAGGCAACGACTTGTGGCTGGAAATGACCGAGTCCGGCGTCATTACGCCCGGCAATCCCGAAAAATCCAAGGCGGCTCTCGTCTACGGGCAGATGACCGAGCCGCCTGGAGCGCGGCTGCGCGTGGGGCTGACGGGGCTGACCGTGGCCGAGTATTTCCGGGACGTCGAAGGCCAGGATGTGCTCCTGTTCATCGACAATATTTTCCGCTTCACCCAGGCTGGCTCGGAAGTCTCCGCGCTGCTCGGCCGCATGCCTTCCGCCGTCGGTTACCAGCCGAACCTCTCGACGGAAATGGGCGAGCTCGAAGAACGCATCACGTCTACGAAAAAAGGCTCAGTGACCTCCGTTCAGGCTGTGTACGTTCCCGCCGACGACCTGACGGACCCCGCTCCCGCAACGACCTTCGCGCACCTCGACGCGACCACGGTGCTTTCGCGGCAGATCGTTGAGCTGGGCATCTACCCCGCGGTCGATCCGCTTGGTTCGTCGTCGCGCATCCTCGATCCGCGGACCGTCGGTGAGGAACACTATCAGGTGGCCCAGTCGGTGAAGGCGATTCTGCAGAAATACAAAGACCTGCAGGATATCATCGCGATTCTCGGCATCGACGAGCTTTCCGACGAGGACAAGCTCACCGTCGCGCGGGCCCGAAAGATCCAGCGGTTCCTTTCGCAGCCGTTTTTCGTGGCCGAACAGTTCACCGGGCTCGAAGGCAAGTACGTGAAGCGCGAGGACACCGTGCGCGGGTTCAAAGAGCTGGTGGAAGGCAAACATGACGACCTGCCCGAGCAGGCGTTTTATATGGTCGGAACCATTGAAGAGGCCGTCGAAAAGGCGAAGAAACTGCAGGCATAATCCCGCGCGTGGCCATGGATCAGACTCTTCCTCAACACATCGAGCTTCAGGTCGTCACGCCGGAGCGACGCGTGGTTTCCGAAACCGTGGACTCGGTTTCTCTCCCCGGCCGCGAAGGGCGGCTTGGCATTTTGCCGGGCCACGCTCCGCTCGTCTCCGAGCTCAGTGCGGGCGTGCTCTCCTACGGGCGCGGAGACAGCGAAGAGCACCTCGCCGTAAGCTCGGGGTTTGTTGAGGTGCTGCCCGGCCGAGTGATCGTGCTCGCGAGGACCGCGGAGCGCTCCGAGGAAATCGACGCCGAACGGGCCGAACTGGCGAAGGAGCGCGCCCAGCGCCGCCTGCACGGAATCCCGGGCGAGGATGTTGACATCGAGCGAGCCCAGGCAGCTCTATCGCGGGCGCTAGCCCGGCTGCACGCCGTTGCGGAAACGCCGCGCGCAGGTACACGGCGGTAGCACGCCCGACGCTCGCGCCTGCCGATTCTTTTCCTTGACAGCTTGTTGAAAAACGGCCGCACCCTCTCATTCCGAGGAGCCGAAGGCGACGAGGAATCTCGTAGTTGCGTTCCTTTCGGCGCGAGGTTCCTCGCTCCGCTCGGAATGACACCGTCCTGAAATGTTTTTAAACAAGCTCTTAATCGTAATACTCAAGTCCGAGGTGCGTAATCATCTCCTCGCCGCGCAGGTATCGCAGCGTATTTTTCAGTTTCATGAGCTGGATGAAAAGGTCATGCTCCGGGTAAAGCGAGGGCGCGCACATCGGGCTCTTGAAATAAAACGAAAGCCACTCCTGAATCCCTTTGCGGGCCATTTCCGGGCAACGCTGGGCGAGATCGGTGAATAACACGAGGTCCAGGACCAGCGGCGCGGCCAGAATCGAATCGCGGCACAGGAAATCGATCTTGATCTGCATCGGATAGCCGAGCCAGCCGAAAATATCCAGATTGTCCCAGCCTTCCTTGTTGTCGCCTCGCGGTGGATAGTAATTGATTCGGACTTTATGGTAGAGGTCCTGGTACAACTGCGGATAAAGTTCCGGCTGAAAGATGTATTCGAGCGCCGAGAGCTTGCTCTCCTCTTTGGTGCGAAACGAGGCCGGATCATCCAGCACTTCGCCGTCCCGATTGCCGAGAATGTTGGTGGAAAACCATCCTCGCACTCCCAGCAACCGTGCCTTCAATCCGGGCGCGATGATCGTCTTCATCAGCGTCTGGCCGGTTTTGAAGTCCTTGCCGCAAACGGGAACTTCATTCTTGAGCGCGAGATCGAGCAAGGCGGGAACGTCTACCGTCAGGTTCGGAGCGCCATTGGCGAATGGGATGCCAAGCTTCAGCGCCGCATACGCGTAGATCATGCTGGGGGCGATCGCCGGGTGATTCGAGCGAAGGCCCTTCTCGAACGCGGCGAGAGACCGGTGTACGTCGGCGATTTCCAGAAAGGCCTCGGTTGACCCGCACCAGATCATCACCGTCCGCGAGACTCCCGCGTCCCTCTTGAAACGCCGGATGTCCTCCATCACCTGTTCGGCAAGGTCCATCTTTGTCTTGCCCTTCTTCACATTCGGGCCGCTTAAATTCTTAACAAACTTCTTCTCGAATACAGCGGGCATCGGACGAATGTCTTCGAGAAAGTCCTTCAACGACGCGAGCAGCGTGCGATCCACCACGCCCGCTTTCATCGCAGCCTCGTAAGCGCTGTCGCGAAACACGTCCCAACCGGCAAACACCAGATCGTCGAGCCCAGCCAGCGGAACAAAATCCTTGATGAGCGGCGTCTTCTTTTCCGTGCGCTTGCCGAGCCGCACGGTGCCCATTTGCGTCAGCGATCCAATGGGCGCGGCAAGGCCGCGGCGGACCGCTTCCACCCCGGCGATGAATGTGGTTGCCACCGCGCCCATGCCGGGAATCAGAATTCCGAGCTTTCCTTCTGGTTTTTCAATCTTGACGACTTTACGAGTCATGCAGACTAATTCCTCTCAGTATCAGCATTCGATCAAACGAAAACCGTTATGATGAGCCCACACGCAAGAAAATGCAACGCATATTCTTGGTCCTAATTCCAGGCGTAGCGCCGAGCTGTAGCTCGGCAGGCGCCGGCCTGAAGAGTCTGTGTGACAACTTCGGTTTTTCTACTGTAGCGGCGCTCGATGAGCGCCGAATCTATTGAAGAATCAGGACCGGCGGTCCCCTCCTTTGTCGGGGCAGGCTCCGACCGCCGCTACAACTGCAGGTGTCACACAGACTCCGAAGGCCGGTGCTACCCTCAAATCAGGACACGACTTCTTCGGTTGGTCCTCAACGGCAGGATGAGCAGGGCGTGGAAGGGAGTGCAGCTATCTGAACAGACAGAACGCGGCAGTGCCGAGCGCGGCGCCGATCACGGAGCCGGCAAGCACGTCGCTCAGGAAGTGCATCCCGAGGATGATGCGGGAAAGGGCGATGCTCGCTGCAAAAAACAGCAGCACCCCAAAAAGCTCGGGGCAGAACATACCGACGCAGGTCGAGACAGCAAAAGCCGTGATCGTGTGGCCGGACGGAAAGGAAAACTCATCGGGCGGCGAGATGTTGAACCAGCGCGGGGACTCGTGGACGCACGGCCGCTGCCGGCCGCTGGCCTTCTTGAGGACGCGGAAGAGGAGGATTCCTACGCCCGCCGCGAATGCAGCGCCTTCCACCGCTTCAAAGCGCAACTCGCCGCCAAAGCCGATTAAGATCGCTCCCAGCGCCGCCCACAGGCTGCCGTCACCAAGCCGCGTGGCGCAGATCATCCACCAGCGAAACCACGGCGGCGGCGGCCAGCGGTTCACGCGTCTCATGAGAATGTGATCCCGCCGCTCGATATAACCGCGAATCGCGCTTGCTCCCGTCATGCCCAGGACTCCTGCGGCGCGGTTCCGGCGCAACGAAGCGGTGACTTCGCAAAAGGCTCCCAGCGCGACCGCCAGTAACGAGTGAAGACGAGTTCGTACGCATAGTTGACGAAGGTCGCGGCGGGCAGGATCGCGAGGAAGGGCGCCAGGGTGGCCGTCCACGGCCGCTCGCGCATCATCGCTCCGGTAATCAGGAACGCGTCGCGCGTCAGCTTAAAGTAGCTGCCGCACCCGCCGCAAACCCGCGCCCGCCCTCGGCGCAGGCCCTGCAGAAACTCGTGCTTGTCCCGCGCGCCCGGTACCCAGGTATAGGCCGTGCCCGCCGAGGCGAGCGTGTGAGCGTCGCTGCCTCCCACCCGCCTCTTGCGCAGTCGCCGGGCGTAGCGAGCCGCCTGCCCGTTGCTGCCCGGCAGCATGTGCCCGTTGCGTGTTTCGACCGCAGGGAACGCGAAGCCGCACGAGGCGAAATCCTCCCGCTTGCGCGCGCCGGTCAGGCCCGAGAAAAAATGGTGCAGGCTAAAGAAAAGCCCCTGCTCCCTCAGATAGGCGACGAGCGCCGGGAAGTCGTCCCGGCGGCGCTGAATCTCGGCGTGCTGGCGCTCGCTCACGTCGTAGACGCCGGCGTGAATGGCAGCTCCGCTCGGCAGCGTGCAGGTCACTTCCACGCTGGTAAAGAAATCGGGATAGCGGCGCAATTCGTCAGCACCTTCGATTGAATCGTGATCGGTCAGCGTAACGAGGTCCATCCCGCGCCGCTTCAGCCGGTGGTAAACGTCTTCCGGCTGGCTGTAACTCTCGCGGCAAAGACCACGGAACGGAGGCGGCAGGCACATCCCAGAATACCAGGAATGGACGTGCAAATCGCACCTCATAGATCAATACATATCTAGGCTATGTTACGGGAAAATGAAGCAGAAGAAAAATTTCTGTTACGAAAAAGGCTGCGACGCGGGCTCGCTCCCTTGCCCGAAGCATTCATGAGACGCCCCGGGCTTGCCGAAGGGCGGGGTTTTAACCCCGCCGAAAACGACGGCTGTTTACGTTTTCTGCTTCCCTCTTCTGCCTGCCGGGATTCGTGGCATAATTCTCCCACCGTGAAAAAGATCGTGCTCGTATTTTTCGACGCCGGCGGCGGCCATCGCGCCGCCGCCACCGCTCTTGATCTGGTGATCCGGCGCGACCAGCGCCCGTGGAACGTGGAGTTGCTCAACTTGCAAGAGCTGCTCGAGCCGCTGGACGTACTGCACAAAATTTCCGGTCTCAGCATCCAGGATCTTTATAATCGGATGCTGGCGAACCGCTGGACGCTCGGCACCCCGCAGCTCTTGCGCGTCCTGCAGCTTGTCATTCGCGCGCGCCACAGCGCCGTCGTCAGCCTGCTCGAAGCTCACTGGCGGCGCGCCCAGCCAGACATGGTCGTCTCCTTGATCCCGCACTTTAACCGGGCGCTTTGCGAGAGCCTGGCGCGCACTTGCCCGGGTGCGCCGTTCGTCACGGTGCTTACGGACTTCGCCGACTACCCGCCTCACTTTTGGATCGAGCGGCAGAACCAGTTCTTTGTTTGCGGCACGGCCAGAGCGGCTGAGCAGGCCAGGGCGGCCGGATGCCCGCCGGAGCACGTTTTTCTCGCTTCGGGAATGATCCTGCACCCGCGGTTTTATGAGCCGATTGAGATCGATCGCGACGCGGAGCGCCGCCGGCTCGGCTTGCAGCCTAACCTGCCGGCCGGGCTGGTCCTTTTCGGCGGCCACGGCTCGCCGATGATGCTGAAAATCGCCAAGCGCCTCGACCGCTCGAAAATCGAGGTTCAGCTCATCTTCATCTGCGGACGCAACGAGCGGCTTGCGAACGCCTTGCGGAACAGGCGGGCGCGATTCCCAATGTTCGTCGAGGGCTTCACCCAGCGAGTTCCTCACTACATGCACCTCGCAGACTTTTTTATCGGCAAGCCCGGCCCGGGAAGCCTGAGCGAAGCCCTGGCCATGAAACTGCCGGTGATCGTCGAGCGCAACGCGTGGACCCTGCCCCAGGAGCGCTACAACGCCGACTGGGTGCGCGAACAGCAGGTGGGAATCGTGTTGCAAAGCTTCAACCAGATCGCTCCGGGCGTAGCCCGGCTCATCGACGGCATCCCGGGCTTCCGGGAGCGCGTCACAGGAAGCCGCAACCGCGCGGTTTTTGAGGTCCCCGAATTTCTCGCCAAAATTCTCGAATCTTCTGAATGTAAAGCGGAGAGCAGGCCGCAATAACGCGCTGCAATCCCACCTGCCGGAATGTCATTCCGAACGCAGCGAGGAATCTGCTTTCTTTGGTACACGCAGATTCTTCGCTCCAATAAACTGCGTCGGGGCTCAGACTGGCGTGACTCACCCGGCGGAAAGCCCTCCTAAAATAACCCTTGCTACCCGTGCTTAGTCTTACGTTCGGCCTTGGCAAC
>JAKAWG010000046.1 GCA_021817045.1 Acidobacteriota bacterium
CCCCGTGGGGCAACTGGTGGCAAACCGCCGGCCTGCTCGATTTCCAATTTGCCGGCACGATCTGGACCGATACGACTGCTTCCGTCGATTACGCAAGCTATCGGCTCTACCGCTACGACCTCGGTCGCTGGCTCTCGCCCGACCCTTTGGGCGGCCAAATTTCAAATCCTCAATCGTTGAATCGGTATTCCTACGCCCTCAATAACCCCACCACGAACATAGACCCGTCCGGGCTCGATTGCCAGGGTGCGACAACGGCCCCGCCTTGGAATGGCACTCTCCTTCCAGGGTCCGTCCAGGCTACCAGCTCAGCCCCCTGCCCCCCGGACCTCAGCGGCCTGATGTCGCTGATCAATGGCCTCTACGGGGACGACGTAGCCGAAGCGACGGCCTGGATGGGCAACTACACGACCGCCGCCCCGCCTTTCATAAATTTTTACGGCGGAGGCGGCGCGCCGCCACCTGCACCGCCGAGCGGACCGCTGCCGTCGTACTGGCAGGTTGCGAAAAACTTCAACAACTGCGCGGCGAACTTCGCCGATAAGTACAGTGCGGCGTCTTTGGCGTCCAAGTTCTTCCACGTGCAAGACAATTTCGTTCTCAACGCCGCATTAGGAAGTACAACCGCAGCCGTGAGTAACCTTTTCTTCCAGTCGAACCCGAGCGTCTACGTTCCTGCTGGGGCAAGTCTAGCTGCCGGAGCACGAGTCGGAACCGGCCTAAAGGTAGGCGCAACAGTGGTCGGGGGACTGGAAGTAAATCCAGGTTATCAGTCGATCTTTAGCACGATCCGCCCGACAACGCTCGCCGAGACGGCTGCTGGCAGTACTGCCTTGAACGGTGTGAAGGGGCTCGCAGGCTTGTTGGACCTTGCGGCGCCAGCCTTCATCGGCTACGACGAGTTGTTGTACGGAATTGGTGAGGGTGTTTGCGCAGCGCCAGCGTTTTGAGGTTACAGAAATGGGAAGCGATACACAATCCATTCACGCGGTGCGACGTATGTTGTCCTTCTCGCTGCTAAAGCCTGAGCAATGGGACCGTCATAAACATCTGCGTGGCGCGCTGATACTAGCAATGACGATATCCAGCCTTGTAGCTGGCATCGGCTGGTACCAATTTGTAACCGGAGTGCAAATCTTGGTCTTTCGCGTAGTCATCCTGACGATGCTGGCCGTTGTAATACTCGTCGTAGTCCCGAAAAAGTGGGAGCTAATCACCCTCTCGATCGGATTGACCTTCATCCTCTCAATTATAGGAACATTATTGCGGCGCGCGCCACTTGGTTTTGGCCTTGAACTCGTTTTCGTCACCGGCGTGTTGTACTTTGGGTGCGTGTACGTAGGGCAAAGACTGAAGGAACACAAAGGCAAATAATGACCCGCTGGCTTTCGCCCGACCCTTTGGGCGGCCAAATTTCAAATCCTCAATCGTTAAATCGCTATTCGTATGCCCTCAATAACCCCACGACGCTGACCGACCCGCTGGGGCTGAAAGCAAGTTACTGTGGCTCGCTCGACGGCGAACCCTTGCTTTGCACGTCATCCAGCGCAAGCGGCGGGGACCTTTCCGACGATTGGATTGATGACATCACGGTTGTCACTGGCCTGATGGGCTGGTGGTTGACGAACGGTGGGCAGTACCAGCAACCGCCGTCGTGGAGCTTCGACGCGGAGGCGGTGGAGGCGCGCCCGCACCGGCACCTCCTGGCGGGCCGCTGCCGTCCCTGTGGCAGATCACGAAGAGTGTCAACCAATGCGCAGCCTCGTATGCAAACCAGCATTCGCTCGCAAGCGATCTGGGATGGGGCAACAGCAGGGCAGCAAACATCTTCCTGGGAAACGACGCGGCCACTCTTTCCAATATTGCTTTTGGGCCGAACCGCGCAGGAAGCGCGGTAAGCTGGCTGTTCAGTAATCCCAGTAACGCAAATCTAATCGGGCCGACGGCGAGAGGTATCAGTGCGCTACCGAACCCGTTCGCCAACCCCACGTACACCGTGACCGTTGGCGGAGCCTCGGCTTCCACCGAGACGTTCGACGTAACGGCCATCTCGTTAGACGTGAGCAAGACCGTTCCGACCGTAGGCGAGTCACTGCTTGGAAAGACAATCGGCGGATTCTTTAATGCTCTGACCTGGATCAAAGCTCCATTCGATGTAGGCGTCTACGTCAACGGATTGGCGGCTTGCTCGGGCTTCCCACACTTCTGATGCGCGAAAGATTAAACACTGGAATTCGAAAGCTGCTGCTGAGGCTCGGTGTCAAGCAGCAAAAGGTAGACTACTATCGGGATATTGCGCTCTGCTTCCCAGTTTTCTTTGGGATCATCATGGCGCTGTTCCCGGTTGTCGATCTGTTGATGGGCCAGCACGTAACAGGGACAGACTTGCGAACAGCGGCCGAGGGCCTTGTGATCATTTTTGTTTTTAGCGCCATATCGCCCAATTGGGGCGATGTGTTGGCTGGCGCACTCGGTGTGGCCGCGATTCGAGGGGGAATCGGGTTTCTCGCAACGCGGAGCCTCAGCATCCTCGTGCTGTCTGCTGCGTTGCTAGTGCTTGCGGCCGTCTGCCATCGTCTCCGTCCCGGCAATTATGGGTGAAGGGGGGCCGTCGAAGGTGACGCGTGCATGGCACCCATCCTTTCCGCGGGTGGCGCATACGTCGCGCATGTTGCGATGTGTGCGAAGGAAAGTAAGGCACGGCTGAATGATCGAAATGACAGACACTGAGGCTCACGGGGGCCGCCGGCATACCGGGAATTCTGCCTTCTGCTTTCCGCCTTCTGCATTCTGCTCCTCCGGTCGCTGGCTATCGCCGGACCCCTTGGGCGGCCAAATTTCAAATCCCCAATCGTTGAATCGCTATTCGTATGCCCTCAATAACCCCACGACCCTCACCGACCCGCTGGGATTGCAAGCCCAGCCCTGCATGATAGGCGTCGAGAAAGGACTTTGCGCGACTACGACGGCAGCAGGTTCGCCCGACGACTACATCCTTTGGCCTTTGGGGCAGATTAACTTCTGTGCTGCTTTTCCATTTGCTTGCGGTGCCCCGCAGCCGACGACCGGATTCAGTGGCGGAGGCGGCGGCAGCGCGCCCCCACCTGCTCCAGCAGGCAGCGCCTTCACGCTCGGCTTGCGTACCTTTACCTGTGCATCGGAGTTCGCCAATAAATACAGCATTGCGGGCGGATTACAAGCGCGGGTGGCGCATACATGCCGCCGTTTGGCATGTGTGCGATGAACGAGGGAAGGACCGACGATGTCCGATCGCGGTGTTGGTTCAGTCGGAGATGGAGCGCGAGCGATTTTTAGCGGCTACTGGGTTCGCCGCTTCGCGGCGCTAGTTTTGAAGACACAGGAGCCTATCGTTCGATGAGGTCTGAGAAATGAAATTGGGAATGGGAACATCGATCCGGCTTGGACGGGTCCGGCTAGTGATTGTGGCTGCGCTCGTCGCATGCCGCTTTGCGGCGTGTGTACAGACAAGGAACATGCAGCGAGTGGCGCTCCCCAACGTCTGCGGCTTTTAGAGAGAAAAACTGTCTCGTCTGTCTCAACTGTCTCATCGCAGTCTGATACAATCTTGTCGGTGGTTGTGATGCAGGACACCGAAGGGTGAAAGGAAGGAGGGGACGAAGCAAAAACTTCCGGAACGAAGCCTAGCAACCCTTTAGAATCAACAACATTAGAATTCTCTCATCAATCCCAGGCTGCACAGACCGGTCTGCGGAAGAACGACTGTGAGTCCGAGCGATGTAGCGGGTAACCACGGTCAGCGCTTTTCTGATCGGCTTTTGATTGCCGGAACGCACCACGGTCAATCCTGCGTGCAAAGTTGACCGTGGCTGCCACCTCTTTAAGCTCCCTGAGGGGCGCAAGGCGTTGGCCCAGCGCGCCCGCCCCGAAAGAGCCGCTTTTTCAACGAATCCACCACTCTATGCAGGTACAGCGGCCAGTTTGCGGTCCGCTGCCTCAAAGCGCACGGAAACCAGTTTGGAAACGCCCGGCTCCTCCATGGTGACTCCGTACAGAGTGCGGCAGACTTCCATCGTCCGCTTGTTGTGAGTGATCAGAATGAACTGAGTGTGGGCGCTCATCTCCTCGATCATCTGGGTGAAGCGAACCACGTTGGATTCGTCCAGAGGGGCGTCCACCTCGTCCAGAATGCAGAAGGGGCTGGGCGTGAAGCGGAAGATGGCCAGAAGCAGGGCGAGCGCCGTAAGAGCCTTTTCTCCGCCCGAAAGCAGCAAGATGTTTTGGAGCCGCTTGCCGGGTGGCTGGGCCACAATATCGAGTCCGCTCTCTGGGTCAGCCTCATCGCTTAGCCGCATCTCTCCCTGCCCGCCTCCAAACAAACTGCGGAAGGTCTCTGCGAAGAAGCCGTTGATCGCCCGAAAAGCTTCCGTGAACTGACGCCGTGAAGCTTCGTCAATCTCGCGGATGGTCTGAGCCGTGTCGTTAATCGAAGCCAACAGGTCCTGTCGCTGAGACTCAAGGAAATTGAGGCGCTCCTCGGCCTCCTGGAGCTCTTCGAGCGCCATCATGTTCACCGGTCCCAGGCGCTCGATGCGGGTCTTGATCCCGCGCAATTCTTCTTCCGCGGCAGCCAGAAGCTCTCCCTCGAGGCGCTCTTCGGCCGCGAATCCGGCGCGCAGCTCTTCAGGCTCCGCACCCAGTTCCTCGCGGCATTGGTGGACGTGATGGCCTAAATCGGATTCAGCGCGCGCCAAGGCAACCTCTGCCTCCGCCTTCTTTTCGCGGCGCGCGTCGAGGGTACTGCGAGCGGCTTCCAGGCACGGTTGAAGCCCGTCGCGCTCGGCGCGCGCGGCCTGCGATTCCGCCTCACGCGTGCGAATGAGTTCGTCCAACTCCTCCTGGCGCGCCGATGCTCTCGCGAGCAGACGTTCCACCCCTTCGGTCTCTTGCTCGAGGCGGAGCCGTTCCTCAGCCCAAGCCGCAACCTGGGCTTCGAGCCGCACAAGCTTGCCCCCTATCCCTTCCTGCTCCGCTGCGACTCGCGAACTCGCCGCCTCCGCCGCCCTCAAGCGTTCTTCAAGCGCCCCGGCCTTCACACGCTCGGCCGTCAGCACGTGGCCAAGTTCATCGAGAGTGGCGCGCAGTTCGCGCGACGCCACCACAGCCACCGCCGCATCCCGCTCGCACTGCTCGCCGCGCGCACGGGTCGCTTCAAGCTCAATCTGGAGCTGGTCCTTCCTTTGCCGGAGTTCTTCCGCCTCCGCCGCAAGCGTCTCAGTTTCGCGGTTCAGCACTCCAGCGCGGTCTGCGGCATGTCGCACCGCCTCGGCAGCCTGTCGCGTTTTCTCATTCGCCAGCACCAATTGCTTTTCCGCGTTGACCTGTTCGCCAGCTAACCGGCGAACCTCTTCTTCCGCAGCAGCCAGCCGGGCTCGGGCCTCAGACCAGCATTCCTCGGCCTGAGTCAGGGATGCTCGAAGTTCCAACGCGCGGCGCTCGAGCTCGCGAAAATCCCGGCGAAGCGCTAGCGGCCCGGCACTTGCGCCCTTTCCGCCGGAGACAAGCCGGTGATGATAGTGCTCTCCGGCGGCCGTGACGAAGTGGCAGGCGGGATAGGCTACAGCCAGCCTTTCCGCCGCCGCCGCATCTTCGACGAGGAAGGAATGCTCGAGGACCGGGAAGGCCACGTCGCCATTCAAACCGAGTTTCGGCTCGAAGTGTACAAGCTCCTTGAACGAAGCCACCACTCCATTTGCCTCTCGGGCTTCCGCGACTTCGTGGGCTGGAAGCCCGCCCCCGCGCCCGTTGGAAGAAAAACCGCGGACGAAAAAAGTAGACCGGCCGTCGCCTGTGCTGCGCAGAAGAGCGATGCCGCTACGCGCATCGTCGTGCCGTTCCACCACCACGCAATCCAGTTCGGGCTTCAAGAATTCTTCCACAATCTCCTCGTAGCCTGAAGCAACTTCCACAAAGTCCGCCAGGACCCCGATTCTTTGGAAGTTGGACGCTGGAACGGCAAGCAGGCGGCGCACGCCTTCGCTGGCGTAGGCGTGGCGCGCAATCGACTCGCGCAAAGCCTGCTCGCGAGCGGAAACCTCCGAAAGTTCCCGGCTCAGGGTCTCTGCTTCTGCGCGTACCGACACCTCTTTCGAGCGAGCCTGCTCGAGGGCCGCCTGAGCTGTGTCCATCAACTGCAATAAGCTGGCCACCTCCTGCTCGCACGCTTGCCGCGCGTTCCCGACGGCTTCGAACTCACTCGAGTGCCGCTCGAATTCTTGTTGTGCGCTACTACGCTCGCCCTCAATCCGGGCAAGCTGGCGCTCAACCGAAGCGCCCATCTCTTCCGCCTTCACAAGCTGGCTGCGAGCGTCCGCGGCGCTGGCTACCGCCGCTATCGCTTCCCGGCGGAGCGATTCGGCTTCTCTTTCCCGCGCGGCAAGCTCCCGCGCCAGGCCATTGTGCCGCTCCGTGCACTGGGCGGCGCGTTCGCCAGCCAGCCGCACTTCTTCTTGCAGCTTCCGAGCTGTCTCGGCGCGCTGCTGCGCTTCGCTCATCAGAAGAGCCATTTCGCGCTCAAGCTGAGTCTTCTCTTCCTCCGCTTCGCCGCCCCGCGCCTTCAGCGTCTCATTCTGCTGCCGTGCCTTTTCCAGGCGCGAATGCAACCGCTCTGCCTCAATCTCGCTCGCCGCCATCTGCTCCCGAAGCCGTCTCAACTCCTCTTGCGAATTCTCGTGGCAGCGCGCCGCGGCCACGCACTGGCGGTCAAGCTCTTCAACTTCCTGCGCTGCTGCCGCGCTCTCTTCTTGCGCGGACGCCAGCGCCTCGCGGAGTCTTCCGTACTGTTCTTCCAGCACCAGCAGTCGCGAAGAGAAAACCCGCCTCTGGCGCGAGTGCAGCTCCTCCTGTAACTCACGGCAGCGGGCCGCCTTCGAGGCCTGGCGCTTGAGAGAAGCCGCCTGCTTCGAAATCTCCTCCAGGATGTCGTGAATGCGGGCGAGGTTCTGGCGCGAGGATTCGAGCTTCGCTTCCGCCAGCCGCTTACGGGATTTGAACTTGGAAATTCCCGCCGCCTCTTCGATGAGGGCGCGGCGGTCAGAAGGCTTCGAGCTGAGAATCTGGCCGATTCGCCCTTGCTCGATAATGGCGTAAGATTCCGGTCCGAGTCCCGTGCCCATGAAGACATCCTGAATGTCGCGAAGCCGGCACGGTTCGCCGTTCAGCATGTACTCGCTTTCGCCTGACCGGAACAGCCGCCGCGTCACTTTGATTTCCCGGTCCTCGTCGAGGAGCGCCACGTTCACCTCAGCCATGCCGATGGGCAGCCGGGCTCCGGTTCCGCTGAAGATCACGTCGGACATTCTCTCCCCGCGCAGCATCCGGGCACTCTGCTCTCCGAGCACCCAGCTCACAGCGTCAGCGAGGTTGGACTTGCCGCAACCGTTCGGCCCGACAATGGCCGCCGCGTTCCCATCGCACACCAAGCGCGTGCGGTCGGCGAACGACTTGAATCCCAGCAACTCGATCTCTCGCAGCTTTAACAACCCAGACTCCTTCCCGCGCAGGTCACGCAGAGACACGACCGCGCTCGCCGGTGTTCGTTTTCTTTCACGGGCTCGATCCCGGAAGGAAGGCGGCTCAAGAGGACGGCGGCCACGCTCGGCTCTGACTCGCTGAGCGGCCGACCGCACGATGGGAGATTTGCTCGCCCCGGGATTGATCATCCGTGCTGGCGCACTGACCAAAGATTCACGCGAGAATCCCTTAACGAAGCCAGCCTAACACGGATCAGGAGAGTTGTACAGAGAAACTACAATTGGAAGGGCAAAAAATTCGGTGCGCCACTACCTATAGTGGTGGAGGGCCGCTGAGCAGAAACCAGGAGCCCCAGATTGTGAAAAGCGCAAACTCTGCGCTGCCGCCTCATGGTTGGAATGACATCGTTCTACTTGAAATCCAGATCGCGGCTGCGCAGAACGTCCAACGTCATCGGGCCCTTCTGGGTTCAAACGGCTAACGGCATTTCCTTCTCCGGGCGAGGGACCAGGTACACTGTGTCACCCGCGCGGATGTCCGCAAAGGAGATTTCCTTTGCCTGCTCATCCAGGAAAACCGTCTAATCGTTGACCTTCATCAACTCCGCAACCTCGGACGGTGTCTCGACGAACACTTCGTGTTTCCTGTGATTCACGGACGTGATGATGTAAAAATTGCCTGGTGACGCGCCGGCTGCTGGCGCCGCGAACAGCGCCGCGGCATGGTCGCACGGGCTCTCACCGTGATTTCCATCCGCTTCGGCTGGCCTCTGGGACCATGGAGCCGAACATCCTGAAAGACGAATCCGACACGGGGTCGAGTCTCATTCAGCCCGAATTCGTAAGTTGAGAGCCCTTGTTGAGAACTAACTGTTGTAGTTTCAGCGGTGAACGGTTCCGGAGGCCGGTAAACCAGCCAACCCTGCCAGTCTTCCGGCATCGCTTCTGGCAATTCGGAAAAATACTTCACGCACGGTTCAGGGAGGGCTGCATACTGGATGGCACCTCGATCGCCGTAAATTTCGAGCTTCTGTGTGTTATTTCGAGGCCAGGCGTATCGATAGCCGGGGAATTTTTGAGCATAGCTTACAAGCAACTCGGCAACGGCGCCGGACTTGTATCGAATTACCGCGAGGCCGTGATCCTCTCCTTCCATTTCCCGCCGGCTCAGGTTGGCGGTTATACCAGTGACATAGTCCGCTTCGCCCAAAGCCTCACGCAAGAGGTAAACGAGATGTCCGCCCGCATCTATCCAGCAGCCGCCGCCGGTGTCGTGCTTCTTCAATCGAAAGTCCCATGACGAGAACGTCACCCAACCAGCGGAGATCCCTCTGCCAGAGAGCGGGCGACCCAGCCATCCGCGTCGGACAAATTCCACCGTCCGTTCAGAGGCCGGGTGAAACAGCCCATTATTTCCAACGAGGAGCGTCATGCCGTACCTTGCGACTACTTCAACAATTTCCTGAGCGTGCTCGAGGGTACCGGCGATAGGTTTCTCCAGGAAAACGGCCTTGCCATGCTGCGCGGAGATCTCCACAAACTCTGCGTGCAGGTGGTGTGGCAAAAACAGGCATACTGCGTCTACCTCAACCTCATCGAGCAACTTTTCGAATGACGTATATCCGGGGACCTGCCACTCTTTCGCCCGGCGTTGCACGGCTTCTAAGCGGCTGTCGCATACGGCAACCAGTTGCGCACGTTCCGGCATCGACCGGACTGACAAATAATGGACATCGGCGATACCGCCCACCCCAACAAACGCCAAGCGATGCTGTTTCATAGGGTCTCATACGCTTCCATCTCCCATACCGAATCCGGAGGAACCTCTTCGGAGGTTCCTATGCACGCGTAAACGGCATCCTCGCGAAATGCATATTCCTTTTCGATCTCGGGCGCCAGCTTGACGCCCAGGTCTGCTGTGCTCGGAGCCTGCATTTGGCCATTTTGGATTCTCAGCGGTTCAACCATCATCGCTTCACGAAGCGGGAATGACGGCATCGGCCACTCGGCCAGTTGCTCTCCGCCCGCCAAAGCCGCGTGATAGTTTGCCATCATGCAGACGGCACCTCCCCAGCAATGGACCACGGCTCGGCTTCCATGACGTCTACATGCGCTGATGACCTCCATGAGATCTCCCATGCCTCCGATCACGGTGGCATCGGGCTGAACAAAATCATATAGTTTGGCGGCCACGCGCTGACACAACTCCTGCGCCGTTGTCACGATTTCACCACCGCAAATCTTCACGTTTAGCTTCGAACGCAACAACGGATAGCTCTCGATATCCGCTGGACCTAGCGCTTCCTCCAGAAACTCAATCCGGTGTGAAGTCTTGGCGTGAACGGTCTCGACATACCTGACTACGTCGTTGACGGTTTGCGCCGGAGTGGCGAGATTCTGCGACATATCAACCCCTACGCGGATACCAGCGGAGGCGGCATGTTCCAGCGCCCAGAGCGTCTTCCCAACGTCGCGATTGAGAACCCGGATCTTGAAAAGATCGATTCCCATGGATTCGAGCATGGCGATTTCTTTTTGCATGGCTTCCGGTTGAAGTGAATCCCCTCCACCTCCATACAACGCAAGCGTCTCGGCTCGTTTTCCGCCCAGCAACGAATATGCCGGCACTCCCAGCATCTTCGCCTTAGCGTCTACCAATGCGATCTCAAAAGCACCGACCACATGGCGTGCCGCTCCCTGAAGGCTCCAATATTCGACGACGGAGCAAGCGTCACGGTAACGTGCCCCAATATCGAACGCTTCCTTGTTTACGAGGTATGGGTCAACTAATTTTACAATTTCCACAAAGACGCGGGGCGCGAACGTTGCAACATAGCCTTCCCCCAACCCCGTGGTGCCATCTTCGAGAGTGATTTCAATCAAACCACAGGTCCTGTGGCCCGCCTTTAGAAACTTCCGTACCTCGAGTGAGTCCGCATGAGCGTATGGCGCGCTCAACAGCACGGGACGCATATTGACGATTCTTGGCATATGACCTCAGGACTTACAGACAGGTCGTGCGGACACACAGATTGTCGAATTGCGCCTTATTCCACTCGGTTTCCAGGCTGGCCACACGATGAGCGCGCAAGGCAGAGTCTCGCGTCTTTCGAGTGTCTGCGGCTTGTCCCTCTCTGTTGAAACCAAGAGCCGCAGAGTTTGAAAAACACAACCTCCGCGCTACCCCCTCGCGGTCGGAACTACATTGTTTAGGATTGTCCTACTTGAAGTCTAGATAGCGGCTGTGCAGAACGTCCAACGTCATGGGGCCTTTCTGAATTCGGACGGCTAACGGCATTTCCTTCTCCTGGCGAGAAACCAGGTACACCGTGTCACCCGCGCGGAGATCCGCAAAGGAGATTTTCTTTGCCTGCTCATCCAGAAAAGCCGTCTGATCGTCGACCTTCATCAACTCCGTAACCTCGGACGGTGTCTTGACGAACAATTCGTGCTTCCTGTGATTGACGGACGTGATGATGTAAAAATCGCCTGGCGGCGCGCCGGCTGCGAGCGCTGGCTGTGCTAGGCAGAGAACGACGGGCGCGGCTAGCATGAAGGCCGCGATCAGCGCAAACCAAAAGTCGGATTTTCTGCCATTTCGTTCTTTTCGGTCTTCCCTCATTCTAATTCCTCCGAGTACTCTAAAAGACAAGCCGCGGAGCTAGAAACCAACTCTGCGCTATCTCTCAAGCCAACCCCCGCTCACCGCCGCGATCACTCATAGCGCAGGGCTTCAATGGGATCGAGGCGAGCCGCCTTCCGCGCCGGGTAATAGCCGAAAAACACTCCCACGCCTGCCGAGAAGGCAACCGCAATCGCAATGGCTTCGGGCGGCACCAGCGTCGGCCAGTGGAGCATCCTCGAAACCACCATCGAACCAAAGACTCCGATAACCACCCCGGCAGCGCCTCCCAACAGGCTGAGCACCACCGCCTCGCTGAGAAACTGCATTTGCACGTCGTCCTCGGTAGCGCCAACGGCCATGCGGACGCCAATCTCCCGCGTCCGCTCGGTGACCGAAACCAGCATGATGTTCATGATGCCAATGCCGCCGACCAGCAGCGAAACCGAGGCGATGCTGGCAAGGAGCAGCGTCAAGATTCTGCCCGACTGAGCCTGCGCGTTTGCGATGTCAATGGGGCTACGAATCATGAAGTCGTCGTCTTCATCGGGTCGGAGGCGGTGGCGCTGGCGCAGAAGCGCCTCGATCTGCTGCTCCGCCGCCGGAATGGCCTTGGTCGAAATGGCCGAGCACATAATGTTGTTAATCCAGCTGATACCGGCCAGCTTCTTTTGCACGGTCGTGTAAGGCGCCATGATGATGTTGTCCTGGTCCTGCCCCCAGGGCGTGAGGCCTTTGCGTTGGAGCACGCCAAGGACACGGAAAGGCATGTTGTTGATGCGGATCGTCTTTCCGATGGGATTCTGCCCCTCCACAAACAGGTTCTGAATGACGGTGCGCCCGAGGATGCAAACGTTGGCCGCTGTGTCCACGTCCTGCTGAGAAAACGGAATGCCCTGCGCAACCGGCCACTTCCGGATATCGAAATAAGAGGGACCGATGCCCATCACGGGGCTCGCCCAGTTCTGTCCCTGGTAGACGGCCTGCCCGCTTGTGCCAACGCCCGGGGAGACAGCCTTTATAAACGGGATTTGCATCATCGCCTGAGCATCCTCGACGGTAAGGGTCTTGGTGGCTTGCGCTCCCATGTGGACGCCATGCATATTTACGCTTCCGGCCACGATCCAGACCAGGTCGTCGCCCAGACTGGCGATCTGTTGCTGGACCTGATTTGACGCCCCCTCACCAATGGCTACCGTGCAGATCATTGCGCCTACGCCGATGATGATGCCCAACATGGTCAGGACGGTGCGCAGCTTATTTCGTGCCAGGGCCTTGAGCGCGACTCGAAAAATGGCGTTGTAGTCCATCAGGCCCCCTACCCGGCTTCCGCTTCTTCCTCGTCAATTGCGGGAAGATCGAACAGGACTCGGGAAGCATCGAGACGGTCTTCAACCATTCCATCCCGCCTGATCTTGCCATCACGAAACGTCACTACGCGCTTTGCATAACGGGCAATGTCCGGTTCGTGAGTCACGAGGAGGATGGTGATGTTGCGCTCCGCGTTGAGCCGCTGAAGGATTTCCATGATCTCGACGCTTGTCCGGCTGTCTAAATTCCCGGTCGGCTCATCAGCTACCACTAAAGACGGATTCGTCACTAGGGCGCGCGCGATTGCAACCCGCTGCTGCTGGCCCCCGGAAAGCTGGGCAGGGTGGTGTTCCCCCCGCCCCTCCAACCCAACCGAGCGCAGCGCCTCTCGCGCGCGCTTCGTGCGCTCGCTATGCGATACGCCGGAGTAAATCAGCGGGAGCTCAACATTTTCAAGCGCCGAAGTCCTGGGCAACAGGTTGAAGCCCTGAAAGACGAAACCGATCTTGCTGTTTCTGATCCGCGCCAGCTCGTTTTTCGATAGCTTCGAGACGTCCTGGCCGTCCAACACATAACGTCCCCGTGTCGCACGGTCGAGGCAACCGAGCACGTTCATCAGGGTCGTCTTTCCAGAACCTGACGCCCCCATGATCGCCACAAATTCGCCCGAATAGACCGTCATCGTGACGCTCCGCAGCGCGTGAACCTGCACTTCGCCCAGGTCGTAAATCCTGTGCAAGTTCTCCACCTGGATGACGGGTGTTACTTTCGCTCTGCCATTCGCTACCCCAATCTCAGGCTCTGATTGCAATACTTCCCGCAGCATCGCGAGACTCCCTCTTTTCGAACTACGAAAGCACAGGCCCTACGTCGTGCCCTGATCCAGTGCGTAGTAGCGCCGATTTGCGCAACCATGCACTACCGCCTCCCGCCAAACCGCGGGCCGCCCTGCTGGAACGAAGTGCCCTGCGGCAGGATTTCGCCGGTTACGAGCTTATCTCCTTGCTGGACGTCTCCCTTGAGTAACTCGGTGTTTGTGTAGTCGGTGATGCCGATCCGAACGACGGCAGGAATTAGTTGCTTGCCGTGGCCGAGCTTCCACACTACCTGCTCCCCTCCGAGGTGTGGATTTGTAGCCGAAGGAGGAATGCGATACTTGCGATAAAGATTCTCCAACTGGCTACTCGGCAGCGTCGGCTTGAAACGCAAGGCCGCGTTCGGAATTCTCAGTGCGCTCCGGGCGATACCCGTCGGAATGGTCACGTAAGCCGTTTCGCCGGGCAGGAGCTTCTCGGTCGGATTTGCGAAATTAACGACCGTATCATACGTGACCACGTTCTGGACCGTGGTCGCGTTCAGCCGGATGGCGCTTACTTGTCCGCTGAAAACTTCGGTCGGAAACGCGTCCACCTGAAACGTCGCCTCCGACCCCACCTTGATGCTGCCCGTATCAGATTCGTCCGTCGAGGTATCCACCTGCATGTGCTTCAAGTCCTGCGCGATGGTAAACAAGTTTGGCGCCTGGAAGGCCGCCGCCACAGCTTGGCCTACGTCGATATTGCGAGCAACGATCACCCCGTTGATTGGAGAGACGATCGTCGTGTCGCGGAGGTTCTTTTCCGCCGTTTGCAATGCGCCACGTTGCACTTCCACCTGCGCCCACGCCTGGGCAAGCTGAGCCACGGTCTGGTTCATTTGTGCCAAAGACTGGTTGAGCGCCGCTTGTTGCGCCTGGACCTGGGCTTGCGCCTGAACCAAGTTCGAGTGGGTCAGATCTTCCTGGTCTTTTGAGATAATCTGATGCGCTGCCAAGTCCATGATGCGCCGCGTGTTGACCTGGTTATATTCCAGGGCCGCCTGAAGGCGGGTAAGGTTCGCCTTATTAGTCTCGATTGCGGCCTTTTGCGCGGCGACACTCGCTACCAGATTCGTTACATTGGCCTTAGCGTTCGCAAGGTTCCCGCGAGCCGTCACCACCGCCGCCTCGAACGTCGTGGGGTCCAGTTGCGCCAGAACCTGCCCCGCCTCGACGTGAGTGTTGAAGTCCGCGAACACATATTTCACAATCCCGGAAACGCTTGAGCCTACCGGAATAGTTGTCAGCGCGTTGATCGTACCGGTAGCTTGAACCACGGCCGTAATGTTTCCTTGCGTTACCGGTGAGGTGAAATATTGCACGTCGCCAGCACGCGACCGCCTAACCATCCCGATTGTCACAATGGCCACCGCCGCGATGGCCACCGCCGCGGTCAGCTTCTTATGCTGCACGAGATATTGCCGAACGGTCATCTGATTACCCTACCCTCTACTTGCGCGCCGTCTGTTAGCCTCGGCCCTACACCCAAAAACGAAATGCGCGAGCGCAGGGTTTCACCCCACGCTCAGTGTTTCGCGCGTTTTTCATGAGCTCGCACCAACGAGTCGAACCTCTTCTGCTGCTCAGGATTCAGCATCTGCCGGATACGCTGGTCAGTTTGTTTGTGCAGAGCCTCGAGTTGTGGCTTGGTTTGCGCCTGAATCTCGCGCCACTTCTTGACGGTATCATCCAGAATGGACCGAAGTTCTTTTACCTGGTCCGGCTGCAGGTCCAGACGTTGCGTCAGCTTATGAACGGCTTCGTTCTCGTTCCAAGGCCGGTGCCAGACACCGGCGCGCCACGCGCAGTAATACACGCCCCATCCGCCAACAGCCACGCCGATGATGAACGTGAGGAAGAAATAGAGATAGGCACGCTTCGTCATGAGGGTTACCGCCGTGGCGCATGCAACGTGAAACTGGTTTCTACGACCGCCGGAACAGGTGGAAAATTCCCAACCGGAAGCAGGCTGCTTTCGCTAGCAGCCGCCTCGGTTTGCGGCCAGTAATGCACCGTCGTGTGGTGCCTCACCGGACCCGAAGCCGGCAATACCATCGCCATAAGGAGCGTCAAACCGAGGAATAGAGTGGCAAACACAACGCGCCGTCCCGCCGCCTCCAAGAACTGGCGCGAGCTTTCTCTCGCCCTCACCTCATCGCGCAACCGGCGAAGCACTCGCTCACTGAAACCCCAGGAGAGCTCCGGCTCGTTTTCCTGACCGAGAAGCCGAAATCCGGTCGTCAGCCTGCCGAATTCGCGGGCGTAGTTCTGGCAGGCAGTGCACGCCTCCAAGTGTCGCCGAGCGGGTCCGGACAACTGCGCTTCGCCAGCTTCCTCGACCGCTCGTTGAACCTTTGCGCATCGCATAGTCTTCCTCCTGTTTCAGCGCCATCGCTTCAGGTCCGCCAGCAACCGCTTTCGCGCGCGGTGCAGTCGAACCTTCACCTTGCTGGTGCTCCAGTTCAAAAGCCCTCCAATTTCCTCGATGGAAAGGTTTTCCATCTCTTTCATGACGAGCACCAAACGATCTTCGGGCGGAGCCCGGTCCAGCAACTTTCGTACCAAGTCCTTCAAAACCGTTTCTTGCTCAACATCGGGCTTACCGGCCACCTTCGGCTCCGGGCTACTCTCGATGACCTGGCGGGCCTCGTCGCTTAACTGCCAAAAGTACGTGAGTTTGGAAGCCCTTTGGCGACGCAGGTAGTCATAACAATGATTAACCGCGATCCGCGCAATCCATGACCGGAACGGAGCCTGGAAATTGTACCCTCGGATCGAGCGAAACACTTTGACAAAAATTTCCTGTGAAAGATCCTCCGTTTCATCCGGTCGCCGGATGATGTGAAAAACGAGCGAGGAGACCTTGCGCTGATAACGCTCGACCAACAGGCGAAAGGCCTCCGCCTCCCCGCCTTGAGCCCGCCGGATCCACTCAACTTCCTGCTGGTCCTGGACGTGATTTTCCATCCGGCATCCATCGCTTGTTATCCCTGCAACCTGAAGACGAACGAGAGACTCCGTAGGTTACAAGGGCTCGGGGTAGCCCAATTAAACATTATCCGATATTTTAGTTGACTAGCTTTATACGCTGTGTCATCATGTTTATGTCATGGTTATAGGTCGTCGGCTGAGAAAGCTAAGAGAAGAGAAAAACTTTTCCCAAGGCGATATCGAAAAGCGCACTGGGCTGCTTCGTTGCTACATTTCCCGGGTCGAGAACGGCCACACGGTCCCGTCACTCGAGACCCTGGAAAGACTGGCGTCGGCATTAGAAGTTCCCCTCTATCAACTTTTCTATGAGGGTGACGATCCGCCGCCGCTTCCCAACTTAAGCAGCCGCCAGTCCTCGGAAGAACTCGCTCTTGATGAAGAAGCGGAAAAGCAGGTCCGCTTCTTTGAGAAGGTGCGACGCAGTCTCGAGCGCATTGAGGAAAAGGACCGCCAACTCTTGCTGTACATGGCCCAGAAACTGGCCAGCCGCTAAAGCGGCCAGGTAATGGCGCGTGTCTGCGGAGTCATGAGCAATAGCGGTTGAGGTGTTGCTATTCCCACTCGATCGTTCCGGGTGGCTTCGACGTAATATCGAACACCACTCGGTTGACTCCCTTGACCTCATTGACGATACGCGTCGCCATCCGCGAGAGCAGTTCAGGCGGGAGCTTTGCCCAGTCCGCCGTCATGCCATCTTCCGATTCCACAGCCCGCACGGCAATAACCGAGCCGTAGCTTCGCGCATCGCCCATCACTCCAACCGTAAACACGGGCACCAACACCGCAAACGATTGCCACAGTCGATGATACAGGCCGGCGCACCGCACCTCTTCCTCCACAATAGCGTCCGCCTCGCGGACCATGCGCAAGCGCTCCACATTGACTGCGCCCACGATGCGAACGGCTAGTCCAGGCCCGGGGAACGGCTGCCTGCTGATGAGCTCCTCGCTGAGACCAAGTTCCCGGCCCACCGTCCGCACTTCGTCCTTAAAGAGCTCACGCAGCGGCTCAACAAGCTCGAATTTCAAATCTTCAGGCAGGCCGCCGACATTGTGATGACTCTTTATAGTGGCGGCCGGTCCTCGCACGGAAACTGACTCGATGACATCTGGATAGAGCGTGCCCTGCACCAAAAAGCGCACGGGGCCGGCCCTCCGGGCTTCATCTTCAAAGACTCGTATAAACTCTTCTCCGATAATCTTGCGTTTCTGTTCCGGGTCAATCACGCCGCGGAGGCGCTTCAGGAAGCGCGACGAATGATCGACCGCGCGAACGTTGAGGTGAACCTGTGTGTTCAGAGCTGCGGCAACGTTTTCAAACTCATTCCGGCGCAACAAACCATTGTTGACAAAGACGCAGGTAAGCCGGTCTCGGATGGCGCGGCCCGCGAGCGTGGCTGCCACAAGGGAGTCCACACCTCCCGAGATCGCGCAGATGGCGTGATCACCCCCCACCTGATTGCGGATCTTTTCAATCGTGTTCTCAACAAAGGATGCGGGAAACCAGTTCGGCCTTACATGGCAGCGCTCGAAGACAAATCGCTTGAGAATTTCGGAACCGTGGTCGGTGTGCCTTACCTCGGGATGAAATTCGACCGCATACATCTCCGCTTCGGGATTTTCCATGACGGAAATGGCGTTTTCCGTCCTTCCCGTCACCTGGAATCCGGGCGGCACGCCCGTGACGTGATCTCCGTGGCTGTTCCAGACGCGGAGCGGCGAGGGAAGCCCGGCAAGCAGTTCGCTTTGCGGCGAGATCTCAAGTTGGGCAAATCCGTATTCGCGCCGTGCTGCCGGCTCCACGGTCCCTCCAAGCGCTGCCGCCATCCACTGAAAACCGTAACACACGCCAAGCACCGGCACGCCGAGCTTGAAAATGCGCTCGTCGCCCTTGGGAGACGCAGGATCATACACCGATGAAGGCCCGCCGGAAAGGATGATTCCCGGCGGTTCCATGGCCGCGAGTTTTTCAAAGGGTATGTGGCAGGGCTCGATCACGGCCGCGACGTGCATTTCCCGGATGCGCCGCGCGATCAACTGGGTGTACTGGGAGCCGAAATCAAGGATGACAATAGGGCGAATCGAGTTCATCTATCGCGTTACGATGCTCACAAGCTTTCCAGGCACCACGATCATCTTTACCACCTGTTTTCCATCCAGATGCTGTGCCACTTTTTCATCCGCCCGAGCGCGCCGGCGGATTTCCTCCTCGCTCGTGCCGGCTGCCACGTGAATCCGCCCGCGAAGCTTGCCGTTCACCTGCACTGGCAGTTCGATCTCTTCCTCCGCGGCGAGTTGCGAATCCCAAGCGGGCCACACAGTCCGCAGCGCCGGTTCGTCATGACCTAAGCCTTCCCACAACTCGTCTGCCACGTGCGGCGCAAAAAGCGAAAGAAGCAGGACAAGGTATTCAAGCGCCTCCTTCAAGACCTCGGCCCGAATTTCATGTGTTTTCGCCTCCAGCTCCGCCAGCTCATTGACCAGTTCCATCGTCATCGCCACATCGGTATTGAAGTGCCAGCGGCCCTCCATGTCCTGCGTCACGTGGCGAAGCGTCTGGTGAGTCTTGCGAAGCAGCCGTCGCTCGGTTGCCGTCAGGTCATTCACCTTCCAGCTCTGGGCGCGCGCGCTTACAATTCCGGCTAGCCGCTCCGCATGCCGCGCCACCAGCCGGTAAGCACGGTTGAGGAACCGAGCCGCGCCTTCTATTCCAGCATCGCTCCATTCCAGATCGCGTTCCGGCGGCGCCGCAAACAACATGTAGAGCCGCACCGTATCCGCGCCGTAGCGCGCACACATCTCGGTGGGATCGACGATGTTTCCCTTGGACTTTGACATCTTGGCGCCATCCTTGATCACCATACCTTGCGTGAACAGTCGCGCCACCGGCTCGGGGAATGTCACGAGACCGGTGTCCTGCATCACTTTAGTGAAGAACCGCATGTAAATCAGATGCAGGATTGCGTGCTCGATGCCGCCGATGTATTGGTCCACCGGGAACCAGTATCCGACTGCCGAGGCGTTGATGGGAGCGGTGGAAATATTCGGGTCGGTGTAGCGGTAGAAATACCAGGAAGAATCGACGAATGTATCCATCGTGTCGGTCTCGCGTCGCGCCTCACCGCCACATTTCGGGCAGCACGTCGAAACGAATTCTTCCACTTCGGCCAGCGGCGACCCGCCACGCCCGGTAAACTTCACATTCGTTGGCAAGACGACAGGCAATGATTCATCTGGCATGGGAACCACGCCGCAACCGGCGCAGTAAACGATTGGAATCGGCGTGCCCCAGTACCGCTGCCTCGAGATACCCCAGTCGCGGAGGCGATATTGGATCGTTCCCTGCCCAAAGCCCTGCTGCTCGGCCTCGAGCGTCATTCGCTCAATGGCTTCTTCTGAATTCAGTCCGCTGAAGGGCCCGGAATTCACCAGCTTCCCGTACTCGATAAAAGCGGCACGGCTCAAATCTGCAGTTTCGCCGCCCTTCGGAACAATGACCTGGCGGATGGGCAATCCGTACGCGCGGCAAAATTCGAAATCGCGGCTGTCGTGAGCCGGTACCGCCATCACCGCGCCGGTGCCATATTCCATCAGCACGAAGTTGGCCAGCCACACGGGAATGCTTTCGCCGCTATAGGGGTTCCGCACCGTAAACCCGGTTGGCGCGCCCTGCTTCTCGAGGTTTGGGTCAACGCCCGCACGCGCCGCCGACGCTTTGATGCCTTCCACCGCCTCTTTCAGCGCGGCAGCCGAGCCGGACCGCGCGATCAATCTCTCCACCACGGGGTGCTGCGGCGACAGCAAAACTGCCGTGCAGCCGTAAATCGTGTCAACACGCGTTGTGAATACCCGCACGAGTTCGTCCAGTTCGTTCAGGCGGAAATCCACCAGCGTTCCCTTGGATTTTCCAATCCAGTTCTGCTGCATCGTCAGCACGCGCTCCGGCCAGCGGTCTAGCACCTTCATGTCATCGAGCAAACGGTCGGCATACGCTGTGATCTTCAAAAACCACTGCTCGAGCTCTCGTTCCTCCACAGGCGTTTCTTCGTGACGCCAGCAACAGCCGTCCACCACCTGCTCGTTCGCAAGCACCGTCTCGCACTGCGAGCACCAATTCACGCGGCTCTTCTTGCGATAAGCCAGGCCCCGCTCGAACATGCGCAGGAAAAACCACTGGTTCCAGCGGTAATATTCCGGGACGCAGGTGGAAATCTCACGACGCCAGTCGTAGCTAATGCCAAGCCGTTTCAACTGGACCTTCATGCGGTCGATATAGCTGAAGGTGAACTCTGAGGGATGCCGCTGGTGCTTGATCGCGGCGTTTTCCGCCGGCAGGCCAAAGGCATCCCATCCGATCGGGTGCAGCACGTTGTAGCCGCGCATCCACTTGTAGCGCGCCAGGGCGTCACCGATGGAATAGTTCCGGACGTGGCCCATGTGGATGTCGCCAGAAGGATACGGCAGCATTTCGAGCACGTAATACTTCTTGCGGGCCGCGTCCGGCTCGGCGTCAAAGAGGCGTGCCTCTTCCCACCGCTCCTGCCACTTGGCTTCGATGACCTGGGGATCGTATTGAGGGTCCATAAGATTCAGAATGGAGCTTTACGAATACGGTCAGAACCACCGGTACGCGTCCTTCCGATGTCCTACAAACTCGACCAGAATCGTGGCCTCCTGCTTCAAAACGGAATAGACAATTCGATAATCTCCCGCCACGCGCAGTCTGAAGCGATTGTTCGATCCCCGAAGTTTCTTGTATCCCGATGGAAATGGACCATCCTGGAGGCCCTTGAGGGCGGCGAGTAGGGTGGTTCGGATGTCACCCGGGAGTCTTGCCAAATCCTTCTCGACCGAGGCACGGTACCTCACTGTCCAATTCATCTCAAAACTTTTTCAATAGATCGTCAATTGGGTACGTGCGCTCGTCACGACGGGCGTCGCAGATCAAGTTGAGGGCCTCGTCTTCGCTCAGCGGGCTCTTTTTGTATGGGGTCCGGGCGCGCCTCAAGACGGCGCTTGCGCCCGGCAGATCTCCTACCCGTGTCAGCTGCGGGAAGGGGGGGGGATAGCCACTCGCAGCACCGACCGGATTCTTGACTGGTTTCCGTGCCTTGATCGCACGCTGGCGGCGTTCTTTCATATCTAAAGTATAACCCCTCCGCGACACTCGGGCGACGGGTACATTTACTCTCCCTTGGGCAGGGCTTTGCAGAGATCCGCGGAGCAAAAACCGTAGCTATCTTCTACCGCCTGCCGCCAGTCTCCTCATCACGCGGATGTTTCGCCTATCGTCATCTGGCTTATCCAGCGGCGTCTCGCAGATGAATGGAATCGAGCGAAGTTTGGGATGCCGCACGATGCGCGCAAACGCTGCCGCGCCAATTTTGCCTTTGCCAATGTGCTCGTGGCGGTCGGAGTGCGAACCGAAGTCCGACTTGGAGTCGTTGGCATGGATTACTCGCAGCCGCGCGAGGCCAACCGTGGCGTCGAGCATCTTTACGGTTTCTCGCAGTCCTTCGGGAGTATGAATGGCGTAGCCCGCGGCAAAACAGTGCGCTGTGTCAACGCACGCTCCAACCGGAAGCTCGTGCCCGGCGCCCGCCACAATTTCCGCCACTTCCTCAAACGTCCGCCCGATCACCGATCCCTGGCCCGCCGTGTTTTCGATCAGGATGGTCAGCCCATCGAGATTGAGCCCTGCCGCCGCCCGCTGCAGCGCCTCGACGCAGTGCGCGATGGCCCGCGCTGGTGTGGTTCCTTTGCCGCTTCCCGGATGCGTCACCAGGTAATCCGCTTGCAGCGCCACCGCCCTTTCTAACTCCTTGCGAAACGCGGCAATGGACTTTCCCCGGATCGTTCCATCCTCAGCCGCCAGATTGATCAAATAATTGTCGTGGACCACAACCGGATCAAGGCCATATTGCCTTCGCGCAGCGCGAAACTTCTCGTAGTCCTCTGCGGCCGGTTCGGCGGCACGCCAACCACGCGGGTTTGCCGAAAACATTTGAAAGGTGTCGCAGCCAATCCGCCAAGCGTGGTGCGCCGCGTTCTCCAGGCCGCCCGCAATGGAGGTGTGTACCCCCACTCTCATGGAAATCTCCAACTGATCTTAACAAAGGGCTTCTAACCGCGCCACTGGCCCAGCTCATGGATATTGCCACGCCCGAGTATTCGTGCCTGACGGCGCGTGGCGCGCAATGTGCTCTGCCATCATCCGCACCAACTCCGCGTTTGACATCGGCTGCCAGCCATGGCCTTTCATAGGCCGGCCGTATGCAAACGTTCCGGCGTAGTGTGGATTCTCGGTCTTCGCGAGGTAATCCTGCAGAAGATAGACTGCGAGATTCAGGTAATAGTTGTCCATGTCGCCGACATAGACGTGGAGCTTGCCGACAAGGCTCGGGCCGATAGAAGTCCAATGGGTTCGTAAATAATAGCGCAAATCGTAGCCATGGCTCCGCATGTAATCAGCGACCGCGTGGTTAATCTTTCCTGTGTTCTTGTTCCATAGCGGCTCGGGATAGCCATCCGCGCCCACAGGTCCGAATACCGCATCCCAGGCGTCAAGCTGCTGGCCGGACCGGCCGTCGCTGCCAAGCGCCAATTCGAGCTGGCTGAATTCCTTTTCCGTGACCTCCGGCTGCCCGTCCGAACGGCGCATGATATAGCGCTGCGGAAACAGCCAGTGGTGACCCGGCTCGTAAAAGGCATTGCCGTCGCGGTAGATGTCAACGAGGTCGAATCGGCGAAAATCGACGGGGTCCGGATAGAACGTCCACGTGCCGCCAAAGAAGCGAGGATGGTAAATCTGGAGCGCCAGCGATTCCCATCCGCCCGTTGAGCCGCCCGTCAGCACGCGCGCGTAAGGTTGCCGGATGACGCGGAAGTGCTGTTCGAGGTAAGGAATCAGCTCCTTCATAATTGCGTCGCCGTAAGGGCCGTTGTTGGCCGAGTTCACGGCATAAGAATCGTCAAAATAGGGCGTGGGATGCTGAAACCTCACGGCGATCATGCGCGGGAAATTGGCCGAATTCCAAGCCTGATAAAAGTCGTAGCCGTCTGAAGAGCGATCCTGTGTGGTGAAGCCAAACGGCGGCGACAAGCCGAAGTGGCCCTGGACGTAAATCACCGGGTAATAAACCTTCGGATGCGTATCGTAACCCTTGGGAAGCAGCACCGTTGCGCCCAGGTAAATCGGATGGCCCCAGAAGTACGTGAGCAGCGGGCTTTCGATCTTCACGTGCTTTACCCACACCGTATCGCGGGGCATGGTGATTGGAGGAATCACCTTGGTGAGGCTCAGCTTCACCGTCTGCGCCGAGCGCGGATCAAGCTGGATGTGTTCGACCGGGCTGTAGAGGTTTCCAGGCGACTGATTGAATTGCTGGCCCTCCCAATGGTCCATGTGCGCCCAGATCACGTGGCCGTCGGCGCGGTGAAACTGGGTGTAGATGTCGATCAGCGCCTGCACGTAATACTCCCCCGCGGGTAAATCTTTCAGGCTGCGCAGCGGATAACCGGGCGATGAGGAATCAACCACTGCCGCCTCACCCGGTGTGAGCCTGGCGACGTCCTTCGCAAAAAACGGCGGCGTATCGCCCCACCAACCTACCTGCAGCCGCGGCGCCGGATCGTCGCGGCGGCTGATCATCACAAAAACGCGGCCCGTGATTGGGTGTGAATGAACGGTGGCTGGAAACGAAATCTCGAATTGCAGTCCTGCCGCGTGAGCCAGGCCGCCCACCATCAAGAGCAGCGCGAAGGCTGCAACGCACGCCGCCCGCGTTCGCAGACCGCGGTAGATCCCGCCCAACGCGTCGTTTCGAGGCGTCCTGATGCGCAGGGACCGGCTCAGCGTCTGAGTGACCGCTTTCCGGAACCTTCTCTCGTAGCTCATTAGCCACATCGACTTCAATCCCTTCCTCGGGGTCACAGCCGGAAAAACTGCCGGAAATTTTCCGTCACCCGCTCCGCCAGCGCCGCTTCCTCTTCGCCGCGCGCTTCCGCCAGCACGCGCAAAATCTCGCGCACATAAGCCGGCTCATTACGCTTCCCGCGGTAAGGCGCAGGAGCAAGATAAGGGCTGTCCGTCTCGATAAGCACCCGCTCGCGAGGAATCTGCCGGGCAATCTCCCGCAGATGCTCTGCGTTCTTGAAGGTCGCGTTTCCCGCGAACGACACCATGAATCCCCAGTCGAGAAACGTGAAGGCATCTTCGCGGCTTCCCGTGAAACAGTGCAGGATTCCGCCGACTGCTGCGCCCACCCAGTGTTCGCGCACAATCTCCCGCAGATCTGCCCACGCTTCGCGACAATGAATGACAATGGGAAGCCTCAACTCCTGCGCCAGCGCCAACTGCCGAATCAGAATTTCGCGCTGAGCGTCGCGCGGTGAGTGGTCGTAGTGATAGTCAAGGCCAATCTCCCCGAGTGCCAGAAACTTCTTGTGGTCGGCTAGCTTTCGCAACTCGCCGAGGTCGCTTTTCAGGAACTGCTTTGCATCGTGCGGATGAATGCCGCCGGCTGCGTAAGCGCCTACCGTCCGCTCCGCAAGCCGCAGCGCGGCGCCGATTTCAGCGTAGTCCACGCCGGTTCCGATCAGCAGCAGTTGCCACACGCCCGCCGCCTTCGCTCTCGCAATCACCTCATCGCGGTCGGAATCAAATTCCGGGTCGGCCAAGTGGCAGTGGCTATCTACGAAAAATTGAGCCATTTGTTCACTGAGTCATTAAATGATTGAGGGAGGCAGGCCGCCGGAGTTTACTCAAAGCGGGTGGTTGCTTTGCGGTCCGTTTCGAGGCGGCGAAGATCGCAAGGAGCTCACCTGCTTCGGCGCACAAACCTTCCAGACGTTTTTCACTCACGATGCCGGTTTCTACGAGCAACTCCAACCAGTAGACGGTTTCGTCCGCCCCTTCGACCACAGTTCCTATCTTCTCAATAAACTTTGCCCTCGGCCGAGCTCGGCACACGGCACGGTAATTGGCTGTCAGAGAGGTTCCTGATCGAAGGGCTTGCTTTCCCACAACTCGGGCTTCATCTGTCTTCGGCAAAGAACGAAAAAGCCGGACAATTCGGATCGCAAACTGCTTTGTACGCTGCCATAACTCGACGGGTTGGTTCATACCCCGCCCCCTCTCTAAATGATTCAATGAACCGATCACCCAATAACTCAACTATTTCAGCTTGGCTCCGTTTGGCACATCTTCTTTGAATGTCACCAGTACGGGTCTCCCTTCATCTCCTATTGACGCCGCCACAACCATGCCATTCGATTCCACCCCGCGCAGCTTACGGGGCTGGAGATTGGCGACGATCACGACTTTCATCCCTATCAATTGCTCGGGCTTATAGTATTCAGCAATCCCTGCGCAGAGCTGGCGAACTTCCGTGCCGATATCCACTTGCAGTTTCAGCAATTTTGTCGCGCCGGGAATCGGTTCAGCCGAGAGAATCGTCCCCGCGCGGAGATCGACCTTGGCAAAATCGTCGATGGTGATCTTCGGGGTTGTAGCGGCGCTGTCCTCTGCGTCGCTCGCCGGTACAATCACCGGCACTACTGCCGCTGGCTCTTGTTCTGGTTCCAATTTGGTCTCCTTCGCTGTTTCGTCTTTCAAACGGTCTTCTTCTGCAAGCTCGTGCAGCCGGGCAAGCGTTTTCTGCTTGTCGAGGCGAGGAAAAATCGGCTCCGGCTTGCCAACTTTTGCGCGAGGGTCGGTTTGCCGGAAGTGGAGGCGATCATCGATGGCCTGGCCTGCTACGCTTCCAGGGAGCCCAAGTTGCTTCCAGAGTCGCCCTGCGCTGGCGGGCAGTGCTGGATACGCAAAAATAGAGACGATACGTAGAGTTTCAAGCGCCCTGTATACGGTGTCGTTTATGGCCTCCTGATCGGCAGGTGAGCCGGTCTTTGCCAGATCCCAAGGTTTCCTATCCACGATCAGCTTATCAGCTTGGGAAATATGCACCCACAACCCGACAAGCGCCGACGCGAAATCAAGGCTTTCAAACGTTTCGAGGTACCCGGCAACAACATGGCTCGCGTCCCACGATGCTTGGTCCGCAGTCTGGACAACCGGTGGAGGCACGACTCCAGCGCAGAACTGGCGGACCATAGCCAGGCTCCGGCTCGCTAAGTTTCCCAAGCCGTTTGCCAGATCGGAATTATAGCGATGGATTAGACCTTCATAAGAAAAGTGGGCATCTTGCCCAAACGGTGTATCCCTTAGCAAGTAGTACCGCAGGGCGTCATTCCCTGGCGCCCCGAGTTCTTCGAACGATTTGATAATCGGCTCGGGATAGACGACGTTGCCCTTGGACTTACTCATCTTATCCTGCTCGTAGTAAATCCAGCCGTGAGCGAAGATAGTTTTAGGCAAAGGCAAACCGGCGGCCCACAAAAATGCTGGCCAGTAGATGGCGTGGAAACGCAGAATGTCCTTGCCGATCATGTGAACGTCAGCAGGCCAGTATTTCTCGAAATCCGGGCTGCGTTCTTCGCCCGCAAAGCCGATCCCAGTCAAATAGCTCGTCAGCGCGTCGTACCAGACGTAGACCACCTGCTCGGGGTCGTCCGGCCACGGAATGCCCCATTTCAGCCGCCTTCGGCTGATGGAAATATCTCGCAAGCCGCTCTTCACGAAGCTCTTCACTTCGTTCATGCGGAAATCCGGCAGCACGAAGCTCGGTTGCTTTTCGTAGAGATCAAGCAGACGTTCCCGAAATGCCGAGAGCCTGAAAAAGTAATTCTCCTCGCTGATCAACTCCGCCGACCGGCCGCAGATGTCGCAATTAACGGGCTCGGGGCTGTCGGAAACGTAGCGCTCGTCAAAAACGCAGTAGCGGCCTTCGTATTTTTTCTTTTCGATGTAGCCCGCTTTATCCGCCCGCCGGATCATCCACTGAACCGACTTCACGTGTGCCGGATTTTGCGAGGTGTGGACAAACAGGCGCTTTATGGGAGGTCGCGTCGGCTCTAAGCCGCCATTCTCGTCCTGGCGGGATAAACCCGCCCCTCCATCTCCAAGCGATTGAAATTCGCCGATGCCGAGCGTCCGCCACAATTCCTTGAACAGCTCGCGCTTTTGAGCGACGAATCGTTCCACCGGAATTCCCGCCTCGTCTGCCGCGCGCTGGAGTTTTTCGCCGTGCTCGTCCGTGCCCGTCAGGAAAGCCACGTCGTACCCGCACATGCGCTTGTATCGCGCGATGGCGTCGCACACGATGGTCGTATACGCCGAGCCCACGTGCGGGCGGGCGTTAGGGTAGTAAATGGGGGTTGTGATATAGAATTTCTTCATCTTCAAGCCCGAGGTGTCAGGTTCCAGGTGTTGGGTGTCAGGCGCGATCCTTCAGCTCTTTCGTGAGCCCCGCTAACATGCGTCTCTGTCGCTGCGGACTGCCATTTCCCCTCCACGCAGCACCCGTCCTTCAGCCGTGACACCTGTTACCTTTACTGATTCCGATATGCAGCCTGCGCCGCCATCATCACTTCCTTCAGCGGCACGTTTTTTTCCCGCGCCAAGCGCTGGCAATCTTCATATTCGGGGGCCACATTCATGACGCGACCGTTCCGCCGCGCCACCTTCAAGCGAACCATCCCGTACACCGTTTCCACGCTTGCCGTTTCGCGCTCGAGCGTCATCCGGCGCGCCTCCTGAATTCTCACACCGAGCGTCGTGGTCTGCTCGAGGAGCAGTTCGGCCAGGCGCTCCACTTGCTGCGGTGGTGAGAGGACCGTGATCTCCTGTCCCGGCCGGTTCTTTTTCATCTGCGCCGGACTGCACGCCACATCGAGCGCGCCGGCTGCGAACGCCTGTTCCATGAAGTAACCGAGAAGCTGCGGATTCATGTCATCGACGTTGGCCTGAATCACCGCGACGGTATCATCCGCTGCCACGGCGAGGCCGGGTGGAGCGGTCTTGTCACCCACCATCAGGCGTGCGAGGTTTGGAACGCCGGGCAACTCCCGTGCGCCCGCGCCGTAGCCGATCCTTTCCGCCTTCATTGGCGGCAGAGAGCCAAAACGCGCGGCAAGCGTCGCAACCAGCGCCGCGCCCGTTGGCGTCACGAGTTCAGCTTCGACTCCGCTCGAATAAACCGGAATCCCCCGCAGCAGTTCTGCGGTGGCGGGAGCGGGAACGGGCAGCGTCCCGTGCGCGGCCTGGACGCTTCCGCCGCCAAGGTTCAGAGGAGAGACAATCAACTCCTCGATTCCGAGCAACTCGAGCGCCACGCAAGCCCCCACAATATCAATAATGGCGTCAACAGCGCCTACCTCGTGGAAGTGTACCTTCTCGATTGGCTGCGCGTGCAAGCGCGCCTCGGCCTCGCCGAGCCGCCGGAAGGTTCGCCGCGCGCGTTCCTTGACGCTAGCGGAAACACCGCTCGACTCAATCATCTCCTCGATTGGCCCCAAGTGCCGGTGCGGCTGCTTTTCCGGCGCCGTAATCTCCACCCGAACCCCAGCCAGCCCTCCGCGCCGCACGCGCTCCGTCTTGAATTCGTACTCTCCCAGCCGAAGCGTGGAGAGCTTCGCGTGGAGTCCGTCAGCGCTGGCTCCCGCATCCAGGCAAGCGCCCAAGAACATGTCGCCGCTAATCCCCGAACCACAATCGAGATAGGCTATTCTTCTAATCATAGGTATTCGCGCGGCTCCGGAAAGCGCGCCGCGCGCGTTCGGCGGGCGCATCGAAGGCCAAAATCCGAGTCTATGCTTCGCTGCAAAATCTTGTCAATCTGGCCGCGAACATCAAGAAAAAACGCATGGCGCGCGCGTAGGGATGCCTCTCAGCTTTGCGCCCGCTGCTCCCGCGAAGCGACTTTCTGGCTTGCGAGCTCGCCGTAAAGTGCAAGGTACCGTGTGGCCATCACGTCGGCCGAATAACGTTGCTGGACCAAGTCTGCGGCGTTTTGGCCAAGCCGGCGGCGCAGGTCAGCCTCTCTCAGGAGGCGCAGGATGGCCCGCGCCAGACCCGAAACGTCCCCGGGTGTGACGAGCAGCCCGGTCTCGCCGTCAGTAACTAAGTTCGGCACCTCGCCCACGGCCGTGGCGACCACAGCTTTCCTAGCCGCAAACGCTTCCAGCAAAGCCACGGGCATACCTTCATCGCGGGAAGCGAGGACGATCACATCCATCGTCGCATAGACTTCCGGCATGTCTCTGCGCACACCCGCGAAGACGACATGGTCATCGATGGCCAATGCGCGACTCATTTGGACCAGGTCCTCCTTCATGGGTCCGCCTCCGACGAGAACAAAGCTGACGCCCCGGAATTCATCGAGAACGATCCGAGCGGCACGCAAAAAATAATCCGGCCCTTTTTCCCGGGAGAGCCGGCCCACCAGGCCGACGTGCAACCTGCTCTGCTGTTGGGAGGATCCGCATAACCGAACCGGCGAAGCGGAGGCGAAGCGAGCCCAGTCGATCCCGTTGGCAATCACGGAAATCTTCTCTTCTGGAACGCCCGAGCTGCGGAGGATGCTGGCAACCGGACTTGAAACCGCCACGACGTGATCGAAGTGTTTCAGAGCGAAACGATCCAGCGTTTCATACAGGCGGATGCTTCGAGTTCGGGCAGTCCAGTTGTGAGCGGTAGCCGCAAGTCGCGCCGACGCTGACCGCGCGGCGACCCATCCGTACAAGTCGGCTTTGTATCCGTGCGTATGAAGTATCTCGAAGCGGCCCCCATCCAGAACTTCGCGGACTCGCCTCGCTGTTTTCCAATCCACCCTCCCTTCGCACCGGATGAGTTGAACTTGAAGGCCGAGCCGTTTCGCCTCATCCGCGATCTCGGAATGAGGTTGGTGTCGATTGTCAAATACCCCGAGAGCGGCCGCGCAGCCCCCGCGATTCAGCGCGGCGACGAGGTTCAAGACAACGGCCTCAGCACCGTAAAGGCCGCCGCTGCTAATGAGGTGGAAAACTCGGAGAGCCGCCATCAAGCATTTTTCTGCAACTTCTCAGGTCGGATAACGTCCAGAAGCAAATTTTCGAAGCTCGATACCGCCGTCTCAACCCGGTGCTCGCGGCGCACTATTTCAGCGGCGGCCACCCCCATGCGGTGCCGCAATTCCTCGTCATTCACCAATTCCAGCACGGCGCGGCCAATCTCGGCAGAATCCTCGCTATTTACCCTGAATCCGGTGACACCTTCGCGAATGGCGTCCGCCGTGCCTCCGGCGATGCCGCCGATCACCGGCGTGCCGCAGGCTCCGGCCTCGAGAAAAACGATACCGAAACCTTCCGTGTTTCCCATGAGGTCGCGATTAGGCAGAAGAAAGATGTCCGCGGCGCCGTAATAGTGCGGGACGCGCTCGTCTGGAACGAAACCCTCGAATCGCGTCGTCTCGCCAACCCCAAGACTGGCGGTCAAGGCGCGCAACTCGCCTTCCTGTTCCCCGCTCCCTGCGACGACGTGTATCCACTCGGGCGTCAGTTTCCCTTCCCGTCTCAATTCCACTAGCGCCCGGATAGACTGGTCAATGCCTTTGCGCGGGGTCAATCTGGACAACGTCAGGATCACCTTCTTGTCGTGCCAGCCAAGTTGCCGGCGCAGCGCTTCACGGTCGCTGGGCGGCGAGAAGCGGTCTTCATCCACGAAATTCGGCAGAAGGGCGATGCGAGCGGCGCTGATTCCCGTCAGTGCGATAGCCTTACTGGCGGTGTACCGGCTGACCGAGATATTAAGAGCTGCCTTGCGGATAATCACCAACTGCCTCTGAAATAGGAAACGCCGGAAGAAGCGCGATTTTCCAGCCTCACCCAGCTCTTCACCGTGAATGTAATTGATGAAAGGAATGGGCTCCGGGAGGTGTTCCATCAGCCATCCCGCAATGCCCGTTGCCCCGCACACGATCACATCAGGCCGAATCTCCCGAACGGCTTTGCGCCACTCGGCGCGAGTCCTGAGAAGAAACCGGGCCGTGTCTCCCAGTCGCTCCACAAGCGAAGCTTGCGCGCCGAAAATCAGCTCGTACCGCTCGATCCGCAATACTTGGTAACCGCATTCGAGCAGCGCAGCCCGGTCAAACCGTTCCATCTCCTCCGGATTGCCGCCCAGCCTCTGACACACAATGAAACTCTCGACCGACTTCAGGCGCGTTAACAGTTGGTGGTAGACTTGCACCACGCCCCCGTAATAGGCCGGCCTGAAATAAGGGGCAGCAAGCAGCAATCGCGGGCGATTTGAGCCGGGCAAGACCGCGCCGGTGCGTGCGAAAACGCCGCTCTGTAACCCGCTTGTCATCGACTCGCTTCGCTGCGCCTGCTCATCGACACGCCGATAAGCGTTTTGCCTTGCACACCTGCGCGCGGGCTCCTTAGATTCCGGCTTCTGGAAATGCCGGCAAATTCATGGCGTCGTATTGTCCTGACGTACCCCCCATCGCCGAAGCCGGTAGACGACAGGATGAAAAAGCCGACGGGCATTGAAATCGTAGGCCAGGCTCTCGCGGACACACGCCGCGGCCCGCTTAGTGTTCCGTTGCTCGCTAAAATACGCTCGGCCCAGATCCCACATGTTTTTCGCATAAAGCTTGGCTGCCGTCCGATCGCCGGCGTCGGCGAGCCGCTTGTGGTGCTTGCGCAAGACCATTTCCGTATAAACCAGCACCTTGCCGCGGTTTCCAGTTGTGATGCTGCCCTCTCGCCACGTGTACCAGTAGAGAGGCCGTCCGATGTAGGCGAAGGGCTTCTGTTTGCCAAACATGCGGATATTAAGTTCCCAATCCTCACGGTAGCGCATCGCTTCGTCGTACATGCCCACATCGAAAAAATCTTGCCGTTTGAAAAACATGGCGCGCCGGATAAAATCATTCCGCAGAATCTCATGGAAAAGGTCGCCCGCCGGGACCGTAGTGCGCCGGATTTCCTTCTTTTCGCCTAATACTTTGAGGATGTCGATGAGGCACCAGCTCGTTCCGCTTCGCTCGAGTTCGGCCGTCATCACCTCAAGCGCCTCGGGCGCGAGAGCGTCGTCGGCGTCTAAAAAAGCCAGATAATCGGCTTGTGACGCGCGAGCGCCGGCGTTGCGCGCGCCGGGGAGCCCGCGGTTTTCCTGGTAGACGTAACGAAATCGCGACTCGCGGCCGTACGCTTCCAACACCTCTCTCGTGTCATCGCTTGAGCCGTCATCCACGACGATAATCTCGTAATCGTGAAATGTCTGCGCCAGCGCGGAGTCCACCGCGCCGCGAACGTAGTCCGCGCAGTTATACGAAGGAATAATGATGCTCACTTTCGGCATCGGGAAGATCTTCAGGCAGAGTAACCGTGGCTTGATGAAACCATTGGCAATGCAGAACCGAGAGCTTGCCCGGGAATTATACCGAGCGACTAAAGTCACTGCGCGTCGTGCATCAGGGCGCGGCTTCAGCCGGGCCGTTCGCAGGCAATTATGGCACCGGCTTTAGAGTCTGTGTGACAACTTCGGTTTCTCTGCTGTAGCGGTGCTCTATGAGCGCCGAATCTATTGAAGAATAAAGACCGGCGGTCATAGATCGTCGCTACAACTGCAGTTGTCACACAGACCCTTTAGCCGCTGAGACCCTCTGGGGCTAAAGCCCGATTCCTTCTCGTGACCCTGCGGCACGGCTGAAGCCATGCCCTGATACGCCGCCAACCACTGATGCGCAATTATTTATATCGCTCTGTATAATCAGTTAATCCAGCGGTCAGAACCGTCCTTGTCACGCTTCCGCATGTAGACTTGAAATTGCCGGCGCCGCCGCGCTCTTCTCCATTCGATGAAACGCTCGCGCCACGATCCCACGGAGGTTCGTGTGTGGCGGACGCGGACAAGGTACATGTAGCCAAACACCAAGCCGCCCAGGTGCGCGATATGGCTGATGCCTCCCTCACCTTGCCCAAACAGGCTGACGAATTCGATCAGTCCGATTAGTGCAACGAACCACTTAGCCTTGATGGGAATCAGAAAATACATGTAAATCGGGCGGTTTGGGAAAATCATGCCGTAGGCTAGTAGCAGACCGAATATCGCGCCCGAGCACCCGATGGTCATCACCATGCTGCTCGGTCCAAATAGCACATCCGTAAGACCCGCGCCTACGCCGGTGAAGAAAAAATAAAACAGGAATTGCTTACCGCCCCACAGGCTTTCGAGGTCCGGGCCGAACATCCACAAAGCAAACAGGTTGAACAAGATGTGGAAGAACCCGCCGTGGAGGAACAGGTAGGTTCCGAGCTGCCATATGAACAGGTCGTGCGTGACGGCGTAAGGCTGGAGCCCGAACAGAGCGTATGGGTATACCCAGCCGAATATTCGTAGAGGGAAATAGGTAAGGGCGAAAACGACAGACATCGCGACGATCAGAACCTTGACTTTAGGAGTCAGTTGGGGTCCGAATGAGAACGAATATCCCTGATCGTACGCCATACTTTGCAGAGTACCACAAGACGCGGCGCGTGGTGGGTTGGGGTTAGGCTCCAAAGCGTAGCGCCCACAAGTAATCAGTGCCTGTCTGAAGGGCTGCGTCGGGCGCCTACTGGTACAGGATAAAAATCGGTTGCGGAGAGAGCCGCAGCACTTGCGCAGGCGTCATGAGGCAGCCACCCCATTTTATATCGTTAATATAGAAGAGCTTGAAACCGGTGAACTGCACCGGCTGGTTCGCGACGAAATCCCTGTAAGCGGCGTGTTTCAGGGCTGGCGATCCGAACCCGTCCATATCCATCACGATCTCCACTTGGGGCAGCGGCTTGATGGCGCGGTAATCCGTGACCATGCGCTGCGTGAAGCGATGGACAACGAGGATCTTCGGAAGCAGATGGTTTTGCCGCACAATCTCCGCCAGGAACCGCGCGGCAAAGTTGATGTCCGCGGCGCTCAAGGTGCCCCTCCACGCGCCGGGCCGCTTGCCTTCGGTCAAGGCGAACTCCGGGTCCAGGGCAAGCTCTACGTTGGGCAGTTTAAGGTACGGCGCGAGACGCGGCACTTCGACCTGCACCGTGCTCCAGCCTGGCTGGACATCAAGAAACAACAATCCGTGAATCTGGTTCGCCATGCTGATGGCTTTTTCGATCTGGCCCGCTGGCATCCGCATCATGTACTTCCCGGTTCGGCCCGGCATACCCTGGGCGGACACCACGATGTAATCAATCGCCGGAACGACGGGCGTCGAGGGATCAGCCTTCGCCCAAGCGTTCGCCTGCGACTCGAGCATGGCAAGCACCTTGTCCGGCGGATATTTGCCCAGAACCCCCATGCGCGGCGAATAGAAATTGCCGTAGTATGCGACGACACGCTTAAAGGGAAGTATTGCGCCCGCCTCGGGATAAACGGTGTGTGGAGGCCAGAGCGGCGCCGGGCACGGCCGCAGCGCGTCCCGCCTCTTTGTAGACGCCGCCGGCTTTAATTCTCTAGCCTTTCCGGGAACCTTGTCGGGCGCCTTCTTGGCGGAAGCGGTGTCATCGGACTTCTTGCAATCCGATTGCGGCGGAAGATTGGCGAGCGCCAGCATTTTTGCGTCATACGCCGCCTTATCTACGGTGGCAGGAGCGGTCGCCGCCGACGCGCCCCCGGAGACGACCGGTTTGCTTGCTTGGCCGCCGTGCAGCAGAGCTACAGCGCCTAGACCGGCCACCCCCATGGCGCACAAAACAACCATCAGTCTCTTCATATTTTCATTGTACACAGCTTCGCATAAGGCCGCGTGACCGCGCTTCGCTGGGCGGCGCAAACATGGCGCGGTTTGCTATGTCCGCGGATTCCCGAGATCAAATCTTCACTCGCGTCATCGACCACCTCGCCGTCTTGGTCGCAGACATCACAGAGCGGGTAGACAAGGCGCCAGGTTTGTCGGCTTTTGGGCGTATAAGACTGACCTGTGTCGCACGTCCACGCTTTGCTCACTACGCATCGGGTCTTTTTCAATCTTCGCCGCGTGCAGGCCGAGAATGGGGAAAAAATGGTAGCAGAAACGCCGGCACGTTTCGGCCGGGGCGGAAATCCGCTTTGATTATCGGCCAGCGCCGTGTCCGCCAGCACAGCAGTGCGAGCAGTCCCAGCGCATGAACGAGTGCACTCATCACCGCGAGAACCACCGCGGAGGTGATTGGCGGCAGCATCGGGGAACGCCTCACTACCCTTCGACCGCTCTGCCGGGCGCGTGCGGCTCATTCTTTTTCAGGAAGAAGGAAAGGATGAAGAGAATGGCCGCCGCCACCGAGAAGACGTGGTAGGCGTCAATGTAAGCGAGCGAGACGGCCTGCGCGATCACGGCGTGGTAGATACGTGCGTAGGCTTGATAGAGCGCATCAGTAGCGCTGAGCCCGGCTTGGGAAAGTGCAGTCGTCAATTGGTGCAGTGAGCCTGCGGCATACACGTTGGCTGGATCGAGATGCGATACGAGCACCTGTTGGTGGAACTGCGCTCTCCGCGCCACGATCGTGGTGACAATGGAGGTGCCAAAGCTCATGCCGATGTTGCGCATGAAGTTGATGAGCGCAGAAATCGCGTTGTTCTTCTCAGCCGGAAGCCCGACGTAGACAACTGTCGTTAGCGGAACGAACAATAGCGGCAGGCCGATGACCTGGAGCACGCGCACCCAAGAGGCGACTCCGAAACTAATCAGCGTATCCATGTTCCGGGTTGAATACCACATGCCAAGTGCCATCAGAGCCCAGCCCACATGCACCAAGCGCCGCGCTTGAACTTTCGCCAGTAGCCGGCCCACCATCGGTAATTCCATGAGCAGGAACAGGCCGCCAAACGAGAGCACAAGGCCCGCGGTTTCGGCGGTGTACCCCATCAGGGTTTGCAGGTAAAGCGGCATCATCACCAACGTGCTGAACATCATGAGGCCGAAACCGAACATCATCAGATTGGTAGTCAGGAAATTGAAGTGCTTAAACAAGCGAACGTCAATGACGGGATGGTCGTGAAACCACTCCCAGAAGAACAACCCGACAAGCGCAACGAGTGTGACAATGGCTAGAGTGAGGATGAAGTGAGAGCCAAACCAGTCATCTTCCTGCCCCTTATCGAGCATGACTTGCAAGACCCCAATCCCCACGGTCAGCAGGCCGATGCCGATGTAGTCGATCTTGACGAGTCCCCGAGCCAGGCGGCGCAGATAGGGAGGGTCTTGGACGAGTTGCCCGACCAGCATCAGCGCCAGGGCGCCAACCGGGATGTTAATAAAGAAGATCCAGCGCCACGAATAGCTGTCGGTGATCCAGCCGCCGAGCGTGGGGCCGATGATGGGCGCGAGAACTGTCGTGATGCCGTAGAGGGCGAAGGCTTGGCCGCGCTGACTTTCAGGAAAAGCGTCCGCGAGGATCGCCTGCGCCACAGGCTGCAACCCACCGCCCCCGGCGCCTTGCATCACCCGGAACACGATGATGGCCGAAAGGGTTGGGGCGAGGCCGCAAAGCACCGAACTTGCTGTAAAGATAAGAAGCGAGAGCATGAAATACTTCTTGCGGCCGATGGTGTTTGAGATCCAACCGCTCAACGGCAAAACGATGGCGTTGGCCACCAGGTAGGACGTAAGAATCCAGGTGGCCTGATCGTTACTTGAGGAGAGGCTGCCCGCCATGTGCGGCAAGGCGACGTTGGCAATGCTGGCATCGAGCATCTCCATGAAGGCCGACATGGCGACGACCGAAGCGACCAGCCAGGGGCTGCGCCCCCGTGACAACGGAAGCGCAAGAGCCGTGCGGCCTTCAAGGGGACTGGCTAGCGTGTTATCAAGGGAAGAGCCCAAGGGGTTCTTCTCCTTCCGGGTATCCGCTCATCGCAGTCGCACACGCGGCTCAACCGAAAGCCCGACTCGCAGCAAGTGCTGTGGATCCTGGCCCGGATCAAACACGATTTTCACGGGGACCCGCTGAACAACTTTTACGTAGTTGCCCGTCGCGTTCTCAGGTGGAAGCAAACTGAACTGCACACCGGTGGCCTGAGAAATGCCAAAGACGTGACCCTTATAGTCCCGCCCGTAAGCATCGACGTGGATGATCGCCGGATTGCCCGGCCGCATCTGCCTCAAGGCTGTTTCCTTAAAATTGGCCGTGACCCATATGTCCCGGGTCGGCACAATGCTCAATAACGTCTGGCCCGGGGCGACGTTCTGCCCCGCAACAACAGTACGCTTGCCAACAATGCCGCTCACCGGCGCCACAATCGTGGTGTACTCGAGATTGAGTTCAGCCTGCTCCAGCCGCGCCTCAGCCGTCTGGACCGCCCCGACTGCCGCCTCCGCCCGCGCGCGCGTTGCTTGAAGCTGTTGCGGGCGAGTGTACGCACTGTGAAGGGCGGCTTGAACCTGGGCCAGTTGACTTTCCGCCTGGCTCACCTGGCGGTGCGCGGCTGCCGCCAGCGCCTTCAACGCCACGACAGTGTCCGCGCTCCCCTTGGCCTCCGCTACCGCGTGGTCGTACTGCTGGCGGGAAACCTCATGTTTACGAACCAGATTCGCATAGCGCCGGAGGTCAGCCTGAGTCTTCACGTTGTTGGCCTCGGCTTCCCGAAGCCGGGCCTCGGAGGCTTCGAATTGGCGTTCGGCCGCAGCAATCCCCGCCTGCGCGCTTTCCACCGCCGCCTGCGCGGACCGCACCTGGCTTAACGTCGTAACGGAAGTGATCGGAACTCCCACCGCCGCTGCATGCGCAGTCGCTCGCGCCTCGGCGAGCTGGCCCTCAGCCTGGTTGACGGCCGCACGGTAATCCGCCGGGTCCAGTTCTACCAGCACCGCGCCTTTTTCGACGTAGTCAGTGTTATCGACCAGCACCTTAACCACGTGCCCGGTGATGCGGGCGCTGACGGGATGAAGATGCGCGTCAATCTGCGCGTCGTCGGTCGAAACCCAGCCTGCGTAATGGCGCCACACCAGCAGAGCTCCGACAGCAATGAGCGCTGCGGCCAGCAAGAGCGGAAGCTTCCGCGACTTCGCCTTGCTCACTGGAGCCGGCGCGTTACCAGCTTCGCGGCTGATTTCGTTTTCTTGCGCCGTGGCTTTCGGCGCAGGTGATTCTGGCTGTACTTCGGTTGTTTGCGCCATGGCTTACTTCCCTCCGAGATAATTGAGCGCGGCTTGTTCGGCGATGCCGAGGGCTCGCGCTAACGCCACTTTGGCTACGTTGTGCTGGTAAAGGCTGGCAATGTAGGCTTCGTCGGCACCGGCTACAGCCTCCTGCGCCTCCACCACCTCAATGTTGTCGGTCACTCCGGAGGCAAAGCGGTCTTGGGCTTGGGTCAGGGTCATATGCGCCAGGCTCACGCTGCTGCGGGCGACGGACACTTGTTCGGCCGCGGTCTCGAGATTCATCAGCGCCGTGCGGACGTCGTACCCGATCTGACCTTTGAGATTGTTCAGTTGCCCTTCGGCCCGCTTAAGCCGGGAGTCCGCTTGAAGGAGCTCACCGCGTACCTTTCCTCCTTGAAACAGCGGTATGGTGAGCGTTGCAGCGGCAAGGAAAGTCTCGTGAGAATGCGGGATATTGAGACCGAGGTCGCCATAGTTGCCCTCGACACCCACCGAAGGGTAACGCTCCGCGATGACGGCTCGCCGGTGAGCCTCGGCCGCCCGGACTTGAGCCAAAGCCGCTTTGTAATCCGGCCGGCTCTCGTAGGCCTCCGCGATCGCCTTCTCCGGCATCATGCCTTCAAATGGTTCGAACGGAACTTCGGTGCTCAGTACAAACTTCTGCCCATCCGGGAGCCCGATCACCCGCGCAAGATTCAGCTTTGCCGTCCGGTGGTCATTGCGCGCAGCGATCAAGTTTTCCTGCCTCGATTTCAATTCCACTTGTGCCCGCAACCTATCAATTTCCGGGCTGAGGCCGTTTTGGTACCGGTCCGCAGCCTGCTGATAGAGAGCCTGCGCCGTGTTGACCTCGGCTTGGGCTGCCCCTACCCGCGCCCTTGCCGCGATGGTGACCAGGTAGGCGTTTCCCACTGCGAAGACCACTAAATTGCGGGCATCCTGATACGTGTAGTGGGCGGCGAGGACCTGCTCGGAGGCGCTCTGTGCATTTCGCAGCGCGTGAAAGTCCAAAATCGGCGAGCTTGCGTAAATTCGGGCGTTAAAGACGTTGAACGACACGATAGGATTGACGCCCTTAATGGTGGGAGGAAAGCCAATCGCGGCCAGGTTCACCGTCTCGCGCGACTGGCTGGTTCCGGTCGTCAAGTGGGGCAGCAGATGGCTTAAGGCTCCCGCACGCTCGCCTCTGGCAGCGCGGGTCGATTGCTCGTCTAGCAGGACCCCCAGGTTGTACCGCAGTCCCCTTTCAACGGCGTCCTTCAACGACAGGCGAAGCGTCTCGGGTGTTGCCGCACCCGATGAGATGCTGCCGAGAAAGGGATTTTGGAGGGAATTGAGGTTCGAAACCGTGGGAGACGCTGTGGTTGGGTTCATGCTCGCGCCGGAGGTTGAGTATTGAGCCCTGCCGAGCCCGGCAAAACTCAACATGACGACAGCTACCAACACGGCCCGTTTCACTTCATGCTGAATGTGTTTCGAAGTGGTTTCCATAACTCACTGCCCCTCTTCCAGAATCCCCACCAGTTTATGTTTCCGGGGGGCGATTCTCAGTGATGGGCATCACCTGAGCTTTACGGCGTGACTCGTATTCCCATCGCGAGAGCGGCCTGTCAGCATTCGCTTGCCCTCTGCCGGGAGGGTTGATTTCCCTGTAGGGCGCTAAAGAGCGGCTCGGCGTCTCCAATCACCCGCGTGGCAAGTGCGAAGCGCACAATGCGGAGCGTTTCAAGCAGCTTCTCAGCCGGAATTCCTTGCACCTTGGCTTTGTTTGCCATGGCCTCGACGCAAGGGTGGCTGGAAGCCGCCAACGCCGCAGCCAGGTAAATGAGCGTTCGGGTCTCTTCGTTCAACGCCGGCTCCTCGGAAGGCATCGCGTAGCCGCCCGACCGCATGTGCTCATGAACCAAACTCTCGTCTACCGCGGCAGCTTTCTGGATCGCTTCGGGTATTGCGCCCATGCTTTGGTTTGGATTTCTTGACATCAAGTGCTGTAGTGCACTTCCAATAGTCTTCGAAGCTGGCGTCAAGCAGAGTTTCAAGTTTGTCCTGCGGCCGAACAGCCCAGATAACGAGCGTTCCAAAGAGGGCTTGCTGGAAGCCCCGGCTCATGGCGTGGGCATCCCGGTCATTCCTCACTTCGCCGCGCCTCTGGCCTCGCCGGAGAATCGCGGCGAGCACTCGGCGCCCTTCGCTCATGCCTGCCGCAACCGTCTCTCGCGCCGCCTCGTTTCCCAGGATTGCCGCAACCATCGCGCGCGCAAGCCTCGGACAGCACCCCATCTCCTCCCCGAGGCTCTTAAACAACCGGTGCAAAATATCGTGAAGACTCTTATCTCTTCCCCTGGCTTCTTCTGCGGCCTCGGCTAGTGTGGCGTGCTGAATTTGGATGAAGAGGCCAAATATCTCTTCCTTGCTACGGAAGTAATTGAAGAACGTCCCCTTACCGATGTCTGCTTCCTCGGTGATTTGGTCCACCGTTGTCGCGGTCAGACCTCGCTCGGCGAAGAGCTTCAAGGCGGCGCGGTAGATGCGCTCCCGCGTCTGGATTTTCTTCCGCTCGTGGCGAGGCAGCGCTTCGATCTCGGCCGTTCGGTTTATGAGGGGCCGCCTTCCGATGTGACCTTCATACGTAGTAGACTGACCGTCAGTCATCACTTATACCTCCGCCTATTTCGATGCAGCGGTGACCCCCAGGTTACACGCTCTTCATACTGCGGGTGCTAAGTTGTTGGTTCTCAGTGGAATGCGTTGCGGGGTGTGCCCTTTCGATCACGTAAATTTCGGGTTCGATGACAATTTCGGACTTGACGGAATTCGCCACCAGGCTGTATTTCTGCGCCGCTTCGAGGGCTCGCCGAGTCCTGGCTTCGACGGCTTCCCTTTCGCCTGAATCACATTGCACTCGAATAACCGGGTGAAAGTGCAGGCGCGTAAAGATTTCCGTCCGGTCCAGTTCAATCAGTTTCGTGCCTTCGGTGCGGCACTCGTACGAAACGAGGTCGAGACGGAAGCGTTC
>JAKAWG010000047.1 GCA_021817045.1 Acidobacteriota bacterium
GCCTCTGGTGCGATTTGGAGCCTGCCCCGAGTTCGGAAGCAACTCCCGGCCCTACTCATTAGCCTCAGTGGCCGTTGCGCTTGGTGCTTGACCGAGTTCAATGACAGCTCCTAGAACTTAACCTAGTGTTACTAGACGTCCCATTCAGGCTAACGGAAAAACAGTTGGTCCGACATTTAACTCGAGAGGGAATGAAAGCCTTGCTTGCTGCTCCCGACCGCACGCGATGGCTCGGGGGGCGGGGCCATGCCCTGTTGCTGACGAGGTACAACACCGGGGCACGTTTGTCCGAAGTGACCGCCATGCGCCAGACTTATGAACGATTCGGGCGGACTACCTACGTGGAATGGCATGGCAAGGGTCGCAAGGAGCGGGCCGTGCCGTTGTGAAGCAGCACGGCCCGGACGCTTCAAGGTTGGTTCCGGGAGTGAGGAGACCAATAGGGCGATACCGCCTTTCTCACGGTTCGTGGGAGCACCTTGTCGGCCGATGGGTTGAATAACTTGCTCCAACAAGCGCTGCAACGAGCCGCCGCGGGGTGTCCCAGTTTGGCGGCAAAACATGTGACCCTGCACATGGTCCGTCACTCAATAGCCGTCCACCCGGTACAATCCGGCGTCGACATCACTGTCATCGCCTTCTGGCTTGGGCACGAAAGCCTCGAGAGTACCCACATCTACTTGGAAGCGGACTTGGAAACCAAAGGGCGAGCCTTACAAAAAATCGCGCCTGGTGAAAAGGGCATCCGCCACTTCAAAGCAGTTGGGCGCAGAGCCTGGGGTCGATGTGCCGTTTCCACAAACACCCGCGAGGAGTGGACCGATCAAGATGACCCAATTAGAATGCGCTATCATCGGAAGCAACCCTACGGTGCGAATCGTCGCGGGCCAGGGCATATCGGGCTGCGGTCAGGCGGAGTCTGCCAAGTCGTACTTGAAGCCGATGGTCCTATTTTACAAGAGGTATCTGATCGACGAAGGCCCGACGGTTGGGGCGCGGCTAATGCTGCAGATCCGTCGGATGGAGCACTCAAGCCTTGGGACGCGGTGGTAAGCGCGATCAAAATCGCTCTGTGATACATTGCCGGGCAGGTAGCCGGATTGCCGGTGTATAAGCTGCTGGGCGGCAAGATCCGGGACCGCGTCCAATGCTATGGAAACTCCATTAACCACGTGCACAGGATACCCCGCACGCCCCAGGATTACGCAGAGATCGCGATAAGTCTGAAGGAGGCTGAAGAGGGTTAAGCGCTGATCAAGCAGCCTGTCGCGTTCCACAATGCGGCAATGCTAATGGCCATCCTTGACGCATGGTACGACGAGCCACGGACAGCCCCACCCCGATTATGGCCTCTTGGCAGAAGGCGGCATAGACTAAGTCGTGACCCGCGTCGAAGCTATGAAGAAGGCTATTGGCGATCACGTTGTCCTCGACTCCGGGCCGGGTTGTACGTCCAGGGATGCCATTGGCTTTGCTCGCGCGGTGGAACCGCTTCTCATCACATGGCGTGAAGACCTGATCACACGCGACGACACGCCGTATCGGAATACCCGGGTGTTCGAGCAGGTCACAGACAGCACGTCGACCCCGATTCACACCAAAGAAGAGATTTACCTGCGGGAGAACTTCAAAGATCTTATCGAAACCCACGCGGTCAATGTTCTCGGCGCCGACCCGGAAGATTGGGGGCGGGATGGCAGAACTGAAGTGGATTGCCGAATACGTCGATCTCCACGGTATCCTGATTGCTCCTCACGGAATCTTCGACGGACTGGTCGGGCTGGCTGCAGAAGTGCAAATGGGGGCGATCCTGCCGCAGAATAACATCGCTTTCGAGTACTCGTTGGGCCAGCCAGAACGGTGGTCTGACATTGTTGACGGATTGCCGGACCCGATCGTGAAAAATGGCTTCATTGACGTTTGGGACAAGCCAGACCTCGCCGTCACCTTCAACGTCCCGGCCGCCAAAGCGCACCTCAGAGAAGAGGACCGCGACTTCTTCGACTGATTTGGGCTCGTCACGACCGCCACACGCGGGTGGATCATCGACCCGGCGGCATAGCTGATGTTCTAGGAGCCATTTGTGTCCAAACTGAGTCGGCGGGAATACATGGGAACCCTGCTCGCAACGGCAGCGGCGGCGGCAATGCCTTCGACCACCAAGGCGGGGCTGAATCCGCCGTCTGGTGACAGCGAGAGCTCGGGCGCCGACGCTTTCAAGATGTGTCTCATCTGGGGCGACGCCGATCCGGAGTTGGTCAAGCTGTCGAAGCAAATCGGGGTGACTCACACTATCGCGGGGACGGCGGGCGCTCTCGCGAGTGTCCCGCGAAGCCGGTATTTTGATACGGTCGCGAACATCAAGGCTGGCTACGAAAAAGCGGGACTCACCATCGCGGGCGTTGAAAGCCATCCGGTTCCGGCGAACAGGATCAAGCTTGGACTGCCGGGCCGGGACGAGGAGATTGAAAACTATATCGCGGCCATCCGTGCTTTCGGCAAGGTCGGTATTCCGATGGTTTGCTACGACTTCATGGCGGGCATCGACTGGTACCGCACCAACATGCACGACCCGGGGCGCGGCGGATGCAGCAGCATGTCCTTTAACATTCGCGATGTGCCGGCGGGCCTGACGCCGTGGGGCAGGGTCAGCGAAGAAAAGATGTGGGAGAACATCACCTATTTCCTAAAGGCCGTGATACCCGAGGCTGAGAAAGCCCATGTCAAAATGGCGCTGCACCCGGACGATCCTCCCGTGCCTGTGCTGCGCGGAATCCACCGCATCATCACCAGTCCGGCGGCTTATCGTCGCGTGATGGGCATCGTGCCGAGCCCGGTGAATGGCGCGACGTTTGAGATCGCCGTCTACTATTTAATGGGCGCAAATCTTGAGGCCGTGGCGCGAGAGTTTGGCCGAGAGAAGAAGATTTTCTACATCCATTCACGCAATCTCCACGGCACGCGCGACAGCTTTGTTGAGACTTTTCAGGATAACGGCTCGATCGATTTCGGAGCGGTGTACCGGGCACTTTACGAAAGCGGCGTCCGCGTCCCGCTGCGCCCGGATCACGATCCCATCGTAGAAGGAGATAACTACTTTGGCAGGGCTCGCATTCATCCAGGATACGGGGTTTTAGGCAAGCTGTTCGGCATCGCCTATATCAAAGGGATCATGGCCAGCCTTAATATTCCTTATGTATAGTCCCGCCGTAGAAGCCTTCACCGCCTTGCACTCCGGACTCCATGATCCTAAGCGGGAGCCGCAAAATGAAAGCTACTTTCGCGCAACAAAGGTGTATGCGGTTGATGAAACGCAGGGCGTTTTTGGAACCAGAATGCGCCGCCGAGGTTGGTCGGCGCCCAATCTTCCTGTGAGTTTACGTCCGCGTCGAGCAGCAGCCCGAAGTGCGAATCCTGCCGGCGCTGACCGGAACCTGTCATAGAATGGGGAGTCCATAGATCTACGGCGAGTTCTCGGATCCAATGACAGGAGCAGAGGCGCTGGTTGCGACGCTGGTAAACGGCGGGGTCGAGGTCTGTTTCGCCAATCCCGGCACTTCTGAGATGCACATCGTGCACGCTCTGGACCGGCTGGCCAAGGTCCGTTGTGTTCTCGGCCTGTTTGAAGGAGTGGTGACCGGAGCTGCCGACGGCTATGCGCGCATGGCTGGGAAGCCGGCCTGCACTCTGCTTCATCTTGCCCCCGGGCTCTCCAATGGCCTTGCGAATCTCCACAACGCCTCGCGAGCCCACGTGCCCTTGCTAAACCTCGTCGGGCAACACGCCACCCAGCATTTGCGCTTTGCGTCGCCTCTGAAGGGCGATATCGAAGCGGTGGCAGGCCTGTATTCCAAGTGGCTGCGAACTTCCAGCGCGCCCGAGCAGATTGGCCAGGATGCTGCGGCGGCCATCGTAGCCGCACGCACGGCGCCCGAGGGCACCGCAACGCTCATCGTTCCCGCCGATGTCGCCTGGAGCGACCGAGGCAGTACGGTGGCGCTGCCGCCCATCCCGCAGTCGCCTCTTCCGACTGCTGAATCGGTTGAGCACGCGGCTCGTATCTTGCGTTCCGATTCGCCCGCCGCTTTACTGCTGAGCGGCAACGGACTGTACAGCGAAGGACTTATCGCCGCCGGACGCATCGCTGCCGGAACAGGGGCGAGACTACTTACGCCCTATGGTTTCACTAGGATCGAGCGCGGTGCGGGCCGTGCCGTGGTCGACAGAATTCCGTATGATCCCGAGCAAGCAGCGGATTTTCTAAAGGATTTACGGCACCTCATCCTGGTCGGCGCCGACCCGCCGGTTGCTCACTTTGCTCACCGTGGCAAAGCGAGCGAACTGGCACCGCGCACGTGCGAGCTTTTCGCGTTGGCGACCCCTACCGAAGATTGCGCCGGCGCGCTGCGCGCGCTGGCGGAGGCGTTATCGCTCCATTCTACGAAACCCCGCTGCGAGACTGCCTCACGGCCGCCGCTACCCAGCGGCAGCATCACCCTGCCGCGACTGGCAAACGCCATTGCCGCTCTCTTGCCGGAGGGAGCCATCGTTGCGGATGAATCTATGACCTCCGGGCGCGGGATCATGGCGGCGGCCCGGGGCGCCCCTCGCCATGACTGGCTGGCGAATACCGGCGGCTCAATCGGGTTCGCGTTACCGCTCGCTGTGGGAGCGGCCATCGCTTGTCTGGATCGCCGCGTATTGTCTCTAACGGCGGACGGCAGCGGCATGTATACCCTGCAGGCGCTCTGGACGATTGCTCGCGAGGAACTCAACGTCACGACAGTCATATTTGCCAATCGCGCCTATGCCATTCTCTACGCCGAATTCGACACGATCAACGTGGGCCAGCCGGGAGAAATGACCCGAACGCTCTTCGACCTTATCCACCCCGAGCTTGACTGGGTGATGCTAAGTCGGGGGCTGGGAGTTCCTGCGTTCCGAGTAGACTCGATGGACGAGTTTTGCCGCGTGCTCCGTAAAGGCTTCGAAGAGCCGGGCCCGAAGCTGATTGAAGTGGTGCTCTGAACCGCGTCACCCCCTCCTAAGTTTCCCGCCTGTTGGGGTAAGACAAGGGAACGTACGATAGGGCGCAACAGACTGAACCTGACGGTCGGTAATCGGTCAATGGAAGGGAAACTCCGATAAAGCGCTCCAAGTCTATAAGCCCGTTTACAATCAGCATGTTATAGAACTCGCCGAGGTACGTCCAACCTTCGATACGCCCGCACTGACGACTCTATGAGATGCTGAAAACAAATGGGTTCCTGAACATCTCCTTCGCTTGTCGCGGATTGGCGGACCTTCCGTTCCATTGGCCCTATACCAACGCCGGACCCTTCCCGGCCTGAAGAATGCGGTCCACAAGGCTTCCGGACGCGCAGGCTTGGCGAAGATCGTGGTCAGCCAGAGCGGCGGGTAATGCCCATAGGATCATGTTCTGATAGTAATCGGAGCCGTAAATCCGCTTGCCGGTGTCGCCGCTCACTACGTTGGGCTGCGTCCATAAATCTCCCTGTGTGAGCGCGATTCCTTCCAGGCAGCTTTTCAGGATGCGAAGGCCCAGATCGCGCCGCCCATTGTAGATGTAAGTGGCGGCCAGGATGAAAATTTCTGGCACAAAGTTTCCGTAGGTTCCATAGGCGACGTTCTTCACGGGTTTGCCGTCGGGGTGCGCAAAGTTTGCCGCGCCGTATCTATTGAGCGACACGTTGGTGTCCTCGATTGTTTTTAGCGTCACGGACACGCGGTCCTCCCGGAAGACGCCCGACAGCCCGTGATACCGGGTCATCCATTCTCCGTCCAACTGGAAAGCAAAGCCCAGGTCTGACCTCTTGTTCTTCTCCGGCTCACGGTAGGCGAGATAATGATTCCCGGCCCAGAGCTTGGATTCCAGGATTTTACTTCCCGTTTCGATCCACTCGCGGCACTGCGTGGCAAAGGCGGCGTCGCCCACGCTCCGCGCCAGGCGCTCGACCATGCGAAACATCGCCAAGTGCACGCCGCCCACGTGCGGCGTCATGCCGAACCATGGGTTGCTCTCGAACCATTCCAGCAGCAGCCCAGGCGTGCCATGGGGCTGTGTGGGGTTCCGGTCGCCCGCCGGCACGCTGATCAGGCCTTCCGGGCCGGGCCGCAGGTTCACCGTGTAAACCACGGCTTTCTTCAGCGATTCATAGAAATCTTTCAGAAGGCTGTCATCCCCGGTGCGCTGCCAGTAGCGATCAAACATGTCGATATACGCGGGGCCGTTCATGGTGCTCTGATAGCCCGGCGAAGGTGTTGCCATGTCGCAGGGGTCGGTGGCCACGCCGCCGTCCACTTCCGCGGCTGTGATGCCGCCAAATATCCAGGGCGGGCCGCCGTCCGGATACTGATAGCCCTTATAGCCACGCAACGTAGAGCGCGCCAGATCCGGAAAAAAGTAAACCAGGGGAATGCTGCCGTAAAAGCTGCAAGGAATGCACTCCATTTGGGTGCACTCGCGCGGCGACTCGTTCATGCCGAACAATCCCTCGTCTCGGCGGCACCAGTCGGGAATGGGCGGCCGGGCCATCGCCCAATAGCCAGTCTTGGTAATCAGGTGAAAGATGTTGATCAGCGAGTCGCGCAGATAGTCCGGCAAAGCCTCTTCCCCGTAAATCACTTCCTGCCAAGCGATCGTCCTTTTGAGCATGGCCGCATGGTTGCGCCCGAGCGTCTGAGCGGCGTCCCGCGAGTCGCTCCATTTATCCGTGTACATGCGGGAGTAAACGTTGGTCTTTTCTCCTTTCCATAGTGGCGAGTACCAGGCAAGCACAAAACGAACCACCCGGTCTTCCCCGGCGGAGAGATCGACATCCACGGAGACAGCGCTGTCCAGATCATACGGGGCGGCGCGTTGCAGATGGTTCGCAACTTGAGACCAATGCTGGCTCGACACGTAGTCATAACCGTTCACCCAGAGCCCTTCGCCGAAGCGCACCCGGTCCTCCCCGAGGGCGCCGAGCGTGTAGCCCGTGCGGGTGGGGACCGTAACGGTCAGGCAAGTGAGTTCGCCATCCTGCGACACCTCGCGTGTGGGAGCGACCAAGCCATCCGCCACCGGCTCGTTCACCGGGAATCCGAAGAGTCGCGAGGCGCGGAGGCTGGCAGGACCTATTTGTGCTTCGGCCTGCGTGGGCCCGGGAAAACTGAAAGCCACCGTCGCCTGGCGGGACGTGGAAGAGAGATTGCGGACGTGGACTTCAAAGACGGCTCCGGGCAGGTTTGAGGTGTGCGTATCGCCCGGAACGAAGGGCGACCAGGCACGCAAGCCCAGGCTGAGCGGGCCTCCAACTCATATTCGATGTCCACAATGTGATAGTGTCCCCAGTAGTGGATTTGCCGGGCGTTCTCCAAGCCGGGCAAGGCGCGAGAAGAAAGAATCCAGGCACGGCCTTCGCTGCTCACGCCCAGGAAGCCATATCGGAGAGGGCCTCGCGTCGGGACTCCAGAATTGAACAGCGTGCAGTACCCGAACGTGCCGTCTGTATCGACATCGAGCGAGCCGGTTGCCACGCCGCCCAGCGGCATGCCGTGCGGCACGTCGTCCTCGAGCCGGTAAACGACTCCGCAAACGGGACGCGAGTATCCTTGCGCCTCAAAATGCGCCCACTGCTTACGCGGTACGCCGATAGGAAACAGCGAAGGGCCCGCCGAGCGCCGCAAGGGTTTGCGCTCACCACTCTCGGGCCCAGAGCCACTCGCAAGGACGGGAGCTCCTGCCAGTGAGCTGCCCAGCGTTGCCGCCGCCCCGAAAGTACAATTCCTGATGAAGCGCCGCCTCTTCATAAACGCTTCTCCTGTGCGCCGCCGGCGCGCCCTCCGCTGCCTCCCGGCTGCCGGGCTGAAGCCAGCAGCTCTACGAAGCGCCCCCCTGCGGCTCTTACGCCACCTTGAGATACAGTGAGGTATAAACGCCGGGATTTTCCACTATGACCTGATCGCGGCCGGCGGCGGATTCCACCGGCAAATCTCGCTCCTGGGGCCAAACCGTTCTCGCTCCCTGCACGCGCAGCCGCCGCGAGTCCGCGCTGATCCGCACTCGCGGCGCCTTCCACGCTTCCCCTTGCGTCGCGCTCATGATTGAATTGAGAATCTGCACGAGGACAAAACGCTTGCCCCTGTCCCCCAAAAAGTTCCGTGAATGTATTCAGAAGAAGGCTCGGTCCTCAGTTCCAGCAGGGGGTTGGGCGTCAGCCGCCGCACCAGCCCAGGCACCCAATCATGAATCCAATACGGGCCGCGGTACTGAAAGCTGGAGATGTACTCCGGCCAGTCGTTCAGGGCGCGGAAGAGCGGCACACCGAGGTACAATGCCTGGCCTTTGCCAAATTCGTGGTAGGTCACGCCCGGGCCCGCCGTCTCCGGTCCCGGCGGAGGGGACGACCAGTTATACCACTTATAGTGTTTCAAGTCCTGAACCATGTAGGACAGCAGATAGCACATTACCTCCTGGGCCTCACGGTTCTTCAGAAGCAGGAAGGTACCCGGCAGGCCGACCGGGTCTTTGCCCAAGGGCGGCGCCAGCGGATGCCCGGCGGATTCCGGGTAAGTCGAGATGAACTTTTCCCGGAGCTTGCCTTCCGCGTTATAGGCGTATTCCCGCACTTCGGAAACGCAATCCACGCCGAAGACGTCGGCCAAAGCGAAATTCGGACGGGCGCGGCGACGGGCGTCCAGAAAGCCGCACTTGCCCGAGGCGATCAGGGTTCCGCCCTTCTCCACCCAGCCTCGGATCACCTCCACGTGCCGGTCCGAAAGCACCTCCACCTCTGGCAGGACGAGCGTGTCGAACCGGCTGGGCAGGTCAGGAGTCAGCCGGAATTCAGGAAGACTTTCGACCGGCTGCCCGGTGTAGGTGAGCAGTTCGAGCGCGCCCAGCACGGAGTGGCGGAAGTCCGTGGGGCGCTTCTGGGCCTCCAATTCCGACTGCGTGGACTGGCAGTAGAACACCGCGGAGCTTAGAACCGGCTCAACGCCCTCCAGCAGGCAGTCCACGTTGCGCGCATCGTCCCAAGCCCCCTTCGCCGTCCGGAACCACGACTCCGAATAACCCTGCCCGTCGTCCAGCCCGCTGACGAACGGCGTCTCGCCGATAAAAAAGGTGCGGGCATTTTGCAGCAGCAAGGCGACGGTGCGGACGCGCGCCAGCGATCCCGGGTTTTGGTCCACATAGGGATACCAATTCCAGATCCCGGCCTGGAAGTCGGACCGGTTCCAGCCGCGCAAGAGGATGGTGCCTAGGGCGATTCCCGTCGGCGAGAGGAGCGGCTCGGCGTAAAGAAAGCTCACGCGCTGCTGAACGGCGTCAGGGAAAACTTCCGGACCGGCATTGAGCGCGATCAGGGCGTTGGGCCGATCCTTGCGGGCGGTGCCGATAATTTCGTCCAGCATGTCCACCATGCTGCGTTGCTGGTGCCAGCGGTATCGTCGCACCCAGCCTTCGCGCGTGGAGAAGCCCGCGCGGTAAGGGTCGCCGGGGTGCTCGCGGTTCCAAGCCTCCTCCGTGTATTTGCAAAAACAAAAAGGATTTCGGCCACTTCCCTCGTAAGCCACGAACTGAATGCCAAAGATGTCCAGAAAAAGCTCATCGACGGGATAGCGCGCAAAGATCTCATCAATCATGCCCAGCACATACTGGCGGTAGGGCGTGTCAAGACAAGGGATGTTCCAGCGCCCATCCCAGCGCTGGCGCTCCCCCTGCTCGTTCACCCAGGCTCAGTCCGAATGGCGCAAGACAATCTGCGTATTGAATTGCAGGCTGTAATAAGCGATGGCGGACATGCCGTGTTGGCCCGCCAGCGATACCTCCTTTCCAAAAAAGTTGCCGCGCAGATTGGGATGCCGCACGCCGACATCGCTGGTGTAGAGGGCGTAGCCCCAGTGGTCCTGCGCATAGAGTAGGACGCACTCGGCGCCCGCCTCGCGCGTCAGCGCCATCGGCGGCGCCAGTTCGATATTAAATTTCCCTTCGGGCGGAATGTGGATTGGTCATTCCATGGTGCGGTAGGTCTTGTTGGGAAGGATGACGCCTTGCGCCTGATGCGCGGCGCGCAGCGTCGCGAGTTGCGGATAATCCAGGGCCTGCCGGGACCGCGCCGGGGTGAGCATGGCGGCGCCAACACTCGCGCCGACAGTTTCCAAAAAATCACGGCGCGTCGTCAGGGCTGTAGAATTCTGTTGTTCTGCCCGCATTATAAAGGCTTTTCAGAGGAAGGCAAGGTCCTTATCTCAAATTTCTTGTGCCACGCTGAACCTGGGAGAGGGAAGGAAATTCGTATTTTTGTGGCTTATTTGGACAGCCGCTCAAACGACCCATCATCGTAGTCATATGGAAAATCACGCCAACAAGGGCGAGGATTTCCTAGGTATCCACGGCAAGGGGGTGTATGGTGGATTTAGCTCTGGACCGCAATATCCGGTTGCCCCAGAAGAAAGCGCCTTTCAATGCGGATAGATTTGCGCAGTGGGGATTATCAGGCATTGAGGGGCAATTTCTTCTATGGAGTGGCCAGGCGGCGTAGCCTGAAGCCAAAGGAATTTTTGGCGGAGGGATTGAGACTGGACCGACGTGATTTTGTCAAAGCTTCCAAGCTCGCTTTGGGCGCGACGTTGCTCCCCCTTCAACCGTCCGCAGGTCCCTTGAACCGCTCAATCTCGATTCTTGGGAACGTGGCGGTCCCCGAAGCCATCCGCTTTGAACTATAATCCAATGATGTTTCGCCGCGCCGATCGAAGCCACCCCCTCGCAGGGACGAACTGGCGTGAAAGCGCATGAGGAGCATCATCATGAAGCAACTCGGCGCAGGGATTGTGGGCACAGGATGGGTTTCGGGGGAATACATCCGCGCGTTTGAAGCCAACCCGCAAACGCAAATGCGCGGCATTGTCAGCCGGGAAAAAGCGCGGGCGCAGGCCAAGATGGCGGAATACGGCCTCGCGGAGTGCCATGCCTATGACCGTCTCGAAGAGATGCTGGCAGACCGTGAGATTCACATTGTAGCCCTTGCGACGCCAAATTACCTGCATGCGGAACAGGGCGTGGCGGCGGCAAGAGCCGGCAAACATCTGGTGATCGAGAAGCCCGTAGCACTCGACCTCACGGCGCTCCATGAACTGCAGACCGCCGTGCGCGCCGCCAAGGTCAGGACCGTGGTGGGCTTCGTGCTCCGCTGGAACCCGCTCTTTGAGACAATCCGCGCCCTGCTCGCCGATAACGTGGTCGGCCCCCTTTTCTTCGCCGAGGTGGATTACCTTCACGGCATCGGCCCCTGGTACGCCCAGTACGAGTGGAACACCAAGAAAAGCATGGCTGGCAGCAGCCTGCTCACGGCTGGGTGTCACGCCGTAGATGGTCTGCGTTGGTTTGTCCAGAAGCGTGCGGTCGAAGTGTTCGCCTATGCCAACTTTAGTCCTAACAACCCCCTGCGTTATGAGTACGAGCCTAACAGCGTTACTCTCGTGAAATTCGAGGACGGAACCCTAGGCAAAGTAACGTCCTCGCTCGAGTGTGTTCAGCCTTACGTGTTCCACATCAACCTGCTTGGAGAGCAGGGCGCCATCCGCAACAACCAGGTCTTCACCAGGCGCTGGCCGGGGCAGAAAGGCTGGGCAACGATTCCCACCATTTTGCCCGACAGCGGCGACGTGGCCCATCACCCCTTCCGCGAGGAGATCAACCACTTTGTGGATTGCATCGTCAACCACCGGGAGTCGCACGCGAACCTTGAGGACGCCGCTCTCACTCACGAAATCTGCTTTGCGTCGGAAATCTCCTCGCGCGAGCACCGTCCGGTGAAATTGCCGTTGTAAGACTGGCGTCTCGCCGGCAACGCCAGGAGGAAACTGGATGGTCGCAAAAGCTGTCACGCACGCGGCCACGGAATCAATCGAAATATTTGGAAACTGATCTTCGACATCCCGACCGGGTGGCCTGGATGTTTACGTGGGTTGCAGCCGCCTACAACCTGATGCGGATCCGCAACCGGATGGGAGCGACAACATGAAGTTCAGGGAGAAGCGTCTCTGGAAGTACGAAAAAAGGCAGTGAAAGCCACCGGAAAGCGTGGCGAGCGGAAGTACGGAACTCCTCGAGATCTCGCTCGCAACGAAGCAATTGTTCTAATTACAGCCATGTTTGTGTTTGTGCTGCGTCGGGATTCAACTGGCGGAACTTGTCCCGGTTGGAGCGTCAGGATCTCCAGTAGCAACCCGGCGGCGCCGGGATCATCCTTCGCTCCCGAGGGCCGAAAGCTTTTGCAGTAGTTGGGCAGAACGGTTGGGTGAAGGGGAAAAATCACCAAGTGCTTGTATTTCGTCAGCATAAAGACCCGTGCTCCCCGCGATTGGTCGAGGGGCACAGCGACCAACTGCCTGCCCAATCGCTGCCGAAGTGCCGTGACCCAAACCTCGACGGCTGTCGGCGTGTGGTCAATCAATCCCCTCTCCTGTTTCGAAGAGCCCGGAATTTCGAGCACCCGCGCATGTTTCTGATCAACCGCATCGAAGACGCCGACGTGCAGGCCCTGCGCCAGTTCGTGGTACAGAGTCCTCTGGGCCGTCGAAGAAGTCGAGCGCCGCATGGCGGGCAAAGTGGTGGATCTACTCAGTGGCGAGACCATAAAGAAGCCGGAGGCTAAGCAGGCTTGAGCCGATAGCAGCCGGTAGCAAGGTGTTGGGGAAATGTTCCGTTAGTGAATGAGAACATTGGGACGCCTAGTCCCGTTTGTCATTAGGTCGCGATTTGATCTCGGCACCCAGCCGCGGGCAAATGGCGCGGCTTAATACCCAGCGCCGCGAGCACCTAGCGGGCTTGTCTGCTTCCTGCCGTTATACCCCGCTTCCGGGTCTGCCCCACCGTCAGGTCCACGACGTGAATGGTCCAGAGCGCCTCCAACGCTGCCGACGCGGACAGGTTCACTTTCTTCGCGCGCAACTTCTTCTCCAGAGCGCGATCCAGCAGGAAGGCGAGCGCCGCGACAAAAATGTGCGCTTCCACGCGGGGTGGGGTGCGTTGGTGGATGGGGCGCATCTCGATGATGCCCTTCAGTTCACGGAAGCCTCGTTCGACTTCGGACAGTTCCTCGTAGATCTGGATTGCCTTCACCTCACTAAGACACGTATCCGTATCGCCTACCGAGCTCTCCAACCATTGGCGGGAAGTGTCCGTGTTGCAGACGCCGTGCGCTGACAGCCCGGTTAGGATGTGATGCGCGTCACAACGAATCGAGAGGGCATGAGGTAAACTAGAGACGTGTCAGGCTTCGCAGGTGTTTCTGTGAGGACATGCATCAGTTTTCGCGCGCACCGCTTGCTCCCGCGGCTTTTCACTGACCTCGAGTTGGGCGAGTTTGTGCATGGGTCCGGTTTTTGTGCCGCAAGCGCAACCTGCGTTCCCGTTTTCTTGTTCCCGCCGAAGGAACTAGGCAGAAATGACCGTCACCTTCTAAGTTCCCGTGAATCTTTCTGTGTTGATGAGAGCCGGCGGGCGCGGGCGTGCGGACCGAATATCCAGATGGAGGAACAATCATGGAGAAGGAAGTCCTAAGTATCCTCGACCGCCGTACCAACGCTACTTATGATCTCCCGCTCTACAAAGGCACGGTTCGCGCTATGGATTTGCGCCGGATCAAGACCGCGCCCGACGAATTTGGGCTTATGAGCTATGACCCTGCCTTTATGAACACGGCCTCGTGCCAGAGCGCCGTCACGTTCATCGATGGCGATAAAGGGATCTTGCGTTACAGGGGTTACCCAATTGAGCAAGTGGCGGTGCAGTGTTCGTTCTTGGAGGTGGCTTATCTCGTGCTATTCGGCGAACTGCCCACCTCCTTGGAGTTGAACTCCTGGGTGGATTCGATTACTCACCACACTATGCTTCACGAATACATCAAGAAGTTCCTCGAAGGATTCCGCCTTAGGTCACACCCAATGGGAATGTTCATCAGCACGGTCTCGGCGCTTTCCACGCTTTATCCTGAAGCGCGAGACGTCCACGATGCAGAGACGCGGAAACTGCAAATCTACCGCCTGATTGGCAAGGTTCCCACTATCGCCGCCTACACGTACCGGCACGGTCTCGGTTTTCCCTACGTCTACCCTGATAACGACCTTAGCTACACCGCGAACTTCATGAACATGCTGTGGAAGATGGTCGAGCCGAAGTATGGGGCTAATCCCGTTCTCGCGCGCGCTCTTGATATTCTCTTCATCCTGCACGCCGACCACGAGCAAAACTGCAGCACCAACGTCATGCGGTCAGTGGGCAGCGCCCAGGCGGACCCGTACGTCTCGGTGGCTGCCGCTGCCGCGGCGCTTTCTGGCCCGCTGCATGGCGGCGCGAACGAACAAGTTCTGAACATGCTGGATGAGATCGGCTCAAAAGACCGCGTGCCAGCTTATGTCGAGCACGTTAAGGCCGGGCACGGAAAACTGATGGGGTTCGGGCACCGCGTCTACAAGAATTATGATCCGCGGGCCAAGATTATCAAACAGACGGCCGATGAGGTCTTTAAGGTTACTGGCACGAATCCCAAACTCGATATTGCCCTGGAACTCGAGCGGATTGCACTTGAAGACGAATATTTTGTTAAGCGGAAGCTCTATCCTAACGTCGATTTCTACTCGGGGATTATTTATCAGGCGTTGGGTTTTCCGCCGGAAATGTTTACCGTGTTGTTTGCGATTCCTCGAACAGTAGGATGGCTCGCCCAGTGGCAGGAGATGCTCCAGGATCCGGAGCAGAAGATTGCGCGTCCGCGACAAATTTACACGGGTTACGGACCGCGGGATTTTGTTCCGATCGATAAGCGAGGCACGAAGGCAACGACGTCGGTCGCCTAGGAGGCTGGGCTGGAACACCTTCGGATGTCAGGCTGAGCCAATGAAATTTCGCGGCGTTTGAAATATCATAACGAGCACCGTGATTCTTTATTGTTCCGACAAGTCGGGGCCGCTCAGATTGATGCCCTTCGCCCGTTTTCAGCTAACTCTTAGTTTTGGACTGCGGTTGAATCTGTACTGACTACGAACAGGAGGTGGGAGTGGACTCTTACAACGGCAATCCTGTCCCGGCAGATGGGCAGATCATCGAAGTACGGGACGGCAAGTTCATCGTTCCCGACAATCCGATCATTCCCTTTGTCGAAGGTGACGGTGTCGGGCCCGACATCTGGAGGGCCTCCCAAGCGGTCTTTGATGCGGCGGTCGCGCGCGCATACGACGGTAAACGCCGGGTCACATGGTATGAAGTATTCGCCGGAGAGAACGCCCATAAGCGCTTCGGGGAGTGGTTGCCGCAAGGTACGCTTGACGCCATTCAGCGCTTTCGCATCGCGATTAAAGGGCCGCTCACCACCCCAGTGGGCGGTGGAATTCGAAGTTTGAACGTCAGCCTGCGACAGCGACTCAATCTCTATGTCTGCCTGCGCCCTGTCCGCTATTACCCTGGCGTCCCTTCGCCTGTGAAGCACCCAGAGCGCTTGGACGTCATCATTTTTCGGGAAAACACGGAGGACGTTTACGCGGGCATCGAATGGCAACAGGGAACCCCAGGGGCAGCAAAGGTCATCGATTTCCTTAATCGGACGATGGGAAAAAACATTCCCGAAGACTCTGGCATCGGGATCAAGCCGGTGAGCGTACGCGGCTCCAAGCGCCTGATCCGGCGCGCCATCCAGTATGCACTCGAAAACGGACGGAAAAGCGTGACGTTTGTCCATAAAGGTAACATCATGAAATTCACCGAAGGCGCATTTCGGGATTGGGGTTACGAGCTGGTGAAAGAAGAGTTTGCGGATGTTTGTGTTATGGAAGCGGACGTGGGAGCAAACGTGCCGTCCGGCAAGATTTTGGTGAAAGACCGTATCGCCGACTCAATGTTCCAGCAGGTGCTTTTGCGCCCGAACGAATACGACGTGATTGCCACGCCCAACCTCAACGGTGATTACCTCTCGGACGCCTGCGCTGCCCAAGTAGGCGGCTTGGGCATGGCGCCGGGCGCCAACCTTGGCGACGAACACGGCGTGTTTGAAGCAACCCACGGAACAGCGCCCAAATATGCCGGCCAGGACGTCATTAATCCTTCCAGCGTGATCCTGAGCGGCATGCTGATGTTTCAATTCATGGGCTGGCGGGAGGCCTCCCAACTCATCGAGCTGGGCATCACAGAAACGATCAAGCAAAAGCGCGTCACCTACGACCTGCACCGTCAGATGGAAGGCGCAGTGAAACTTCGAACTAGCGAATTCGCCGAGGCGATCATCGACAACATGACCGCGCGAACTGCGGTTTAAGAGACAAACATCATAGGAGGCACGAATGAGAAGAAAGGTCACAGTGGTGGGAGCAGGAAACGTCGGAGCCAGTTGCGCTCTTCGCATCGCTGACCGAGGATTGGCGGACGTGACGCTCGTGGACGTCATCGAGGGAGTGCCGCAAGGTAAGGCGCTGGATATCCTTGAAGCCAGCCCGATTCGCAAAGCGGACGTGGAGGTCGTCGGCAGCAATGATTATGCCCCCACAGCCAATTCCGACATTGTTGTATTGACGGCAGGCTTTCCCCGCAAGCCTGGCATGAGCCGAGATGACTTGCTGTGGGCCAACTACGAGATCGTCAAGAGCTCAGTCGAGCAGGCGGCGAAGTTTTCTCCCGACAGCATTTTGATCATCGTGACCAACCCGCTCGACGCCATGTGCCACGTGGCGCTTCATTCAAGCACATTTCCTAAGAATCGCGTGATAGGCATGGCCGGTGTCCTGGACACGGCCCGTTTCCGCACTTTTGTGGCTCAAGCGCTGGATGTGTCGGTGGAAGACGTCGTGGCGTTCGTAATGGGCGGGCACGGCGATTCGATGGTGCCCCTGGTACGATATTCCAGCGTTGCCGGAATCCCGCTAACCGACTTGATGGGCGCGGAAACGATCGCAGCAATTGTGCAACGGACGCGACAGGGAGGCGCCGAGATCGTGAAGTACCTGAAGACGGGCAGCGCGTATTACGCCCCGTCGGCGGCCGTGGCGGACATGGCGGAGGCAATTCTGGGCAACAGGAAGCGAGTGCTTCCCTGCTCCGCTTTACTCGAAGGCGAATACGGCATACGCAATCTGTTTGTCGGTGTGCCCGTCAAGCTCGGAGCAAAAGGGGTCGAAAAGATATTTGAAGCCAAGCTCACGGAAGAGGAAATCGCGGCCTTGCAGAAGAGCGCGGCTGCCGTGAACGAACTAGTTGACGTCATGAAGCCGAAGCTGGGCCCAGTGAAGGCTTCGGCTGGAGGCCGATAAATACGTCATGCCTGAAACCCTGACGCCGATTATCTCGAGCCGTAAAGTCCGTGGGCGGGTCTATGTCGATCGGAACCGCTGTAAGGGTTGTGGTTTCTGCATCGAGTTCTGCCCGCCGAAGGTGCTCTCGTTTTCGGCATCGTTCAACGAACACGGGTACCACTCGCCCGAACTGGTCCGGCCGGAGGGCTGCACGGGCTGCGATTTGTGCGGCCTCTACTGTCCTGACTTTGCCATTTTTGCAGTGCGCGAACCTAGGCCCGTTCCTTCTGCGGAGAGGGGTGCAAGTGAAACCTAAAGGTGATCGGGTGCTTACCGGAACCCAGTTCCTGGATGGCGACCAGGCTTGCTGCGAGGGAGCGCTGGCAGCGGGGGCTAATTTCGCGGCAGGATATCCCATTTCGCCATCCACCGAAATCGTGGAACGGTTTGCTTCACGCATTCCCGCCGTGGGCGGTGTTTTCCTCCAAATGGAAGACGAACTCGCGGCGTCCATTGCAATCGTGGGAGCAACGTGGGGAGGGGCGAAGGCGTTCACGGTGACTTCAGGCCCAGGGTTTTCGTTGATGATGGAGCATATCGGGTATGCCTCGATGACGGAGACTCCCTGCGTCTTCGTTGACGTCCAACGCGGAGGTCCATCGACCGGATTGCCCACGCTCCCTGGCCAGGCAGACATGATGCAGGCCCGCTGGGGTTCACACGGCGACTACGAGATTATCGCGCTCTCTCCGAATTCTCCCCAGGAATGCTTTGACCTGGCAATTGACGCTTTCAACCTGGCAGAACAATACCGAACGCCGGTCATGTTCATGATGGATGAAAGTGTCGGACACATGACAGAGAAAGTGGTCATCCCGCCGGCGAATGAGATCAAGGTTCTGCCGCGCCGTTACACCAGGCTGCCGCCGGTGGAGTACCGTCCCTTCCGGCCTAGCCCTGAAGGCATTCCCGAAATGGTGAAGGCGGGCGAGGGCTACCGTTTTCACATGACCGGCTTGACGCACGACGAGCGGGGCTATCCGGCGATGGATTGGCAGGTGCAAGACAAACTGGTGCGGCGGCTGGTCGGAAAGATTCGCGACCATGCTGCCGATATTGTGCGATGCGAAGAGAAGCATACTTTCGATGCCGAGATCGTGGTGGTGGCCTATGGCATCACTTCGCGCGTCGCCCTGAAGGCAGTCGAAATGGCGCGCGAGGAAGGAATCCGAGCAGGGCTCCTTCGGCCGGTTGTGGTCTGGCCGTTCCCGGAGAAACGTATCCGAGAACTTGCCGGGAGAATGAAAAGCCTTGTCGTCGTTGAGATGAATTACGGCCAATTGTTCTACGAGGTTGAACGGGCGGCAGGGGGCAGGGTGCCCACATCGTTGGTATCTCATGGGGGTGGAGCTGTCCACGAGCCCGAGACAATCCTCGCAGAGATCCGGAGGGCCGCTCAATGAGCGAAGCGATCGGCGTTCAGCCCGTGAACCCTGTGGAGCCGTTTCTTCGCACCGAACGGATGCCCCATATCTGGTGTCCAGGTTGCGGCATCGGCACGACCGTGAATTGTTTCGCCCGCGCGCTGGTGAGCTCTAAACTGCCTCTCGACAAGGTTGCTGTGGTCTCAGGGATTGGCTGCACCGGACGGGTGGCCGGTTACGTGCGGCTGGATTCGTTTCACACCACGCACGGCCGCGCCATTCCTTTCGCTACGGGACTCAAGCTCGCGAATCCGGAGCTGACGGTGGTTGTCTACAGCGGGGACGGGGATTTAATTGCCATCGGTGGTAACCACTTCATCCACGCGGCGCGCCGCAACGCCGACATCAAGGTTATTTGCGTGAATAACTTCATCTACGGAATGACCGGCGGCCAAGTGGCACCGACGACGCCAACGGCCGCTCTGGCCACGACCACACCCTATGGCGCATTCGAGCGCCCCTTTAACCTGCCCTTCCTTGCAGAATCCTCGGGTGCTGTTTACGTTGCGCGCTGGACGGCCTACCATGTTCGCCACATTGCGCACTCGATGAGCGAGGCGTTCAAGAAGAAAGGGCTCTGTTTTATCGAGATCATCGCACCGTGTCCCACGCTTTATCAGCGCCGGAATCATTTCGGCGATGGACTCGAAGCGATGCGGTATTACAAGCAAAAGAGTGTCGTCCGAAACGGCGCCAACACGCGCGACGTGCAGATTGATCTTCAAGGAGAGATCGTCGTTGGGAAGTTTGTCGATATTGAACGGCCGACACTGAAACAGGCTATGGACCTGCAGCTCCGGCAGAAGCTGGACTTGCCGCCCTCGAACGGTGGAGGTTCTCATGAACTCGACTGAAATCCGCATTGCGGGTTTTGGCGGCCAGGGGGTAATCCTGGCCGGAATGATTCTCGGCAGGGCGGCGTCAATTTATGATGGGAAGTATGTCACACTCACGCAGAGCTTTGGTCCGGAGGCCCGCGGCAGCGCGTGCAGCGTTCAGTTGATCGTGTCGCAGCAGCCCGTCCTTTACCCCTATCTCACCCGTGCCGACATTCTGGTTGTCATGTCGCAAGAAGCACACGAGCGGTTCGCAGCCGGACTCATGCCTGACGGCGTGTTGCTCTACGAAGAAGATCTGGTCAGAGTCAATGGGACAGCACATGCCGGAAAGGCATTTGGCATCCCGGCTACCCATTTGGCCGAAGAGCTTGGCCGGAAACTCATCCTCAATGCGGTGATGGTGGGATTCACCACCGGCATAACCGGTGTGACAAGCCCGAAGGCGGCCAGGAACGCAATCCGCGACTTGGTTCCTCCTGGAACAGATGCACTCAACCTCGCGGCGTTCGACAAGGGACTGGAATTCGGGTTGAATCGATATGGCAGCGCCATTCAGACCCAACAGGCGACTGTTCCAGAGGAAGCGTCTTCTATGACTTTCCGTGCCAACGGGAGCAAACACGATTCATGAAAAGCGACGAACTGTCAAACCGAGTCTAAGGAGTGGGTTCAATCTTTTATGCCGATCTTTGAATACAAATGCCCCAAGTGCGGGCAGGTTTTCGAAAAACTCGTGCTGACGCGCGGCGGAGGTCGCCCGGTGTGCCCGAAGTGCGGTTCCAAGCGGGTCGAGCAGGTGTTCTCAGCTTTCGCCACCGCCGCACAGACACCGAAAGCTGGTGGCAGAACGTGCGCCCCGTCAGGAGGCGGCTGACGCCTCTGATGCGGGCAGGTTGTCCGCCGCCGACATTGACATCGAAACCAGCGCTTGAGAGTTTGTGAAGAGACGTTCCAGCATTGCCCTACGCACGAATTCTGCTTGTGTAGCTCTCCATTACATCAACGCCGCGCCGGAGACCCTCACGTACATGGACTAGGCAGTATAAGAGGTGTGACAAGAGTCATGGACGATCGGTGTCATCCGCCGGTATGCTTCAGTTGAATGCCAGGACACATGGGACGTATATGACCGTCGTGCCCACTTGGTGTCGTGAAGTTCATCCAGCGCGTCGCCGGGCGCTGGTTTGGCCGCGCGAACACGGTGCTTGGGGAATTCTGTTGGTTTCCTTAGCTACCGGCGCGGCCGCAGGTCTCTCGTCCACAGCCAACGTCCCCCCTTTGCTGTGGCTGACGATTGCGGTGATAGCCGCTTTTTGCCTCCGCACCCCACTTGAAAACAGCCTGCCCACATCGCCGTTTCGCCCTCGAAGTTTCATGGAATGGCAGTGGATGCTGCTGGTGGGCTCTAGCTATGCCGTGATTGGCGCTATCGCGGGCGGGATGCTGCTGCCCACTGGAGCGCTGAGACTTGTATGGAAACCGGCAGCAGCGGCGGCAGGACTTTTTGTGTTCCAAGCTGCGGTCAAGCGTGCAGGCCGAACTGGCCGACTGCTCGGCGAAATTATTGGAGCGTTTGGCCTGGCCTTTGTGGCTATTGCGGGCTGGGCCGTCGCGGCCGGGCAGCTTGAACGCCAAGCATTGGTCTTGTGGCTTCTGAACGGCCTCTTCGCCACCAACCAGATTCTCTACGTCCAGCTTCGCATCCGGGAGATACGAGGCTCGAAGCGAGATTCATATTCTCGCACCAAGATGTTTTTCCTCGCCAGTGAGGTCTTAACAGGTTTGACCTTGATTGCCAGCGCACGCCTTGGTGTTATGCCGACCTTGGTGCTCCTGGCTTTTTTGCCCGTTTTCGTTCGAGGCGGCGCGTGGTCATTGCGCACCATGCACCAGCCGTTACAAATTCATCGCCTGGGGAAGAGCGAACTGGCTCATGCCATTCTATTCGGCTTGATCGTCATTGCCGGCTTTAGGCTCCGCATTCCGTGAGCGTATCTCAACTTCGTTGGTTCAAAAAACCGATTACTTGTTCAGTTATCCCGGCCACCAGCGCATCGAATTTCTCCTCGTCAACTGCTCGTGAGCCTTGAGGAGCCGACATTTCTTCAGGCGCTTCGACCGAGGTTTGCGCTTGGAACTTGGCTGCCTCCTTCTGCACGGGTAAGCGCGCATCTGCCAACCCGAGCGTCTGCTTGATCTTCAACAGCTCCGCCACCTTCTTTTTCGGAATCTTTTTGAGAGGCTTGCCCAGCATGGAAGCCAGCAGGATCGTCCGGCAATAAGTTTCCACGACCTCCACGTACCACTCGGCATGAGTTACGGTATCAGCCCAGCACACGATTCCATGATTGGCCAGCAGCATCGTGTTGTGCCGCCGAACGTAAGGAAGAATCGTCTCGGCGAACGCCGTTGTACCTGGGGTTTCATAGGGAGCCAAGGCGACCGGCCCAACGAAAACTTCCACTTCCGGGACAATCTCTCCCGGCGGAACCTGCCCGGTAATTGCATACGCCGTGGCGTGCGGAGGATGGCAATGGACCACGGCGCGCGCCGCGGGCACGGCTTTGTAAATCTCGAGGTGTAGGCGAATTTCGCTGGTGTGTTCTCGCTCTCCAATCACCCTGTGATTATCCAGGGTGACCAGCGAGAGGTCTTCTTCCCGGATGTCTGCTTTGCTGCACAAAGTCGGCGTGCAAACAACGTAATGAGGAGAAACACGGCAGGAGATATTGCCGCCGTTCCCGTCCACGTATTCGCGAGCCCACAGTTTTTTCCCCACACGGACAATTTCTTCCTTTATGCCTCGAACTTCCGGAGACACAAATAGCTCTCCCGGGAAAGCGGACGGCTCGTTCACCGGTCTGCCGGAATCCGCGAGACACCGCGCGAGAGCTTGCCGAACCACGCGTTCGATCAAACGATGGTTGACGCCAGACATGCTTAAACCTCAGCGTACCAGATAGCGTATCTCGTTGCGATTATCTTGGAGACCCGCTTTCCTGGGTAGAATAGGTCTGCCACGTCCAGTCGCTCTTGGAAGCGCCGACGCGCTGACGGGCCAGAAAAGCATCAACAGGGCCTTTGACGTAGTAGTCGAAGACTTCCTTCAGGCCAGTGCTGTTTTGCGGGGTTTCCGGAAGTCCGCACGCCTTGGAGCCGTCGCTTATCCGGCAACGCTCGGATGCGGCCGCTAAAGCGTAAACTTGAGGCGCAATTTTGGAAAGAGACTCCCGCGCCCCTTCGAAATACAGGCGGACCCGACGCTTGGTGAGCGCTACCGGAGAGGTAGTCTCCGCGGAGGACGGAGGTACTGCAAGAGCGGCGGCGTGAAAAAACAAAGTGCATAAAGCCAGCAAGAGAAAAAAGCGTAGGATCCGCGAGGGCGTCGTGCCATTCATGGCTATTGGCCTCCTTTCGTACGGCAGGCATTGACATTCCCGGTCTTACGGATACAATCTCGCAGCCGGTCGACTTCGCTGGCTGCTTGAGCATCAGGAACACCTTGGCTGGTTAAGGCCGAAGAAGCCACTGGACGCTGGTCCAACTGGTTTGCTACCGGGTTTGTCGCAGGTTTGGTGCTGCCGAGAACGTCCGCTTCAACCGCCACGTTTCCCGTCAGCGCTACGGAAGATTGCAGCACCTTGCTGGAACTCGTCAGCAGCGCACCGGCACGCTGACGCGCCACGGCGAACTGAAGTCGGTCAGTCAGCCGGCCCTCATTCATCTTCGCATTTTGCGCCGCCTGTATAAACTCGGCGGACTTTTTTCGCGCTTCTGTGGCGGCGCGATTCAGTTCGGCAACGTCCTGGTTGAGGGCCCGGGCCTCTTGGCTGGCTTGAGCGAAGACTTCTTCGTCGTGCTTCCGTGTGGAAGTCGCCTCAGTGAGTTGGGAGTCCAGGCTGCGAATGGCGTCATCATTCTGTGCGTCCTGGGGAAGCATGGCGATGTTATGAAGTGCCAGGTCGAGTCGCGGCGTCTTGCTATCAAGCTGCGCGATCTGGCTTCGTGCCCCCGAGGCTGCCTGAGTACGCGCTTCGGCCAGGCTCTGAACCTGCTTGGCGCGCTGGCGCAGTTTCTCCGCAAGGTCTGCAAACGCCTTCGAAACCTCTTGAGCACTTTCCATGCGATCTTGCTCGCCTTCAAGCAACAGTTGCGTTTCCTTGACCTGAGCGAGCGCTTGCAGTGTCGGGTCTTGAGCGGCTTCCGCTTCGATTTGCTGGCACTGTGCGTCGCGCTGAGCCTCGCGCTGCTCGTAGCCGGTCGTCAAAAGGGCGACTTCGGATTGGGGTGTCTCAGCTTGTTGAGCAGCGGGCGAGGTTGAGGTCGGCTCGCTTTGGAGAGGCGTGACGTCCTGATCTGCGAGCGGAATCTGGACAGGCTGGGGCGGCGTAGCCTTGTGGCGAATATCCTGTTCGGTGATTCGCACCTGCGTCGAATCCGACGCTCTAGCGGACTCCGAACTCGCCGGACCGGAACTGAAAGCTACTGGAGCTGAATCAGGATTCGAGGAATTGAAATCTGACACCAAAGGTGGATCGGGAGGATCACTTTCTGGGCCTGCTGTCAGAATCCGGGTATCCGCCCCGGAAGGTCGCAGGTCCGTTGCGGGCGCGCTCGAAAAGTGTCGCCATGAGACAATTACGACGCCTGGAGCAACGCGCCCGTTCGGGGAGTCAGCATTCTGCGCGAAAACGCCACCGGCAAGGCTAAACATGACGAATGGAAGGAGCACTTTAAGAGCTTTCATGGCTACTCACCTTCCCCAGGCTGGACCAACACCGCCTGCAGTTCCGGGTCTTCCATGAGTGGGCTGCTTTGCCAATGTTTGGAGCTAGCCTGCAGGGCCATCACCAGGCTTCTGGCAATATCTTGCTGCGCGGAGCCGGGCATGTTCAGCTTCTTCGCGCCGACGTAAGCCTCCTCAAGCTCGGCTAGCGCCCTCTTGGGATTTGAGAGTTTCAGGTTGCAGACTCCCCGCAAATAAAGTGCGAACACGCGATCCGAGTCAGGACGATTGCGGAAATTAACCTTGTTGAGTTTTTCGATCACGGCTTTCGGGTCATTGAGCTGGTCCAGAAGACCAACCAAATCGGGCGATGGCGGAATAACCAAACCCTGGCCCCATGAACTCCGCTCGCTGGGGAACGCCGGATCCGGCCCGTAATTGAGAGGCGCATAGACCGTCGCCGGCCGAGCGAGGGTGAACTCGATCACCGTGCCCGCGGGCAAGACCAAGTCAGGGCCTCTTCGCGCGACGGTGAAGATGCCGGCGGCCAAGAGCCCAGCGCCCGCACCAACGGGCAACCCCAACGGCCCACCCACCGCTAATCCGGCTCCGGCACCTGCCGCTACGGAGGTGAGGTCAAAGGCAGCGTCCTTCACCAATCCGTGGTGCCCCTTGAACGTGCCTTCCCTTCCCGGCTTGCGATTGTTATCCAGGCGAGTTGCGTAGCCGTCCAGAGGCACCTCCGTGCCATCGGGCATGACCACAGAATAGAGCCGCAGCCGCAGCCTGGCGCGACCCGTGATGCGGCCAGCGCGCTTGAATTCGGATATGGCCAGCTTGATGGTCGATCCAGCCGGGATGGCCACCGTGTCGTTGGCCGCCAGAACGTTCTGGTCGAGCGTCGCCTGTATGATGGGACCGAAGTAATGGTTCTTTGTGCTAATTGTGTTGTCCAGGCGGATGGCCAATCGCACCCCGGGCGATAGCGTCACTTGCCCGGCAGCTTGGAGGATAAAAGGCGCGCCCAGCAGCGTGAGAAACACACACAACCTGGCCCGTGTCCGGGCAACCGGTTGCCCGGCGCAAAGCTGGGAGCAAAAGCCCATGATGCACCTCCTAGCGGCGCTCGATCTGATGGCTGAATTTGATGCACGCCGCAAGCCAAACCTCATCCCGCGTCGCGGGTCCGCCATCCGTTGTGGGTTCAACCGCATAGAGGTTACTCCAAAGCGGATATGGCATCAAGCGGCCTCCAGCGCTGGTTGTTTTTAACCATGGCTGGTGTTTTTCAGCCATAGAGACCGCGGTGACTTCTCGGCGCGGAAATCGCCTTCCCAAGAAGCTTCGGGAGTGGCTATGGGAATCACGTAGGTAGGCTCATGACATGACTTTGACCTCTGTGACCGGCATCACTGAATGCGCGTCCCTGCCACTCCACACTGAAAGTGGCTGAACGCGCGATCGCTTCGCGCCAGAATACGCTTTGCGAGGGAGGTGGCACGTCATGCTAACCGTCCGATCTATTCTATGTCCGGTGGATTTTTCAGACTTTTCGGTCAGAGCTTACGACTATGCCCAATCGCTGGCCGATCACTACCACGCATCCGTTTCTCTCCTGCACGTGATCCCTCCGTTGGAGGCCCAGTATCCTTACGGCGGGATCAATAATATTTACACTCGGGTGAGCCCGCGCCTGGAGGATTACGCCGCAGACGAAATCAAGAGGTTCGCTGCGGAGCATACGCACACCGGGATCAAGCCGACCGTACTTGCGCGAGTGGGCCCCGTGCGCGAGACGATTCTACAGCTTGCCTTGGAGAAAAAGGCTGACCTTATTACGATGGGGACACACGGCCACCCAGAGGTTAACCCAGGCCTTTTGGGATCGGTCACAGAATACGTTCTCCGTCACACGGCCTGCCCCGTTTTAACGGTCCGGAAACCAAAACACGATTTCGTAAATCCCGAGGACAAAGAGCGCGATAAAGTACACCTGAAAAAAATCCTCTTTTGCTCCGACCTGTCGCTTTTTTCCGAACGCGCGCTGCACTATGCGCTCTCGCTGGCAACTGAATACAAAGCCGAACTTACCCTGCTCCACGTGCTCGAGCATCCTCACGGTGAGAAGGATATCGAGGTGCAAACCGCGCACGTCAAGACTGAGATGGAAAAGGCGATTCCGAAAGAAGCGTACGGATGCTGCACGATAAAGCTCTTAGTTCGTGCCGGCAAGGCTTACGAGCAAATCGTCAAGTACGCGTCGGAATCGGAGACGGACCTGATCGTGATGGGCATTCATGGTAGAAACGTGGTCGACCTTACACTCTTCGGATCGACTACGCATCGTGTTCTACAATTGGGCTCGTGCCCGGTTATCACGGTTGCTCTGGAGAAACTCGCAGGAGAGTTGGCCGAGCGGAAGATCGCGTGATGAGGCGCTGTGATGCCCAGCGTGGCACGGCGCCTTCTCCATGGGCAACCACGGTCAGGATGGCCGTGCCACGAATCATTAGCCCAGAGTCCCGCTATAAGCCAGGGTAGCGAAACCTACGACGAGGAAAAAAATCGCCACAGCCATGATCGTTACGGATTTGCGGCCGGCACCTTTCCATTCGCCGGTGAAAAATCCCCACGCCGAAGAAGTGATAATGATGATCGACATAAAGAGCGGCCAGCCGAGCGCTGGACCCATATCCCCGATCCTGGACGCTGCCACCCCGTAAATCGCCGAGCTGCCCATCCATAACAAAGCCATCAGAGCCCCATAGAACCAGTTGATGCCCGTCTCGGAAGCTGCAAACAGACGCCAGCTATGGTTCTTGCGCCAGAGGTAGGCGCAGTAGATCAAGTAAGGGACCAGCGAAGCCGTGTAGAGCGGCGCCCAGATCACGTTATACTTATTCGTGACGCTGACGCCAAGCGCGACCGCTCGATCGACGGTGGGCGTGCAAAAGGCGAGACCGAAGTTGCCGAGCGGCGAGCCCAGACCGGCCAGAATGCACAGTGTCAGACCCGCCGCAAAGCTCATTTTCCTTGCGGACGGGTCCGTAGTTCCCGTAGAATCCTCGCGAAGCCGTTTTCCCTTCTCCCGCCCGGCGATCGCAGAGAGCACAATTCCCGCCACCATCAGGACGACTCCCAAGAAGAAAAAATAACCTTGCCGCGTGAGGAAGCTGCCGGAGTGCTTGGAGATAAACGGGACGACAGAGCCAAAAACTGTTGAGACACCGATGGCGATTGCAAAATTCAAAGCGATGCCAACGGCCGCAATCCCCAAACCAAAGAATATCTGGGCCAGTCCAAACCCGACCCCAAAAAGGGCGAGAAGCGCAAGTTGGTGCGAGCCCGCGCCCCCGTACAGCGAGAAAACGTGCGGGACGGTGGCAAAGACGAGCGCCCACGGCAACACGAACATCCCCGTCACCGCCCAGACAGACCACAGGTTTTCCCACTCCCATTTCTTCGCGTACTTGATCGGCGCCGCAAAGCTGCCGTTCACCACGCCAGCGACAATGGACAGAATGGCGCCAATCAATACCCCTGACATAGTGCTCATAGCATTACCCATCCTCCCTCCACCACGATCTTCTGTCCCGTTATAAGCGAGGAACCCGGCCCGCACAAGAATAAGACGACCGACGCCCCTCTTCCGGCCGGCCGCGTCGCGTCAATCGGCAGCAAGCCACAGCACGGTGGCGCGGCACAGGCTGCCTCCCGCCCTGGTGAGCACTGCTACCGCCATGATCAGCTCCGATCAGAAACTTGTGTTCTACGGATCGAACGTCAAAGATTCAGGCTGGTTCCGGGCGCGGCAAGCGACGCCGCAGACAAATAGCCTGTGAGCATAGCACAGGCTCAGCGCCCCCGCTACGCGCGCTGCCAAATAATTGGGACGCGCCGCAAAAGTCAGGTTGACGAAGGAAAGAACGGCTGGGATCCAAAACGGCATTCCGCGGGGAGGCTGAGTGCTCACAGTGCACGCCGAAGCTCTCACTGGCGGTTCCAGACTTCAACCTTGTCCCAGGATTGCGGCTGCACCCAGAGCTTGCGCAATTCCTGCCAATAGGTCATCCGCGCGAGGTCAGCATCCACACCCGAGGGAAAATTTTTTCCGCTCACGTCGAACCCGATTGGAGGCTGCTTAGGTAGGTGGCTGCCATAGGGATACTGGGGAGCAAGGTGCAGGGCTGCCCAATCCCAATAAGCCGTGGCCAACTCCGTTGACACGTCCGGGTAATGCGCGCTCCAGTCGGTCGTGACGGTAAGGAAATCTGCCGGAGGCTCAGTTTTCAGCCTCATCATCGGGCGGCTCACGAAATAGAGGAAAAGGAGCGTTGGTGCAAGGGCCCCAAGGATCGTCGCGACCCTCCCGGTACGTGTGCTCCGCGCCGCCACCGGCACAGACTCTAATTGCGGGCCGGCCTGGGCGATCCTCTCCATGCTGAGCCGCGTCAGGTCTTCGAGCTGCCCTTGGGCGCGCTTGCGGTATTTCTTCAGGGATTCATCGAGTTCTGCTTCCAGCCTCTTGCGGTTTTCTTTGATAAGGTCTTTCTCAGCTTGGCGGACCTGTTCACGGTACTGCTCGACGGCTGTCTCCTGCAGGGACTGCAGCGACGATTGCGTCTCGCCCAGCAACTCCTTGCGGGCCTTTTCGGCAATGCTCGACGCGGATTTGCTTAGCTCGCCCTGCGCGCGGTCGGCCGCTGCATCCGCCTGCTTGCGGATTTCGGTGGAAGCTTGGTCGATGATTCCATTGGCGATCCCGGGAAACTCACGTTTCATTTCTTCCAGGGATTTCTCGGCGACCGTTTTCATCTCAGCTTCGAGTCGCTGGCGAAAAGCCTCGGCCTGCTGGTCCATCCTGCGGCCGGAATCTTCCAGCGATTGCGTGGAGAGATTCGCAAGCCGTTTCTGGTGTTCCTCGGCGGCTCGCGCGGCCTGATCGAGGACCTTATGCTTCGCCTCCTCGAAGCGTCCGACGGCCTTCTCCACCGCAACCGACAAGGCGGTGCGCGTCCGTTCTTCCACCTCTTTCAAGGCCGCGTTTGCGGTCTTTTCGCTCGCGGACTTGGAAGTCCTCACAAACGATTCGAGCGAGGATTGCTCCGCACCTCCAAGTTCGTGCTTGGCATCTTCCACCACTGCGGTGCCCGAGCTGCGAAGTCGTTCGAGCAGGCGCTCCGTTTGGGTGTCCGCTTGCTTTTGAAGTTGGCCGGCGCAGCGCTCCACGAAGCTGGCAGCGGTCTTCGAAAGCTCCGCGTCAAGCTGCTCGGCCGCTTCGCGCTTGAACGCGCCGAGCGCGGACTCAAGCTTTTGTTCAAAATCTGCAAAATAGCGCTGCGCTTTGGGCTCAAGGTTCTTGACGCCCGCTGCGAAAAGTTCGTCGATCCGCCTCCGGTGCTCGTCGATGAGAGAGGATTGAATTCCGTCGGCGGCCGCCTTCAGACGGGTAACGGCCTCTTCCGCAGCATCGTGGATGGGGCGAAGCGCCGCGTCCGTATTCTGGCACGCCTCCTGAACCCGCTGCTCAAAGACAGCGGTCATCTCCTTCAGCGCGTTCGCCGAGGCGGTGCTTGCTTCCGATCGCAGTGAATCGAGCGCCGAGCGTGCCAGCTCGCCAAACTGCTTCCGAGTCTCCTCCGAAACTTCGGCGCCTGCAGCCCTCATTTCCTCCTTGAAATCCGCGCCGGCCTGCACAGCCAGCCTCTGAAACTCCTGCGCCGAGCGCTTGACAAGCCCCTCGGCAACCTTGGGAAGCTCATCGGCAATCTGCTTCGCGGCGGTTTGCTTGAAGGCGTCGATGGTATGTTGGAGTCTTTCCTGGAACTCCGCAATAAGAGCCTGTGATTTATTGCTCGGAGGCTTCACCTCGTGCGTCTCGCTCCGGCTCTTCGCAGGCAGGTCTCTCTTTGCGGCTGAGTCGGCAACCGTTTCCTGCTGTACAGACATAATGACCTCTGAAATTTACATCGGCAAAAGCGACGGAACACGTTAGTGGCGTGATTCACGCCGGAGACTTAAAGCGGTCCAGAAGGGGATACATGATAAGGGCCAGCGCAACATTGACGAGGACGATCGTCGCCAAGTTAAGCGGCACAAGAGGAGGTGGCGCTTGAAACAGGATGCTCCGTAGTCCGATCAGTAAAAGGCTGTGGACAAGCACGAGGACGCCTGCAATAACATAGCGCGTCCCGAGGTTCTCCACCTCGAATCTGACCGAGGCATGAGCAGAGAGATACCCCACAATCGCGTCCGCGAATCCAAACATCCCGAGGAGTCCGTGTGACAGAGCGTCCTGCACGAGGCCAAGAGCCGTGCCAAGAGCAATGCCGAAGATTTTGCTGCGGCGTACTGAGGCGAAATAGATCGTGAGGAGGACGGGAAAATCAAAGAGGCGGGCCAGGGGCAGCTTGACCGGGAGAGAGAGCTGCAGCAGCAGCCCAAGGAACAAGCTAACCCAGAAGGCCACCGGGTGGGCCCGGTAAACGGCGACCGTGCGTCTTCGGTTATCCGGGACAGCGTGCGAAATCCGGCCGGGGCTGATGGCCATGGGTCGTACTCGTGAGCGGTCTTATTTGCAGTGCCTCAGTTCCGGCCGCTACTTGTGGCGGGAAGAAGGCCCGACGATCACAAGAACGTCTTCAAGGCGATCGAGCGCTGCCGCCGGTTTCACTCGAATGTTTTTGTAGATGTCACCGTCCGTAACCTTCACTACCGTACCCACAAGAAGCCCTTTGGGGTAAATCTGATCCAGACCGGAGGTCACCACAATGTCTCCTGGCTTCACTTTTTCGTCGTTCATGATGTAATCCAGGTGGCAAAATCCGTTGCCGCCTCCCTTAAGCACCCCCTCCGCGCCGGTCTTTTCAATCATACATCCCGCGCCGCTCGAGCGGTCCGTGATGAGCAGCACCTGTGCCGAACGAGGAAAGACAGCAACAACCTTGCCGGCGACACCTTCCGGAGTGATGACGGGCATATCAGCAGAAAGTCCATCTAAAGTTCCCTTGTCGATGAACACCGCCGCGCTTGCGCCCGGACTGACGGCGATGACGGTGGCTCCTTTACTCCGGAGAGGCAGCCTTTGCTGCAGGCCGAGGATTGCGCGCAACTGCACGTTCTCCAAACCCTCTTCGGAGAGTTCAATCACCTTCGCCCGCGCCTTCGCAAGCTGGGCCTTTAAGATTTCGTTCTCACGCTGCGCCTGCCTCAGGTCGTGATAAGAGGTCCATGTTCCCGAGACGCTGTCCGCCAGCCCCTGGACTGAGCGCTCGAACGGATCAAAAGCAGCGACGGCCCAAAGTTTAATCAGGCGCACGTTATGCTTGCCGGTCACCTGGAACGCGAGTAGCAGGAGTTGGGCCACGAGCACCGCGGTGAGAGTAAAGAAGGCGCTATGGCGGCTGATAAACGCCGGCATCATCTCCGGCACTCGCCGGGGAGGGGACGCAGACAGCTGCGTTTCCGAAGAGTTAAACTCCAGCATGTGGGCGCAACCTGCCCAGCACGGCCGTCAGACGATGGCAACGCGGCGTAGCAGACTGAAATCGGTAAGCATTCTTCCCGTTCCCAGGACGACGGAGGCCAGCGGATCCTCCGCAATCGAGACGGGCAATCCGGTCTCTTCGCGAATGCGCTTGTCGAGGTTCTTGATCAGCGCGCCGCCTCCTGTCAGCACGATGCCACGGTCCGAAATGTCCGCTGAAAGCTCCGGCGGGGTTCGTTCGAGGGCCACGCGAATGGCGTTGACGAGGGTGGCGATGCACTCCGAAAGGGCGTCTCGAATCTCGTCATCGTTGATCGACACCGTCTTGGGGATACCTTCGAGCAGATGACGCCCTTTGATCTCCATTGCCAGCGGCTTTTCAAGCGGGTAAGCCGAGCCGAGCTCGATCTTGATCTGCTCCGCCGTGCGCTCGCCGATGAGCAGGTTGTATTTGCGCTTTAAGTATGCGGTGATCGCCTCGTCCATCTCGTTCCCTGCCACGCGCACGGACCGGCTGTAAACGATGCCGGACAAGGAGATGACGGCGACGTCCGTCGTGCCGCCTCCAATGTCAACAATCATGCTTCCTGAAGGCTCGGTGATGGGAAGCCCCGCGCCGATGGCCGCCATCATCGCCTGCTCCACCAAAAACACTTCGCTGGCCTTGGCCCGCATCGCGGAATCCTGAACCGCTCGCTTTTCCACTTGGGTAATTTCCGAAGGGACACCGATCACAATGCGCGGGTGAACGAACATCTTGCGGTTGTGCGCCTTCTGGATGAAATAATTCAGCATCTTTTCCGTCACCTTGAAGTCGGCGATCACGCCGTCCTTCAACGGACGGATGGCGACGATGTTTCCGGGCGTTCGCCCCAGCATCTCTTTGGCATCACGGCCCACGGCTTCCACCTCGCCCGTCACCTTATTGATGGCGACGATGGAAGGCTCGTTCACGACAATTCCCTTGCCCTTCGCGTAAACCAGCGAATTCGCTGTACCCAGGTCAATCGCCAGATCGGAAGAAAACATGCTGTAGATTGAGCGGAAACTCATTCCCAAAGGGACTCCTCCTCGGCAACGCACAAACCTGCTAAGGAAAGGCAAAAGTTAAGAGTCAAACGTGAAAAGCAAGCATAGCATTAGGGCCGCCGCTGACTTTTTGACTTGTCTCTACCTGCCGCCACGCTTTCGCTCTGTTGGTCGATGCGTCCGCATTGGCGCAGTTCCGTCTCGGCGTCCCGCTACGGCCGGTAAGTCGCGGAACTTGTGTCCGTTTCCCACACGGTCACAGACTGCAGGCGCGCTTCGCGCCCTTCCAGCCGCGCGCTGACGCCGTCGCCGATGTACTTTGCCAGATTCTCGGCCGAAGGGTTCAGCTTGTCGAACGGATCGAGATCGTTCAAAAATTGATGGTCAAAGCGCTCCACCAAGTCGTGCAGGTTCGCCTTAAGCTCTGTAAAATCAACAAGCAAGCCGGCCTGATCCAGCCTCTCTCCCGCGACCGTTAGCCGGACCTTGTAATTGTGCCCATGCACATTTTCGCACTTCCCCTTATAGTGGCGGAGCGCATGGCCAGCCGCAAACGCATACTCTACGGAAACTTCGAACATGAAATCAACCTGCCGGACGCTTGCGGCCCAAACTACCGCATGGAAGAAAGAGCGCACAACGCGTCACTAAACCAGGAGGGCGAGCAGCAAGTCGCCTCCCTGAGCCTCTACCGCAGGCAACAAGAGGCTATCGGCAATTAGCTACATTTGTATTTAATATTTTTGCATGAAACCCCTGACTTCATCCAGCCGATTCGCCCGCCCGTAACTGGGAAGGCTGGCGAAGAAGACGGCGCCGTACGACTTGCGCACCAATCGGTTATCAAGAATGGCGAGCAATCCGTGATCTTCCTGGCTGCGAATGAGCCGGCCAAATCCCTGCTTGAGGGCGATGACGGCTTCGGGCAACTGGTAGTCACTAAACGCGTTACCGCCGTCTTCGTTGATTTGCCGGATGCGCGCCGCCACCACCGGATCGCTCGGCACGGCGAAGGGGAGCCGGTCAATGATGACAGCGCTCAACTGCTGTCCTTGCACGTCGACTCCCTGCCAGAACGAGCTGGTGGCAAAAAGGACTGCGTGCGGGGTCTTTCGGAACTTCTGTAGGAGCGCCGGGGCGGGCGCGCTCCCTTGGATCATCATCGGGTATTGGAGTTGGGATCGGACGCGCTCGAAAACTTCCTTCATTTGCGCGTAGGAGGTGAACAACACAAATGCTCTGCCCCGCGTGGCCTTGACTAGGCTCAACACTTCCGCCGCCGCCGCCCGAGAAAAGCCCGGATCCCGCGGGTCCGGAAGGTGGGCCGGTGTGTATAGCAGCGCTTGCTCTTCGAAGTTGAAGTGCGATGGAAAAATCTTCTCCCGCGCGTTGACAAGGCCCAGCCGCGATTTGATGAAACTGAAATTACCCTCCACCGCCAGCGTCGCGGAAGTCAAGATAACGCACGGCGTCCGCTCGAAAAGTCGCTCACGCAGGATGGCAGAAACGTCGATAGGCGTCGCCTCCGCAAACACCCCGCGCCCGCGCCGCTCCCACCAAAACACCATGTTGCGGTCTCGCCCTTCAAAGACGAGTTCAACGGCCTGCCTCAGCTCGCGGGCGCGCCGCGCCAGGTTGGCAAACTCCTCCGGACGATTCGGCACCCGCTCCGACTCGCTTTCCAGCCGCACCAGGGCGTTCAACAGAGACGAATACGCCCCGCTGTGGCGCTCGAGAAACTCAGCCCGGTTGTCAAAGCTCGACCTCCCGTCCGAAGCCGGAAAGAGCGAGAAGAAAAGCTCGGCGCGCCGCCGCATTTCAGCAACGGCCACATCAAGGTCCGGAATCTGCAATTGCTTCGCGCGCGCGGCAGCTTCCGTGTCCCGCGCAAGCTCTTCCACACGGAAATTACTCACTTGCACGCCGAAATAGCGCGTGGCAACGTCCTCAATCTCATGAGCTTCGTCGAAGACCACGGCGCCATAATCCGGCAATAAGCTTGCGTAGTCGCTCTGTTTCAGCGCGAGATCGGCGAAAAACAAATGGTGATTGACAACGATGATATCGGACGCCATCGCCCGCTGGTGCATCAGCGTGATAAAGCAGCGCTCGAACTGCGCGCACTTCTGGCCCGTGCAAGCCTCTCGCCGCGCGTCAATGCGCGGCCACAATTCGCTCGAGTCCTTCAAATCGTGAAGCTCGGCACGGTCTCCGGTATCCGTGCGCGCCTCCCACTCGCGGATGCTGGCGACCAGCTCGACGTCGCTAATTCCGGCAAGCGCCGGCTGTTTTTCAAAATCGTACAATTTCTGGCGGCACAGATAATTCTGCCGGCCCTTCATCAGAGTGGCGCGCAGCCGCGGCGCCAATTTCTTGAGAAACGGAATGTCCTTAAAAAAGAGCTGCTCTTGCAGGTTCTTAGTGCCGGTCGAAATCACTACCCGCCGCTCGCTGCGCAGAATCGGAACGAGGTAGGCGAGCGTTTTCCCTGTTCCCGTACCCGCCTCCACAATCAGATGGCGTTGGTGTTCAATCGCCGATTCCACTTCCTCGGCCATCTCGAGCTGCGACTGGCGATATTCATAACAGGGGTGGCGACGCGCCAGCCATCCTCCGGGTCCGAAGATTTTTTCAAGAGGAACTCTTTCTGCTGTGCGGCTGGGCGCGCTCATAGACGTAAGCATAGCAACGCCCGCTCGAAAAGCGAAAGGGCAAAAGGGTATTGGGCGCGGCTTCGCTTTGCGCCATACCAAGGTAGTTAACAGCCAAAGTCAGACTCGGAGGGGGAAGATGAGTTTTCGGACGGTCTCTCTGGGGTTGCTCGCAGCAGGCGTCGTCGCAGCGATTTTCGCTTATCTCCCCGCGCCGATTTCTCGTGCACAGTTTTCGTCCAGCTCGGCCTCGTCTCAGACTGCACTTTCGTGTTGCAGCGGCACCGTAGCACCGCGCGAACTCGACTTCCCTTATTACAACCTTACCGACGGCTACGTCTCGACGCTCTATCTGGCGAGCGACTCGCCGAAGCCCATCGATTTGACCGTCGCCATTCGCGGCCTTGCAGCCCAGATGCTTTTCCTCGCCGAGACTATCCAGCCCGAGCAAAAGCTTTCCATCGACCTCGCCAGCGCCGTTACGAAACTTGGCGGCGATCCAACGGAAACCTACGCCCAAGGCAGCGACGCCCCGGTCATTGCTGAGGTCACGCTCGAATTTCAGGGCCGGCAGCACAAGCTTCCGCAGCCGCTCACCTTTACGCCCTATGAGGCCAAGGTGCTTTCCATCAACCAGCTTCTACTTGGGATCGGCACTGACCCGGCGCAAGCGCCCGAGGGTGGCATCACGATCCTGGGGGCTGGCGCGAGCCCGGCGCTGATTGCGACTGGCCGGATCGTGGACCCGGCCACGGGCTTTTCCTCGACCATTGAGTTCCTACTCCCGGAGTTCGAGCGCGCGAGCGCCTTGCACGCGGCGGGACTCCCCGTTGGCGTGCCAAGCAAGGATTCGCCCTTTGCGGGCGCGGGTGATTTCACGCCGCGCGTCGTTGTGAGGAATCTCCTGAGCACCCCACAGCAGGTGACGATCACGGTCGAGTATCCGCAGCCGCCGCCACCGACTCAGCCGAGCCCAACCACGGCGACGCCGAGCCCACAGACCAGCGGTACGACGGTCGAGCACGTCATCCCCCGTCCTCCGGTTCCTGGCGATAAGAACGATCATCCCGAATGGGGCCCGGGTACGGGCGGCAGGACGGGGATGTATACGCTCGCTCCGCTGACAGTGGCGGGCTATAGCACGGAGGATTTTTCGCTCGCCGCAGTGATGAGCCAGTTGCCGCTGCCCCTTCCTTTCTGCTCGATTCGCATCCAATACAGCGGGGCTCCGGGGTCGATGGAAGCAGAAGTTTCAAGCGTTGAGGTGCATAGCAACCTGGTTGTGGATGCCCGCGTCGAAAACGAAGGCAACGGCTGGGCAGGCTCGGGTGCGAATCCGTGGCATCTGGATAGCAACACGGAGTCTATCCTGTTTCTGACGAACGAGAGCGGAAAGCCGGCACGGATCGGTCTTTCGGTTGCCGCTGGTGGGATTCATTATTACCTGACTGAGCTGAAACTTCAGCCGCACGAGACGCGGGCAATTAATCTTCGCTCGCTGCGCGACGCCCAGGTTGCGGACTTCAAGAAGAATCAAATCCCGGCGGACGCGACGGATGGAGTAATCACCTGGGTCCGTTTGGATAACCTCCCGGTCATGGGCCGCCTCATGGTCATCCGGCGCGGGCAAGGAATGGCTTCGAGTTACGACTGTTGCATTTGCTCGTGCCCAAACAGCTTTCAAGCGGTAGAGGTGCCCAACAACGGCGGCTACGGATTCGCTTTCCTTCCCGGAGCCGCCGAGAATTTCAGCGCGACGGCGGTTTACGTCGATTGTAACGACTCGCCCTATTATTACGACGTCACCGACGTGGCCACCTGGATGTCCAGCAGCACCTCGATCGCGACCGTGGAGACCTACGGCGATTCTTCGCCGGGACTGATGACTGCTGTCGCCGTGGGGCAGACGACAATCTCCGCTTTCTATTGGGACGCTCAATATACCTACGATTATTCCTCCGGTAGCTGTCAGGCAACCCAGGTGCAGGAGAACGGCTATTGTCCCATTACGGTGGAAAACTCCGGGTGCGGCGATGACCGGGATACAATCATCTCTGAATACTACAACTATCCGACACAGTGGCCCAATCCGTATATTCCAATCTGCTCGGACTTCACCAATAGCGGGCACACCAGCGATTTTACCTTCGCAGAACTCAACGTGAACCAGACGTACAACTGGGCGATCCTTCTTCAAGGCTTCCTCAACGGCCTTCAGGCCACGCGCAACACTTACGGTTCGCCCATGACACTGAACAGCGGCTATCGCGAGCCAGCCGAGAACGCCGACGTGGGAGGCGCGCCCGCCAGCCAGCACGTTTTTGGCGACGCCGCCGATATCGCATCAGATTCGACCACTTGGAAGATGCTCGCACACGACGCAAATGTGGAAGGCGCCTGCGTCGAGCCCGAGAGCGAATCCGGGAGTGCCCACGTGCACATGGATTGGAGGGGAACATGCCCGTCAGGATGGACAGGAAACTAGGACTTGGCCGGGTCGCCATGGCCGGGCGGCAGCGGGGCCTCTCCTGCTTGTTGCTGCTGCTCCCGCTCGGTTTCGCCACAACTCTCGCAACCGCCCCGCCCTCGCCCACCCAGCCCCAAAGCCAAGCGCTCCAAGGGTTGGCAAACACGCGCTGGGAGATCCGTAGCCGCGCGGTTGCACAGCTAGCAACGATCCCCCCTGATAGCATAGGTCCCGATGCACGGCGAGCCCTAATCAACCTCCTCCAAAGTGAGACCGCGGCGTTATGGAACAAGTTGGAGGGGACGGACCCGGAAGCTTACCCTCCACAGGGTGAGGCGGGCGAGCCATGGGCGGAGTACTATGCCTCGATTCTGGGCACCGTGGCAAAACTGCACGACCCATCGGCTGTGCCTGCTCTGGTGGACGCAGCCGCCGAGCCGGACCCGAGGCTGGACAAGGAGATCGCCTCGCAAGGAGCCAGCGCAATTGCGGAGGTCCGTCGCCGCCTCGACTCGTTGAGCAGCATAGATATCAGGCTACCCGGATTCACCGGCGTTGAATACGAGGCCGAGCAAGCCTTGATGGATATCCTGGCACAGCTCGTGGCACTCAACCGGACAAAGAAGCTCGCGCAACCGCTGTCGCGCCCAGATCTGGCCGCAATTCAACAAAGCGCGCGACCATTCCTGAGAAGCAAAAGCCCGTGGGTGGCCACGCGTGCCGCACGGACGCTAGCTGTAGTTGCCGCGCCGTCGGACGAGGAGGCAGTCCGGGAGACCTTTGCCGGGCTTCTCAAGGACCCAGACCACAACCGACGCGAGATCGCACTGAGCGCCATGCGGGGCATTACGGACTCGCGCTTCGTGCCGGTGAACGAACTAAAGCGCGTCGCGGAACGGGATAGCTTCCAACTTGCGGGGCCGACGGCGGATTATCCTGTCGGCGCGCACCCGCTCAGGCACCAGGCTGCGCAAATTCTAAGAAACCTCCACCCGGCGCAGTGAACCGGCAACGCTCAAGGGTCTGCGCCTCGGAACCCTGATACGGCGGATGCGCCCCGCACTATTTGGCCGGGTTGCACGTTCAGCCGCGCACGAGACGCGGGCAATTAATCTTCGCTCGCTGCGCGACGCGCAGATCGCCGACTTCAAGACGAACATTCTCCCTGCAGGCGCGGCGGACGGGGTGGTCACCTGGGTCCGTTTGGATAACCTCCCGGTGATGAGCCGCCTCATGGTCATCCGGCGCGGGCAAGGAATGGCTTCGAGTTACGACTGTTGCATTTGCTCGTGCCCAAACAGCTTTCAAGCGGTAGAGGTGCCCAACAACGGCGGCTACGGATTCGCTTTCCTTCCCGGAGCCGCCGAGAATTTCAGCGCGACGGCGGTTTACGTCGATTGCAACGACGCACCGTACTATTACGATGTCACCGACGTGGCCACGTGGATGTCCAGCAGCACGTCGATCGCGACCGTGGAGACCTACGGCGATTCTTCGCCGGGTCTGATGACGGCCGTCGCCGGGGGGCAAACGACGATCTCTGCTTTCTATTGGGACGCTCAGTATACCTACGATTATTCCTCCGGTAGCTGTCAGGCAACCCAGGTGCAGGAGAACGGCTATTGTCCCATTACGGTGCAGGTGCCAACCAGCCTGAAGTACATTGGAACCGTCTCGCAGGGAGCGATCACCAGTTGCACGGTCACGATCAACGGAAACAACTATCCTGGCGCCGGCTGGACGCGCGAAATTACTTGGCAGGTCCTCGACCAGTACGGCCAGCCCATCCTGTACTCGGGCCTTCAGCCTAGCGACTCCCTGGCTAACGCAGGCGGTACGAACACGTGCGCATTTCCAGCGAGCGGCGGTAAGACGGGAACGGGTAACACGGGCTCCAACGGCGAGTTCCCTGACACGTACTCCATATGCTCTACCGCATGTGTCAATGGGGGGAGTTGTCAGTCTACCGAGAACCAGTCTTGGACTGTGTCAGGCACGGCGCTGACCAGTGACGTAAAAAAGGTGGTGTACACTTGCAGCGGCATAACCATCAACGGACAGTGACACCGTTTGGAGGGAGTCTATGAGGCGGGAGAGCGGAGGTGCGTTCCGGGGATGGTTCATTCTGGCAGCGCTCGCCTTCGCGCAGTTGCACGCTGCCTGCCCGGCCTCCGCCTCGGCGGGCCGAGCAACTTTGCAGGAGATATTGAACGCGCCAGTCAAGAACTTCGAAAGCAATAAGTCCCTCGTCCCAACGTTGATAGAAATCTCCAGCATATACCACGTTCCGATGGGCATCGAGATGGTCACGCCGGCAGCCGTCCACTCGCCTGTCGTCGTAGAGCTGAGGGATGGCAGCGTCGCGGAGCTGCTTGACCGCTGCACACGCTCTCTGCCTGGATATCGTTGGGCTGTGGAGGACGGAGTGGTGGACGTCTATGGTCCCAGCGAAAGAGCGTGGGAGCTAAACCTGCTCAATTTCGTTGTCCCAAGGATCAAGATACATGAGGGCACACTTAACCGCGTGAACGCCGTGCTCAGGATGTCTATCCCGGCCAGGCTCCCCGCGCGATACAGTTCGATCCCCCCCGGCAAGGTCTTCAGCACCGTTGGCGACAGCCCTGGCGTCGGGAGTTTGGAAGGGCATCCCCTTGACTTTGAGGCCCGGGGCCAGACCGTGAGGACAATCCTCAACAGGATCGTCGCACTCTCAAAGGGGAAGGTTATCTGGGTCGCTCGCGTTCCGCCTGCGGGCCTGTCGAGCTCCCCAAACGCCGGCTTATGGCTTCTCGCGCCCCCCGTCGCGAGCGCGATCGTTCCCCACCTTGAGCCGTCCTTGCTGAGCAAGGAAAAATAAGCGGGTAGCGCGGGGCTGATGCGGCTCATCTGCTGCCTCCGCCGCGGCGGGTAGCGCACCTCAGCCTTTGATGCCGTGCGACCTGTGCACCCTCTGCCATTTGACCAAGCCTCCGCTTCAGCCGCGCGCGACGCGGGCGATCAATCCTCGCTCGCTGCGCGACGCTCAGATTGCCGACCTTAAGAAGAGGGGTAGGGCATCCGCGCCTGGGACTCTGCGGCCTTTCGACGGCTGCGCCATATAATACGCCGGGGGCCATACACCGCGCTTTTTGCGATGGGTGCGATCACGATGATTGGCCTATAGGGAGGATAGTCGAGCATGTCGCTTTGCGACACCCCGCAGGATGAGAACCCGCCTCCTCCCCGCGCCAAAATAAGTGTCTCATTTGTCTCACGCGTCTCCACTGTCTCATTCGGCTGTGGCAAGATGAACGCTGT
>JAKAWG010000048.1 GCA_021817045.1 Acidobacteriota bacterium
CGAGTCCGAATTGCTGTGGGCCCCTACGACCGCAGCCTCCCGTTAGTCATCGATCCGGCCTTGGTTTATTCCACCTACCTCGGCGGAAGCGGCGGGGACAGTGGCACGAGTATCTCCGTGGATTCCTCCGGCGATGCCTTCATTACCGGCGGCACGGGCTCAACCGATTTCCCCACGGCGAACCCGGAGCAGAAAAGCCTCAACGGCGCGTCGAATGTTTTTGTCAGCGAGTTGAAGCCCGATGGTACCGGGCTTGTCTATTCCACCTATATTGGCGGCTCAGGTTACGACAAGGGTACAGGGATCGCGCTCGACTCCTCCGGGAACGCTTACGTCACCGGCTACACTTCCTCCCCCGATTTTCCGGTCGCCTCCACCAAGGGACTCCCAGGCTCGCAGCCGCCGCCCTCGGGAAAATCCGAAGCGTTTGTTCTGGAACTGAACTCTTCCGGCTCTCCGATCACGTACGCGACTTACCTGGGCGGGACCGGAGGTGATTTCGGGTATGGAATCGCTCTGGATTCATCGGGCGATGCCTACGTGACCGGCGCGACGCAATCCCTTAATTTCCCGGTAAAAAATCCATTACAAAGCACGTCCGGCGGCGGCTCGGACGCTTTTGTGTCGGAATTGAATCCAGGGGGAACAACGCTGGTTTACTCCACGTATTTGGGCGGCTCAGGCGCCGACGCGGGCCAAGCCATTGCGGTGGATGGATCGGGCAATGCCTACGTCACTGGATTTACGTCTTCCGCTCCCACCAGTTTCCCCATCACGCTGCCGTCGGGTGGTTATCAGCCGCCGACATTAGGTCCCGGAAAATATCATGCGTTCGTGGCGAAAATAAGTTCGGGCGGATCATCGTTGGCCTATTTCGCCTACCTCGGGGGAAGCGGCCAAGATGAGGGTTTTGGAATCGCAGTTGATTCGGCCGGCGAAGCTTTCGTGACCGGGTCAACTCAATCGAGCGACTTCCCAGCGACCACGGGCGCTTTCCAGCCAAACCTTGCCGGAAACACCAACGCCTTCATCACCAAGCTCAACGCCGCGGGCTCTCAACCGGTTTATTCGACTTTCCTGGGCGGAAACCTATCCGACCAGGGAAATGGCATTACTCTGGATTCCTCGGGCGACGCTTATGTCGCTGGTTCCACGTCTTCCAGCAATTTTCCCGTGCTCGACGCTGCCCAATCCAGTTTGGGCGAGGGCGCGTGCGCCACGACTTGCTCGAACGCGTTTGTCGCCGAACTGAACCCGCAGGGCAGCAGCCTGATCTATTCCACCTACCTGGGTGGCAACGGGCCGGATTACGGGCAGGCCATCGCGCTGAACGGCTCAGGCGACGCCTACGTAACCGGGACGACATCGTCCACCAGTTTCCCGGCCGTGAGTGGCGCATTTCAGTCTGCTTATGCTGGGATAGGAACTTCCGGTAACGCCTTTGTCGCCAAGGTCACGCACGCGAACATCGCGAGCGTCGCTCTCAATCCCCCAAAGGTGGATTTTGGAAACCAAGGCCAAAACTCCGCTAGTGCCTCCCAAGCCGTAACCCTCACGAACGTTGGCAGCGCCGGGCTTTCGATCTCAGGCATCTCTGTTGGCGGCAGTAACGCCTCAGATTTTAAGCAGACGAATGATTGCGGATCGTCGGTTGCCGCCGGCGGGTCGCAATGTACGATTAACGTGACCTTTACGCCCTCAACAACCGCCGCGGAGAGCGCGAATCTCAGCATTGCCGATAGCGCGGCAGGAAGCCCGCAACCGGTGGCCTTGTCCGGCACGGGTACCACTCCCGCGCCAGCCGCTACCTTTTCTCCAACTTCCCTGACCTTCGGCGACCAGCTCGTCGGCAATACAAGCGCCTCGCAGACGGTCACGCTCACCAACACGGGGAGCGCGGATTTGACGACGGTCAAGATCACGATTTCCGGAGCATTCACCCAAACGAACAATTGCCCTTCCACCCTCTCGCCGGGCAAGAGCTGCCAAATTTTGGTGACGTTCAGCCCGACGAGTTCGTCAACCTCCAGCTCGGGCAGCAGCGTCACCGGCACGCAAACCGGCGCCGTCAGCTTCACCAGCAACCTCACCGGAACTGCTCCGGCTGCGAGCCTTACCGGCACTGCCCTCCCGGATTTTTCCCTGTCGTCCAGCGGCCCCTCCACCATGCCTTTGATCGGCACCGATTCGGTCAACCTCACAGTCAGCGCGGCAGCCGTGCTTTCAGCCTTCAGCGGCAACATCACCTTCAGTTGTTCAAGCACAGTTACGTGCACGTTCAATCCTACCCAGATTACGCCCGGCCAAAGCACCACGGTGACCGTATCCGGCCTTTCCAGCTCCACGACCTTTCCGGTTGCATTTACCATCACCGGCACGAGTAGCGGGCAGTCTGCGACGACGAATGTTTCCATCAACTTTCAGAGCTTTTCGATTTCGGCTACACCACCACTCGCTACCATTACGGCAGGCCAGTCCGCCAGCTATACGGTAGTTGTGACGCCTTCCAACGGCTTCAATCAAGCAGTTGCGCTTAGCTGCCCAAATGGAGTGCCAGGCAAGGCGAAGTGTAGCTTTTCTCCAGCCTCGGTTACGCCTTCGGGAAACTCGCCCGTCAGTTCCGCCCTGACCATCACGACGACGGCCCATTCGTTTTCCGGACCGCGCGCCGCGCCGCGCCGGATGCTTCCTCCCGGCGGTTGGTTCCGCGATGGCCTCGTTTTGCTTTTCCTGCTTATCCTCGGCTTTGCCGCGATGCAACGCGAGCGGCGTGGGGCTTGGCTCCTGCTGGGCATCTTGACGCTCCTCACCCTCGGGCTTGCGGCGTGCAACAATTATTACGGATTCCTGGGAAGCAATCCTGCTCCCACCGGCACGCCGGTTGGCGCTTACACGGTGACCATCAGCGGGACCTTCACGCCATCATCGAGCTCTTCGGGAAGCTCCGCCGCAACCCAAAGCGCCACGGTCAACCTGGCGGTCCAGTGACGCGGAGGGTCGCGGCCGATTCTCATGACAAATATCGGCGTTTTGATCTCGGGCCGCGGGTCGAATTTTGAAGCGATTGCGCGCAACGTGGCGGCGAGCGTAATTCCAGCACGTATCTCGCTCGTCGTCAGCAACCGCCCGGACGCGCGCGGGCTTGACTTGGCCCGCAAGATGGGCCTTAATGCTCGCTACATCCCTTCGCAAGGCAGGACGCGTGAGGAGTTCGAGCACGATTTGCTGGCTGCGCTCGCCGAGAAGCAGGTCGACGTCATCTGCCTCGCCGGCTTCATGCGCGTGCTCAGCGCCGATTTTGTGCGACGGTTTCCTCAGCGCATCCTGAACATCCATCCCTCATTGCTGCCGGCGTTTCCGGGCATTGACGCACAGAAGCAGGCGCTCGAGTATGGCGTGAAGTTCACAGGCTGCACGGTACACTTTGTGGACGAGACGGTGGACGCGGGACCGGTTATCTTGCAGGCGGTCGTAACCATCGAGGACGGCGATACCGTGGAGACGCTTTCGGAGCGGATTCTCCGCGAGGAGCATCGCATCTACACCCAGGCGCTGCGAATCGTCCTCGAAGAGCGCTACCGCATCGAGGGACGACGTGTGCTGATTTCACCGGAGAAAAACTAGTGGCGGATTTCAAGCCCCCTCTTGAACAGCTTGCTTACTTGACTAAAGGCGCGGCCGAGGTCATCTCGCAAGAGGAACTGAACCAGAAACTCGCAAATTCCGCGCAGACGGGCAAACCTCTGCGCGTGTATCTGGGCGTGGACCCGACGGCGCCGGATCTTCACTTGGGACACACTGTGGTTTTGCGGAAACTGAAACATTTTCAGGATATGGGGCATACCGCAATTTTTCTGATCGGGGATTTTTCGGCCATGATCGGCGATCCGACCGGGCAATCAGAAACCCGGCCCCCGCTCAGCCGCGAGCAAGTCGACGCGAACGCGAAGACGTATTTGGAGCAAGTTTACAAGATTCTGGATCGAGAAAAAACCGAAGTTCGTTACAACAGTGAGTGGCTGGGGAAGATGTCAAGCTCAGATGTAGTCAGGCTCTGCGGCCATTACCGGCTTGCCCGGATGCTGGAACGCGAGGATTTTCGATCCCGGCTGGATCGAAACCTTCCAATCGCCGTTCACGAGCTGCTTTATCCCCTGCTCACGGCCTACGATGCAGTGGCGCTCAGATCGGACGTGGAACTCGGCGCTACCGAACAGAAGTTTAATCTCCTGGTCCACCGCGACATCCAGCGAGAATACGGGCTGACTTCGCAGGTGGTGCTCACGATGCCGATCCTGGTCGGGCTCGACGGCGAGCGCAAAATGTCAAAAAGCCTGGGCAATTACGTAGGCATCACCGAGCCGGTGCCTGAGATGTTCGGTAAGCTGATGTCCATCTCCGACGAATTGATGTGGCGCTACTATACGCTGCTCACCGATCTGACGGCGGCTGAGGTCGCTGAGCTGAAGGATTCCGTGGTCGCCGGGTCCACGCACCCGCTTGAAGCAAAGAAGGCTCTGGCACGCCGCATTGTGGCCGATTTTCACGGCGCAGACGCCGCATTGAGGGCTCAGAAGGATTTTGAAGCCCAGTTTGAAGATAAGGGCGTTCCTACGGAAATCCCCAAGGTCGTTCACTACATCTGCGAACCCGAAAAATTCTTTCGGCTGCTCGTTAAGCTCAATCTGTTTCCATCGAACGCCGAAGCCCAACGGAAAATCAAGGAGGGTGCGGTGTATATGTCCCTTCGTGATTCGGACCCGCCACGTTGGGAAAGGAAGACCAACCCGTTAGAAGAATACAACGCGCTGGACTATGGGGGTAAAGATGTGATTTTCCGGATAGGCCGACGCATGGTCCAAGTTACCTTTGTGCTTTGAGGTTGGCTCGCCTCGCCGCGAGAGTCAGTGGCAGGGCCCGGAGCGTGTGAGTGAGACGCCCAGGGAATTCAAATAATTACTTAACCAGGGTCCGGTATTCGTCCGAGTAAAGGCCGATCTTTTCGATGGGAATCCGTTGAAAGCCCATCTTATAAGCGGGCGAATCCTCCCGAAGCTGAAAATTCAACCGCGCACGATCAACAAACCGCGGGTTAATCCCGACGTAGTTATTCTCGATCTCAATCACCCTGGCGCTGAGCCCGTCTCGTAACTCAATCCATTCCCCTCCGTAACAAACATTGCGTACCACAGAGTTGCCCTTCGGAAGCGCCGGCTCATCTTGCCAGAGGGTAAGCAACTGCGGGTACCTGGTGCTGTAAGGCGGACGATTGTAAGGGACTGCCTCCAACCGTTCGCGCAAGGTCGGATCGCGCCCGTCGAACCAAAACCGAGCCCAGGTGAGACCGCGCGCGTCGATAACAATTCCCGGATGGCAGTCGATGAAGACGTTATTAGCAATCCTGTTGTCTCGCCCTCCGCCCAGCAGAACGCCACGATGAGAGCGATAAACCACGTTGCCGTAAACCTCCGTGCCACTCCAGCAATCGTCGAGGTATATTGCGTTCACTGACGTTTCCACGGGCAAATCGTGGATGTAGTTATACCGAATCACATTGCCTCGTTGCGTGTAATCCCTTCCCATGTAAATCGCGCCGACGTCGGACGTCTCCAACGCGATGTCGTGAATTTCATTCAGCTCAACGGCGTGATCGTTCCCGGAAAGGAAGATCCCCATGTGAGGCGCCTGGTTAATTAGATTATGCGCGACGTGGTGACCCACTCCCTCGATGTTGATCGCGGCCGAATAAGTTCTAACCCATCGGCTATATCGGGAAATGTGGTTATTGACAGCAAAGTGTCCGGCTGGCACCAGTGTTTGCCGGTCGCCACCGATAAGGATAATGCCGCCTTGGCCCATTTCAGACATGTTGCACCCAACCACGCCGTTGGCGGTTCCTCCATCAAGCTTGGCGGCGAAGGTTCCCAAATTTCTGAAGTCGCAACCAGCGATCAGGTTCTTTGAGCCTCCGGCTATCTCGACGCCCGACCCTCGCGCACACTCAAAGCTCAGACCTTGCAGAGTCACGTGCGAAGCATTCGCCATGTGCACCAAGGGCCGATCAAGGAGCGACACATCGATATCGTCCCGCCCAAGCGGCGCTGGCGGCCAAAAGTATAGTTCTCCGGTCTGCCGGTCCAAAAACCATTCGCCGGGTTCATCAAGTTCCTCCAGGATATTAAGCGCGCGGTAGCGTTGGCCAGGCTTAAACCCCTGGCCTCGTATGCCGTTCGCCGGGTAGATCGTAATTTGCCGTTGTTGTGGATTGATGGACTCGACTTTCAAATAGCTCTCAGACCAGTCCCACATCCAGTATCCATGCACCCAGATGTCGTCATCTTCACGCCATCGAAGCGGGCGATCTCCCTCGTAGTTGAAACCGTTGTCGTTCGCTCCGTCAGGAGGTGTTCCGATCTTCGCCCATCCGTCGTTCGGCCAACGCGCCAGCGTCATAGGTTGGCCCTGAAAGAACAGTTCCAGCGCCGCGGGGCGCACGGGAAGCCCAAATCCCCGAGGTAGCAACTGGCCAAAGTCCGTGATCCCCAGATTTTTCAGATTGAGGCAAAGAATTTTGTCCCGGTAGCGCTCCTCAATTCTTCGAAGCACGGCCTCATTCCGGATCAGACCGAAACCTGAGATAGACCTGCCTCCCACGAGGCGCACTTTTTCGTTCTGGTAGGCTCGATAGATCACCGGCGAACCTTCTTCGCCCGAATCTTCCGGCCCTAACTCAAATGTTTCCGAGCGCGTGTAGACGCCTTCGCGCAGCCAGACCGTAATCCCGCCCGTCGGCAAACCTCTCGAGTGCTTTACCGCGCGGACACGGTCCCGGGAGTGTTCCAGCGTGGCAAAGGGACGGGACTTGGTACCAGGGTTCTGATCGCTTCCATTCGTCGCAACATAGAATTCGACCCCGCTGGCACCTGCCAAGGCGGTGGGTGCATCAGTCGCCATCGATTGTGCCCCTGGCAAAATCGCCCCCAAAGTGCCAAAAGTGAGTTTGGCAAAATCTCGCCGGCTGAAAGCGGCACCGGGCAGAGCTCGGTCGCCTACATTCGCCTCTCGCGTTTTTTTCTCCCATTTCATTGCCGTGAGTTCAAGCGTCTCTACTTCGCAGTCTAAAACCTGAAGCACTTGGAACGAAGTTGAGGCTTTCCCGGCACAGGCGGTGACAAGGCAGCGGCACGCCGAGGAAGAAACTACTCTGGCTTCGAGGAAGAACTCGTCACTGGGAGTTCTGGGCCGCGGTAGGGTGCTTCAGTATCAGGTTCACGACGATCTGCATTCGGGTATCGAGCGAGCTGACTTCGCGGACTTCGGATACTTGATTCTTGTAAGTCGCCTGAAGCTTGTAGTCATGATTCGGATCAAGACCCGAAAAAGAGTAGGTGCCATGGGGCCCGCTGTAAATCCCGTCGGTGTGGTGCGTCTCAAGATCGGTCAGCATCACGGAGGCGCCTGGGATACCGTTGTTTGAGGTATCAAGCACCGCTCCGGAAATCGTTTTCGTCGCACGCGGCTTCTTCTTAGCCGCCAGACGGCCTCCGCCGGACGCGAGCAGCCCAAGCAGGACAAACAGGGCCGTCGCTGCAGCTCGGAAGGCATGCACGTTACCAGTCTTCTTCATCTTCATTGTCATCTTCGTCCAAAACAGGGTTCAACTCTACCGGATTCGTACTCACCACTTCCAACTCGGCACCGCACTCCGGACAATCGAGGGTCTGCCCTTCCTCAATCTCGTCCTCATCAACGTCGATGGCCGCTTCGCATTCAGGACAAACAGCCATAAGTCACCCCCAAAATACTATCACCATCGGTTCATGAACTGGTATCAAGGCACGCGCCGCACGTCGCGGAAGCGTCCTCGCCGTGCCAGCCAGGTATTTTGCTCAATCCCATGACTAATGTGCGACAGAAAAACCGTTTTTTCAACCCCCGTCGCAAGCAACATTCTCTCCTCGGTTTTCTCTCCTGACGGGATATCGAAACGCGTCCCCCCACGGGCAGCTCAGAGGATTGTGACGACGCGGCATCGCCGCAACCGAATCCTAGCACGGCCGTCTCGGCCGTGGTCACGGGCGGGACGCCCGTGCTACAGTGATGCGCGGAGAAATTTCAGGCAGGCCGCAGCCAACTTTGGTCACCAGTAGTACAGCGAGGTGCCACATGAACCGATCCCATCTCTTTCCCACCCTGGCCGTTCACGCGGGCGAAACTCCCTGTCCGGCCACCGGCGCCCTGGATACGCCGATTTATCAGTCCACCACGTTCGTCTCCTCGAGTGCCGACGAGATGGCGGCCGTCTTCGGAGAGCAGCAGCCTGGATACATGTACACGCGCTACGGCAACCCCACTATACACGCGCTCGAATCCAAGATGGCCGCGCTCGAGGCTGGCGAAGCAGCGCTCGCCACCGCCTCCGGAATGGCGGCGATTTCGACAGCTGTGCTCGGCTACGTTAAGACCGGAGATCACGCTGTGGCCGCCCGCTCGCTTTACGGTGCGGCGTATGATTTCTTCAGCCGCAAGCTGCCGCGTTTCGGCGCGCAAACGAGTTTTGTCGGGGCGACGCGGATCGAAGACTTCGAGCGCGCCGTCCTGCCCAATACGAAGCTGATTTACTTCGAAACTCCCAGCAATCCGGTCCTCGACATTATCGATATCGAGAGGCTTGCGGCCCTTGCCCGCTCGCGCCAGCTTCCGCTCGTTGTCGATAACACGTTCGCCTCGCCTGCGTTGCAGCAGCCAATTTCACTCGGCGTGACGGTTGTGGTCCATTCCGCCACGAAGTATCTTTGCGGTCATGGGGACGCTATGGGCGGGATCATCGTCGGCCCGCGCGATAAGATTGCGGAGTTGAACCGCGAAGTCGTGCGCGATTTCGGTGGCGTCATCAGCCCGTTCAATGCCTGGCTCATCTTGCGCGGCATTCACACCCTGCACCTCCGTATGGCTGCGCAGTGCGCCAACGCACAACAGATCGCCGAGTTCCTGAGCACTCACCCCAAGGTCGAACGGGTCAACTTCCCCGGACTTGGCTCGCACCCAGGCCACGCCATTGCACGTAAACAGATGAAAGCCTTCGGAGCCATGATCAGCTTCGAAGTCAAAGGGGGACTTGAAGCAGGAAAGAAAGTGATGGACCGCGTTAAAATCTTTTCGCGCGCCGCCAGCCTAGGAGATACGCGCTCCCTCATCGTCCATCCCGCGTCCACCAGCCACCGCGCCGTCCCGCGCCAGGAACGGCTCGCAGCAGGCGTTAGCGACGGCCTGGTGCGACTGTCAGTCGGGGTGGAAGCGGCAGAAGATCTGACCGGCGATCTCGAACAAGCCCTGAGTTTTTGAGACGCGAGGGACTCTCCCACACGTTCCCCAACCCACACGTTGTTAAGGCATATGGATTTTACTATATTGTCAATATCTTTTGAAATATGATATGACATTGAAGTCTGTGCTTTGTGCGGCTGTAGAAGCAGTTCGTCCCGTGGATGAGGCATCTCAGCGGCGATCACGAGCGCTGCGCACCAGGCTACGGCCGGCGCATACAGGGAAAGGAAAGTTGACATGAACAAGACTCACAAATCGGTTGAACGCTCCATTCGCAAAGCCTTCGAACTCCTCCTTGAGATTCGAGGGCAGCGGCAGGCAGAACGCTTGCTTGACCTAGCCAACGGTTATCTTCGGATGCTGGTCCGGACCGAACAGGATTGCCTGCCCGTAGTTACTTCCATTCGTGCCGTGAGGATCCGAGAGCCTTGAGACGGAGAGTTCACCGGTGCCAACCTGCCCATTTCGACTGAACCCGTCGGGGGCCAACGCTGCGTTTATCCGCAACGGATGTAAGAGCTTGTCCGCAAATCGTGTTCGCAGAGCTCCCGCTTGCTCGAGGCTGGCTTCGGCGCGGAGCGCCGCCCTTGACGGCTATGGTGGATACCAGTACACTAGGCTATAGAACTCGTGGGCGGGATTTCAGCAAACTTCGGGACCCTGCGAAAAGCAGCAGGGTAAAGAAAAGATGTTATGATCTGGAACGAACTACACCTAAGTTAATGAAAATAAATGGTAATTTTTTGGAACGAACTGGAACGAACTCCGTAATGGGCCGTATGTCATTGAATCTAAATGATTAGATTTCGAGTTCGTTCCCGTAGACTAAAGCTGCAGAAAACAGGCCGGTTAGGCGAATTATAAGAGGAAAAACCGAGTTCGTTTTTCCAAATTACGGCCTTTCGGGATTGAGATCTCAGTCGGCGCATTCGGTTGTGTCGCAGGGTGAAATCCAGAGCATGACCGTGAGGCTCGTGGCTCCGCTCCTGGTTTGGAGTCCGTCCCGAGCACAGCAAACAGAGGGGCCACGGCCGGGACGACGCTGGCCTTTGCTCCGTCCCGCCATCCTCGGGAAGCCCTCCTAATCCAGGACGAGACCTGTCGAAAGATTTGGGAGAACGAGCGGCCAAACCAGAGCCGAAATATATTTCGTCGTCACTCCCGACCGAGGGCAGTCGGAGGCCCGTTGCCCATGAACGCCCCGGCAGAAGTGCTTATGTCCCTACTGCCTGGCAAGAACGTATTTGCTAATGCCAGGGGCGCAGGACATGGAAACATTTCCACCACACACCTTGCTCAGACCGTCGCTTATTGCGCGGCGGAGCCAGACGCCGACGCACGAGCTTCCTTTGCAGCCATTTTCGTGGCCTTTAACTCCGCAACCTCGCGCTGTAGTTCAGTGGCAAGATCCTCGAGAATCCGGAGTTGCTCGGTGCGACGTTCGATCGAGCTTTGCATCTTCTCGATTTGTCGCCGAAGCCGCGCGTTTTCGCGCTTCAGCATTTGTGAGCCGGAGTCCGGAAACGCGCCTGCCGCCGCCCGCAGTTCTTCAGGCGTACCCGCCACGCGCTCCTGGGCCTGGCGAATGAGACCATCCACCTGTTTGCGTTCCGCGCCGGGCGGACACAGGTTACGCAGCATGAAAAGTCGGGCCAGGTCAGGCTGGTTGCGACCTCTTTCCCAATGCTGGATTGCTCCCTTAGTGGCGTTGAGCCGCCGTGAAAGTCCTTCCTGGCTCAAACCCAACCTTTCCCGGACACTGCGGATAACCTTCGGAACTTCAAGCGTCGCCATGTCATTCCTCCTCGTCTGAAAATATTCCTTGACAATCACTATAGTGCTAGGCTAGAATCAAACCTGTAACTGGCTCCCCCGAGAAGCGGGCGTTGCGTGATGCTACGCTCAAACTCCTGGTGGAAAGTGCCGAAAGGGGGAGCATTCTCCACGCCTTTGTCTGTGGAGGAACGAAGCTGTGCGTCCTCCGCCGGCACGCTCCATGCCATGCGACCCCCTCTGGGCCGCATGGTTTTTTTAGGTTGCCGGTGTTTACTGTATAGTACTTAACGGCAATGTTATCGTCCTCGTTCTTGCTCATTTCGCCTCGCTTGCGCGGCGCTCGCCTTTCTGGCGGGGCCAGAAAATTGCCTACTATGGCATTCATTGCGCCCTCGGCCTGGCAACCCGTCAAACGGCCCCAGGCCTCCAGCCGAGCTCGGTCGAGAGCCGACATATTGAGCGGGCAGCCATACAGTAGGTCCCGTCTCTGGGCTGCGGCGTGCGAGTCCAACCCGCAGCCACCTGGGCGACAAGTCGCCCGCTTCGTTCGGAGAAAGCGTGCCCACGGATTCATTGGCCACCTAGCTCCGGGTCGCTGGCCCGCCCCGTCCCGCCCCTTCCAAGCCTGCTTAAGGCTAGGCTACATCATAAAAAGTGCCAGGTCAAGAAAAAGATCAAATCTAGCCTACAAGCAAAATAACTGCTGTCTTCGGCTGGCTCCCCGACTTACTCGAAGGCTCGTCCCCTGCTTTCTTGTGCCGGCCGAAGTGGACTCCTCGAAGAGCGCCCGCTACTTTTTCATCATCCCCTCGCGCAACGTTTACTCCATACGTCCCCTCGCCAAACCTAAACCCCTTCGTCCCAAATGTGCAAAGAGGAGATCAAGTCATGCAATCGTCACCACGTGCGAATCTTTCGACAGGACCCATGCTTCCCGGACCGGGTTTTCAGCCGGTATCTGGTCTGTTGCCTCCAGCCCCGCAACCGGCCTCCTGGCGGCAGGTCGAATTTCACCCCGCCGTTCAGCCGGCACCGGCCGTCGACGGGCGTTGCGCGGAAAAGGGCTGCGTGTTTCCAGCCTCTCCAGGCACGAGCGGCAGGTGTCTCCACCACCATCACCAGGTCCGCGAGCCGATCCTTTTTTCTTCACATCAACCTACCCACGTTGTTCTCGACCGCGGCAGGTTTGAAATTCCTGAAGTAGAGGTTGATACCTCACGGAGCCGTGACCGTCGCCGGCTAGCGGCGATACGTGAAGCGTTCCTCGAGGACTGAAACTTTTGGATTATCCAAGTGAGGTGAGAACGATCGTGCCAGTGCAAGGATGTGTAAGAAAAGGTTCGAAGACGCCTGAGAAAGCGGTGCCGCTCGATTTAGGCGGCGACCCGGAGTTGTTGCCAGCCTCAAGCGCGTGGCTCGCAATCAGGAACCGGACGGGGATTCCGGTCTCTCGCCCGACGTTCTATCGCTGGCTCAACAATGGAAGTGTTCACTCAGTCCGTCTGGGGCTGAAGGTTTATGTTCCCATGTCCACGATAGACACCCTGGTGAAGAAATCCGGGAAGGTGGAGGCGCCACCTGACGACGCCAAGTCCACGCGAGGACGGCGGGGAGCAGGATAAGTTGGCCTGAAAGCTTCGCCTTTGTCTAGCGACACAGGACATGACGCAACGCTCCTTCCAACTCGGGAAAGTGAAAGGCGTATCCTGCCCTTAAGAGTTTGGCCGGCTGGGCGCGCTGGCTCGAAAGCAGGATCTCGTCGGCCATCGCCCCTAGCCCAAGGCGAGCCATCGCGGCTGGGAGGCGCAATGCCGCCGGCCGACCCAGAACCTTGCCGAGGGTTTTTGCGAATTCGCGGCTGGTCACGGGGTTCGGCGCCACTGCAAGCACGGGGCCTTCTATTTCGGGATTTTCGACGCAGAATCGAACGATTGCGGCCACGTCATCGATGGCGATCCAGCTCCAATATTGCCGTCCGCGCCCGATCGGCCCCCCGAGACCAGCCCTGAAGGCGGGCAGCATCCGTGCCAAAGCTCCGCCGCGCCCGCTCAGTACCATCCCCATTCGCAGCAGCACCAGGCGAATGCTTTTGCGCGACGTGGTGGTTGCCTGCTCCCATTCCCGGCAGACCTCGGCGAGGAATCCCTTGCCCGGAGGGCTCTCCTCGATTAGGAGCTCGTCGCCGCGGGTGCCGTAAAAGCCGATAGCGGAGGCACTTATCCATACGCGCGGAGGCACGCTCAGCTTGGCCAGGGTCCGTGAAATCAGGAGCGTGCCAGCTACGCGACTGGAGCGGATTCGAGCCTTGCGGGCGGAATTCCAGCGCCCGCTTGCGATCGGGTCTCCGGCAAGGTGGATGACAGCGTCTGCGTCCTCGAAGACGGTCGGTGAGATCAACCCTGCCTCAGGATTCCAAGCTAGCGCTGCGGTGGTCGGAGCCGGGGAATAAATCAAACAATCAACTTGGTGGCCTGCAGTAGCAAGGTCTGCCCTGACGGCTGAGCCGATCAGCCCCCGCGATCCGGTTAGCACGATGCGCATAACCCAAGCCCGCAACAGTGTTTGGAACGGAAGATCGACAAGCCGGGCAGCGAGAACACACTCTTGGAGGTGGCTCTTTCAGAGCTGATGGACTGCGCTGGCCAGCATCACGTAAGAGCCAGGTGGGACATCCACGCCTTGCAGCGTGCCACCAGCTTGATCGAAATAGAGCAGTCCACGCACCTGCAACTCCGGAGGAGCCGTCAGACCTGCCAGACCGTTCACATTTTGAAACTGCGTTTGCGCGGACGTGAAGACGTAGACGGGCTGCCCTTGAAAAACGGTTGAGCAGGGCGTCAGGCGAAACGTACCGGTTACATTATCGCTGCCCGCGCTCAACAGCTCGGCGAAATTCCCTGACACGGTTTGTAGCGGAATGTACACGCTCTGGGCAGTCGCTGTTGTCGAGATCGTCGAAACACCGCCACTCGAGGTGCTGGGCGGAGGCACATAAGTGGCGGAAACAGCCACGCGCTGACCTACGGCAAGCGAGGTCGCGTCCGGAGTGACTCCGGCGAAGTTGGTGGCGGCAGACGAAAAATGGAATCCCACCGAAGATGGCACACTCACAATGAGCGGCGGACTGTCCAGGAGAACCGGGTTGCCGCTCGTGGCGGACCCCGTGCTTGGCTCCTCGTCAGAGACCGTCATGGTGAACTGGGTGACGTTGCCGTTTGCGCCCCGGGTGACGGAAAGTATATCACCGAGGAAGGTAGTAAAATCGCTGGTCAAGTCCGAGCGGTCCTCCACAACCACGGTATTCGCCACGAAGTCGCCGTTGGTATCGAGATAACCGTTGACTTCGGCAAAATTGCCGGTCGTAAGCTGATTGAGCGCGGGAGTGCCGTAGACCTGACACCCGCTTGTTCCCGTGGGGACTGTGTTGACGGGAGAACCTGTGAACGTGCAGTTGGAAGGCACGGCCACGGTCACGGAAGGGCCACCGCCGGGAGAAATCGTCGTCAGCCCGGAAAGGAGCTGAAGAACGAAACTGCCCGCGAACTGACTAGATCCAGAAGAAAAGGCTGAGTTGGTGATGCTCAAAACGTATCCGTTAACGTCATCCATCTCTCCGAAACCCTGGCTGGAGGAAGCCGAAAGAGCCTTAGCGTTGACGACGGGTGTTACGTTGACGGTCAACGAGCCGGGCGAGCCGGTGGTTGAGACTTGGCCCTGCGAATTCAGTTGTATGGACTGCGGAAGGTTGAACTCCAATTGCAGGACGCTCACCTTGCCCACGGTAACAACCAGGGCCGGATTAATGGTGAAGTTGAGGGACTCGGTGCTGAAGGTAGGCGTGATCGACTCAATAGGCGGGCTCTGCGTCGGATCGAAAAGCGACATGCTTGGTGCGGCCACTGTAAGTGTCCCCGACGTATAGGTTGCCGGCGGAAGCTGCGCCGTCATGGCGAGAATCGAAGAGGTGTCCTGCAGCGCTGCCCAGTCCACGCCAATATCGGCGCTCGAGCTGAGGATGGAGTTAGATCCTGTCGTGCCCTTAGGCGTCACCGCCAAAGCGGTCACCAGTGTCCGGAATGCCATGACGTTGCACAGCGGCACATCAGTTACGACGACTTGGAGAGTGCCTTGAGTCGTCGAGGTTAAAGTTGAAGACGACGATGATGATGAAGTTAAGCTTGACCCGCAGCCCGTCATCTCAAAGACCGCGAACGCCAGTACAAAACCAAAAGCCAGCCAACGCCTCGTCATCCTTCTCCTGTTCTTACCCGCTGAATTCCGCTTTGCTCGGGGCTTCCGCCGTTCTACCCGCCGAGAGCCTCTCGTGCCGCCAGGAAAACAAGTCCCCGGGTTCGCGCAAGCAAAACCCCGCCGCCATTTCCCGCTGGTTGATAGCTTGGATCAAATGGACGAGGGCTCCGAGAATTTTCCGGAGGAAGACGGATTCGAGCGGTTCAGCCTTATCGCAACTGCGGAATTCATTAAAAAATAAGGTGCATAAAATTTGCGTCGGTCAGAATCCGCACCAAGTCGTATGTATATTGAACATCGTCCTTCATTCTTCTCGCGCATAAGCTTCACTCGCACGTGAGCCGCGGATCCAAACCCCTATACTTCTCCAGCGCATATTCCACCGCGAAGTTCGTTGTGGATTTCTCCTCCCTTGCGGAAGACTCGAAGTAAGCGGCGACTCCCGGTAAACTTGCCGCTGCCCGCACCCCCAAGCGCAAGGCTATCGTGATTGTATCATTTCCCCGGTTGCCTTTGGTATCGCGCAGCCGATTACTGCCTGGTATACAATTGCTATCCATATCAGTCCACTCCTTCGAGCTGCTCCATGCCGGGGCAAAGTGGAGGCTACAATGGCGGCAACATGGTAGGCTATTATTACGAGGACAGCGTGAATTCCAGCTTTTCCCACACCGCAAGCTATGCCTATGACGCCTTGGATCGCTTGACTAGCGCCGTCGCCCCCGACAATCCAACTTACAATTTGACGTTTTCTTACGACCGTTACGGCAACATGAGCTGCACGCAAAACCAGCAGACGCAAGGTCTCTGCCCGCAATACAGCTTCAATTCCGCCAACAACCGCATCACCGACTCCGGCTTTACCTACGACGACGCCGGCAACCTGACCGGCGACGGCACGAACACCTACCAGTACGATGCCGAGCAGCATGCGGCCACCGTCAACGGCGGCTCGACGGTCGGCTTCACCTACAACGCCCTGGGCCTGCGGGTCCAGAGCCGGTGGCCTTCCGGGACGGGGGACTTTCTTTATGACCCGAACGGTACTTGGCAGGGTGTTGCAAACGATATGTCCGAGGTATATCTTGGCTCGCGGCTCGTCGCTGTACCCGATCGATTCGGCGAGACCCTATTCCCACATGTGAACCTACTAGACTCGATAACGATGGAAACCTACTACAACGGGGCGGTCGGAACGGACGCAATGATCTCTCCGTGGGGCAACTGGTGGCAGACCGCCGGCCTGATCGATTTCCAGTTCGCCGGCACGATCTGGACCGATACGGCTGCTTCCGTCGATTACGCGAGCTATAGATTCTACCGTTACGACCTCGGTCGCTGGCCCTCGCCCGACCCTTTGGGCGGCGACATCACCAATCCTCAGTCCCTCAACCGCTACGCCTACGCCCTCAATAACCCCACAACCCTCACCGACCCGCTGGGGCTGGACGCGGCCTACTGTGGCACAACTGGCCGCGTTTCGGCGCCCTGGAGTGAATGTCAATCAATACGCGCCAATGTCGGGCCGGCTTGGCGACAGGATCATGCCGTTCAGGTTCATCACGACACCCGAAATGAAGACTCCCGCGCGAATGGCCAGGCTGCCCGGTAGCAGGTCGAAGTTGTATTCGGCCAGATCCACAAAATCGGGGTTAACGTTCAGACTGTAGGTTAGCTTAGCAGGGTCCGGCGCCCGGCCGGCGCCGTACCACAAATTCCTCGTGCCGGTGAATTGCGCCGCAGGGCCCGCGAGGTAATTCTCCCCAGGAATTTGGTAAGCGATGTTGTTGCGGAGGCGCATAGTCAGGCTGGAGTCGCCACCCGCCTTGACAAACGCGCCCGAGCTCGAGTACGAGCGCCGTGCGCCACAGTTATAGAGTGTGTTGTTGAAGACGTCGATGATCCCGGCTCCGCGGCCTCCTGCGTTCGTGCTGTCGGCCGAGTAGAAGCAGGCGTAGTCGGCAAATTCGCCTCCCGGATCGGGGCCCTGGCCGGCGTTATAGATGACGTTGTCGTACGCCTGGACGGCACCCTCGGACGGGTTGACCGTGCCGAAATTCACGGCGTCGCAGACGCTGTTATGGATCACGTTATCATGCACCGACAACGCGTACTGATCCACTCCATCCGTCGAATAGAACTGCAGGGCGCGGCATCCGCCGTTGGGTGCGATCGTGTTCCAGGCCATGTCGATGTGGTCGGAATCGGTGCTGAAATACACGGCATGGTACGCCTTGCAGGCGTCGTTGCCGTTCCCCCCGTTGATCCTGAGACCGGCAGAACAGTTCGTTCCGGTATTGAATACGTAGTTGCCGTAGAACGCGAAACCACTCAGGTTCGTGCTTACCACGCAGCCGTAACCTTCGTAGCCCACGTCCGCCGTGTAAGGTCGCGCCATTTCTGCGGAACCGTTAGGACATGTGATTTCATTTGCCACCACTCGCCAGTCCTGGTCGTTTCCAGTAAAGTCAAAGGCCTGAATTCCCTGAATGAACATGCCGGCAATCACCCAGTGCTTGCTGTAAAGCGCGTGAACGCCGTCGCGGGTGGGGTTACTTCGGTTTCCCCAAGTCAGGATGCCGATGCTGACTTTCGCGCCGGGATAAGCGACCAGTGCGATCGGCATGCTCGCCGTTCCGGAAGTCGTAATCTCAAGCGCGGCCTTGGCGCCGTCCAAGCTGGTCTGTGTCACACCGTTGAGCACGTAAGTGATGTCGCCGGCCGCCATGGTGTTCTTCGCTTTCACGATCGTCCGCCAGCAGGAAGACGGAAACCGTCCCCTGTGCGCGTCATTGCCTCCGGTCGACACACAATAGATGTTGCCCGGCCGGACGGTAAACCACCATCCGTTGCTTGTGCCGCCCGAAGTTCTCACCACGACGTTACCCGTATTCGCGCCGGAGCCGATTGCCACCGCGATCTTCGTATCCGACCATAGCAGGTAAGCCGCTACCCTTCCGCCGCCCACTGTCACGGTAGAAGATCCGCGGCTGCTGCCGAACCGTTTCCCGTAAAGCGTCAGAATGGTTCCTTCGTTATTCAGTCCGCCCCACTTCGGCCCGCTCTTGAGATCGATGAATGTGATAAACGGTGATGGGGTGTAGCTGGAGGCGTGCATTACTGTCCATCGGGCCGCCAGGCAGAGGAGCACGAGCAAAATCGCACTTATAGTTATTCGCTTGGTCATGTTTGGTTCTGTCGGTCTTTCTTCCTTTCGTTTGGATTTTCCCCTCTGCTGGCCAGTGCACGCGCGGTCTGCCGCACCTGAAATCACGCGAGTGCACGTCGGTGACTGCTGCTACGCTCGAACCCCATCTTGAAATGGAAAGCCTTAGGGATGGCACACGCCGCGGAACGCCTCACTTACAGGAGAAGCGAGGAAGAAGCGACGGCACGGTTCGCTCCGCTCGGGATGGCGCACACTCCAGATTTCTTCGCGCGTTCTTTCGTCTGAAGAAAAGCGCAAAGGACGAAATCTTACCGTGCCTTTTCCGAAAAATGCAAGGGAATTTTTGGTCCCTTCCAGAGCGGGTAGCCTAAAAAGCCTGCCAGAAAAACAAGAATCTACGATCTTGCAGTGGAGGGTCTCACGAGCAGAGCCTCTGGGCTACCCGCTCCGACGACGGAACGGGTCAATTGGGAGCGTAGCAGCGGGTGTAGCCCGCCAGCTTTTGCGGTCCCATTCCGCCTCGACATCTAATGAATGACGTTTACATCTTATAGTGGCTCGCAACGCTGTAGCGGCGGCGTCTCGCCGCCGCTAATTCGGCGCTCAGAGAGCGCCGCTACAGAAGACGTTGTCATCATGATATGGAAACCTCGGTAACCCACGACCTCAACGACGGTCACCTGACCTCGAAGGTGCGCACTCCCCACGGCTGAACCTTCAAGCTAACTTGCATTCCCGTTCGCTTCACTTCCGCGATTTTACGGCCGAGGAAATTTGTCTCCGCCGCGGCTTCGACTGGGAATCCGACCTCGATGGTCGCATCGACATCTCGGTCATCGTAGTTCGCGACTCGGCACTCGATTCCACCATTCGCATTCTCTCGATAGGCGCAGAGTTGCACGTTTTCGGGCGACAGATTGATAAAGCTCTTCCGGCGGGTCGCCGCGCCGGTTCCAGGCGGCCCTACCACCGTCAACAGTTCTTGTGTGAATTCCCTGGAAGCTCGCAGGCGCTGAGCGTTCGTGAACGGTCGCCCGTGAGGCATCAGCCCATGACGATATTCCGAATAAGGCGGCCACCCGAACTCATCTGAAAAGTAAGATTCCCACTCTCGCATCAGCAGGTTCGAGAAAATCCCTTCGCTGACGTCGTTCGCCTTGAAATATTGTGTTCCGGCGTGAAGCACCAGCAAGCCGCGGTCGGTGTCCTCGAGATCCATGAAGGTGAGAGAGTGAAACGCATTCTTGGAAGTTGCGTCAATCGAAAAAGCATAATCGCGCAGAATTTGTTTGGGAGCAAGATTGGGAGCAAAGTCCATCCAGTACCCCTCTTTTATTTCCAGAGGAAACCGCCCGTCTTCCACGCGGTCTACGGCCGGCGGCACAGTCGCTAGGATGCGACTCACTACCTCAACCCAAGGAGTCCTGGCGCAAAGACGAACGTCCGTTTCAAACGTTAGCAGGGGCCACTCAAAGCGCGCTTTCAGCGTGGCGCGGATCGGACCCTTTTCAACCCATCGGATCAACGTCGGCTTTGCCGATGCGCTGTCAAACACTACGTCGCCTATCGTGCGCAGCGTAAGGTGCGGCTTGCCGTTCGACGAACCGCCCGACATCGGGTAATTCGGATTTGCGCGCCCTCGAAAAACCGGAAAGGGACGCACCGACCCGTTCATCATTTCCAGACCGCTCGGCTTGGTCACCAGGCTGATAATGTTCCCCTGCGCCGCGCTCAACCTCACCTTGAGGTGCTCATTTTCCATCTCAAACCGATCCGCATCGACCTTCAGGTCCGTTTCAGCAGGCTCCGAGGATCCCGATGAGAGGTCCAGATAGTAAGTGTCATAACCGACGCTGGGAACCTGGTTGGCGACGAAAGCCAGATTCGCCATCAGCAGATTGCCTTGCGCGTCTCTCTCCCAATCAACGGGAACGGTATCATTTGCGATCAACTGGGAGGGCATCACGCGGCCCGAGGCGTCACGCACCATTACGGCCTTTGCTGGATGATTTCTGAGATCGATCCTTCCCGTGTAGGCCACCCCCGTTCTTTCCCACGCATAGGGATTGAAGACGACTGCGGCCAGTTCACCTTGTTTCCCGGTCCTCGAACCGATTCGCCCGGCGAGCGCGCGAAGCGAGCTGTCGAGAACTGACTTACCCTGCGTTTGTGCCGCATCAAGATGATTGAATCCGAGCGCGCCCCAAGTGAAATTGTGATGGTCCTTTATTCGATCCAGCGGAGCCATCCGCCTGCCTTGCCAGCGCGAATATTCGCACAAAGCCACGTCATGACTCTGCGAGGTCAGCAGGTCCCGCCAGGCCTGCCCTAAATCAGCTCGGCGGCTTTCAGCCCCGAAATGATGCGCGAGGGCATTGAACTCCTCCGCGGCCAGCAGCAGCGCTTCTACCTTCCGGTCCATCACTCTTAACTGGTCGCCACCGATTCCCCAGGGGAGGAGCTTCGTCCAGCGATCCATGCTGAGGTAGATCGTGTTCTTCGGATCGGCGCCGTACTTATCCATGTACTCTTTCAGGGTCAGATATTCCACCTGCACTTTTTCCGAGAGCTTCTGGTACTTCTTCGAATCGGTCAGATAGGCGGGGTTTCCCGCTGAATCCCATCCGAACTCTTCCCAATCCACAACCAACGCTTTCCCTAAAGCTTCAAGTTCCTTCAGCGCCGGCAGCGACGCAAAATTTGGGTCCAAGCCCCTCATGAAAAGCGGATTCTTGGGAGTCGTCCGGATCGTCGTGCCGTCTTTCCCCTTCCAACGAAAAACGTTGAGATCGAGATAGGGCACTCCCGCCCTTCCCCACGTATCCACTTGGGCAATGCTGGCGTATTCGTATTCAGCTCCCACCAGGATTTGGGGAAGCTGAGGATGGCTGAATTCCTCCTCTTCCAGGAAGGTTTTCATTTCGTAACCCAGAGCCTTGGCAATCGCTTCCCTTCCCACAACGATCTGGCGGAGGTTTGTTTCTCCACTGAAGAGCGTTGCCAGGGGCTGGGCAAAAGTTCCGCCTACAAGCTCGACTTTTCCCGCCGCCAAGTAACTCTTCAATTTGTCGGCAACCTCCGGAAAGTTTTCCGCAATGAGCTCGTAGGCGTGGGCATCCATCTCTAGGCAAGTTCTCACTCCCGGCGAACAGTCGGCCATCCCCACCGCATCGATCACCGAAACCACACACGACTCGATGCCAAGCTGCCACCCGATGCCAATATAGCTCCAATGACTGGCTAAGGCCAAAGCCACACTGGCGGTCCCGGCACTCGCCACAACGTCCGCGCTCGCGGCCCTGCCCAGAAGCACCACCGCAGCGCTGCCCATCAAGCTGTTTCCCAGGAAACGCCTGCGAGTTAGCATTCCATGATTCATCCCATCCTCCATATCGAAAGTTGTCGCCAAGCCTCGCCCGGCAGACGGTTCACAGTTTGAAAAGAAGAACGTTGAAGGTTATCATTCTCGCAGGGATCTGACTACCCTCAGGGCTGGCGGACTCATCCCTCAGTTGGAGGTCTTGTTATGCCGATGAGTTCAAAGCAGCGCCTACTGACCGCCATTCAGCGCGGCAAAGCTGATCGCCTGCCGGTAACCACGCATCACCTGATGAAATATTACCTTGACACGTACGAGGGAGGAATTTCCGAGCAGGAATTTTTCGATCGCTACGCCCTGGATCCAATCACCTGGCACGTGCTCCACAAACCCGCTCCAGGCACCGGCGACTATTACGATCCCTTGCAAGGCGAACCGGGTTTCCTGGAGGCGCGCCGCATCTGGTCAGCCTCTTGGCGAACCGAGTGGGAAGACCTTCCGAACGGAACCTGCAAGACTCAGCGCTACCGTTTTGTGACGCCCAAAGGGACGCTTACGATGGTGACAGAATCAAACGATCAAACCACCTGGGTCAGCGAGTACCTGATTAAGGACAAGCGAGATATAGACCTGATCGGTGAGTTTGTCACCAAGCCTTGGTGCGACGCGGAGGCCTTCAATCGGGTCGCCGAGGGTTACGGCGAGCGCGGACTGGTGCGCAGCCACATCCCCTGCTTTGACGTGTTTGGGCAACCCGGCGCCTGGCAGGACGCCTGCTGCCTCTACCCCACCGAGCAACTTATCCTCGAAACCTACGACGATCCCGCCTGGGTGCATGAATTCCTGCACATCCTGCACGAGCGGAAAAAGGTATATATCCGTTCGATGGCGGGTGCGAAGATTGATCTTGTAGAGTTGGGCGGCGGTGCTGCTTCCTCCACGGTCATTTCACCCAAGATCTTTGACGAATACGTGGCGCCATACGACTCGGAACTGATTGCGCTCGCCCACCAAGCGGGCCAGCGGATTGTTTACCATACTTGCGGCGGCATGATGCCGTTCCTTGAAAGGATCGCCGCCATGAAGCCGGATGCTATGGAAACGTTTACCCCGGCTGATATGGGCGGGGATGTGAACCTGGCCGAAGCGAAGCGACGCATTGGTGACCGCGTCTGTATGATCGGCGGGTTTGATCAGTTCCATTCCCTCATCAACTGCACGCCGGAGGCCACCCGGGCGGCAGTGCGCCAGTGCTTTGAGACCGCCGGGCAGGGCGGGAGTTACATTCTCTCTCCCTCCGACCACTTCTTTGACGCCGATCCGCAGTTGGTCAAAGCCTACGCCGACGAAGCGCGCCAGTGCGCCTACGCAGCCTGAGAAGGTGTCCCCGTAAACTTCAACAACCTGCCACTCCTTCCCGGCATCGGTTCAGTCGCCAATAATACCAGGATCCGAATGCGCCAACTTGTAGGTGGAATAAGTTGTGATACTGTCGAACGGCAGTGTGTCGGCGACTTGCGGACTCGCGTTGGAAGCAGTGTACATTGCCAGAGGGTCCATTTTAAATTTACTGTTTTCAACGGAGCCCTGGCTTACCTGATACTTGTACAGGTTAAGGACCGTACTCAATCCCTCGAAGCTCAGGACGATCGGCCGATTTGCGTTGGATTTGTTCAACACGTAGACCGTTAGATTTCCTTTTGGGCTTCGGAAGGCGGTAACTACAAAATCGGTGCTATCCGCTTCGGTTCGGAACACGCTGGAATACTTGGGCATGAAGCGGGTCAATATGCCATAGCAGAAGTACGGGACCGGTTCGGGCACGACACGTTTGAAATAGTCCCAGTGGGTCGTTTCAAAAGTCCGGACGAGTTGCCATTGGCCGTCGAGATCGCCACGATTGACAAAGCTCCATCGGTTGAAACCATCCACGCCAACACGAATTCCTCCGATCACCTTTTCCGCGTCAGTCAATTGATTGGGGTAACTTCGAGGGCTTGTGCTGCAAGGATTCTCGAAGGGATTTTCTCCTGTCCACGTGCCAAATTCAGATTGAAAAAACGGGATGCCGAGTGCGTGAGCTTTGTCAGCCCAAAGCTTCTGAAGGCCGACGTCTGGGAAGAACGCGTAGTTGTGGGCATCGAGCGCGCCCACCACACGGTCGTTGAAGTCAAAGTCCGGGCTGTTGTGTCCCAGGCTGTCCCAATCCGGGCCCGAAAGAGCCACGCCAATGCCTCGCTTGTCCAGTTCCGAGCGCACGGCGTGGAGAGCAGGCATCACACTCACAGGCCTGCCATCCTCTCCCTGCCACCAACTCCAGGAAGCTCCGGGCTCATTGACAATGCACAGCCAGCGAATGCAGGTATAGCCCTTGCGCTTGACCAGAAGGTCCATTAGAGTCGCCAAACCGTGCGAGAAAGCCGCCACGGATTTAGGCGCGCTCTGGAGACGCCCGGCGCCCTCAAAGGCGTTCCATCGTACGTCGGCCCACATTTGCGTGAAAAACACATCGACGCCGCTCTCCTGGCAATAATCCAGAATGCGGTAGAGCGTTCGCATCTCGTCGTTTTGCCAATCAAACCTGCCGGCCTCAGGCTCATACATCCTCATGGAAATCTCAACGCGAACGAAGTTTAACCCAAGCCATCGAGCGTGGTGTCGGAGATCGTTCCAGGCCTCCGCATACTCTAACGGAGGATTGCCGCCCCAGCCGCTTCCGCGAGAATTCCGGTTCATCTTTCCCGGAAGCAAGTCTTTGTACCAATAAGCGGTCGGTCCCATTGCGTGCCACGAGGCCCCGGCGCCGCCAGCCATCTTATGCACAACCTCATTCATGTTGATGCGGATCGTGCAGGGCGGCGAGGTAGGTTCGTTGCCAGTGGCCGCCGTCCTACCCTGATCGCTGGCCCCGGATTCGTCACTTGTTCGGGCGTTGAGCCTGCCGGAGATGGCACTTGCGAAGACGACGCTTCCGTCATACTTGATGAACTCTCGGCGAGTTAGGCGTTTTGTCACTTTCTGAACCTCCAAGTAAATATCCTCGGGCAGGGCCGGGGGACTTAGGATTGGCGGTCCCTCATAGGGGCCTGATGGTCACCAGCAATTGTCGGCGTGACGCGGAACGGCAAGAGCCCTCACCCGCCCTCCGGAGTTTACCCTGAGCGGAGCCGAAGGGTCGGTCACTCCCTCCCCAGGCAAGAGGGCTTTTATCCCAAACGTCAAGGCCACGCCCTCTACCGTGGGGAGAGGGTGGCAAGCCCGTTCGCCCTTCCGCTTGCGAGCGGCCCTGAACGCAGCGAAGGGGCTCAGGGTAAACTCCGCGAGCCGGGTAAGGAGGCATTTTCGATCCTGCGGGTGTCGCAACGCGACGTGACAACTCCTTGAAATGACAGATGGCCGGGGTTTTCAACAGATTCCTACGTCCGATCAAGGGGGCTAACCGAACTCCGGACCAGCGATCGCACAGATTGAATCGGGTTGGCCCGGATTGAGATTTTCACCTTGGAACATCCGGGTCAACGCGCGAGAAAGTCGAAAGCCGCGCTCAGCGAGCAGGCGTTCTGCCCACGCGTTGGCCTTCACGAGGTCAACGAACACAACCTCGCCGCTCGACCGATTGAGGAAACGATCCAGAAGCTTGCTCACCGAAGCGCCGTCGCGCGCGACCCATGGACCGAGATGGTCGGCTTCGGAACCCTTTCGCCCGAAAGCATACCCGCTTACTCGCTCGTTGCTTCTTTCAACGAGAGTTAACTCCGGTGCTTGCTCCGCAAACGACATCAAAAGAGCGCTGCGATCGGCGCCGAATACGTTGCGATCCAACTCGAAGACCTCGTTAGAAGATGGAGGCGCAGGAACCTTTGTCAAAGCCTTTCCTCGGCGAGACAGCATCCAGCGCTCGATTTCGTACTCCGCTTGGAATCCCAGCTTTTCGTGAAGTGGCTTGCCTTCGGATGTCGCATCGAGCTTGTCACAGGGAACGCCTCTTACGTCAAGACGACTCAGGGCTCTCGCGAGAAGCGTCGCGCCAATGCCTTGCCGTCTGAACTCTGGGTCAACCAATACCATCCCGACTCAGGCGATGAGGTTTTCATAGGTGATCGTCGTGACGGTAGCCACTACCCGCTGGCCAGTCTCGGCGACAAAAGAGCCTTCAGGATCGGCGCGGAGAAACCGAAGCCAGTCCTCCTGCGTCTGGTTCCAGCCTGCGAGTTCCTTCAAGCGCGTGCAGGCCAGCAAGTCCGATGGCGCCATCAAACGAACCTGTTTTGCCGCGGGAGGGTTCAACGGAGCCATCGGTCCAGGTTGTGGGAAACAAATTCGTCGTCGTTCAGGTGAGGATAACTCGCGCAGACGCGATCAATCTCCTCGAGCTGTCCCGGGGACAAGTCCTCTTTGGGATCAAGGCACCAGCGGCCCTCAAGAAACCCCTGGCGGCGAAGGATTTCGTTCACTCCCGGAATGCAACCCGCAAAGTTGTTCCTGGCGTCGAAAAGCGCCGCGTTGGCATCCGTGATTTCCGCAGACCGGCTCAGCACACCGGCGACCAGGCTGGGTTGGGCACGGCAATTGAGGATGTCGCTGAATAGCTCAACCGCGCGCTTTGTCCAAACCGCCCAGTGGCCAAGAAGACCCCCAACAATCCGCAGGCTGACGGTGCGATTCCCCTCCCGAATGCGAAACTCGGTTAGAAGATCTGCCACGATATTGTCGTCGTTTCCGGTGTACAACGCGACTTCCGACACCCGGCCACTCGCCCCGACGGCGCGCAGGACATCAAGTGTCTGGTAGCGATTGAATGGCGCGACTTTGATCGCCACGACGTTCTCGATCTCCACGAACTCTCGCCAAAAGATGATGTCGAGAATCCGCCCTCCAATCGCCGGTTGTAGATAGAATCCCATCACAGGAATGATCTCAGCCACCGCGCGGCAGTGGGCGATCAGGTCTTCGGTCGAGGCACGCCGCACAAGGCCCAGGCTTAGCAGCCCAGCGTCATAGCCTAACCACCGTGCAAGCTCAGCCTCGCAAACTGCTTGGTGAGTTTCACCGCAAATACCAGCGATCGTGACCAGCCGCCGACCCGACTTCCGTTCACACTCTCGAATCGTTTCCATGGCAAGGCTCAGCACCGGCTCAAGAAGCCCAACCTGCGGGTTGTGAATCGCGAATTGAGTTGTGTGGACGCCGACGGCGACTCCTCCTGCGCCGGCGTCGCAATAATAACGCGTGACGGCACGCTGGCGACGCTCATCGAGGCGCCAATTCGCGGTGAGTGCAAGGGGGTGCGCGGGGATGACGACGCCTCCTCGCAGAAGGGCGTGGATTTGAGGATCAATTTTCTCTTTCACGCGTCAGCCTCTCAGAATTGTCCGCTCGCTACTTCAAACTTCGTAGGTTTGTTAAGACTTTCTCCGCCTTGCTGGATCCACCGAGCCACCCACTGGGTGACATCCTCCAGTGGCACCTCCGGACGCCCGAGCAGAGAGTGGCAAAGGGAGGCATTACTCAACAAAACCCCGCCGCCTTCCTCGCCACGAAATATAGGGGCACGGTGGAAAAGCTCTCCAAAGGCCTCGGCCGTTCGCCGGACGGAGAGGATTTCGGGCCCTGTTACGTTCAACACGCGAGCGGCAGCGACGAGCAGAGCTCGAGGCATCGCAGCGCGTAAGAATTGGCGTCTCCCTGCCAAATCGCGTTGAATGCTGGAACCGCCAAATCCACCGGCTCACCCGTGAAAACCCGCCGGGCAATATCGGCCAGAACACCATAACGTAATTCGACCGCGTCGTTCAGGCGGAAAAGAACGTACGGCCTGCCAAAGTGGAGCGAGTAGTGCTCGAACACCCGTTCGCGGCCAAGACACGACGGCGCGTATTCTCCCACGGGATCAGGAGCATCAGATTCCGTCGAACCACCCGCCTCCGGGCTTACGAGCAGGTACACGTTACCCGTGGAAAAAACAACGATTCGCGAAGAACGATAGCGCTCGGCCACATAAGCCGGGAGAACAACGTTAGTCATCCACGTGAGGTCCGGGCGGCCCGCAGAGCCGAATTTCCGGCCCGCCAGGAACAGAACGTTTGCGGCCAGCGGCAATTCTGCCACCGCGACCCGATCCGACAAATCTCAGGCTAGCGTCTCGATTCCATCGCGCTGAAGATCTTCCACCACCTTCGGAGCCGAAAACCTGGAGACGGCCATCACGCGGCACGGCACGCCGGCAGCCTCCGAGGCACATTTGATACCGCGCGCCAGCGAAGGTCCCATCTTCCCGCCGGCACCGAAGATGAGAAACTCGCCCCCCCAGGCGGCAAACAGCCTGCACGTCGCGCGAGTTGGGCATGGCCAGCCGATCCTCGAGCTCTTGCACGGTGCTAATCCAGTCCGTCGCCCGAATCAAAGGGCACCGCGCTTCATTTCGAGCATGAGATAGTCACACGAGCGCACGCAGAGCGCCATGAGGGTGAGCGTAGGGTTCTCGCAGGGATTCGAGGGGAATCCCGCCGCGTCCAAAACAAAAAGGTTCTTGACGTCGTGCGACTGTTGAAAGGCGTTGAGCACGGACGTTCTTGGGTCGTCACCCATTCGCGCCATGCCGACCTCGTGGCGAACGCCTCCAGGCGGTCTCGGATGGTACCGCCGCGTGACGTTCTTCGCGCCAGCCGCTTCGAGCATCTCCGCCGCTGCGTCCGCTGCATCTCGGAGCAAAGCAAATTCGTTTTCTCTATGGCGCATGTGGAATCGAAGGACGGGGATGCCGTAGGTATCCACAACGTCGGGATCTATTTCCACGTAGTTATCCCAGCGCGCCAGGACTTCACCGAAAGCTTCAACCTCAAGATGGTGAACGGGTTCAAACACAGCCTGTTTATACGCCGCGCCGAATCCGCTTTCGCCCCGGTTGAAACCGATGTTACCGGTTCCTTCGTAACCATAGCCGCGCAGGAAGTTCTTCGACTTCGGCTCGTTCGGCAGATTGCGAAAGCGCGGCACATAGATGCCGCAGGGCCGGTTCGGCCCGTTAAGGTTGGGCTTTCCCGGAAGCCACGGAAACTTGCCGGCCGCACCGGCTCCCGAAACATGATCCATCAGGTAGTGGCCCAAAATCCCGCTTGAGTTCGCCAATCCGCTCGGATATTGCCGGGTGGAGGAATTCAGCAGAATGCGCACGGACTCCATGGCCTGCGCGCAAAGGATCACCGCCCGGCCTTTGAGTTCATGCGGTTGGCGTGAATTCCTGTCGATATAGAGCAGCCCCGCAGCGCGATTGGCTCCCGGGTCCATCAAGACTTTCCAGACCATCGCATTCGGAACGTACGTGCAGTTGCCCGTCTTGAGTGCATCGGGGAACGTGGTGAAGGAGGAATTGAAGTACGAATGGGTCACGCAGCCGCGTTCACACGGCCCGCAATAGTGGCAGGGCGGCCGGCCATTCAGTGGTTTGGTAAGGTTCGCCGTCCGCGCGGCAGTGACGGTACGGCCCGTCCTGGCTTTCACCCGTTCTCTGAATATAACCTCCGAACACATCAGGCTCATTTCCGGCTGAAACACGCCGTCCGGAATGATCGGGTTGCCTTCCTTGCGGCCCGCGACACCGATGTAGCCTTCGACCAGATCGTAATAGCGCTCGAGGTCCTTATAGCTGAGGGGCCAGTTAACCCCATAGCCATCAAATGACGCAGCTTTGAAGTCCAAATCACTGTAACGAAGACTCACACGGCCCCATACGTTCGTGCGGCCGCCACCAATGCGCATCCGCGCTGACCAGCTAAACGGCATGTTCGGAGCGGTCGTGTAAGGCTCATCGAGATCATTACAGTACCATTCGTAATTGTATTCGGTGCAGGCATAGCACTGGCTCTGGATCGGACGCGTCCTCCGAACCACTTCCGGCGCAAGGTTGCGGTATTTGAGTTGGAATGCAGGCATATGCTCGGTGAAGTTCTTGTCGGACTGAGGAGGGCCGGCATCGAGAAGAGCCACTTTGAGTCCTGCTTCCGCCAGACGCTTGCACGCCCAACCGCCGGACGCACCCGACCCAACCACCAGGGCGTCAAAAACGGTTTTACTCAAATCAGCCATCGCAATCCCTTCACTCCCAACTAATGAAGATTACATATTATAGTGACTCCCAATGCTGTAGCGGCGGCGTCTCGCCGCCGGTAGTTCGGCGCTCAGAGAGCGCCGCTACAGAAAACGTTGTTACGAAAATCCCGGTAACAACCATGCGCTGCCGCCATTATAGCGTCTGCCATGGGCGGAGCTTCACTTCCCCCGCCTGGAACGACAAAGACCGAAAAAGCTGTCTCATTTGTCTCACCTGTCTCCACTGTCTCATTCGACTGTGCCACCATAGAGACGGTGAATTGCAAGCGAGCCCGGAGTGCCTCACCCGCAACGAACTTGTTCTCTGCGCCTTCCTACGCCTCAAGAGGCCGAGCACCGGGCGTGGCTGGACTAGGAAAGCAAAGCGTTTTTGCGTCCAGCAACGAAAGGTGGATTCCGTTCGGATTGCTCACGACACGTTCTCGTCCGCGTCGCGACGTACCCGTAATAACGTCCGTCCGAGTCCGCAAAGCGGGCGAGGAATCTGCAGTTTGGTTGCGGCGCTGCCCTGCCGTGTTGAAGCCTTTGGGAAGCGCGGAAAACAGCAAAAAGGGATGTTTAGGGGCGGATATGTTAATCCATTGAAAAGAAAGGATAATGATGACGAACAATTACCAACAAACTCCAGTAGCCAACGCACCATACTGATTCCAAACTACTTACCGAAATGAATCGTTGGTAAAAATCGAAGTTATAGAAAAAATGACGCTTAGAAGGAAAAATCGGTCGAACACTGGAAATTGTTCGTTCAAAATGCCGCCCAGCGGCCACAACCAACTGCGGCATCCTGGCATGAGCATCTTGCCGCGCAGCCCGATTCGGCAGGCCATCGGAGAGCTTGTGCGCCGGGGGACGCAACTGTACGGGAGAATCTGTATGCTTTGCAGACGTGGTGAAGATCAGGCGTACGGTTTTGCGACAAAATCTTGGGCAATATTGCTTGGCTATGATTGCAATTCGTGTCTATATTCTCGCGTCGGAAGTCTGCTACCATGAGACGCACCGGAGAGGCGTTGGCCCGCGCGAGATGTGCACCGACCACGCACCCTGCGGTAACTTGACACCGTCGCCCGAAACAGGCGGCAGGGTTAAGTAGTAGTACGAGGGAAAGGAAAACGAGGTGTCATTTTCACGCCGAAAATTCTTCCGGAATCTTGCTGGTGGCGCAATCGTTCCCGGAACGCTTTGGCCCAGACTAGCTCAGACGGGAGATACGGCGCCGGCTCCGCCTCCAGGCGCCGAAGCTGAGTTTGGCCCGGACGCGTGGTATGAGACGCCTTCTCCACTTACCCTTGCGGAGCTAGCACGCCGGGAAATCACGGATGTGGCAGCGTTCGAGGTAAATGATTACGCGCCAGGCGGCTACAAGGGGCCGCTTATTCCCAGCCCGCCCCACGCGGACCTCAATCCTAAGAAAGCGATCATAATCGTCTGGAAAGACAGATCCCACCGGTTCGTCTTTAGCCACGAGGCAAGCTATTGCCCCTGGATTGAGCTTCCGAACGGCGTGGGCCTGTGCAACCAATTTTTCGAAGGGAACAACGGCTGGGCGGAGCTGTTCAACCAAAATGGCCGAAAGGAGCACAACAGTTCGGTAGATATTGTCCAGAGCGGTCCCGGGCGGGCGTGGGTTCGCTGGAACTACTGCTGCGTGAACAAGTGGGATGATTCCCAGCCGGCCCTGCGCGGCACGGAAGACTACGTGGCTTCGCCAAACGGTTACGTCTGGCGCCGCCTGACCTACGAAACGCTCATGCCCGATAATCCGAACGGATACAGTTGGCAACCGATTGATTTTTTCACTGTTGTACCGAGCGGGATGACGTGGAGCGATCTGTTTTTCCGAAACGAGGAATTTGGCGGTTACCACGTAGGATCGGTGCTTGCCGCCTATTCGGACCTGCGCTACGACGTGTACTGGAATAACGAGGGCCAGGCGCGGCGGCGAGGTGACGCGCGGCTGCTGCTGGAGATTTCCCATTCGCCCGGATTGGCCATGGTCATGCCGTTCAAGGCGGGGTTCTTGTTTACGATCTTGGGAGGAGCAAGTGGATTTCCGCCTGAAAAGAGCCAGGTGGTGGACCACTCCTTCAACAATACAGGCGGGTGGGGGTGGGGTGCGGCGCGCTGGGATCACTGGCCGATCGGATGGGTCAACGCTCAAGCCCATAACTACAAGCCTGGGTCACCCTATCCCTACAGTTTTGGCCCGTTTTCACACTACATTGTGGACAAGCCGCTGAAGAATGCCGCGCGCGACTATCCCATTGAAGCTCGCGACATGAAGCTCAACCGGTGGTCGGAGCGGCACGTGTATTACACATTGGTAGGGGTAAGCCATGACCTCGAATCCATCCGCAAGCTGGCGCGGAACTGGCTCGACCAAGGCAATGGATGCGCTGAACCGGAGAGCGTGGCGGGCTTTCAGCGTGGATCGGGCGCAGGTTGAAGTCTATCCGTCGAAGGCGGCCGCAAGCCAGGCGGCAGCCGAGAAAGCGGTCTCCATTCTTTGTGGCGACGGGAACACGAATGGGAAACGGCTGCGGATTGTGATGGCCACCGGCGATTGACAAAGCGAGATGGCCGACGCGCTGGTGCCATTGCGTCTTTGAACGTATGGAATTCACTGCCAATGTGGTTGGCAAAGGCCTGACGCGGATTGAAATTCGTGGTGAACGAATCAGTTCGCTTCAGGTGCTGGGATCACCTGATCCAGGAGCCGCGTATGCGAGCCCTGGATTTGTAGACATCCAGATCAACGGTTTCGCTGGCGTAGATTTCTCCGATCCCGATCTCCGCCCCGAAGCCTTGATCGGCGTCCTCGCGGCGCTATGGAAGACCGGAGTCACCACGGTTTGCCCCACCCTTATCACCAACACCTTCGAGGGCTTCGAAAATGCTTTTCGCGTGCTTGAAACCGCGAGACGTCTCGATGCGCAGTTCGCGGCGACGGCGCCGTGCTATCACCTGGAAGGACCGTATCTTTCGCCTGGCGAATCGCACGGAGCGCACAATCCCGCATGGATGCGCTCGCCGGATTGGGCGGGGTTCTGCCAACTCCAGCAAGCGGCCGGCGGAAACATCGCAATCATTACGCTCGCGCCGGAATTACCGGGAGCGATGGAGTTCATTCGACGCGCACGCGCTTCCGGTGTCGTCGTCGCGCTGGGCCATACGGATGCAGCGCCTGAGCAGATTCATGAAGCCGTTCGCGCTGGCGCCACCTTGAGCACGCACCTCGGTAACGGAAATCCTCAAATGATCGACCGCCACCGAAACACGCTTTGGCCACAGATGGCCATCGACCGGCTTCAAGCCAGCCTGATCTGCGATGGTTTCCACCTTCCGCCCGACATGGTTCGGGTCATTTTTCGCGCTAAAGGCATCGAGCGCTGCATCCTGATCACCGACGCGGTCCACGTCGCATGGCTGCCGCCCGGACGCTACACCCTGGCCACGCTGCCGATCGAGCTTCTTTCTACAGGCCAGGTGGTGACTGCGAACCGGAGGTCCATGGCCGGGTCAACGCTGAGCATGGATCGCGCCATTTCCAACTTCGCGCAGTTCACTGGAGCACCACTGCATGTGGCGCTGCAGGCTGCCACAACTCGTCCAGCGAGCTTGCTGTCCCGCTCGGACGTGTGCCGCGAAATCGCTGAAGGCCAGCCCTCCAATGTGACGCTGTTCCGGCTCGACCGTGAGGTGCTGGAGATTCAGCGTGTCATTTTGGGGGGCGATGTGGTCTACGGCCCTAGTGCGGATTATTCATGAACGTTGCGACAGGAATGGAAGGGCATGGTTTCAACCGTGCCGCAAAAGATGCGTCACCCTCGCCCCCTGCCCCTTTCCCGCGCGCGGGAGGGGGGACCCCGATGAAATCGGAGTCAGTGAGGGCAGCACGACTGAAGTCGTGCCCTGATACACCGAGTGCTGGACACGCGCAAATGTCCACGTCGCTCCGGATAGCACCCGGTTAAGGAATGAAATGAATCGCAGACGATTTCTGAGCGATGTCATGGCGGGCGCTGCAGGCGCGCCGCTTTTCAAAACACCGCCCTTGCACGCTGACACTCCCACCGCGCTTTTCCCTCGCGCTCAGTGGATCGAGAACGGCCTGATCGATGCTGGCGGCTCGCACTATCCCAAACTCTACGGTCTCTCGCACGAGCCCTACATCTTCGTCGTGCGGCGTGGCGGGCAAAAGCTCAACGCTCATGAAATTTACGAACAGGCCCAGAGTGAAGCGGTGATTCGACACCTGAGGGAGCAGGGAGTTGAAGTCTTCCATACCCACTTATACAAAGGCTTCGGCATGGTTGCCGAAATGCCTGAAATGGAAGACGCTAGGCGCGCGGCATCCATTGCCCACCGTTATGGCATGAAAGTGGATACGTATATCCAGTGGAATACGATGATGTATGAGACTTTCTTTGCTGAGGAGCCCAGAGCGAAAGACTGGATTCAGCGGGATGTCACGGGCCTGCCCATCCTGCTCACTTACGGGTATCAGCAGTCGTTTCGTTACCGGCCATGCTTTTCCTGCCAGGAATATCTTGATTACCTCAAGAAAGTCGTCCGATACGCGGTGGAAGAAGCCAAAACGGACTTCATTCACCTCGATAACTTCGACTTGAACCCTGAGCCCGACTCGTGCCATTGCCGATGGTGCGTAGAGGGATTCCGGAATTTTCTCAAAGCCAAGTATTCGCAGCAGGAGCGTCGCGAGCGCTTCGGCTTCGAGAACGTGGACTTTATGAATCCTCCCCAATGGAACCTCCAGAATCCGCCGCAGAGGCTGGAGATTATTTCCGATCCCGCCTTTCAGGAATGGGTGGATTACCGCTGCCAAATGATGGCCGGAGCTTTGAAGCAAGTATCGCTTTTCGCCAGGTCCTTGAACCGAAACGTTGCCATCGAAATTAACCCGGGTGGCCTTGATGGAGAAAATTGCGCCTGGGTGCGCGGTATTGACCACCCGCGGCTTCTCAAGTGGACCGACGCTTTCTGGTCAGAGGAAGATGACCCGCCCAGTTATCTCAAGGATGGCCGGCTGATTTCAAAGATTCGCAGCTTCAAGCTGGCCAGAGCCTGCAACAATATTCTGATGACGTACATTAGCGCAGACGCCGTCGCCATGGCAGAGTGCCTGTCGTTCAACCAGACGCTGGGATATGTTGGTGAAGACCCGCTTTCCCCCGAAATGCTCAAATACGTCCGGTTCTACCGGGAGAATCGCGACCTTTACGTTGGAACGCAGGATGTGGCTACGGTCGCGGTGCTGCGCTCCTACGCCTCCATCGCCTATCACAATGCGCGCGCCCAGTTGAGCGCCATCCTGGTGGAGCAAGCTCTGATCCAGAGCAGGATGCCATTTGACCTGATTTTCGATGCTAAGCTCCATGATCTTTCAAGATACCGAGTCGTTGTCCTGCCGGATTCTGAGTGCCTTTCAAACGAGCAGATCGCTCTGATTCGCAGCTTCGTCGAAAATGGCGGAGGGATAGTTGGCATCGGACAGGCTGGCCTTTACGATGAATGGCGGCGTGTGAGGGTTGAGCCAGGTCTGAAGGGGCTTCTTGAGGGGCAGCAACCCATCCAGGATTATGAACAAGAAAAGGTCAAGGCGCTGTCGCCCTCAGCGAAGTCTGCTGTTCGGCGAGAGTGTGGGAAGGGGCGAGTTGTCTACGTTTCGGAGGCAAAATACGATGGCCCGCTGCCTAAGATGGAGCCGTATTTCACTATTGGCAACCGGTACTGGAAACAGCCCGGCAATTCAGCGGAACTCCTTGAATCCATTCGATGGGCTGCAAGAGGTGACATTCCACTCGAAGTCAGCGGGCCGGAATATCTCGTCGCGAATCTCGTGGAGCACTTTGACCGGCGGCAAAGGATGCTGCACCTCGTCAACTATAACGCGCACGAGACGCCTGTGATCGAGTCGGTTCGCGTCCGAATGCGCTTGCCGGGAACGAACCCGGCAAAGCGGATCGACGTGTTTTCCCCGGACACCGCGCCACAGAGGCTCCGCTTCCAAGCCACGGGCTCCCAGGCATCGTTTGTTCTTTCGGAAGTACGGACGTATGCGGTGGTTGTACCGAGTTGGTGACGATTGATCTGGAGGTCCAAATTGATCAAATGATGTGTGGCAAATCGCTCCAGCGTAACGAGGACGTTGCCGTTCTTCAAACTTACGCTTCGGACATCAGGCGGGCAGCGAGTGAGGGCGTGCTGTGATGCGCCGTCGTCTCCCGACGACGCGACCCTTTCAGGTATAGCCTGCCAGTGGCGATCCGATTGAAGCAAAACACAAACCGCAACGGTCATGATGAGATAGAGTTACCACCGTACGAGCCGCAAGAATGCTGCACGAGGAAATCGAACGTGGCCATGCCGTTCCTAGTCGAAGTTCGTCACGGTCGATGCGGTTTTGATTATTTTGACGCCCGACGATTCGGCAAGCATTTTGTTTTCAGTTCCAGCTCGCTGGAAAGCCGATGTAGTGAAAACCTACCCTCTTGTTTTTGGCTGTTGATAGCTGGCAACATCAGCAGCGATGTTCTTGCGACCATATCGGATTGCAAAGGACGGCCAAACTCACACGTACTGGTCGCTGGTGGAAACGGTGCGCACGCCCGATGGGCCGTGCCAGCGCACGATCGGCTATCTGGGCGAATTGAAGTCCTCGGCGCAATCGCGCTGGCTGAAGGCGATCGAGGTTTTCAACGAGCAGGGCGAGCGCCGGCAGTTGAAGCTGTTCCCTTCCGACGTTGAGCCACCCGAGAACGACCCTGATGTGGCGCAGGTTTGAGTCAAGAAGATTCGGCTGGAGCGGGTACGGCAGTTCGGGAACTGTTTTCTGGGTTGGGAACTGTGGAAGCGGCTGGGGCTGGACTGGTTTTGGGAAGCGCTGCTCGACGGGCAGCGTGCCGACGTGTCGTGGTCTCGGGTGGCGGCGCTTTTGGCAATCAATCGGCTGTGCGCCCCGGCGAGCGAATTGGGGATCGAGGAGCGCTGGTATCCGGCCACCGCGCTGGACGATCTGCTGGGTTTTCCCACCGGGGCGGTGAACGATTCGCGGCTTTACCGCTGCCTGGACCACTTGCTGCCGCACAAGTCGAAACTGGAGCGGCATCTGAAACAGCGTTACGGAGAACTGTTCGCCGCCGAGTTTGACGTGCTGCCCTACGATCTGACGAGCAGCTATGTGGAGGGCCAGGCGGAGAAAAACCCGATGATGCAGCGCGGCTACTCGCGCGACCATCGTCCCGATTGCAAGCAGGTGGTGATCGCGCTGATCGTCAATGCGGAGGGGTTCCCGCTGAGCTACGAGACCTTCGACGGGAACCGAGCCGACGCGACCACGCTGGAAGCGGTGATGCGGATGGTGGAGCGTAAGTACGGGCGGGCACGGCGCATCTGGGTGTTTGGCCGGGGCATCGTGAGCGAAGAGAATCTGGCGTCGCTGCGGAAGCGGGGCAGCCAATATGTGATGGGCACGCCGCGCTCGAAGCTGAAAGCGGTGGAGAAAGAGCTGCTGGAAGACGGTTGGACGAAGGTGCGCGAGGAGGTCGAGGCCAAGCTGGTCCCGATCCTGCCGAACGGGACGGAGACTTACGTCCTGTGTCGTTCGACGGCGCGGCGGGAAAAAGAGCGGGCGATTCGCCGCCGCTTCTCGACGCGCATCGAGCGCGCGCTGAAGAACCTGACCCGGCAAGTGGAGCATGGCCAACTGAAGGATCGGTCGAAGATTGAGCGACGGTTGGGAAAAATCCAGGCGCGTCATCCGCAGGTGGCCGATCTTTATACGATGAGCCTCACCGAGCGCGAGGGTCGGCCGGGGATCGAGTGGAAACTTATCGAAGAACGTCGGGCGTGGCGCGAGGCGCGCGAAGGCGCCTACCTGCTGCGCACCAATCTGGAGGGCGAATCGGCCGAAGATCTGCGGAGGAAATACATCCAGCTCACCGAAGCCGAGGCGGCCTTCCGGGCGCTGAAAAGTGAATTGTCGATCCGGCCGTTGTTTCATCAAATCGAGCCTCGGGTCAAGGCCCACATCCTGGTGGCGTTTCTGGGTTACGCGCTCTGGGTGACGCTGAAACATCTGTTGCGGCGAAGCGATTGTGAGCTTTCGCCAGCTCGGGCGCTAGCACTGCTTTCCACACTGCAGAGCGCCGACCTTGTTCTGCCGACCACCGACGGCCGCCAGTTACGCTTACGGCGTATTACCGAGCCCAGCCCAGAACAGAAACAACTCCTGAACCGATTGAAGGTTTCGCTGCCTGAGCACCTCAGATTCGAACTGAAATGTAGTGAAAACTCGGCGATGGCCTGAACTGATTTCAAAGCACTTACAGTACGTTCAACCCGTTTTGTGACGAACTTCGGCTAACTCTGCGGACGATTCGAATCACTGAAGCATCATGCAGTTCGATAGGTAAGCACGCCAAGTCGCGTGCGCAGGGACATCGTCGTCCGTATCAGTTTAGGCTTGGTATGGACATGGTCAGTGCCAAGCAGCCCGCAACTCAGGACTCGCACAGCCTCGCTTTCCGCACAATCTGGTTGAGGCCGGAGGAGGCTCTGCTCTATTGAGGACCTATAGGACTGAGATTGATAGGTTTGAAACCGATACTGAGCGCCGGCGAACCGGGTTTGAGAGCAAAGTCTCCTTCGGAGGGGTCCACAAATAACGGATTGGCGATCCGCGAGTGACGGTCCTGACCTCGTGCTTGCCATTCGGCAAAAGTCCACTTCCCAAATCGGATCGGCTGGCCATCGGATCGATAGTAGAGATTATGATCGAAGTCATATTCGTTATCAGCCCAGGTTCCGTCCAGAAGCTGTCCCGAATTCCAATAAACAACGTTGTGCTCGAACCTGAAACTCACATGCGGTTCCTCGTGTGAGCGCCGGATCTGGAAGTTTTTCCCGTAGGCAAAGATATTGTTCCTGACAATGTTATTCGCCCCGTAGTTTTGATGGAAGCCTCCGTCTTCGGTACGGTACACAACATTGTCCTCGATCAGAATATCGCTGCTGCCTTCGTCTGTATAAAGCCCCCAGCCTCCATACCGGTAGCGGCTCACATCATGGCAGACATTGTTTCGTTCGACGGTGCCCGGCTGCACCCCCAGCGTATAAATGCAGCCCATATCACTGAGCATTCCCTGGCCGATGTCATAGATCTTGTTGAACTCGATGTTGTTGCCTCTGGCCGATGTCGGCCCGTATCCCCACGTCCAGCCCACTGAGATGCCGGTGTAATAGCTATTGTTGATTTCGTTGTGCAAGATGGTGTTGTCGCTGCTCTCGCCAACCCAGATCCCCACGCCTCCCGGGAAGACCCGGCCAATATCGTGAATATGATCGTCGGAGACAATGTTGTCCACTGTTGCCTGTCCCTGGTCGTTCGGGTCCTTCGGATCACCGATCTTGACCCCTCCCGCCCCAAGGTCGTACATATCGTTCCCGATGATCCGGTCATCCTCAGAGCCTTGGCGAATCCCCCACCACTGCCTCGCTCCCCCGCCAAACGCAACAGCATACTCTCCCAGGTGCGCAAAGACGCACCTTTCAATATCGATGGAGCGAGTTCCCATCCCTTCAACCGCCGCCGGAATGTCATAGGCCGCCTGCAAGTCTGCATAGCCGTTCGGACCTATCGACCAGTCAGTATAGCTGAATGTCAATCCGCAAAATCGAATGTCGTGGACCCAACCCTCACCACTCCATCCCTCGAAACGCACCAACTGCTTCAGCACTGGCGCAATCACCTGAACGCCATTCATCTTTTCTCCCGGCTCGGGCCGATAGTAGAGAATCCCACTCTGCCGGTCCAGATACCATTCACCTGGAGCGTCCAGCGCATCGATCGTGTTCTCGACCCAGTAACGCGCATTATCCTCACGGTTTGACGGAGCTGGAGTTCCTGACAGCGTCACCGTGTGCGACACTTCATCAACGCTGCGGATATACATCCTGAGTTCCGCCCAGGCCTGCAGGACGACCACTTCGACATGGCGTTGCGCGGCCCAGCTAGGCCGAATATCACCTTCATGGAACTTGAATGTTGCTCGCTTCCCCAGACGGACCTTTCCGTCCACATGGAAAAAACCTGTGTTCGGGCTGCGCGCCCGCCGCCTCCGATGACCGTTAACAAAGAGCTCATGGAAGTACCACTTACCCTCCCTTACTTCCGGTAGACGTGCCATCCAAAGCTCTCCCCCGGCTTGTGCCACAAGCTTTCTGTTCGTCGCTGGCTTCCAACCGGTAATTTCTGTTCCTCCGCTTAAGATTGGCCTCTCGCCCGGAAAGGCTGCGTAGGTAATAGGATCCTGAGGCGTGCCCGAGTCCTTCGGGGTAAAGACCAGAGGTTTTGAGAGATCGTATTGGCCGCCTCGAATGTATACGGTTATCGGCTTATTAAGCGCTCCGCTGGCTTTCAAAGCACGGATCGCCTTTTGTGCCCTCAGCAAAGTTCGAAAGGGGCCATCCGTGCCGCTTGAGTTCGGCTTGGCCATTTTTCCCGACCATACGTCGTTACCATTTGTCGCAACATAGAAAACCGTTTGCGCCCTGGCCTGGGGAACCTCCGAAGCGTTGCACTCGCAGCGACTAACGTCGGCGCGTCCTGCACTGCGCGCCCAAGGGACTCGTGGCTGCGCCATCATCAGTAGCATCACGAGAGAACCCAGCACGATCAGCATTGATGTCTTCATGGCGCCTCCAGCTGTTACCGGCTGCTCCGCCAAAAATTGTGTTCATCGAACACGCTTACGCGGGTCAGGCCACCAGCCAATGCCCGGCTCATCACTTGCGTAGACCCACACCTGGGAATCAGGCAAAATAGGCTCAATCGGCGTTGCGTCGCCTTGACATCCCTCCGGCGCAAGGCTCCCATAATACAAGGAGGTGGAAGCCCACAAACCCTCGCAGGGGGATCCGTGACCACCCTCGTGACCATCCGCCTGGACCTGAAACGACTGGGCCAGGTGATCGACCTTCGGCGCGCCGGTGAATCCGCGCTTATAAAACCAGCTCGTTCTTAGCCGGTCACAGGCCTCGTGCCACAACGAGTCGCTGGCGTTAAAGTGACAACCATCTGTACACTCCTCGCCTTGAACCGAGATGTCGAGAGTTTGGCACAGCCTCTCATAGGCATATTAACTAAACTCCCGCATCGGCTCTTCCAACATACTAAGCCGCGCATAAGTAAGTAGAGATGACAGGAGGCTATCGACTATACTTCCGGTATGTCCAAGCGAGACGCCCGGAAGTTGGATCACAAGACGCTGG
>JAKAWG010000049.1 GCA_021817045.1 Acidobacteriota bacterium
AAGAAGGCGCCATCATCCTTGGCACCGGCGGCGACAACAGCAATTGGGCCTCGGGCTATTTCTTCGAGGGGGCGATGACCAGAGGAATGCCCAGCGCAGAGGCCATGAAAGCACTGCAGCGCAACATCGTGGAGACCAGGAAAAACCGGCTGCTACCCAGCCTTCCTGACTATTTCGCCTGACTCCTTCATACCTGCATACCAGCCCCGGAACTTCGCACGTCAGTCGCCCTTCAGGGTTTGGGTGCGAATCTGCAAGAGCAGATGAGCACCTTGTTCTGTCCATCTCATCGCCCGCTTCTTGACGAAGCGCTTGCTAAGGACTTGCTCCACCGTGGATTCCACAAATGCGGTCGAGATTCTTTCCCCGTGCCGGAATCAATGATCATAGTTGGGGATAAAGGCTCGGTTGGCAGCCATATAGCCTCCGAACTCTCGGGCCGCTTTCAACAGCTTCTGGGTGTTCTCTGACGTTGCTTCGAGGTATTGCAGGTCGACTTGGATGTCCTCAACCATCTGTAGAGCACGGTACACGTTTCCGCGCCACAAGTTCCATTTGGGCCGTTTTAAATTCTTCCTGATCTCAGCGACATCGAGCCTGGCGTCTCGCTCATCGCCCTCGGCCGTCGGCGGTTTGACCGCCGTGGCCAAGCCCTTCGCCAACTGCTCAATTACCGTCAACCGCATCGTCACATGAAGCCAATCGAGCAGGTGCTCGGCTTGCGGCGTCAGATACATTTGCAAGTCGCGAACCGCATCTCCCCCATCGGAGAGGAACGTCACTGCATGGTTCATCTGCAAGCCTTGAGATTTCAGGGTCTCACTGCCTCCAAACGAATCTGAGGTTGCCATGAGTCGCGGAAGTCGTATTCGTAAAGAAACCGCTCATTGAGCCGAAAACGATAATCTGTCAAACGATTCTGGCGCGCATCAGTCCGAAACGCCGTGTACTTCGACCGATCGATTCCATACTCCTTGCCGCGAATCACAAACCGGTGAAGATGAGCGTCCGTCCAATTGAAGGCCATTTGGAGGATGTAATGAAGATCGGTGATCGTGCTGTCGCAGCGGACGAGAATACTTCGCCAGACGGGCGGGTTAACATTCCGCAAGAGGAAGTGGAGTTGGTAAATTTCAGGAAGGTTGCCGCTCGCGCGCACAATGAGGCAAGATTATCAGCCTCGCTATCCCCTGTCAGCACCCGGCTTTTCCCGGTCCCGTTGATTCGGGACCAAGAGGTCGGAGGTTCAAATCCTCTCGCCCCGACCAGTTATCCCGTTGGGATTCACCAATTGCTTCATTCCATTTGTGCGGGGCGTAGCCTGATTACGCTCCGGGCGACCGCGATCATGACGGCCTCTATGGCTGCAAGTGAAGAGCGCCAAGTGATAGGCGATAAGGCGTATCTGCTTGGCATCAAGAGTTGCATGAGATAAGCGTGATAGACACCACGATCACGCGTCTCTGCCTTTCTTCTCTCCAACGGACATCCTGCCAAGTGCAGAAGCTCTGAGCCGCACGGGACCATGACCGTCTTGATAGTGTAAGAGGATTTCGCTATCGGTCAACCGCACGTCGCGTAAATGGCCAAAATCCTCCGGCACCAGCACTAGAAAGCTGATGTAATCCACGGTCTGCGAGCTGCGCGCCGGCACCACGGAGAAGTGTGGCACGCCGAACAATGGACCTTGAGCGAACGCCTCGCGTCGGGTCAGAGGAAAGGGTGTCGAGCCAAATTCAATCCCACGAGCTTGACAGCGGCCGTTCCATGGAGCGTAGGTCCGCGCTCGGTTTTCCTCCCAAATCGCAACCCACGGGAAATCGGCCCGCCGGAAGCAATAGCCGAAGAGAAGATTGGCTTTCCGATTCAGCGCGGCGACATAGCCGAGTTCCCTTTTTGTCTCGAGGAGGGTGGTCACCACGAAGCCGCGACCGCGCTGGATGAAGGGTCGTGTGAGGTCGACGGTTTTCCCGCTGGCACTCGGGGCGTGTGGCCAAATAAAATCTCTGGATGAATCAAGCAGCTCCTTGCCCTCATACCCGTGTGGAAACGTTTTCGCCTTGGATGCCGGCACCCACACGGAGCTTGCGCGCGGGTCAAGCAATGCAGGACCTAACGTAACGTGCTGGGTCCAGTGAAAGAAGTGATCGGCCTTCCTCTCATTCACCACTGTTTCTCGGACATAGGCCACCGATTCGCCGCGGCACAACTTAATTTCGCGTTCGAAGCGGAGTTGTGCCACCGGCAAACGCACGGAAAGCTTCACTCGACACTCCTGGTGAGTCGCGCTCGCCCCAGCCTTGCGCCAGCGGAGAACCGGCGCTTCGCCATGAATCGATAGCCCATGGCGAGCCTCGTCGTCCGAGGGCGCGCCAAAAAAGTCGAGGCACAAGTTGTGCCCCGTGATACCCGATAGCAGTTTGCCCGTTGCAGGAGGTCCATAGCGCTTCGCGTGAAGTCTGGGATTGAATCGGTAAGGTTCGATCGTGCGCCACGGAGGAACCCAAAGCGGATTGATCGCAGGTAAGCCTGATTGTTCCCGGAATTGAAACTCCGCAATATGGCCGCCGCCTGCGAGTGTAACCAAACGGACCAAGTCGTTCGCAAGCACGAAGGCCTCGCGGCCACGCCATTTGACTTTGGAAGAAGTGAGCGAACTTGTCTTCATTTGAGCTCCAAAGCTCCCTTAACGCGGACTGTAGCAATCTCGAACGGCCGCACTGCAAAGCGAAACCCATGGGGGGAAACGGCCAGCGGCTCTTGGTTTTGTTCCATCGCATTGCACTGCCACGCCTGCTGAACTTGCATCAAGGGAATTCGCACACTCACCGTGCCATCCTGACCGGCAACTTCGAGGAACCGCATGATCGTGCCTTGACGGTCCATGGCACGCTTCCAGGTCACCAGGACGACGTTTGGCGATTCCACGTGGACGAAGCTGTCCTCGACGGAATTCAGAGGCTCGGGCGAATTCACCGCCTTATCGTTTGAAATAATTTCATCCAGCTCAAACGGGGTCATTTCCGACCAGCCTAGCCGGCTCAGGGCCGCCGGCTGGAAGTTGGGGTGGCTCGTTAGCACGTAGCGGAAGGTGAAATCTCCTCCCTGGGCCGCGCGATAATTCGTAAACCAATAGTTGTTCATGACGTAAGAGAAAATCGTTCCCTTCCGTTGGCCGAATTTGAGCGGCCATGTTCCGCGATCAATATCACCGAAAGTGACGAGCGAAGCATCGATCGGCACAATGGCGACGCTGGTGTCTCCCTGCTGCGCCTCGACCCAGTGCTGAACCGAAAACCATTCCTTCCCAGCTCCGGGAAGCTGGTCAGCGGCGGGGTTCACATAACCGTTCTGAATCTCATAGCGAAACTGGGGATGATCCATAGCGAAGGGGAACGCAAAATAGATGCCCTCTTTTGCATATACCGGATTTTTGTGGACGTGGTCGATAAATTCGATTCTCTTTTGGTGGTTGAAGAGAATGATCTCCGAATCGATCCTGGGCGTGTTGGGCGCCGAGCTTTCCAAGCGAGCCTCAACTCCAAATGGAGTTCGGGTTATCGAGATCAGCCGGCCGCTTCCAGCCGGATGCACAGTCAGCTTGGGCAGCGGCAAGCCGCGATCGCTATAGAGCAATCTATTGCGGGGAGGCGTGCCTCCGCCCGTCACGTAAAGGTACTGGTCGAACCGATAAGAGCTCGAAGAGTCCACCAGGTCTTTCTGCAACTGCTTATCGAAAATACTCTTCACCGAGCCGCTCTCGGGATCCAGCACCACACGATAATACGCGTTCTCCATGACGTCGCCCGACTGAGGTTGGGGCTTTGGCGCAGACGAAGCCGCCGGTTTAATCGCGTAGCATTTATAGCCCACTGGAGGAACGTCCGCGGCAAAGAATCGAATGTGCTGCACTCGCCCGCTCACCGAGAGGACCTGATAAGGTACGCTCTGATGCGTAGCCAGATCGATAATCTGGAAGCCTTTTGGAAGGTCCGTTTCCACCAACCCGCTCCGCGACCAGTTGAGCGGATTGAAAACGATCCACGTGTCGCGCGGATCGTAGATTTTGTCGGCGAGCGCGGCCAGGTCCCGCTCGATCACGTAATTCACCTCCCGGCTGGCATTGGTTGCGAACGCGTCCTTCACCGCCAACTGCCGCACGGACTCGTCGCTTTCGGGGCTGGAAATGCTGCCCGCCGCGCCCCAGGTGTGCTCGTCAAACAGGACAAGGTTCTGCCACATCTTCCTGATGACGCTGCGATCCGGCCGTACGCGGGAATTCACCAGGAAGCTGAGAGTCGAAATCTTCTCCGCAGATAGCGCGCGCTGCTCGCTTCGGCGATCGATGGCAGCATAATAGGCGTCCGACGCGATGCCATCTTCCCAATAAGGCCCGCCGTCGCCCCGGTAAACGGGAATTGAATTTCCATCCTCTTTGGCAATCGCGCCCAGTGCATCTGCAAACCCTGAATAGCGAAGCTTGGGATACGCATAAATCTTGTTCCAATCGCCAACGATGGTCGCCTGCTGCGGATACAAGTCTGAATTTTCCCATTGAGCTCCATAGAGCAGAATAGAATCGGGTTTGTAGCCCGCGCTTGAGTAAACCTGCAAAAATCGAGGCAAAGAGGCCCTTCCCACCTGCACCTCGGGTGGAAGCCCGAACAGAGCGCCAACCTGCCCGTAGCTGTCGGAATACCACATCAGGACTTTTTTGCCATCCGGCCCTTCCCACCAAAACGGCGAGCGCTCCTGCAAATGACTTTCGTCCAGGATGGGTCCACGCGTCTGGTCGCAGCCCCCCAGAAAATATTTAATCCCGGCTGCGGCGAGAATCGAGGGGTACGACCAGGTGTAAGACGGGACGTCGGTGTCGTTCGCGTAATCAAACGGCTCGTGGTAGCGCTGATCGAACTCGAAACTGGGATAAAGAGAGCGGATCAGCGTCTCGACGGTCGGGAAACCGGTCAGCAAGTTGGCATATTGAGCAGGAATGAAGAATTTCCGCTGTTGAATCGCTTGGATGAGCCTCGCCTGGTCTTGTGCGCTCCGTCCAGCCGCAAACTCCTGCAACTCCCAAAACCCGTCCGGGCTATATCGGAACTGCGGATTCTCGTGCATCATGTGCAGGGCTTCATCGAAAACCCGGCTGTGAATCGCGGCAACTTTTGCCTGGTAATCCGTGTATCCCACGTCCAAGTGCTCGCTAGGAACCACGTAGACCGTCCACTTCTTCGCGGGGTCAAGGGCCACGCGGAACTCACGTTTGTGTCTTCCGAGGGTCACCACCACCCGCGCCGGTGTCCCGGCAGCGAAGGCTGGAACGGCGAACTCTGTGCGCTGCTCGCCGAAGTCACGTCCTGGCAACAAGGAATGGGTGAGCTTTTGGCCGTTCACCGACAGAGTTACTGTGGCCTGGCTTGAAGGCGAGTTCTGGCTTGTGAAAACATCGACAAGCTCAACCAGCTGCTCATTCTTTTGCTGGTAGAAAATAGTCGGATGGACGTCCACGGAGATTCTGCCGGGATCAAACTTTCGAGAAGCGTTTCGGTCCAGTTCCAGCGCGTCATATGCGATCCCGGAACTTTCGACCGTGACGTTTGAGTGGAGCTCGTCAATGGCGGTAAGGGTGAGCCTGTTCGCTCCCGCACGAAGGTCGTGTGTCGGAAGCTGAACCTTGGCTACATCCTGCCAATACTTATCACCAGGAACATTGTGCCATTCCGGGCGCTGGTAGATCTGCGCCAAATGTCCGTTGAGATCGAGTCGGAGGGTGGAAAGGAACCGCGTTTCCACCAGCATTCCCACCCTCAACGTATAGAGTCCCTTCGGAGTTCCATTCAAATCAAATTGAATTGTGACCGGATGAGGGCGATTGCCGGCCGCCTCGTTCGAAGATCCCGGCTGGACTGCGTACCAGCCTTTGTCAGGCCGGCTCTTTCCAACCACGTAAATCGGGGCCGGAGTCGGCATCGGCCGCGGATTAAACTCGGCGGAAGAGCCATCGAAGGTGCCGATTTTCCATACCGTTTGTTCGCCGGGCACGGCGGCCGCCCGCAGAGCAGAGGGAGTCCCTAAGATCAGCCCCAGTCCACCTGCTAGGAGCGCTCCCACCAGCCACATCACCATGCGCAGCCTCGCCCTTTTTGAAGCGCCGCCGCTTTCCTGCCGACCTTGCGCTCCAGGAATATCCGAATTAGAAAACAACTCCGTCCTCAGTGTCCTCATCGCTTCCCCTTTGCAGAATGCTTTTCTGGAATTAGGAGTTTCCTGCCCGCATCTCCGCCTTAACAATACTGGGTTAGGTCGAATCAAACCAGATTCAACTTAGTATCATTAAGGATTGCCCTCAAGCCGCACTACAACCCATCCAACGCTGCTAACATTACCACCTCCTGCAGAAGAAGCCGTTGACGCCAGCCGTTGAAAGCCGGTATAGAAAATCGTGAACCTGTGATCGCCCTCAGGAACAAGTCCGAGGGGTGTGCGCACGTGGTCCGACCAAAAGCCTCGGCCTTTAGGTTGCACGATGAGAGATCTTCCCCGGCTCCAGTGGATTCCGTCCGCCGAAAATGTATAGCCGATGGCGTTGGGAACCTCGTTGTCGTATACGGCGGCGTAGATTCCGCTCTTAAGCCTTGTCACTACAGGATTTTCGATGAAATGTGGCTCGATAGGAACCGGATTCAGCTTGGCGCAGCGCACCCAAGGACCCGCAAGCCTCGGCGCTCTCGCAAGGCCCACCAGCCACGCTCGGATAGGATGGTATTGTGTTTGGGCGCTGCCGTAGAAGCCGTACCATTCCTTGCTAACCGCATACGGAAAAAATGAATCTGTCCCCTGCAGCCCCTCCCAACTTTCCGAGTGTTTGCCGGGCTGGAGAATAATCCCAACATCGTGATAGGGTCCACCAATTCCGGCAGGTCCTTTAACCTCGGACACGGCGCGCCAGATCGTGCCGTCATAATTTCCGTACCATGCTTGCTTTGTATCAGGTTTGGCGCGATAGGCGACATAGAAGAGGTTCCAGCGCCCCTCTTCCTGGTTATAAATGGGCATCGGCGCCCACAGAGCCGCGCGCGGGTCAGCGCCCGTAAAGTTGCCGCTCGACGTAAACAGCGTACCCGCCCGTCGCCAGTGAATCCGGTCCTTACTGACCCAGTAACCCAGCTTCATTTTCACGCTCCTCGGATCACCTACCATCTCCGAGGTGAATAGGTAGTATTTCAACCCAAGTTTCAGCGCTCTTCCGCCCTCAAACCCGTACTTAATTCGAGTTGCACGCGGCGATCGAACGGTGATGACCGGGGTAGGATATTGGTACACCAACCTCAGCTTGAGTTGACTTACAGGCTCCGTTCGCGGCCGGTTTGCCGCACGGAGCTTCGGGACGACAAGGAGGGGGAGCACCAAGGGCGCGAGAGTGAAACAACCTAAAAGCCTCTTTGTAGTCCGCAAAATCATCTCCTTCAGCATTGAAAGAGGACGATGTTTTTGCTCCCTGGCAGAGGCGAAAAAGCTAACGCATCCCGCTTCTCTCGCCTCGGCAATCATGCAAATCGCAGCCAGCAATATTATCACGGAGCACATGGAGTTAAGAGCCTTCCCTGCCGCAAACCGCAAGTCTTGTCCCGCCGTGCGAAGAAAGGTAGATCCGTCGCCGCGCTGCCCGCGGCAAAAATCCGGTGCCGTCGTCAAAGGTTCTTGTGCACCACGTTTTCGAGGTGGGTGTCGGGAAGCGACCGGGTGAGATAAACGTTGAAGTCCTTAACGGCGCTTAAAGCGAACATCGGAATGCCCCTCTCGTGTTGCGCCTTGATCCGCACAAAATCTGCCGCTTCAACCTGATCCAGTACGAAAGGCGGACGTTGGTCTTCCTTCAGATATTTCAATTCGATGTGGCTCATCTCGAAACCCTTCACGTGGCGGATGTAAAAGCCGTACGCGGGCATCGTCCCGAACATAGTCGGCTCAGGATAGCCCTTCGCCTTTTCCGGCACAACGATGGAGGCATCTGATCGAGTGCCGCCTCCTTCGTGGAGAACGTAAATCTCACTCAGCCTGACGTCCTCTATTTCGTGGCCGGGTATGCCAGTGAGTATTGAGGCGTAGCGTGACGCCGTCCTGTCCACCACGATGTTGCTGATGTTCACGCGGCGGAGCTTGCCCACCGGTGCCCCTGCCGGGCCGCGCATGCGCGCCCCGAGGCGCAGAAAAATCGGCAAATTGACGATGTCACGCATCGTGATGTTGGTAATCGAAATGTCTTCCAGCAACGCCCCGTCCACCGTCTCAAGGGCGAATCCCTGGCAATTGTCGAAGACGCAGTTCGAGATGGTGATGTTCTTGAAGCCGCCGTTCGATTCGGTGCCGCACTTGATGCGGCCCGTATGCGGGTGGTGTGAGTTGGGGGGCCAGCGTTTGAACGTTCCATTGATCACGGTTCCCAACTCGTAGCTGCCGGTCACCATGCAGTTGGTGAGGGTAAGGTCCTCGGTCGACCTTGCGTAGCCGAGCGCGTAAGAGCTTTTCAGGCAGATGCCGTCATCCCACGGCGAGTTCACGGTGGTGTTCGAGACGCGCACATTGCGGCAGCAATCAATGTCCATGCCGTCGCGGTTCGTGTCAATGATGAGATTGTCGATGGTGAAATTATCTACGCCCGTCGCGAGAATGCCAAAGTGCCCGCCTTCGAGGATCGAGAAGTCGCGCAAGGTCACGTTATGGCAATTCTTCAGGCTGATCGCTTTATCGCCCAACCCCTCCGGGTGCGGGTTGCGGCCGACGGAACGTTGCAGCCCTTTTCCCCAGATCATCCCCGGCCCGAGGATGGAAACATTCTCAAGTCCCACACCCCAGATCAGGGCGTTGTGCCAATGGCTGTGGCCGTAGTCCTGGTACTGCGGCTCCGGGCCGGGCTCGGGGGAATCGTACCCTTGGCCTCCGCCTGCCGGCGACTCTGCCGCCAGAATCGTCGCGCCGCGCTCCAGGTAGAGCACAATGTTGCTCTTGAGGTGAATGGAGTAGCAAAGGTAAGTGCCAGCGGCGAGCCGCACTGTGCCACCGCCCTCAGATGCGGCCGCCTCGATGGCCTTGTTGATGGCGGGCGTGTCGAGCGTCTTGCCATCGCCCTTCGCTCCGAACGCTCTCACATCATGGATTCCGGAAACGCGCGCTGGGCGAAAAGCACCGGCGACAGAAGTTTCCTGCGGCGCGGCAACCGGCTCTATAAATCGCCGGTGTGGCGGCCGGACCGTGCCGGGCTGCTGCGCCGCAAGCTGCCCCGGCATCGCCATTCCCGCTCCAATCCCGAGTATTTTTTGAAGAACGCTGCGCCTGCTAGCTCCAATTGTTTCCGTCATCGCTTGTCCTTTCCCGGCGTTTTGTTCCTGGCAACGACAATGCTGGATTACCGCCGAAGCCAGCCACCTATTCTACGTCCAATCGAGCCACGAAGAGTTGCGTCAGGCGCTCGCTTGCAACTTATGTCCGCCCGCAATGACTCACCCACCGCTGGCTCCAGAATCTCGATGCGCCCGACTTCAAGCACATAAGCCGCCTAGCACACACTCTGGGCAGCGAGCCACGCCGCTGCTCCGCATGGCGGAAAAACAGCGATGGTGTACTATGAAACAAGTATGACCCTAGCTACCATTCCATACGCCAACGTGCCGCGGACGACGGCGCTGCACCTCGATTACGTGGACCGTTTTGATCGTGTGGCGCGTTTTTACGGCGGCTCTCCCGATGATTTGTTGAGTTACCAGCGCGTCGCGGCGGGAATCCGCAGCGAGCTATCTCACCGCAGAAAACTGGTGGAAATTCTGATCGAACAAAACCAGAGGTTCGGATGCACGGCTGAAACCGAACAAAGCATCCGAAGCCTTGAGAAAGAAGATACGTTTGCCGTGCTTACCGGGCAGCAGGTTGGACTGTTTTCAGGCCCGGTGTTCACCCTCTATAAGGCGTTGACCACAGTCCACCTGGCAAGGCGGCTCACGGAGCAAGGCGTCCGCTGCGTACCGGTCTTTTGGCTGGCGGCGGAAGATCACGACCTTGAGGAAGTGGTACGGACGGCCGTGCTCGACAAAGAAGGCGTGCTGACGCCGCTTGAAGCTCCGGCGGAGCGGCCGGCGCCCGATTCGCCGGTAGGAACGGTAAGACTCGGCGCAGGGATTAGCGGCGTGCTCGATCAGCTTCAAAACCTTCTTCCGGCGGGCGAGGCACGCGACCACCTGATGGGCGATCTCAGGCAGTGTTACGCACCCGGCGCGACTTGGAGCGAAGCGTTTGGCCGCCTGATCGCGCGGTTGTTCGGCCGGTTTGGCGTGGTTCTGATTGACCCGCTTGACGCGCGCCTGCACGAACTGGCAAGCGGCGTTTACCGGCTTGCGATTGAGCAGGCTCCCCGCCTGCGGGAACGGTTGCACGAACGCTCGCGAGCGCTGGTTGACGCCGGCTACCATGCCCAAGTCCACGTCGGCGAAGATTCAACCTTGCTTTTTCTCACCGTTAACGGCGGGCGGCATCCACTGCGCCAGCGCGGAGAATGGTTTGAGGCCGACGGAGCTTCCACCTTCCCGGCAGAGCTCGAGCGACGGATCGCGGCCACACCTTTGGACTTCACCCCGAGCGCGCTGCTTCGCCCGGTCGTGCAGGATTCGCTTCTGCCTACCATCGCCTGCGTGCCTGGCCCGGCTGAGCTCGCTTATTTCGCGCAATGTACGGCCATTTATGAAGAATTCGGCCGGCCGGCCCCGGTTCTTTTTCCGCGCGCTGCTTTCACCTTGGCGGAGCGCCGTCTTGCGAGATTACTCGAAAAATACGGCGCCACGCTGGAAGACGTTTGGCAGGGTGAAAACCATCTGCGCCGCAAGCTCGCCGCTGCCAGCCTCGGAACAGACGCGGATGGCTGGCCCAAGCGGCTCGAACGCGGCGAGGAAGACCTCCGCAAGCTATTCGAAGATCTTCGTGGCTCCGTCGAGCGTATAGACCCTACACTGCTGGATTCGTTGACCCATACCCACGAAAAAATAGAATTCCACCTCGAGCGGCTGCGCGGCAAGGTCAGCCGTGCTGCGCTCGACCGTTCGGAAATCCTGCGCCGGCATGAGGAGGAACTCCTTCGTTTCCTCACTCCGGCCGGAGGGTTGCAAGAGCGCGTGGTGAGCGGAGTCTATTTTGTTGGCCGAGCCGGCTACGGGCTGCTCGACGCTCTGCTCGGTCAGATCGACGAAGGTCTGGGCCGGCATTGTTTCGCAGTGTATTGAAAACGTCTGGAGCGCGGGCACGCTCTTCGGCGCTTCGTCAATGTCCACGCGGGTGGGATAATTTCGAAGGAAGGTCGCGATGAGTGTCGAAGCAATGAGACGTGCGGGTGACGGCGGGCGTACTGCGCGCTTGCACTCGATAAGCTTGGAAACCCACGCGCGCGTTGAGTTCAAGGACTTGACCGGCGCGATTGAGAAGTTGGTGGAGGCGTCCCAGGTGGAAAGCGGCGTGTGCCATATCTTTGTGCCTCATACGACGGCCGCGGTGCTCATTAATGAAAACGACGACCCCGCGCTCACCAGGGATTTCGACGAGTTTTTGAACCGGCTCGTCCCGCGCGACCGCGACTATCATCACAACGACGGCAACTGTGACGCACACCTGAAAGCAGCGCTCGTCGGCAGTTCGAAGGCTTTGCTGGTGGAAAATCGCCGGCTCATCCTCGGCCGGTGGCAGGGAATCTATTTTTGCGAGTTCGACGGTCCCAGGAGGCGCGAATTGCGCGTGAAGGTCCTATCAGACTGAGGTGCAATTCCATGCTAATTCTATTCAACAGCCGGGCAGCCGTCATTCCGAGCGAAGCGAGGAATCTGCTTTTCGGTCGCATCACATCAAGATTCCTAGGACCGGAAAAGCGCTGGCCCTCGGAATTACGGCGCATCACAGACGATGACACGGAGCGGCGCTTCAACTCAATAACTCGATGAATTCACTGGCTTCCCCGACCCTCGGCTTTTACGTTCAGATTCCTTTTTGCGCCTCGAAGTGCAGCTTCTGCAACTTCAGCTCGCAGGTCGAGCGCTCGGCTGCCGTGTACGATTCTTATCTGCGTGGTCTCGAAGCTGAAGTGGCGCAGCTCTCGCGGCAGGCCGGGGATGTTGCCTTGCTCACGGTCGACTCGATCTATCTGGGCGGCGGAACTCCGTCGCTTTTTGGAGCGCCAAGGCTGGCGAGGTTGTTTAGCGTTCTTCGCGCCCGGTTTACTTTTGCGGAGCGGTGTGAAGCGACGATTGAAATCACGCCCAACTCCGCTGATGACGCGCTGCTCGCCGCGTTGCTTCCGCTCGGCTTCGACCGGCTGAGCATTGGCGCACAGTCGTTCGACGACCGTGAATTGCGCTCAGTGGGACGGCTGCACACCGCAAGAGACATTCACGCGCAGGTCGCCGCCGCGCGGCGAGCAGGCTTCGGCAATATAAGCCTGGATCTGCTCGCCGGGCTGCCTTATCAATCGGAAGCAAGCTGGCAAAGGTCGATACAACAAGCGCTCCGGCTGCGCCCTGAGCACCTCTCTGTCTATCTTTTCGAGGCAGATGAAAAGAGCCGCCTCGGCCGGGAAGTGAGGCGAAGCGGCTCCGCGTATCACGCTGATGCCGTCCCGAGCGATGACTTTATGGCGGACGCGTACCAGACGGCACGGCACGACCTTACCGCAGCAGGGTACGCCCAGTACGAGATCTCGAACTTCGCTCTGCCCGGATATGCTTCGCTCCACAACCGCAAGTATTGGCAGATGAAGCCATACCTTGGCATGGGCGCGGGCGCGCATTCGTTCGACGGTACGAGGCGATGGTCCAACCTCGTAGAGCCGAAAGCTTATGTGGAAAAGCTCGCCCAGGGCCTTTCCCCGACCGCTGACTGCCGAAGCCTTCCGGCCTTCGAGCGAGCGGAGGAATTCTTCTTTCTCGGGTTGCGCCAGCGCGAAGGCGTGCGACTGGATCACGCGCGCCGCCTTTTCGCTGGCCTTTCTCTCGATCCATGGGAACGCAGGCTGCGGGACCTTGCCAGCGAAGGCTGGCTTAAGGAGCGCGACGGCGCGTTTTCACTCACAGACAGCGCCCTGCTTGTTTCCAATGAAATTTTCGAGCGGCTACTGCTCTAGCGCTTCTTGAACTGCCCGCAGCGCTCGTTGGAGGTGAACCCACATGAACCCGATCGTTGATTTACGCAGTGATACCGTGACCAAGCCGACGGCCGCCATGCGAAAAGCGATGGCCGAGGCGGAGGTGGGCGACGACGTTTATCGCGAAGACCCCACCGTGAATAGCCTTCAGGAGCGCGCTGCCGAGATTTTCGGCCGCGAGCAGGGGCTCTTTGTTCCCTCGGGTTCAATGGGAAACCAAACAGCGATTAAGGTGCATACGCACCACGGCCAGGAAGTGATCTGCGAGGAACGTGCGCATATTTACAGCGTGGAAATGGCGACGATGGCGGCCTTTGCGGGTTGTCTGGCACGCCCCATCCGCGCCCCGGACGGCATCTTGACGTGGGAGATCATTGGGCCGCAGGTTCGTCCTAAAGCTGAGAACCGTGCGCGAACCGGCTTGATTTCTCTGGAAAACACCAGCAACCTGGCGGGCGGCACGGTCTACGTGCCGAAGATTACCGCGCACATCTGCGAGCAGGCTCACGCGGCCGGACTTCCCGTTCACCTGGATGGTGCGCGCATCTTTAACGCTGCGGTGGCGCTTGGTCGTTCCGTCGCCGAACTGACGCGCGGGTTCGATTCCGTGATGTTTTGCTTTTCAAAGGGATTAGGGGCGCCGGTAGGATCCATGCTGGTCGGCAGTCGGGCGTTTATCGAAGAAGCGCGCCGGGTGCGTAAGGTTCTCGGCGGTGCCATGAGACAGGTGGGAGTGCTGGCGGCCGCGGCGCGCGTGGCGCTGGAAGAGTCTCCCGAGCGGCTCCACATTGACCACGCCAACGCCAGGTTTCTTGCCGAAGGGCTCGCTGAAATTCCAGGCCTGGCCATCGATCCTTCTGAGGTCATCACGAACATTTTGTTGGTGGACGTCACAGGCACGGGTCTTACTAGCTTCGAAATCTCCGGCCGGCTTGCCGCCGAGCGCGTGCTCGCCAACGGCGTGACCGCATCCAGCATCAGAATGGTGACCCATCGTGACGTGGATCGTTCCGGATGCGAGAGAGCGCTGAAGGCGGTGCAGGAAGTGCTTGGCCAGCCGCAAAAGAGCTTTCACGCGTGATACAATTACTGGCCGAGAAGTGGTGAAAGGATAGGTCCGGTGTTGTCGGGACGCAAGCAAGGGTGGCGAAGACGCCGGCGGCACGCTGCCGTTGTATGGGCGTCGGTCTTCATCCAACTCCACCTTTTCTTCGTTCTGGAGCTGCATCATCATGGATCGCCTTTCGTTACCTGGGCGCCTCATCATGCCAGCCAGTCCGCCTCGTTAGCTTGGTCCTCACGTAAGCAAACTCCTCACTCGAAGCCTCTTTGTCCGGCCTGCAAGCTCATGCGGCAGGGCTCGGTCAATGTGGCTTGCATTGTTTCCTCCAGAGGCCCTCGGTGCTTAACGCCCCGGAGAGATCAGTCATGTGCTTCGCGGCCATCGCTCACAACCTGCTTTTGCCCCTCCGGTACTGACCCACCGTTCTTCTCCTAGTTGGCGACAAGCCAAAGCAGCCCAAATCACATACGGGAGAAGACTTTATGCTGCACCTATTCTCGATGCGGTCCTCGCATCCCTTCGAAGGCTTGCATTCTTGTGAACCAACCCTAGGTTTGCCCCCGTCCACCGCGCAGAGGAGTTCTTGGAACGAAAGATTGCAGGCTTTCCCTCGCGGCCTGGTGCCGCTGGCGATGAGCGCATGCTCAGCCCTCTTTGTTTTGGCTTTCTTGTTCCCCGCACCCGCGCTGGCAGAGAACGGCAGGGTTAACGGCACGGTCACCGATCCTTCCGGCGCGGTGATTCGAGGCGCCACCATCACGATTTACGATCCCGCCAGCCGTTACGAGCGCGCCACGGTAACCAATAACTCGGGCCGTTTCAGTTTCTTCAATGTTCCTTATAATCCGTACCACATGACGGTTACAGCAAAGGGGTTTTCTCTGCACGTGCAGGACGTTGAGGTACGCTCGTCGGTTCCCCTTAATCTGAAAATCATCATGAAGCTTGCGGTCGGCGTGCAGCACGTGACCGTCACGGCGCAGTCCCACGACCTTATCGAGAAAACGCCCACGAACCACACCGATATTAACCGCAGCATGTTTAAGCGGCTTCCGCTCGAGAGTGTGTCGTCCGGACTGAGTTCGCTTGTCACGCTGGCTTCACCCGGAATCGCTTCGGATTCGAACGGTATGTTTCACGGCATGGGCAATCACGCCTCAAATTCGTTCTCGATCGACGGCCAGCCCATCACAGACCAACAGAGCAAGCAGTTTGCAAATGAGCTCCCCGTCGCCGCAGTCCAATCGCTGGAAGTGATTCCCGGCGCGCCGCCCGCGAACTACGGCGGCAAGACAAGCGTCGTCGTCGTAACAACAACTCGCTCGGGCCAGGGTATGACGACACCGCACGGCGACGTGACGGCATCCTACGGGACGTTCGGCACAAGCACGGGAGGGTTCGACGTGGGTTACGGAGGGCAGAACTGGGGCAACTTCATCGCAGCAAACGGATTGAATACCAGCCGCTTTCTCGACGCGCCGGAATTCGACGTGATGCACGACAAGGGGAACGAGGAAAACATCTTCGACCGCTTCGATAAGCAGTTCGGAGTCAAGAACTCGACTCACCTGAACCTTTGGTGGACTCGTTCCTGGTTTCAAAATCCCAATTCGTACGATCAGCAGCTTCACTTCGGCCTCACGAATCCTTTGACCGGAGCACCGCTAGGCCCCACCGATCAGCGCTCGCAACTGAAGACCATCGATGTGGCCCCGTCCTGGACCCGCATCGTCAATAACGCCACTGTGTTCACACTCAACGGCTGGGTGCGGCAAGATCAGTTCAACTACTACCCGAGCGGCAACCCCTTTAACGACTTTTCGCCTGACCTTCAGTCTGAAACGTTCCGCCAGTCGCGCAAGCTCACCAACATGGGCGGCAAGACCGAGGTGGACTACCAAAAAGGGATCAATGGTGTCAAGGCCGGCGTTTCGTACATGCAGACTTTCCTGGACGAAGGAGATCAGCTCGCCATCGTCGATCCGACGCTCGTCCCGTCACTCGGCTGCGAGCTGGCGCCTGGCGTCCCTATTCCCGGCACCCCGTGCGCAGCGCTGGCTCCTTACGATTTGACGGAGGGAGGACGGTACTTCGAGTTCAACGGGCATACCGACGTGAAGGAGCTTGCTCTCTACGGGCTGGATCAGATCTCGAAAGGAAACTTCACTGCGAACATTGGACTGCGGGCCGATTTGTATAATGGCATCACCATCGCCCGCCAGGCGGAGCCTCGCGTTGGCGCCGCCTATAACATTAAACGTACGAGCACAGTTATTCGAGTTTCCTACGCTCACACGCTGGAAAGCCCTTTCAATGAAAACCTGATCATCTCCAGCGAGGGCTGCAATTACCCCTTTCTTGCTGCCCTTGTCCCACCGCCCGGCGTCCCCTGCCCGGTGACGCCAATCCAGCCCGGCATGAGCAATCAATATCACGCCGGCCTGGAACAGGCCATTGGAAAGTATGCTGTTGTGGATTGGGAGTACGTTTGGGATTACTACCACAACGCCTATGATTTCGGGGTGGTTGGCAACACACCTCTCACTTTTCCCATCGAGTGGTCCCGAGCGAAGATCCCGGGATGGGACGGCCGCCTGACCATTCCCACCATTCACGGCTTTTCTGCATTCTTCGTCGCCTCCAGCGTCGCGTCGCGTTTCTTCCTGCCGCAAGTCGCAGGCTTGCCCATCGTTCCTGCTTCAACCGGCGTCTTCCGCATCGACCACGACGAGTTCTTGAACACAACGATGCACCTTGAATATCAGCCGTGGAAGCGCGGGCCGTGGTTTGGCTTCAACTGGCGGTATGACAGCGGGTTTGTTGCCGGCTCGACGCCTTGCTACAACCCGTTCACCTCAACGTGCGCACCCACCTCAACCACTGTGAACGGCGTTCCGACGGTCCTGATGCTGAACACGGCGACGAGCGTGCCGCTTACCGCCGATCAGGAGTTCGAAGCCGGGCTCACGTGTAACGGTGTCGGCGCTACGCCGTTTTTACCGCTGCCCAGTGCGTGTCCTGGTTCAGAGTTCGGTTCGACGCTCTTAAGCATACCGGCGCCCGGAACGGAAAACGACGACCACAACCCGCAACGGGTCGATCCCCGCAGCCTGTTTGATTTGGCGTTTGGTGACGACAACCTTTTTCACGGCGACAAGTACAAGTGGAGTTTGCAACTCGACGTGATCAACCTCGCCAACACGGTCGCGCTTTTCAATTGGCTGTCGACGTTCAGCGGCACGCATTACGTGACGCCGAGAACCGTCACCGTCACGCTCGGGTTCCATTTCTAAGCTGCTGGACACCCGGGTGGCAGCGCCGCGTGGAGTGCGGCAGCTTGCTGCCGCTTTGGGCGCACCCGTGGCCGGAAGCAAGCTTCCGGCCCGGAAAAGCGGGAGCAAGCTTCCGCATTCCATAGCGGTACGAGTTTGGCGTGACCGTCGCTTTGGTTGCAGCCACCGGGCCGCGCTGCGTAAGATAGAGCGTGGATATGAACAGCAAGAGCCTGAGCGGGGTGCGCCTTGTGGTTTTCGATCTGGACGGAACCTTGATCGACAGCGAAATGGATCTCGCGCAAAGCGTGAACGCCACCCGGAAACACTTGGGCCTCGATCCGCTGCCTCTCGAACTGGTGGCGACATACGTCGGCCAAGGCGTGACAACGCTCATACGCCGGTCCCTTGGCCCGGAAGCCTCCGAAGAGACAATCGAAAGGTCAGTTGCCTTTTTCTTGGACTATTACGGCGACCACATGCTCGACCATACGAAGATGTACTCGGGCGTCCGGGAAGCTTTGGACGCGCTCGATGGCCGCACGCTTGCCGTCCTCACGAACAAGCCGGTCAATTTCAGCCGGCGCATTTTGCAAAGGCTGAGCCTGGATTCATGCTTCGCGTTTATTTACGGCGGCAACAGCTTCGATCAAAAGAAGCCCGATCCAGTCGGCTTACTCCGGCTGATGGAGGATACGGGTGCGTCGCCGCCCGCAACCATGATCGTGGGAGACTCGGACGTTGACATCCAGACGGGGCGCAACGCCGGCACTTGGACTTGCGCGGTCACCTATGGCCTTGGCGCGCACACGCTCGCCCAGAGTTCGCCTGACCTAGTCGTGGACGACCTGCGCAAGCTGGCCAGCCTGCTCAACCGCGCCGAAAGCGCAAACCTTCCCCCGTCCCCGCTCCCGGCGGGCGAGACGGGAGCGCGAAGCGACGGGTAGGAGCTGTCACGCCGCGGGCAGTTCCTTGCATTCGCCCGACAAAAAGCCCCGCGAAAGTAGGAAGTGCATTGGGTTCTCAAATCGGGAAATTTCTGGCCATTGCAGGGCTCGTGATCGCCGCCCTCGGCGGTTTACTGATGACTGGTGCCCGCTTTCCGACGCTGGGGCTCGGCAGGCTGCCGGGCGACATCGTCTATAAGGGCAAGCACGGGGCGTTTTATTTTCCCATCGTCACTTGCCTGATCCTCAGCGTGGCGCTGACGCTGGTCCTTTGGGTCGTGTCATTGCTGACCCGCCGCTGAGGGGTCGCGGCAAACGAGGTAATTTGGTTCAAGCCGCATTCGATTTCGGAACCTCTCGCAGGATTTACTCGGTTACAGCCCTGACGCAGGAGATCCGCAGGCTGCTCGAACCGCGCTTCCCGGACGTTTGGGTCGAAGGCGAAGTCTCAAACTTTCGCGCCGCCGGCTCCGGCCACCTGTATTTTACGCTGAAGGACGCGACGGCCCAATTGCGCGTCGTCTGCTTCCGCAACCAGGCGCGGTATCTGAAATTCAAGCCACAGGACGGCGTCTCGCTGATCGCGCGAGGCTCTCTGAGCGTTTACGAGCCGCGGGGAGAATATCAGCTTGTTGCCGAATACTTGGAGCCGGCTGGGCTGGGCGCGCTGCAACTGGCTTTCGAACAATTGAAGCAGAAACTCGCCGCCGAGGGCCTCTTTGACGCCGCGCGGAAGAAGCCTTTGCCGCTGCTGCCGAAGACGATCGGGGTGGTCACTTCCCCTTCGGGCGCCGTTATCCGCGACATTCTCCGCGTCCTCAAACGACGCTTTCACAACGTGAATATCCTCCTGTATCCGGCCCGTGTGCAAGGCGAAGGAGCCGCGCAAGAAATTGTGGAGGGCATCCGCTACTTCAACCGGAGCGGCACGGCGGAGGTGCTGATCGTGGCGCGCGGCGGCGGCTCCATTGAAGACCTATGGGCGTTTAACGAAGAAATCGTGGCTCGCGCGATTGCCGCCTCCCGCTTGCCCGTTATCTCCGCCGTGGGACACGAAACCGACTACACCATCGCGGACTTCGTCGCTGACTTGCGCGCGCCCACGCCTTCGGCTGCCGCCGAGTTGGTGGTGCGTCGCCGCCAGGATTTTGAGGCCGACCTCAAGGATCGCGAGCGACGTATGGGGCAAACGATGAGGCTCCGCTTTTCCGAGTTTCGTCGCCGGCTCACCGAGCTCGCCATGCACCACGCCTTCCAGACTATCTCAACGCGGCTGGCCGCGCGCGCGCAGCGGATCGACGAAATCGAAACTGGCCTTGACCGCGGTCTCTATGAGCGCGTGCGCCACGCGCGCGAGAAATGGCTTCATGTTTCAAGCGGGATTCTGCGGTTCGATTTCCACGGCCTCGTCGACCTTAGCCGCGGCAGGTTGGGCGAAATTGAGGTCAAGCTGTACACCGCTCTCGCGCGATACCTGGACGAGCGGCAAAACCGCGTCGCCCACTTCGAGGCCGTCTTACGGGAACGAAACCCCTTGGTCATCCTTGGACGCGGCTATTCGATTGCTCGCACCGCCGATGGCACCATCCTCCGCGACGCCGCCGACGCTGAAGTCGGAAGCGGGATCAACGTGAAGCTGGCCCGCGGCGAGCTTGACGCCACGGTGCTCGGAAAGCGCCCCTAGCCGGTTGCTGAAAAGTATCCGGCAAAGATGCTTGCTTAGGAGTGCGGTTTGGACACGGGGCGGCTGGGGCGGCCATCATGCCAATTGGCCCATGAGGAATGTCGGTTAAAAATTGCTTGTTTTCAATAACTTGGTGGCTTTACAATTCTCGCCCTAGCCTTTATAAGTTAATCATTCTAAAAGGTATTTCTCACTTCAAGCCGAACCGCTTGGTTTTGTTTTTGGTTTTGTTCTGCCTAAGCAAATTTTAATGTTGTTTGTTTTCAATGACTTGGTGGCTTTTCCGGCCAAATAAACAATCCATTATTCTTGCTCAAAGCTCCTAGCCCCAGGTTCCTCTTCAGAGCCGTCGGATGGAGCGTAGAATCGTCGGCCTGGAGCGTAGGACCCAACGAAAGATACGCTAGATATGTAGTCTTCAGAAGTGCCACGACAAAGCTCCTACGATAAATCAGCGAGGGGATAGTTACTTAATGATACACAGAACGGTTCCCTTCGTCAAGTCAGGAGGATGACATTCTGCGTGAGTTGTCACGCAGACTCTTTACCCCGCCATTTTGTGGGGACCCCACGCCGCCTCCGCATCAAACTGACCCACAACCCAGGCGGGAGCGGACGCGCACGATGGATCTGCGTTGCTACTCGGTTTTGCAGATCCAGGTATCGCCGCTGCAGAGCCTTAAGTGAGCGCCGCCACTCTCCTCTTTTGCCTTTTCTTAATGCAGCCCTGATACCAATTTGACGACCTACATAGAGATCTAATTCGAGGTGGCACGTCCCGTTGTTTGGGATGTGTGCGATGACGCATACTCGCGCACATGGCACAGACTGCCATGTGCGCGCCACCCAGGTTTAATCCTACCCGTGGGCTCAGATGCGTATGAAACCAGCTCGTCGTCCGCTATTCTACTAGGCAGAACAATCAGGATGTATCCGATTCCCGTCTTTTCGCTTGACAAGCGAAATCGAAGCAATTAAGAATATGTGCATTTTTGTAGATATTCTTCTGTTCAGAACGCGACCTGGAACAGCGCCAAGCGGGAGGATGGGACATATGAAAATCATCGTTAAAGGCGTCCTGTTAACTTCGATAATTGTGGCCGCGGCGGGCCTTTCAATGGGGCAAAGCCAATACGGCGCTACGGGGACGATCCTCGGACACATTAAAGACGTTTCGGGTGCGGCGGTGCCGGGCGCCAAAGTGACCCTGCGTAACGAACAAACCGGGATCACGCGCGTCTTCACTACCACGAGCGCGGGCGATTACATCTTCGTGAATCAGATCCCGGACACTTATGAAGTAACCGTCGAAAAGACCGGGTTCAAAAAGACGAGGACCTCGGGCTTGATCCTTCAAGTGGAGCAGACGTTGCGGCAGGATTTTACACTGCAGGTCGGATCGACCAAGCAGCAGGTGACCGTCAGCGCCTCCGCGCCCATGCTGCAGACCGATAACACAACCATCGGCGAGGTGGTGAACTCACGGACGCTTAGCGCACTGCCTTTGAATGGCCGGGATTACACCACCCTGATTTCGATCAATGCTGGAGTCACGGAGCCGGCCGGAGGAATCCAGACAAGCATCTTTGATCAGCACGGAGTGGATACAACCTGGCAGGGAACCAGCGTGGACGGGCAGGAAGTCGGCACGACGAGCTACACGGTGGACGGCATCACGAACACCGACATGTTTTTCAGCAAGGCGATGAACCTGGTTTCAGCAGATGCCATCCAGGAATTCAAGCTGGAAAACGGGCTCTATTCGGCGGCGAGCGGGTTCGGCTCCGCCCAGGTGAACGTGGCCATCAAGTCCGGGACAAATCAGCTTCATGGCAGCGCCTACGACTACATTGAAAACGACGCACTGCAGCCCGCCGACTTAATCAACTCCTCCTTGAACGCGGTGAGTGGAACGGCCTTGCCCCTGCACCCCGCGTTCAACCAGAACCAGTTTGGCTTTGCGCTGGGCGGGCCGGTGCTGATTCCCAAGATTTACAACGGGCGGAACAAGACCTTCTGGTTTGTCGCCTATGAAGGCGGCCGCCAGGTCTGCGCCCTTTCAACCTGTCCGTCGAGCCCTGGGACTCGGGAAGCCCAGGTGCCGACTGCGGCTGAGCGGAACGGCGATTTCTCCGATTGGCCTTTCCCTATCTACAATCCCCTAACCACGGGCTCGGTTCCCGCAACCGCGACGGACCCGACCGGACGGACGGTTTTTGCCAACAATACGATTCCCACCAGCATGTTCAACCCGATCGCGCAGAAATGGCTGAGCTATTTTCCAACGCCCAACGTCTCCTGCACGATGCCCTGTCTGAACTATACCGATCTTGTCAAGGACGCGATCACGACGGATACGGTCAATAGTCGAGTGGATCACAAGCTAACTAACCGGGACGAACTGAGCGGCACTTTTATCCTCTCCCGTGACATTCCGACGTACAATTCAAATTTTCCTGACAGCGCCTCGACGGCCTTCACGCGGACACGCCTGGTGGGACTGGATCTAATTCACACGTTCAGCCCGAATATGATTAATGACTTTCGCGCCGGCTATGACCGCGAGCTTTTTCACGAAGGCTCGGTCACTTCCTTTGGTCCGAATCTGGCCTCGCAACTGGGTTTCGTGAACGGCACGCCCAATCCGGCGTTTTACGGCCTTCCCGGGTTGACCCTGAACGACGGTTACGGCGGCCCCGGAAACAACAATAACGGCTACACCCAGACGGACAATATTTTCGAATATGCCGACAATTTCACCTTGATTCACGGCCGGCATACGTTCACGATCGGCACGGACGACCGGCGCTATCAGCTTTACAATATCGATTGCTTTACCTGCAACGGCTCCGTGGGTTTCACCGGAGCCTATACCGCATCGAATCCGGCCTTGGCGGGCAAGCCAGGGGCGGAAAACGGCAACGGTTTTGCCGACTTCTTGCTAGGAGATCCTTTTAACATCAGCGCCCCGGTTCCTTTGGCCTCCGACCTTGTGAACGTCCGCTCGACCTACTGGAGCTTTTTCTTCCAGGATGACTTTCACGCCACGCCACGGCTGACGGCGAACCTCGGCATTCGTTATGACATTCCGGAAGCCATGCACAGCGTAACCAACGATGGAGCGGTGCTTAATCCCGCAACTCCTGGAGGCGGGCTAATCTGGGCCAGTAATTCCGTCACTAAGCTGGTTACCGGCGCTCCGTTTGCATCGACTTACTATCAGTGCTGTACCTCGAACGAGCTCGTCCCGACCGATCATCGCGACATCTCGCCGCACGTGGGCCTCGCCTGGCGGCCGCTGAAAAACAACGACCACCTGGTGCTGCGCGCAGGTTACAGCATTTCCTATGATGTCTTCGAGCGCTTCTACGACCTCACTAACTATGACAGCAACATCCTCTCTGTGGTTGAGGCGAACCCAAACTATCCCGCGGCAACGGGGCTTGAAAACGTCTCCCCCTTGGCCCTGAGTACATTGTGGCTGCCGCCGATCACCATCTCGCCCACCAGCGTGCCGCCGCCGTACGAATTCTTTACTCAGACGGAATGGCCGGGCAACCGCGATCCCTATACCCAGCAGTGGGGCCTGGACACTCAATATCAATTCACGAATAACCTGATGCTGGACATCGGCTATGTGGGCGCGCATACGCTCAACCTGCCTCAGCAATGGGAATTCAACGCGGGGTTCAACCCGACGGTGCCTGGCGACCTTTGCAACAGCCTCCGGGACCGCTCGCAAGCGATCGGGAAGAATGCCGCCTGCCTCAACGATCCAAACTTTCAACCTATAGACACCCGCGATCCGTTCCCCAATTTCGCTCCGAACGCTTACGCGAACGCATTGAATCTTTATTCAAATTACAACGCCCTCCAGGTGCGATTGGAAAAGCGCTTTTCACAAGGCTTGCAATTTGACGCCAACTATACGTGGTCGAGGGCATTCACGACGGGAATGTCCGGCGTTTCCTGCTGCTCGGGCAGCGGTAACATCATCATGAACGTACACAATATCAATTCCACCTATGGTCCGGCCTCATTTGACGAGCCCCAGCGTTTTGTCTTCAGCGGCCTTTATAACGTTCCTATCGGCAGAGGCCAACGGTTCAACCTGGGCAAAGCCAACTGGCTGGCGGGAGGGTGGGAAGCCACTACCGTTCTTCAACTGGGCAGCGGGTTGCCTTTCACCGTTTATTGCTGCCCTCGCAATACGCCGGTCAATCAAACCGGGCAGACGTTTGGCGACAGTTGGACACCGGACCTGGTTGGCAACCCGCACGCGGTCTCCCAGAATTACCTCCAGTGGTTTAATACGGCTGCTTATGCTACGCCGGAAATTGGGACCTTCGGCAATGTATCGCTCAACTCCCTGCGTGGCCCATGGATGCACCAGATTGACTTTTCGTTCATGAAGAACTTCTCGTTTACCGAGAGGCACGTCTTGCAATTTCGGCTGGACGTCTTCAACGCGTTCTCCAGCGAGTACTCTTTTCTGGCTCCGCACGTTCCCGATAATCGCGTAAGCGACAGCCCATCGCCATGCGTGCCGGGACCATCCGGCAGTTGTCACTTCGGGTCGCTGGTGCCGCTGAACGGACTCGGGGCGACGAACCTGTGGAACCCGAGGGTTATTCAAATGTCACTGCGGTATACGTTCTGACGCGTCTGCGCTATACGGGCACTCAAGCAAAGTGCAGGGAATGGCTTCCCGCGGTTCGCCCCAGGAGGGAGGTTGCAGCGATGGGTTCACAGCAGGCACGCCTGAGGGCCGCCCTCGAGGTCGTGACAAACGTCGTCATTATAGCTGTCGCGCTGGTTGTCGGGCTGATACTTGTGAGGAGGTACCTCTTCAGGTCGGGTCCCGGCCGGCCAAGCCCCGCGGTGCGGCTTAAGGTCGGCGAGCGGTTGACAGGGCTCCCCTCGGTTCAGTGGGGAGAGCATACCTTGACGGTGGTCCTGTACCTGAGGGAGGGGTGCGTGTTCTGCGAGGCTAGCGTCCCCTTCTATCGGCGGCTGGCCAGGGCCGTGGATAGCAGAGAGCACGCGCTGGGGCTGGTCGGGGTCTTCCCGAATGGATCCGCGACCGTCGCGAGGTTTGTTCGGTCCGAGGGTCTCGCGATTGCCACAGTGTCAGGCGTTTCTCCCGCAGCGAGCGGCGTGTTCGCTACCCCCACGGTCATGCTGGCCGACCGAAACGGGAGAGCGGTCAGGTGGTGGGTGGGCCTGCTGACCCGCCAGCAGGAGCGTCAGGTCCTGTCCGCGTGCGGCCTTGGGCCAGCGGGCCAGGGTCCTTGGAGGGGAGCGGGTGTCCCAGGCGGGCGAATGTCCGCGGGGCTATCAACTAAGGAGGATGCGAAATGAGGTACGCACTAAGGCTTGTCTTTGCGGTCATGCTCATCCTTGTGGCGCTGCTCTTGCGGGTGCCGGCCGCGTCTGGGCAGGGCGCCGGCTGCAGCGGCACGCACTGCTACCCTGACTTGGAGTGCACGGCAAACCATACATGCTACATGCTCTTCGAGTGCCTGAACGGGAGTTGCTGTTTCGAGCCTGTGGGCAATTCCGGGTCATGCAGCGGTTCCGTCGGATCATGCTCTGAAACAGGCGAATGGGGCTATTGCGGCGTAGACTGACGGTGCCTGGTCGGACGGTCCCCAGCTGCAGGCGGTTGCGCACCCACGCCGCGCCGGGTGCCGTTTTACTGGGGCCCGTTCCGTCCGCGCGCTCGGCCAACGGCCAAATTCGTCCCAGTCGTCCGGGCAACGGCCGCCGTCTGGCTCGCCAGGACCTTCCGGCCCCTGCCGCCACGGCTAGCTGGCGCCCCAGCGGATTGGGAGCTACGGGGCTTTGGGTTCCGCGCGTGGTAAAACTGTCGCTGCGGTATACGTTCTAAAGAACGTTCATTACTAAGAGCACAGTACGGCGCGTTTGCAGCTGAACGCGGATTTCCTTCGCTTCGCTGCACGACGCTCAGAATGACGGCAATACGATCCCGCGAAGCAGGAAAGGAACCGGCTTTTCTTTGCGAGACGCGAACATTTTGTGCTTTAGTGGTAAAGGGAATCTGGTATCCGTACTGGATTGAGCCGAAGAAAAACGTTTCCCGGTAGACACTGTCGATGATGCGATTTCTGATACTGGCGTTGGTGCTCAGTCCCGTTTCGCTCTTCGGCGCTGAAGCCCGTCATGGGGCCACAAAGCTCCCGCCACGCACCGCGCAGGCCGCGCGCCCGGCCGACTGGCATGCGATGGGAGGCGCGCCATGCGCTTGGTTCCGACCCATTGAAAACTCGGCCCACACCCTCAACGTCGATCAAACAATACGAATGCTGAGGGCCTTCAGTTTCGATTGCGCAGTTTTTCCAATCGAGAATCGCCCGCCGAATGATTGGTCCGGCTTTCAAAGGCTGCTTCGGGCCTGCCAAGCCGCCGGGATTGATCTGTGGGCGGTCCTTATTCCGCCCACTGAAGGAGGGAATTCGCATCCTTACGACACGGACTACGTGAAGTGGTTCCAGGTGCTCGCTCAGCTTTCGTTGAAATATCCTCACTTGCGCGGCGCGAATATCGACGACTTGTTGGTTGGCTACAACCCGAAAACATTCACCCATGAATATCTCCGCCAGATCTATCAGGCCAAGGAGAAGATCAATCCCCATTTCCTCTTCGTTCCCACCGTTTATGATCTTGATCGTAGGGAAGCCGAGCAGCTGGCCGGGTGCGTGGACGGTGTTTGGCTCTGGTGGATGAATCTAGAACGTGGCCTGGGGCTCGCCTCGTTTCTGGAAAACGCGCGTGTGGTGGTCGGCCGGCGCTTTCCTGTTTACGGCGGCATTTACGCGGCTGGAACATCGTGGCACAAGGAAGGCGAACCCACGGTGCGAGCCTTTATGAGTTCGCTTGAAGACGCTTGCCGGTTCTCGGACGGCGCGGTCGTCTGGGAACTTTCTCTGGAAGCCTCCGATCCGTTGCTCCAGATTGCAAAGAGCTACACGCCCGGCGGCTCGGCAAAGCTTGCCGGCAAGTGTGGAGAGGGAGAGATGCGCTAGGTGCCGGCGAACAACTACATCTCGGCTATCGAGCGCGCGATGCTCGTCCTTGAGTCCTTCCGAGGGGAGAAGAATGTTCGCCTGGCGGAGCTGGCGGCGCGCACAAAAATGGTTAAGAGCTCCGTCTTCCGAATCCTGTTTACGCTCGAGCGGCTTGGGTACGTCGAAAAGAGCCCTGGCGGTCTTTATTCACTGACGCGCCAGCTCAGCGTTTTGGGCGGAGGGGCGCGGCCGGAACCGGACCTCAGCGTACAGGCTGCGCCGTTCATGGCAACGCTGCTGCATCGCTTTCAGGAAACGGTGAACCTGGGCGTGCTGGAGGGCAGCGAGGTGCTTTATATCCGCGTCATGGAGAGCCCGCAGGTCTTTCGCCTCGCCGCGCACGCGGGAATGCGCAGCCCGGTTCATTCCACGGCGCTCGGGAAGTGCCTCCTTTCGGGCCTTTCGCCCGCCGAAGCCGATGAGATCCTGAAGCGCCGTCCCATGCGGGCGTTCACGCCCAAGACGCTGCGCAACGGGAAGAGCTTCCATCAAGAACTCAGCCGAGTGCGCCAGCAGGGCTACGCGGTGGACGATGAAGAAGATTCCGCGGGTATTCGATGCCTCGCGGCTCGCATCCTCGACCCGGCGGGAAACGTGGTGGCCGCAATGAGTATTTCAGCTCCCGCGGTGCGCATGCGGCCGGAGCGCGATCGAGAGGTCGCCGAGGCGCTGAAAGATGCCTGTGGCCGTATTTCCACACTGCAGGGTTACACACGCGGAGGCCCGGCCTCGCTGGTGGAAGGAAGACGCAGCGCGCCTCCGCAAGCGCCTCGTGGAGTTTACCGTGAGCGTAACCAGTGGCTCACGGCCCGCTCGCTAAGGAGCTGAATCGGCCAGCCCTTTCCCGCTGCCGAAGATCGAACCTCGAAGCAGTGCGAAAGAGAATAACGGCAACTTGAATTGAAATGCAACTAGCCCTTACAGGTGGCGCACCCGTTCGCACGAGCCCTTTCCCCTCCTGGCCGATTTATGGACACGAGGAAGAAGAAATGCTCCTGTCCGTCCTCCGCAGCGGTTCCTGGGGAGGGTACAACGAGAAAGTCGAAGAGTTTGAATCCGAATTTGCGGCCATGCACCAAGCCCGGCACGCGGTCTCCTGCGCGAACGGAACGGTCGCACTGGTGGCGGCGCTCCAAGCGCTCGGCTTGAAGGCAGGCGACGAGGTGATTGTTCCTCCCTTCACGTTCATCGCGACCGCGACCTCCGTGCTGCTCTGCGGTGGAAACCCGGTGTTCGCCGATATTGATCGACAGACCCTGAACCTCTCGCCAGCCGCTGCCGAGGCGGCGATCACACCGCGGACCCGAGCCATCATCGTGGTTCACTTCGGCGGCTTTCCCGCCGATCTCGATGCTTTTAAGGAGCTGACCGAGCGGCATAACCTCGCACTGATTGAAGACGCGGCCCACGCTCACGGCGCTCGATGGCGGCGCGTACCGGTGGGGAATTTCGGAGTCGCCGGAACATTCAGCTTTCAGGCCTTCAAGCTGGTGACCTCCGGCGAGGGCGGCGTTATTGTGGCCAACGATTCAGAATATGCCGACAGGCTTTGGAGCTATTGCAACCAGGGACGGCGCAAGGAAGGGGATTGGTACGAACACATCACTCTTGGCACAAATTACCGGCTCACGGGGTTCCAGGCGGCGATTCTCTGCGCGCAGTTGCGCAAACTGCCTGAGCAAACTCGCAGGCGCGCTGACAATGCCAGCTACCTGCGCCGCCAGTTACAGTCTTTCGAAGGACTAACCATGCCGGAAGAAGATCCCAGGGCAGACATGCAGCCTTATTATCTCGTCACCCTCCGGTACGACAACTCCTGCTTCGAGGAGGTTTCACGCGATGCGTTCGTCCGCGCCCTTCAGGCGGAGGGTATACCCGCGAAAAAGCCTTACTCATACCCTCTCTATCGTAATCCGGTCTTTCAGAATTCGCCGGCGAAATGCAGCAGCGGGTTGGGAATATCGCAGCACTATGGTTCCCTGTTTCTCCCGGAAAGCGAAAGGATCTGTAAGGAAGGAATCTGGCTGGAGCACAACCTGCTCCTAGGATCGCATAAGGACATTGATGACATTGCCGAGGCGTGCGAAAAAGTTCGGCAGCTTGCTCCCCGCCTAAAAGCCCTCGGGCAGAAGGTGTAAGAATTCGTCGGAAAATCCTCGGAGCCTGTCATTCTGAGGGCAGCGAAGAATCGCGGCGGTCGGTCAAAACGGAATGCCGTCATCCTTCGTGCCGCTCAGGAGCACAAAGTTGGGCGATGTTCCAAGCTTGTGTGGGGAGGGACGATTGAGGGGGGGGAAAATGGCCAGAGCGCTGGCAACGGGTACCGTGCTGGCGCTTCTGGCTGTCCTGCCGCCGATTGCGGTCAGCTTTCCGGCTCCCGAAGCCGTCAGGCTTGCCGCCTGGACTTTTCGCTCCGATTTCCGAACGGGAATTACAGGCTGGCTAAGCTATCCGCTCGTTCAGGACGAGGGCTACGATCCCACGCTTTACACCGGCAAGGAAAACGGAGAACCTGTCTTGGTTCGGGAAGTGACGGCCCTCGGCCAGCGCATCCTCCGCGTGGGTGTGATCCGGCCATTACAATTCCATGCTTCGGCAGGAACGGTGTTTCACGTTGCATACTCTCTCGAAACATGTGGCCGGCTGATGAATCTGACAGTGAAGCTTGCCGGAGCTGACGGAAAGCTATACAGCGCAAAGATTCCAGGCGGAGCATCTGCACACAGTGCCGCACTCTCCGGTAGTGACTTTGGTCTTTCCCAGGAGGGTGACTCAGTGCAGGCCGTAGTGCTTGAAGCAAACATCGCGGGCGCGCCTCAGGGTTCGCGCATCCGGTTGGTTGTGCGTGGGCTCGAGATCAACGCGGGACGACCAACCGGTCTGGGATCGCACCTGACCCCACTTGAGATCAAGAAGGTCTCACCGCACCCACGCATTTTGCTCACAGCCAGCCGCTTGGCTCAGTTGCGCTCCACTCCGATTGTGAAAATCGTGCACCAAAAAGCGGCCCAATTGCGCGAAACCGTCGCCTACAACACCCGCGCGGGTGATAACATTGGTTTGCTCTCTCCTGTCTCGGTCTTCCCTGGGCTGCCGGAGTATTTCCAATTAATGGACACTTACGGCAACGCCATCGCCTTCAACGCGCTTGACTACCAGCTAAATGGAGACGTCGCGTCGCTGGCGAGCGCGCGCCGGGCGTTGGATTGCATCGCCGCCTGGCCGACCTGGACTCCGCCTTGGTTTGCGGCGCACGGTCTCCATACCTACTATGAAGTTGGCTGGTTCATGCAACGGGTGGCGTTCGGCTACGACCTTGTGGCGAACCAGCTCAGCAAGACCGAAAAGGCCCGAATTGCGGATGCCTTCTGGAGAAACGGAGTGAGACCCACCATTGAGGAGTATTTTCTCAACGACCGGCTTCCCGACGCCTCGAGCAACTGGATGGCGAACTCGGTGGGCGGAGCCTTGGCGGCCTGTGCCGCGCTGTATGGCGACGTGCCAACCTGGAATCAGCGCCTTGACACAGCCTTGGGGGAGCTGACGGTCTCTTACGAGAAGCTGCTTGAGGGCCTGTTTCCTGGAGACGGGAGCGAGGCAGAGCCGGCCGGTTATGAGAACTTTGCCATGCAAGGGATGTCCTGGGGCACGGCGGCTCTTCGGTCTCTAGGTATTCGTCCGCGAGGGATGGCAAGGATGCTGAACTCTTTCTGGTGGCTGAAGTACGCGCAATTTGCTCCCGGAAAACTTCTGGATACCGGAGATTTCGGCACGAATCTGGAGGCATTATCCGGCTATGCGTGGGCGGCTGAGAACACGGATGATCCGGCGCTGAGAGCTTTTTACGAAGGCGCCCAAAGCCACACGCTGAAGGTTGTGCTGGGCGTCCACCATACCGGGCGCGCGCAGGAGCAATCGCCCGGCCTGCTGGATCTGGTTTGCTGCACGCGTCCAGCGCCGGAAACTACGCCGGCGGCTCCCGACGCGCGCATTTTCCCCGGCCGCGGCAGTACTGTAATGAGGAGTGGCTGGGGGCCGGGCGCCACCGTCGTCTCTGTCCGTGCCGGGCCGTGGTTCAATCATGAACACCATGACCAGGGAAGCTTTCAGGTCGCGATGCTCGGGCAAAAACTGATCGCCGAGGCGGGCTATACCGACTACTACACAGACCCTCGCTTTGGCGACTACTTCACCCAGGCGCCCGGACACAACACCGTCATCGTCGATAACGACCCTTTCAGCCAGGAAGATTACGATGGCCGCTACTGGCCCGCCCTGCGCCGCTTTGCGAAGTTCGACGCGCACGTGTTTTCTCCCCGCCTGGATTATCTCAGCGCGAACTTGGCTCCGGCTTACAATGACATGCCGTTGAACGAATACATCCGGGAGTTTGTCTTCATCAAGCCCGATATTCTGGTCGTCCATGACCATCTGGAATCAAAATCGCCTCACCGCTACACCTTTCTCCTCCACATCCCCGCGGGAGATCGGTACGAAGCGAAGGGCGGAAACGGCGTCATCCATGCCGAGTCCGCGCTTGCCGCTCTTACCGCCGCCGGGGAAGCGAGCGTGTGGACAACACAGTCTGCGCCTATCCCTGTGACAGCCTATGTCAACCTGGACCGCAACACCGTGAAACCGCGCGCCGTCCTCCGCCTGGATACGCGGCCCTCAAAGATCGCAAATTTCTTCGTCGCTATGCACTTCCAGCCTGGAACGCAGAAGCCGGCGTTTCTGGGCGCTGCTGGCACCGCTTCCGCAGTAGCGTTCCGCTCAGGCGACGGAAGCGCAGCCGTCTGGTTCCGCGTTGCTGGCGGGCAGCCGCTGGCAGCCGCCACGCCATTCGGGCCGGCGAGTACGGACGGCAACGTACTCTCCGTTTCGTGGGAACGCGGAACAGTCGATCTATTCGTTTCGCGCGCCAGCAACCTGCGACTACCCGGCAGGATCGTTCTTCTTGCCGCGGGGTCCCGCGTGGACGCAGACGTTCACGAAACTTCTCATGGGTTGACGGCCTACACGGATTGTCCGCGTCCCACCCGCCTGCGCATCACCGCGACTCGGCCGCCCGCAGAGATTACGCTCGACGGAAAGAAAATTAGCGAGGTCGCTCACGGGCGAACTGTGGAGCTAGCTCGCCTGACTCAAGGCCAGCATGTTATCCAGATCCACTATTGACCCCGCTCTGAGCGAAGTTGCCGCGTGGGACGTTTTTGACGCCAACGCAAGCATGGGACGCTCAGGAACGCGGGGTGAGCTTGCGTTGGACGCGCCGGAACTCATCGCCGAAATGGACCGGTTCGCGATCCGCCGCGCGCTGGTGGGCCACCTCGCCGTAGAAGAGTACGACGTGCGGGCGGGGAATGCTCTGCTTATCGAGCAAAGCCAGTCCTATTTAGACCGGCTGGAACCGGTGGTGGGCGCGTTGCCGGAACCGGACTTCATCCAGCAACTATCGGGGAACCCTCCGTCCGTCGTGCGCCTTTTTCCCACAAAGCATAATTTTTCGTGCGAAGCCTGGTGCGCGGGAGAACTTGAGGAATGTCTCCAGGCGCATGGCATCCTCACTCTGATCGCACGCGAGGAGCTTGGCTGGGACGCGCTGGTCTCTTTGCTTCGAAATTTCCCCCGGCTTCCAATTCTTCTATTGGAAACGGGCTACCGTGCCGACCGCTGGCTCTATCCACTGATGCGACAACATCCGAACCTGTATATCGACACAGCAACTTATGTGGCGCACCGGCAACTGGAAAACTTCGTGGATCGTCTGGGAGCCGACCGCCTTATGTTTGGCAGCCGGCTGCCGTTCTATACGCCCGGGGCAGCGCTCGCGGTGCTGGCCACCGCGCGCATTCCGGATGAGGCTCGGCTCCTGATCGCAGGCAAGAATTTGCGTCGGCTCTTCGGAGCCAGAGCCAACAGACAAGAAACCAGAAATAAGTGAAACCGCCTATTCCTATTTACGACTGCCACGGCCACATCGGCATCCACCCGGACTTTCCGGCCTACAAGGCGGATCCCGAGGAGTTGCTCCGGGTGATGGACCTTCTGAACATCGAAGTCCTTGCGGTCACTTCAACGCTCGCTTGCTATAACGACTGCCCGCGCGGAAACGCTGAAGTTGCTAAGGTCATCGAGCGTCAACCACACCGCTTTCGCGGATATATCACGGTGAATTCAAGCCCTGCGGGCGAGGCTGCAAGCGAGCTCGCCCGGTGGAGCTGGTTTCATAAGCCGCCGCTCATCAAGCTTCATCCAGACTTGCACAAGTCGCCCGTGAACGGTCCCGGTTACCGGCCCGTGTGGGACTACGCCAATCGCACCGAGGCCGTCGTGCTGGTCCACACTTGGGATTCCGATCCCAACTGCAGCCCCATTCTTCTTGCGCCGGTAGCCCGCGAGTTTCCCCGCGCTCGAATCATCCTCGGCCACAGCGGGGTCACGTGGCGCGGGTACCATCAGGCCATCGAGTGCGCGGAAGGCGCGGCGAATGTATTCCTTGACATTACCGGCTCGCAAAGTCATCGAACCATTATGGAGAAAATGGTGGACCGCCTGGCCTACGACCGCATTCTTTTTGGCTCAGACATGCCTTATCTGGAAGCGGCGGTCTCGCTAGGCAGAGTGTTGACGGCGCAAATTTCCAATGAGGCCAAGGAAGCGATTCTGCGGCTGAATTTTGTGAAACTGCTGCAAGAGTCTGCGTAGCGCAGCTTAAGGAGAGCTTATGGATCGCGTCCGCTTTGGAATCATCGGCCTTGGAATCATGGGAAACTTGTATACGCGGATTTATTCCGCCCATCCCCTGGCCGAGGTGACCGCTGTCTGCTCCCGCAACCCGCAGCAGGTTGAGCACATTCGTTCGCTCTATAAAGTACCGAATGGCTACGCGGACTACCGGGAGATGCTCGAGCGGAAAGATTTAGACGCCGTCGTCGTCGCCACTCCGGATCGCCATCACTTCGCCCCGGCCAGGGACGCGCTCGAATCCGGGAAACATATCCTGGTTGAAAAACCCTTCACCACGAGCACCGCCGAGGCCGACGAGCTTATTCGCATCGCCCGGCGGACGGGGAAAAGAGTCCAGGTGGCATTTAATCATCGCTGGCTCTCGCCCTACCAGCAGGCCAGACAGAGCATTCAGGCAGGTGAAGTCGGCACGCCGCTGGCAGGCTATGCGCGCAAAAACGATACGATCTTTGTGGCCACCGACTACATTTCCTGGGCCGGAGAAACCACTTCGGCGTGGTTTTTGTCTTCCCATGACATCGACTTGATGCGCTGGTGGCTGTCCTCGGAGCCCGTGGAGGCGCGCGCCTGGGGATGTAAAAGTGTGCTGGCCGCCAGGGGCATTCCAACTTATGACGTCATCCAGGCGCAGATCAAGTTCGCTTCTGGAACGTTCGTCACCTTCGAATCCGCCTGGGTTTACCCCAACACTTTCCCCTCCATCGTGGATTCATTCATGGAAGTGATCGGCTCGGCCGGTCATCTTCACATGGATCGCAAGTGTGAGTCGATCGAGATCAGCACCGATAAGAAATTTTCCTATCCCAAAGGTTTCTTGACCGCGGAGATTTTCGGGCGGCTGCGCGGCGCATTTCCTTCCTGCCTGGAGGATTTTCTGTTCGCTGTTCGGGACGGCACGCGCCCTCATGTGACAGCCATTGACGGTCGCCAGGTCACGGCGGCGCTGGAGGCTGTTCATCGGTCCCTCGAAACCGGAAACAGCGAACGGGTGGCAGAGTTGCCCGCGGAGTTTGCCGCAGCCCCATGAGGTCCGCTGATCTCGCCGTCCTCGCCGCATACTTCGTGACCATGGCAGCGGTCGGGCTCGCTTATTCCCGGCGCATGAAATCCCTGAACGTTTACTTTGCCGGCGGTCGCCAGCTTTCCTGGTGGCTGGGCGGGGTTTCATTCGTCATGGCTTATGTCAGCGCCCTTTCCATTGTCGTCTACTCGGGTCTTGGCTATCAGTACGGCCTCGTGGCTCTGACAATCTACTGGACCACGGTGCCGGGCACGGTCATCACCACTCTGCTGCTCGCGCGGCGCTGGCGACGAGCCGGCGTCCTCACGCCAACTGAGTTCCTCGAGAACCGCTACTCTCCGGCAGTGCGGCAACTCTTCGTCTGGTCGGGGATCCCGCTCAAAGTAATCGACGACGGGCTCAAGATTGTCGCCATCGGCGTCTTCGTCTCGGCGGGAATGAAGATTTCTTCCGACGTGGCCATGATCGCCGCCGGTACCATTGCGCTCATTTACACGATGCTTGGCGGATTGTGGGCGGTCGCCGTCACCGATTTCGTTCAGTTTGTGCTGGTCATGGCCGGAATCATCCTCATGCTTCCGCTCACGCTGCATGCCGCCGGCGGCTGGAGCCATTTTGTGGCCGCGGTCCCAAAGGGATTTTTGAAGCCGGTGAGTCCGCCTTACAGTTGGGGCTACGTTGGAGCGTTTGTCGTGCTCAGCACGATGTCGCTCGCGGGGAATTGGTCGCTGATTCAAAAATTTTACGCCGCCCGCAGCGACGGTGAATGTCGCGGCACCGGGTGGCTGGCCGCCGCCCTGTTTTTCATCATGCCGCCCTTATGGATTTTCGCTGGCGTCTTGGCGCGCGCCTTTGTTTCACCTCAAGGTTTCGATCCTCAGCGTATTTATGCGCGCATCAGCGCGCAACTCATGCCGCCTGGCATGCTAGGCCTTGTCATCGCAGCGCTTTTTGCCGCCACCATGTCCGTGCTCTCTTCGGGATACAACGTCAGCTCAGCGGTTCTCACCGTGGACGTACACCGGCGGCTCATCCACCCCAAAGCCACCGAGCGCGAGCTCTTAGTGATGGGAAGACTTCTAACGGCTCTCGTCGCTCTAGTTGCCATAGCGATTGCGCTCGCCATCACGCACTTTCACTGGACCATCTTCAACACGATGGTTGCGGCTTTCGGGTTCTTTCTGCCACCGACCGTTCTGCCGCTGCTGGCAGGCCTGCTGACGCGGCGGCTCTCGGCTGGAGGCGCTATCGGAGCCTTCGCCATCGGGATTGCCACGGGGCTCGTCATAATAGGCTATAAATTGATCGCGCAGCCGCGCAACCTCGAGTCGTACCAAGCCATCAGCATTGTGATTCCGACTGTCGCGACATTGCTTGCGCTGTTCGTCGCAGCGATGTTCTTCCCGGCAAAAGGTGAAGCTGCCGAGCGCGCTTCCCGGTTCTTGCTGCAACTCAAGCGGCCCGCGCCTCCTTCCGAAACCCAAGAGAATCCCGCAGCGGTGGCCGGAGTGGTGATTGCCGTGATGGGCGTGGCCCTCATGCTCGTGGGGCTCGGGCTCGTTTCCGGCCGCACGAATGGCCTCAGTTTCAGTACCGGTATTGCCTTCGGCGTGGCGGGCGTCGCCATGATGAAACACAAATGGATCGCGCGTTTGCTACAGCGGCCGACAAACTCTTCCACTGATCTTCACGCTTGAACACGGCAGGCGAAGGCTTTAACCGCCGTTGTGCGTCGGCGCGCCGAACCGTAGATCGCGACCCAGCCACTTTGACACCAATCCTGCTTCCGCCCATCGTATTAAAATAGCGGTAGACTCAAGCCTATGAGTGAAGAACTCCCCAATGCCTCCAGCTCGCCGGCGGCTGAAAACTCGGTGATTGACCCCGTTTGTGGGATGGAGATCGATCCGCAGGCCGCGGCCGCAACGCTTGAGCACGACGGCGAAACGTACTATTTCTGCAACCCAGTCTGCGCTGAGCGCTTCCAAGCTGATCCCGAGCGCTATCTCCATCCCTCGTCTACACCAGCGGTTGCACCGGCCGCCGCATCCTACACCTGCCCAATGGACCCGGAAATACATTCGCCGCAACCGGGCCCATGCCCAAAGTGCGGCATGGCGCTGGAACCCGAGACCATCCTGACCCCGAGCGTGAGGACCGAATACGTCTGCCCGATGCACCCGGAGGTGGTGCGGCCTGAGCCCGGCTCATGCCCGATTTGCGGCATGGCGCTTGAGCCGCGGACCGTCACTCTTGAAGAGCCGGAAAATCCAGAACTGACTCTGATGCGTCGGCGATTCTGGGTGAGCTTGGCACTAACGATTCCTGTGATGGCGCTGGGCATGGGGCACATGTTGCCGGTCGGAGCGCTGCGCCGCCTGGTGATGAGTCCGGCGACAGGGTGGATTCAGTTCGTCCTGGCAACGCCCGTTGTATTGTGGGGCGGCTGGCCGTTTTTTGAGCGCGGCTGGGCATCCATCGTCAACCGCAGCCTGAACATGTTCACGCTCATCGCGCTGGGCACCGGAGTCTCCTATCTTTATAGCTGCGTCGCTCAGATTGCTCCCGGAATTTTCCCGACCACGTTGCGAAGCGCCGGAGGCGAGGTGGCGGTCTATTTTGACGCCGCGGCGGCAATCACCACTCTCGTCCTGCTCGGGCAAATGCTTGAGCTCCGCGCTCGCAGCCGAACTTCGAGCGCAATCAAAGCCCTGCTCAGCCTCGCCCCCAAGACGGCCGTTCTGCTGAAAGACGATGGCAGCGAGGAGCAACTCCCGCTGGACCGTGTCCGGCCCGGCGATCGTCTGCGCGTGCGTCCGGGCGAAAAGATCCCGGTGGACGGCACGGTGCTGGACGGAGCCAGCTCCGTCGATGAATCCATGATTACCGGTGAGCCGGTCCCGGCGGAGAAGTCAACCGGAAGCCGGTTGACCGCGGGAACGATCAACGGCACGGGCAGCATGGTGATGAGGGCAGAGCGCGTTGGCGCGGACACTTTGCTCGCGCAAATCGTCCAGATGGTCGCCCAGGCTCAGCGCAGCCGCGCGCCCATCCAGCATCTGGCGGACGTCGTGGCGTCTTATTTTGTGCCTGCCGTGGTGCTGGCCGCCGTCATCGCGTTCGTCGCCTGGGACATTTACGGGCCGCAACCGCGCCTGGCGCACGCCATCGTCAATGCCGTCGCCACGCTCATCATTGCCTGCCCGTGCGCGCTGGGCCTCGCAACACCCATGGCCATCATGGTGGGCACAGGACGCGGAGCGCGTGCCGGCGTGCTGGTGAAAAACGCCGAGGCATTGGAAGCCCTGGAAAAGGTTGACACGCTGGTGGTGGATAAGACGGGCACCCTGACCGAAGGCAAGCCGCGACTCATCTCCATCGTCGCCGCACCGGGCTGGAACGAGCACGATCTTCTGCGGCTGGCCGCGAGCCTCGAGCGCTCAAGCGAGCACCCTCTGGCCGCGGCGGTGATCGCAGCAGCGCGCGAAAAAGGCTTGGAGCTTTCCGAAGTCGGTGAATTCCGCTCCACGACCGGCATGGGCGTAAAAGGGCGGGTGGACGGGCGCGAGTGCGCCCTCGGCAACCGCGCCATGCTCGATGAGATGAACCTGAGCGCCAAGGAACTCGCTGCGCACGCCGAAGAATTGCGCGCCGCGGGTCAGACGGTCATGTTCCTTGCCGTGGACGGAAGCGTTGCCGGGCTGCTCAGCGTGGCTGATCCGGTGAAGAAATCTGCTGTTGAGGCCCTGCGGCAGTTGCGGCGCGAACGCGTGCGCGTGGTGATGGTGACGGGCGATCACCGGACGACGGCGGAGGCCGTAGGGCGGCAACTAGGCATCGAAGAAGTCGAGGCCGACGTGCTGCCGAACCAGAAGGGGGACGTGGTGAAGAAACTGGAATCGCAAGGCCGCTTCGTTGCCATGGCCGGCGATGGCATCAACGATGCGCCCGCGCTGGCCTTGGCTCGCGTCGGTATTGCCATGGGCACGGGAACCGACATAGCCATCGAGAGCGCGGGCATCACCCTCGTCAAAGGCGACCTCGAGGGCATCGTGCGCGCCCGACGCCTCAGCCGCGCCACCATGCGCAACATCCGTCAGAACCTCTTCTTTGCGTTCGTCTATAACTCACTCGGCATCCCTGTCGCCGCAGGCATCTTGTATCCGTTCTTTGGGCTTCTTCTAAGCCCGGTTATTGCCAGCGCGGCCATGACGTTCAGCTCCCTTTCCGTCGTCACGAATGCCTTGCGCCTGCGCAAGCTGGTCCTATAACTCCAGCGCGCGTGGGGCTCGGGACGACGTGGAAGTAAATGGCGTACTTGCCTCAAATGGCACAACGATTCACGCACAGAAGATAACGCCGCTCGAAAAGAGTTCCTGACCAAAGCGCAGCTTTGGTGATTTCGGGCCGGACATGTTCCGGCCCTTTTCTCTCTTTGCGTGTCCATAGTTCCCGTATTGAATCGCGACCTCGCCGGCACACTCCAACAGCGACCAAAGGGAAGAGTGTGCGGAAGCCTTGACGTCCCCTCCTGTATTTCATTAAAGCTGCTTCGCAGCTTTAGACCGAAAAGCCTTCAAACCCTCATTGCTTTGTAACTATCAAAATCACTACTTTTGAGACCTGGCTTTTGCTATCATTCGTGTTTGTTTTGACCGTCCAGCACGTGATGATCAACCTGTTCGGCAAGAACGCCAAAGCGGAGGGGGAAAAGATGAAATTGAAACGCGAAGGAGTTACGCGGCGGGAATTCCTGAAGGACGTAGCAGCGGCCGGCACGGGCATGGCCGCGCTGGGCGTACCGGCCCCTGCGCGGGCGCTAGGCGCCAATGACCGCATCCGCATGGCGTTGATTGGATGCGGCGGGCGAGGCAGTTACGTCTTTTCGATCTTCAGGAATAATCCAGACGTGGATGTCATCGCTGTTTGCGACGTTTACGAGCCGCGCCGCCTCGAGCAGCAACAACTTTCCGGGCCTCAGACGCAGGCTTATGCTGACTACCACGAGGTCCTGGATCGCAAGGATGTGGACGCCGTCCTGATTGCCACTCCCAACCACTGGCACAAGCAGGTGTTGATAGACGCCGTCCACGCCGGCAAGGACGCGTACTGCGAGAAGCCCATCATGCACTCGATTGAAGAAGGTGTGGAAATGGTGAAGGCCGTCCAGGAGACCGGCCGCGTGGTGCAGACGGGCACGCAGCAGCGTAGCTGGCCGCACTGGATCTTAGGCAAGCAGTTGGTGGCAGACGGCATCCTGGGCGACGTTTACCTTATTCACACTTACTGGTATCAGGACTACGTCGGGCGCCGGGATTGGTTTGCAAAACAAGCCATCGATACCTCGAAGCTGAATTGGAAAATGTGGCTGGGCGACGCGCCGGATCAGCCCTTCACGAAGGAGAAGTACATTTATTGGCGCTTCTACTGGGACTTCGGCGGCGGCATTCTTACCGACCTGCTTACCCACTGGATCGACGCCATCCAGTGGTATCAAGACCAAACGGCGCCCATGACGGCCACCACCACCGGCGACCTCTATTTCATGAACTGGCAATGCCCCGACACGATTACCGCTGCCTACGAGTATCCTGGCAAGTTCAATGTTACGTTCACGGGCGTGCTCAACAGCAGCATCGACGCTGGCGGGATTGCGTTTCGCGGAACTAAGGCGACGCTGAAGATCGATCGCGCGCACCTCGCCGTTTATCCGGAAGGAATCCCGCGACAACCTTACAAGGAATATCCTGAAGCTGAAATCTATATCCGGTCGGAGCACGATGGCACAATTGACCACGTCCGGAACTTTCTCGATTGCGTGCGCTCGCGCAAGGTTCCGAACGCGGGCATCCAAGTGGGCTTTGAAGCGGCTAGGGCTTCCTTGATCGGAAATATCGCATTAAAACGCGGCTTGAAAACCGTTTGGGATGCTGCCGCGCAAAAGGTCCTCAGCTAAAGGCTGCGAAAAAATTCGAATGTCACCTGCCGGTGCGGGTAGCCACGGCACCGGCTTTGTGCCGTGGGTCTTTCATCCCCGGTATACTTCCGGCAGCCGCACGTAATCGATCTGAATCGGGCAACGTTCTACCGCGCCGCGGTCCAGTGCGAAATTGTTGTAGCTGGA
>JAKAWG010000136.1 GCA_021817045.1 Acidobacteriota bacterium
TAGAATTCTTGGGGGATCATCCCATGCCGGTGAAGGATTGTCCAAAATGCGAGGGCACGGGCTGGAGGCCCGTGGAGCGCGACGGGGTGCGGCGCGTCACGCGCTGCGACTGTGTGGGCGTCTCGCGTGCCGCTCATCGAGCTGATGAAACGGCGTAAGGGGCTGGACCTGTTCGAGCTCAGCCGCCAGATCGGTCACAAGCTGCGTCGGATTTGCGCTCTGGCGCACACGCGCCAGAGTCCCCGGGTTGCACCAAAATCGAAATCGCGGGGAGTTATATTTTAGATGGCGCAGCAACTTTCCCCCGGATTACATTCTTAAATGTCTTGACACGCCATCGCCCGAGGCGTCGTAGCACAGAGGTCGCATTGCGATATTCCTGCGCGCTTGCGCGCGCAGGTCTTTTTGTGCAGAGCCATCCTGGGCTGTGCCGGTCAGCAAACCGTGCTCCATCTAGCGGCAGTTTGGGAAGGCCTGAAAACGCGTAGCTCGAGAAGCTGTTGGCGTATCTCCTTCCAAGCTCGTGCCCGTCGGAAATCCAACCGCAACTCGAAGGACAACAGAAGCCCGCCATGACTCACTCGGCCCCAACAACATGGTTCAACTTACGAATTCGGGCTTATATTTCTTGCCTTAAGCTGAAGCGACAAACGCGACTTGCCCCCAACGTTGTTCCGAGTTGCGGATTTGAAAAGCCGGTCTCCAACTTGGCCGGAGGGCTCTTCGTTTGTCCGCCAGGGCCGGCTTCCATTTCCGCGAGGCGCCGGCGCAAGTACCGGCGTTCGACCGCATTTGCCGTCAGGCTGAGCGCCCTCTGGTCGGCTTCCTGCGCCTCCTCGCGGCGGCCAAGGCGGCGCAGCAGGTCGGCGCGGACGGCATGGTAAAGATGAAAGGACCGTCCGTCACCAAAACCCTGCCGTTCGTGTGCCGGACGGTCGTCGCCGTGCTCGCGGGATGTAACGGTTCGGCGCCTCGGAATATTCCACGCTCGGTCATCTCGTCGATAATCGCCCAAGCCTGCTCCCCTGCTTTACCCCATTCCTCCGCGGACATGGCCTCCCTAGCCTGGTCATTCGAATAAAGCAAGAGCATGTAGCGCATCAAAACACCTCCCGTGAGATTTGCTGTGGCCGGCGAGGGGCCGGGCCGTCGGTCTGATTATTGAGGAGAAAGCGTTCAGAGGCTACGCCTCACGAACTCGTAAGCCTCTTTGGCGAGATCGCCCCAGTTTGCCTTTCCGCCCGCAAGAACGACCCAGTCCCTTATCAGCCGTCCGTGACCGGGATCAAATTGATTGCCGTTGCCGCTGTTCACGAACTCAGCCACACGTGTTTTCGGCAGTTTCATTACGAACTCGCCCGCTGACGACACCTTGGAGAAAATCTTGTCATTCACCGTCTGCGCTCCCAAGCCAAAGGTCTTCTCCTCACCACGGCTCACATCGAATCCTTGGCAAGAGCGCTCACGACCGCCGCGAACCGCAAATCAACCTCTGGTGGCCACAAGTTCGGTTCCTTCGCAATCGTTTTCATGGTCATCCCTAGTTGGATTTGCTTCGGGGCGGGCCGCGCTGCCCGCTTGTCACGCGGGATACCGGCCGTGGTGCCGAACCCACATCATCCCGCGCGGGTCGTTCTCCTCCTGCCGGCCGAGAGGCGTCAGGTCAAGATAATTGTAGGTGTTGATCAGCAAATCCAGGCCGCGCTGGTAGGTTGAGTACGCGTGAAAGACAATATCCCCTTCACGAAGAAAGACGCTCAGGCCCGGCAGGTCGCCTTGGTCGGCACACAGTTTGCCTGCCTGCTTGAGCGCAGCCGCTTTCTGGTAGTTGTACTCATCGGCGCCTCCCGCCCCACCCAACGTAACCTGAAAATCCCAGTTGAAGCTGCTGCCCAACGACGAAAACCACGGAAAGGTCCATCCCATGCGCCTTTTGAAAGCTCCAGCTTGGCAAGCGGTGCCCGGGAGATCGCAGCGAAGGCGGTGTTCCGTGCGCCAAAATGAGCAAAGCTCCCAGGGAAATTGTCGGCGAGAAAGGAACAGCCTCTGCACCCCTCTTCCCAGCTCGGGTCGAACATGAAGCGGAGAACGATGAGCTGAGGATGATTTCCGAATCTGACATTTGCTGTCGCTTGCGGCACGGCCCCCGCGTGCTGTTGTGATGGGATTCGTTAGGATTATCTTGTGCTGTGAGAGCTTTCGAGGCGGTGCTGGCCGAGAAGCCGGACCCGACCGGGCAGGGCCGTGTGTGGGAGCGCGATCGGGGCAAGCCGCTGGCGGGCAAGAGCACGCTGAATCAGCTGGAACTGACGCGAGCCGAGGTCAGCAAGCGTGAACGCTACAAGAAAATCGCGCTCGAGATGGAGGCCGCCGACTGCTTGCGGGTGAAGCTCTTTCTGGAAGCGCACGCCAAGCCGCCCGCCAAGATCGTGCTCGACCTCGACGCCACCGACGATCCTCTGCACGGCAACCAGGAAGGGCGATTCTTCCACGGCTACGACGGGGATTCCTGCTATCTGCCGCTGTACATTTTCTCCGGCGACCCTCCGCTGTGCGCGCGGCTGCGGCCTTCTCATATCGAATCCTCGTCAGGATGCCGGGAAGAAGTTGAGCGCCTGGTCGGCGAGATTCGCCGGGCGTGGCCGGAGGTGAAAATCATCCTACGCGGCGATTGGGGATTCTGTCGAGAAGAGCTGATGGCGTGGTGCGAACAGCATTAGGTGGACGACGCGCTAGGCTTGGCGAAGAACGAGCGGCTGAAGGCGGAGATCAGCGGCGAGTTCGAAGTGGCTTGATAGCAATATCTTGAGGCGGGCCAGCCGGCGCGGGTCTTCAAAGAGTTTCGCTATCAGACGCGCCAGAGCTGGTCGCGGGCGCGGCGCGTCATCGCCAAAGCCGAACATCTGGAGAAAGGCGCCAATCCGCGCTTCGCGGTGACCTCGCTCGTGGCCAGTGTCTGGGAGGCCCGTCGCCTGTATGAAGAATTTTACTGGGCCCGGGGCGAGATGGAGAACCGCATTAAGGAGCAGTTGATGCCGTTCGCCGACCGCACCTCGACGGCGCTCCTGCGCCGTAAGCAGATTCGCCTTTACTTTTCTTCGATGGCCTATACGCTGGTGGCGGCACTGCGGCGGCTGGGATTGCAAGGGACCGATCTGGCGCAGGCGGCAACGATTCGACTGAAGCTGCTGAAAATCGGTGCCCTGATTCGCATCACCGTACGACGCGTGGGGGTGTCATTGGCCAGTGGCTACGCTTACGCGGAACTGTTTGCGCACGCTCACGCGCAACTGCGCGCTTCGCCTCTGCCCATCAGCCGACGTACTGGAAACCGCCCTCGTTCACCCCTCATCGCGATCCTCTTGCGCAGGCCGAAGTGTGAGAAATTGTGCCTCTGCCGGGCAGCAACCAAAGGGCTTATCACCTCTCGCTTCGTAAAAATCCATCGCCCGCTCACCCTCGCCCTATTCAAACCTCAAAATCGCATCCCCAACCCCCGTGACAGTCCCGCCAACCAGCAATTCAGCTTGTTGGTGAGATATGCGGGCTAAAAACGGCGGCCTCGAGTAGCGCTACCGCCGCATGACGACTGACGTTGCCGCGCCTCGACCGGCAATGAATGCCGCGCACAGCCGCAGAAACGTGCGGGGAAGGAGCGGGCATGAGCCGAGCTCCGCCTGCAGAACCCACCCTTATCGTCCCCAAAGGCTGTACGCCCAGGGCAAAGGAATGGAGAGGATCATCAGCAAAGCTCCGATGAGCGCCCAGTTCTTCATGAAGTTGACGCGCTCGCCCATTTTCGCTTGAGGGTCCTGAACGGTCCAGTAATTGTGCATCGTGAATGAGGCCCCCAACAGGAAAATCACCAGCAGGATCACGCCCACCTCGGGATAGGCTCCGAGGAGAAGGCTCAAGCCGCCCAGAAGCAATAAAAGCCCCGTCCCGGCCACGGCGGCACCCGGCGCTGGCACGCCTTTGCTCTGGCTGTAGCCCTTCATCATGCCGAAATTTGCAAAGTGGTTAATCCCGCTCATGATGAAAAATCCGCCCAAGATGATTCTTCCGACCAACAGCAAAATGTCCATGGAAGTTCCTCCTCCTGCCAATAATTCAAATGCCCGCGCCCCTGGCACGGAGCGGATGTTGCTTCAATGCTGGGATTCAATGCCTTATCATTATCAATAGATGAAACAGGGCCAATTTCGGTTACACGAGGGGTCGAGATTGCCCAAAAGCTGCAAGCCATGAACATATCGTCCCATTATGAGCTTGCTCAAACTGCGGCGGCAAGCTGCCCGGGGTAGTGGTCCACTCTGCTGTCGCGCAGCGGCTCGGTGGTCTTGATGTTCCCACCCCGGGATAAGCAAACAGGTCGCCGCCTCACGGATGGTTCCCCTGCCTGGCCGTAGCCTTGGGCGCGGCGGACGAGGAATAGGGAGGCGCCGACGCGAGTTGCGGGTCGAGCTGATGGGCTTTTAAGAACTGGGCAGCCGCTTGGGACAAATCCCCTTGGGCGCGTAAGGCCAGACCCAACTGATAATGAGCGGCGGCCGACCGTGGATTGAGCTTGACTGCGGACCGGAGTTGTTCGAGGGCCGCCGACAGATGACCTTGACGCAGTTCGCGGGCCCCCGTGTTGGTTGCCAAGGTGGCCGCGAGTTTGTTGACCTTCTCTTTATTGAGGATCTCGGCCTGCTGAAATTCCTTTTCGGCCGCCGACGAGGATCTGGGGCTAAAGTATTGGGGCATGGAGAAAAGCAGGCTTGGGAAACTTGAAGCCGAAAATGGTGACCTCAAAACCGGGTATTCCGTCTGACCGGATCGAACGGAAAGTCTTCTTGATTCGTGGGCAAAAGGTGATGCTGGATACCGGCTTGGCTGAACTCTACCAAGTCCAGACGTTTCGGCTGAATGAGCAGGTTGCGAGAAATCGAAACCGCTTCCCGCCAGACTTCATGTTCCAGCTCAGGCGGGAAGAAGCCAAATCTTTGACATCGCATTTTGCGAGGTCAAAGCGGGGCAGAGGCGGCCGGCGCACACTGCCTTATGCTTTCACCGAACAGGGCGTGGCGATGCTTTCCAGCGTGCTGCGGAGCGAACGCGCCGTCCTGGTGAACATCGCCATCATGCGGGCCTTCGTCAAGCTCAGAGAAATGCTGGCTTCGCACCGCGACTCGGCCCGCCGCCTGGACGAGATGGAAAGGAAATATGACTCCCAATTCAAGGCCGTGTTCGAGGCGATTAGGGAACTCATGGAGCCGCCGGAAAAGCCTCGGAGCAGGATCGGATTTCGCTCTACCGGCGCTCCCTGAAGCGGGCAGGGCTGAAATGATGAAAAGGTTTTTGGTTGTCATTGAAGAAACCGGTACCGGGTACTCCGCCTTTTCTTTTCCCCAGACCTTGACGGTTGCGTTGCCACCGGGCTGACCGAGCACGGGAAAAATAAGATAAGACGCTCAGTTCGGGATGTTCGCATGCGTAGAGGTTATTTCGGGTCTGTATCGCTGGGCGCCGCCAAGCTCTTGGTTGCGAGTTGAGATCATACGACGCTTCCGGTTACAGTTCGCATCCACAGCGTCTGTCTCTTCAGCTCTGTTTTGACCCACGCAGCGTAACCATCTCGCGCTGCTTGCAACTCGAGCCGCGTGCAAAGTCCCGCCTCAGAGAGTTGCTCGCCGGCGCTCTCGATGGTTTCTGTCCATAGAGCAGTCCGCTCGGGGAAATCCGGATCCCCACGTACGACAATTTCATCTTGTACATGGCTTTGGATGTCAGCCAGCCCTGCAGACCGGAACAATTCCGGGAGATGGGCCGCAATCTCGTTGTCCCAATGGTTGGCCTGCCGCCAGTCGAGGAAGGCCCGATAGAATCGCTTGAACTCGTCGGGCGGATCAGGTTCCCATTGGTTGCGCGTATGGCTGTAATCGAGGACAACCAGCATGCCGGTCGGCTTGACCGCCTGCTTCATTTTCGAAATGGCCGTGCCGTGTTCAGGGATCCATTGCAGTGTTCGCGCGGCAGTCACGATGTCGAATTCCGACCGGAAGGCGAGCGTTGCCGCGTCGCCACGCTCAAAACTTAAGTTCGGAATGGCACCATATTCTTCGCAAGCGAGCTCTAGGAGAACGGCATCTCGATCCACTCCGACGACCCGCCCTTTAGGTCCCACGGCCTTGGCAACTCCCGAAGTAATTGCTCCGGTCCCACACCCGACGTCAAGCACAGAGAGGCCCGACCGCAAGAGTGTCGCCAAATAGCGGTGGTCCCGCTGAAGAGTGCGGCGGTCTAGAGTCCGAGGAGCGGACCGATGGGACTGAGCAGTCATGTGAGTTCCCAAATTCTAGCAGGTTGCTGGAAAATGGGCGAAATTAAAAAGTTCCGTTCGTCGCCAGCGCGATTTCACTTGCGTGGCGGAGTTCGCGCGCCCGCTCTCGCCGCCCTTGTGGGTGGCTTTCCGTTTTCTTTCCGAACTTCGAGGCCCACCCCACCCTCTCGGTCACGCCGTGGCTCCGATCAAGTTGCGAATGCGCACCAGATTGTAGGCCGCCGCTGTCCAGGTAAACATCCAGGCCACCCGCTGTCGGCCTCGATGCCTCACCTTGCGCATCAGACCGACCGTCTTCATCCAGCCGAAGATTTCCTCGATCCGTTTGCGCTTCCTCTGGCTGATCGCATAGCCCGCGTGGGAGGTGGTTCGGGCATCGATCGCGCTCGCACGGTTCTTGTTGTTCTGCGCCACCTGCGGCGTGGCGCCGCACTGCCGGGCCTGCTTCACCCACTCGACGGTATCGTAATGCTTGTCGGCGCCGACGGTGATACGCCTCGGCCCCGAGCGCGCCTGGATCATCGCGGCCGCCGTCTCGCGCTCCGCCCGCCCGCTGGCCAGCGTCAGGCGCGACGCGACCACCAGGCCGTTCCGGTTCTCCATCAACACGTGGCCCAGGTAGGCCAGCTTGGCCTCGCTGCCCTTCGATTTCTTGTACAGCCGCGCCTCCGGGTCGGTCGTGGATTGGTGCGTCTGGTTCGACCGCTTCTCCCCGTGGAAATTGACCGTGGGGTTGCCGGGGTCGTCGGGCGGAGGGGAAGCTTCGCCGGCGTCCTTCTTCTTGAAACTCTTCTGCCCGGCCCAGGCTTCAATCAGCGTCCCATCCACGGTAAAATGCTCGTCGCTCAACAGATCATGCTGTTTCGCAATCCCCAGGACTTCCTTGAAGAAAGCCTCGGCCACCTCGCCCTGGAGCAGCCGCTCGCGGTTCTTCGAATAGACCGTGGCGTCCCAGACCGCGTCGTCCAGGTTCAGCCCCACGAACCAGCGGAACAACAAGTTGTAGTCCAACTGCTCCATCAACAGCCGCTCGCTGCGCACCGTGTAGAGCACCTGCAGCAGCAAGGCGCGCAGCAGCTTCTCGGGCGCAATCGAGGGCTGGCCCACCGGCGCGTACATCCGCGCGAAGCGCGGCGACAGTTTCTTCAAAACCTGATCCACCAGCGGCCGCAGCTTCCGCAAGGGGTGTCTTGGGGCACTCGCTGCTCGGGCGAAAGGTAGCTGAACAGGGCATTCTGTTGGGTGTCCTCGCCGCGCATCGGCGAATCCTCCTGAAAGTCGAACGTCTCAGGAGGCAGATATAGCACCTCGCGATGTGCTGTCAACCTTTTTCGAGTTTTCAGCAACCTGCTAGTAATACTAGGTTAAGTATGTGTTGACCCTCCAAGCGGTGGCTGCTACGCTGGCGGCATGACCCCGCGAACCTTGAAAGAACTCGAGGCCCGGTTGACGCATTTTCTCGAAGAGTTGCTGGAACCGATGGGGCGCAGCGAGCGGCGCCACTGGGCAC
>JAKAWG010000050.1 GCA_021817045.1 Acidobacteriota bacterium
CCCTGTCTGCCAGGTGCGAATTCACAAGCAGCACGCGTGGGGCGTCATCGCTCGTCTCATGAACAGCAGCCGGTTTCCCAGATTGGACGAAAAGCGTTTCACCGTTTTCAAGAGCTTCAAGGGCCTTGACGGTTGCGTGATAGCAATCCCAATCGCGAAGGACTTTTCGCGTGGCTCCGCAGGCGATCAGTTCGCGGGGCTGTTCGGCGACTTCCTGATCGAGGGAATTCATTAACATGCGGAGGGCCGCTTCCTGCGACCATCCCCGGCAGGTGAGGCGCGATCCGCGAGAAGCACGAATGGGCTGATAGCTCCTGCCCATGCCCCCGGCTTTATCGTCGTTGGCTTTTCTTAATTGACCCATGCCGTTTTTTCTCTTGCTGAATCTTAGTCGATAATGCGGCGGAGAAAAAGGCCGTGCAGGGCGCTGATTCATTAACGCATCTTTCCAGCAGGGCCGGCGGGATGGACTGTGGGTCGGAATTTGCTCGGCTATCGCATGACTGTTGCTACGTCTGTGCTAGAATCTTCTTCGCCAGGTCTTATGGCAACTGGGGCGTGGAAGCTCATGGAATCAAAATCGTATCGAACAATTAATGAGCTGTTTCTTCAGGCGATGGGAGAACATCAGAAGCATGATGCCTTCCTTGCCAAGACGGGAGGTCAATATCGCGGGATCGCTTCGCGGGAGGTGCTCACGAAAGTTGCTGCGCTGGCGCAGGCATTTTGTGATCTGGGCGTTGGCCGTGGCGACCGCGTCGCTCTGCTATCGGAAAATCGCCTGGAATGGGCGCTCACCGATTACGCCATTCTGGGACTTGGGGCCGTCACCGTTCCTCTTTACTCCACACTCCTCGAAGGCGACGTTGAGTTCATCCTGCGTGATTCCGGAGCAAAAGGGATCGTGGTTTCTACCCGTGACCAGCTGAAGAAAGTTCTGGCCGTGCGGTCCGGATTGCCTGAGCTGAATTTTGTTGCCGTCATGGATTCGGCGCCTGGGGAATTTCCAGATGTCCGTTGCTGGAAAGAACTGGCCGAGCGGCAAGGCGCTGCCGGAACAGACCCCGTTGAATCTTTCAGCGCGCAAGCGCTTCGTGTCAGGCCACAGGATCTTGCGACCATCGTTTACACTTCCGGGACAACTGGTGCGTTCAAGGGCGTTGTGTTGACCCACGCCAACATCGTCTCAAACATTCAGGCTTGTGATCACCTGTTTGATTTCGGACCGCGTGACGTCAGCATGGCGTTTCTGCCGCTTGCCCACATCTTTGAGCGCATGATCGACTTCTATTACATGGCGAGGGGAGTCTCCATCGCCTACGTGGAAAGTTATGACACGTTGCCGCAGAATTTGAGGGAGGTCCGGCCTACGCTGATGGCGGTTGTGCCCAGGCTGGTGGAGAAAATCCGCGAAAGGATTGTCGAAGAGGTTCGTCAACTTCCTTCTTCCAAGCAGAAGTTGTTCGGGTGGGCGCTCTGCACAGGGAGGGCCTGTTTTCCATATGATGCGGCAGGCCGCGCCGCTCCGTCGGGCTTGCGTCTGAAGCGCGCACTGGCAGAAAAGATGGTTTACTCCAAGATCCGCTCGCAGATGGGCGGGCGGCTGCGCCTGCTAATTTCCGGCTCAGCGCCTCTTGGCCGCGAGTTGGCGGAATTTTTCTTCGCTATCGGGATTCCGATTTATGAAGGTTACGGTTTGACGGAAACTTCACCGGTAATTGCCGTCAACTATCCCGGCGCCGTGAAACTGGGCACCGTAGGCCCTGTAATTCCAGGCGTGGAGGTCAGGCTGGGAGAAGAGGTTGAGAACAGCCGGGGCGGCACCGGGCGTGAAATTCTTGTCCGCGGGCCCAACGTGACGCCGGGTTACTATCACCAGGACGAGCGGAACGGCGAGGCCTTTACTGATGGCTGGTTTCACACCGGCGACCTGGGCGCGCTTGATGCCGACGGTTTCCTTTCCATCACCGGCCGCAAGAAGAATCTCTTCAAGACTTCCGGCGGCAAGTATGTTGCACCGGAAAAGCTGGAAAATCTCTTTCAGGGACACCGCTATGTTGCGCAGCTTGTGGTGCTGGGCGATGCAAGAAAGTTTGTCGGCTCGCTGATTGTCCCCAACTTCAGCGCCCTGGAATCCTACGCTCGGGAGCAGGGTATTGGGTTTGCCGGGCACGAGGACTTGGTGAGGAATCCGCAGATACATGCCTTTATGCAGCAGCAGGTCGATGAAGCCTGCTGCCAACTGCCACCCCATGAGCGGATTCGCCAGATCGCTCTGCTCCCGAAAGAGCTCACCATCGCCGCCGGCGAGCTTTCAGCCACACTCAAGGTCAAACGCCCCGTAGTGGAAGAGCGCTACCGCGAACTGATCGAAGAGATGTTTTCCCGTCGCCCGCCCACAGTTCAAGAAACTGCCTTCACTCGAACTTAGCTCCCGCCGGACACACTGGTGCAACCGCAGCGCCGTGCCTTTATGCTATTGTTTTGTCGGGGCTTAAAGAATTCATCGTTCGCCTGCCGCTGCTTGTTCAGTGCAAGGTGTCAGGTTAGCAAGCTGTCGATAACATGCGATCATCGCAGGGACAAAGAAGGGAATGAGGCGACCAGGTAAGGGCAAGATAAGGGTGGTATATGCGTGGGCCATACTCTTCTCATCGATCTCTGGGAGCTTGTTGTTGCGCGCAGCGGCCAAGGCGAAGCAGGCGCAGCCGGAAAATCAGGGAATATGGAAACCAAGTCAAGTGCAGGCTTTTTTTGACGGCTTCTTTGCACGAGCGATGGCCAGGTGGCACATCCCCGGTGCGGTCTTCGTGCTGGTGAAGAATGGCAAGGTTGTTTTTATCAGGGGCTACGGTTACGCGAACCTGGAAAAGAGGATTCCGGTCAATCCGGACCAGACGGTTTTCCGGGTGGCATCGGTTTCAAAAGTCTTCACGGCCACGGCGGCGATGCAGTTGGTCGAGAGTGGAAAGCTGGACCTGCATGCGAACGTCAACCAGTACCTGACACGCTTCAAAGTTCGCGATCCATATCCACAGCCGGTGACGCTGGCCGAACTGCTGACGCATTCCGCAGGTCTCGACGCCAGCGTCATTGGGATAGCCGTCCGTCGCCCGTCGCAGATCATTCCGCTTGGAGCATTTCTGGCGCAGCATATGCCTTCGGTTGTGATGCCGCCCGGGACAATCTACAGTTATTCCAGCTTTGGAATCGCTCTGGTGGGTTATCTTGTGCAGAAGATTTCCGGCGAGCCGTTCGATGCATATATCCAGAAAAATATCCTTCAGCCCATCGATATGCGCGACAGCGGCTTTCGGCTGACCCCGGAAATGGCGACAAATCTCGCCACCGGATACGAATACCGCGAAGACCGTTATCGTCCGGAGCCGCTCGATTATTTCAATTATGCTCCGGCCGCGGGGCTTTTTTCGACGGCGTCTGACATGGCGCACTTTCTGATCGCACAAATGGAAGACGGCCGGTACGAAGGCGTGCGGATTCTCAGTGAGGCAACTGCACGACAGATGCACCGCAGGCAGTTTGCCGAGGACCCGCGTCTGGCGGGTCGCACCTTCGGTTTCTATGAACGCTACGTGAATGGATACCGTGCCATCGGTCATGGAGGAAACATTCGAGGTTTCGCCAGCCTGCTGATGCTGGTGCCGAAACAGCACGTAGGATTCTTCGTGGTTTTCAATCGCGACGAGTCCAGGTTCGAAGGCGATCTCATCCACAGCTTTTTCGATCACTTTTATCCGGCGAAGAACGACAACGAGCCAGCCAGGCCAATGCAACTCTCAGCGGCGGATCTCCGGGAATTCACGGGAAGCTACCGGAGCAATCCCTATTCGCGCCACACGCTTGAGAAGCTGATCACGCTCTACTGGCAATTTCGCATCACGGCCAACCCGGACGGTACGCTGGAATTTCATTATCCCCACCACTTCAAGCCTCCCGGCCGATGCGTGCCCTTCGGCTCGGATTATTTCGTGTGCAGTGGCGGCCAGGGCCAGGCGGTCTTCGAAACCGACAGCAGCGGAAACGTTACTTATTTATTTACAGACCGCGACAGCTATGAGAAGGTGCCGTGGTACGGTACAGCGGCGTTCCAGGTGGCGCTGGTTAAGGCGCTGATGCTGATTCTGCTTTCCGGATGTGTCTGGTGGCCGCTTCATGCGCTAGTAAGGAGGTTGCGCAAACGGCCTTCAGTGCAAACCGGTCCGCTCCGCTGGGCGCGCTGGGCCGCCGCGGGGTTGGGAGTCCTGGATGTGTTCTTCGTCGTCGAACTGTTGCACATCTTCACCCGCATCGACGACTGGGACTTTGTTTACGGTGTTCCGCCCGACGTCAAGGCGCTGCTTTGGATTCCCATCGTGACCACGCTGCTGGCGGTCGGCGTGTTCGGCTTTGCGCTCTGGGCCTGGGAAAAGCGTTCGTGGTCAGTGTGGGGGCGCATCTACTACAGCGTGATTGCCGCAGCCGCGCTCCTCTTCATCTGGTTCTTCAATTACTGGAACCTGCTGGGTTTTCGGTACTGACCTGCTTTTGCAATCTAGGGGCGCAGACCGCCGGGTCTGCGGTCCTCGTCTTGGTCCGTCGAAAGACCCACTGACCTCAAAGCCAGAGGCCTTGCTGCACGATTGCCCGCGCATGCCAGATAGGTATTGCTCACCTCGCGCTGATGTGATAATTACCTTTCTCGAACTCTTGCGCTTTCCGGGCCGATGATTCATGCCATCTAATCCGATTGAAACGTACCGACGTCAAATTCAAAAAGAGCTGCAGCAAGGGGACGCAACCGAGCACACCCATCGTCCTGCGCTCAAGGCGCTGATTGAGACTCTTGCACCGGGAGTAACCGCAACGAATGAGCCGAAGCGCGTTGAATGCGGCGCGCCGGACCTTGTGATCTCCCGCAAGGCAAACCACGGCCCGGTAACGTTAGGCCACATCGAATGCAAGGATGTGGGCGCGGACCTAAACGAATGGGAGCGGGATGAACAATTGAAGCGGTATCTCCCCGCCCTGCCCAATCTGATTTTGACTGACTATCTGGAATTCCGCTGGTATGTGGATGGCGTGTTTCGGCAATCTGCCCGGCTTGCCCGCATGGGCAATGGGCGGAAACTCATTCCAGAAAAAGACGGGGCCGAAGCCGTCACTCAGATACTCGTGGAGTTTGTGTCCCACAAAGCCGAACCCACTAACAACCCCAAAGAGCTTGCGCTCCGCATGGCGCGGCTGACGCATTTCATCCGCGATATGATTGTGCGGGCATTGGGTGGCACGGGCGTCTCGCCCGTGTCCGGACACGGCCAGGATGGCCGTGCCACGGCGTCGCAAACCCTTCTCGACTTGCGGGCCGCTTTTGAAAAGGCGCTCATTCCCGACCTGAAAGACACGGACTTTGCCGACATGTTCGCGCAAACGCTGGCCTATGGCTTGTTCGCGGCCCGCGTCAATCACAAAGGGCCAAGCGGTTCATTCAAGCGGCTCGGCGCGGCTTCGGAGATTCCGAAAACCAATCCGTTCCTTCGCAAGCTGTTTGAAACCATCACCGGCGCGGACCTTGAAGAAGAGCCTTATGCGGGATTCGTAGATGACCTGGCGCAACTCCTGGCGGACACGGACATGGAAGCCGTGCTCGCCGACTTCGGCAAACGCGAAGCCCGCCAAGACCCGGTTGTCCATTTCTATGAAACCTTCCTTGCGGCCTATGACCCCAAATTGCGCGAAGCGCGCGGAGTCTATTACACGCCGGAGCCGGTGGTTTCCTACCTTGTACGGTCCGTCGATTATCTTCTTAAAACCCGCTTCGGATGCGCTGACGGGCTTGCGGACACGGGCACGATTGAATACGAGCACGAGGAAGACCGTAGCACGGGCGTCCCGCCCGTGGGAGATCATGGGCAAGATGCCCATGCCACGAAGAAAGCCACTTCCCCGCGCGTTTTGATTCTTGACCCGGCGTGCGGGACCGGAACGTTTCTTTACGCCGTGATTGACCACATCCGCGAGCAATTCAGGCAGCAAGGAAATGCCGGAATGTGGTCGGGCTATGTGCGGAATCATCTGCTACCTCGCATTTTCGGCTTTGAATTGCTGATGGCTCCCTACGCCGTGGCGCACTTCAAATTGGGAATGCAGCTTGCCGGACACGATCTGACACCTGCACAACGTGAGAAGTGGGCTTATGACTTCTCGGGTAACGAGCGCCTTGGAATTTATCTGACCAATACGCTGGAAGAGGCCGAAAAGATTGCGCAGAAGGAATTCAAATTCATAGAGCGAGCAATCGCGGAGGAGGGAAACGCGGCCTCAGAGATCAAGCGCGACCGGCCTATTTTTGTTGTCCTCGGGAACCCGCCTTACTCATACGAATCCGCGAACACCGGCGAATGGATTCGTTCGTTGGTAAGAGACTACTACGAAGTGGACGGCAAGCCTACCGGTGAGCGGAACCCGAAGGGGCTGCAAGATGACTACGTCAAGTTTATCCGCTTCGCTCAGTGGCGAGTCGAAAGGACGGGGGAAGGCGTAATCGGCTACGTCACCAACCACGCCTACCTCGACAATCCCACATTTGGAGGTATGAGGCAGAACCTCATGCGCTCTTTCGACCACATCTACGTTTATGATCTTCACGGCAATTAAAAGAAAAAAGAGAGAACACCCGATGGTGGCGAAGATAAGAACGTCTTTGACATCCAGCAAGGCGTCGCCATCCTACTGTGTGTGAAGCTGAAAGGGACTAACGCAGAGCCGCACATCCATCACGCCGACCTGTGGGGTTTACGTGATTTGAAATACAATTGCCTCGCCGAGACTGATGTAACCTCGACTCATTGGGTGGAACTCCAGCCCAGGTCGCCTTTTTATCTGTTTGTCCCACAGGATACGGCGTTGCTAGCCGAGTATCAGGGCGGCCAGAATATTAGGGACATTATGCCGGTCAATTCGGTAGGAATCGTAACTTCCTGCGATCATCTGGCTGTCCATATGTCGCCTGAGGAAGCAAAACGTCTCCTGAGCCGGTTTCTCTCCCTTACAGTGGACGGTGCCCGCGAGGAGTTTCGACTCGGGGGCGACTCCAGTGAGTGGCGGGTCGATGTAGCGCAAGCAGACTTGAGAGAAACCAAGCTTGCGGAAAGGTTTCTGATAAAGATGCTCTACCGTCCTTTCGATGTACGCTACACCTATTACACAGGTTCTTCGGGCGGGTTTCACGGCAGACCTCGACCAACCGTTATGCGCCACATGTTCTGGCCAAATATCGCCCTCTTGACGAGCCGGATGACTAAAGGAGAGGAGTTTGCTCACGCACAGGTGACCCGGTTTGCCTCCGAGAAGATTCTGATGTCGCCGAAGACGTCCAATAATAGCTTCCATTATCCGCTGTACCTCTACGGCGACTCGACGAGCGGAAAGCACGGCCAGACTGAGCTTGGAATTGAAGCTTTGCATTGGCCTGCTGGCAAAGACGGGCGAAGGCCGAACCTCAACCCGGAATTCATTGCAGACCTGGAAAAGCGGCTTGGACTGAAATTTGTTTCAGACGGCAAAGGCGATGTAGCGGCGGGTTTACCCCGCCACGGCGAAGCGCATGGCGACGTAAAGTCGCCGCTACCACCCGCGACCACGTTTGGACCGGAAGATGTTTTCAATTACATTTACGCGGTTTTTCACTCACCAACTTACCGCAGTCGCTACGCCGAATTTCTCAAAAGCGATTTCCCCCGCGTGCCGCTCACTTCGGACGTGAGACTTTTCCGCACGCTTTGCGGCTTGGGCGCGGAGCTTGTCGCGTTGCATTTGCTCGAATCGCCCATCCTCCAAAATCCAATTGCCCGCTATCCCGTCAAAGGCTCAAATGCGGTTGAAAAAGGTTTCCCGAAATACGTTGCTCCCGGCCAGCCGGAGCCAGGCACAGGAAAGCCACTCAAAGAAGGCCGCGTGTACATCAATCGTGGCGCCCTCACCCGTCCGTCACCCGACGGACACCCTCTCCCGGCGGGAGAGGGCCGGGGTGAGGGGGCGAGCGCGGGCCAGTATTTCGAGGGCGTGCCGCCCGAAGTGTGGAATTTCCATATCGGCGGGTATCAGGTTTGCGAAAAATGGCTCAAAGACCGCCGGGGCCGCACGCTCACTTACGATGACCAGTTGCACTACTGCAAAGTTGTGACGGCGCTCGCCGAAACTATCCGCCTGATGGCGGAGATTGACGCCGCCATTCCCAGATGGCCGATCCAATAAGCCATGAAAGCGCCGCCTAATTCAGAATTTCACGCCACGCGACCAAGGAAACGCCGGCCACCACAGCCGAAGCAGGAGACCCTTGACCTATGCCGTGAACTTCGGAAGGCCGAGCGTTGGACAGTTCGCGTGATAGCGGAACGAAGCAACCCAGCGCTGGTGACGAAATATCTTTTTGAGGGCCACGGCAAAACAGCCTCCGCCGCGATAGGCCATGCAAGAAAGCGTTTTCTCAATGCCATGAGGTCAGACCTGCTCGTCAAACACATGCTATTTTCGGATGAGGCAGAGGCATTGACTTTAGAGCGTGCCGCCCGAACTGAAGGGCAAGACCCGACTCAAATGCTAAAAACGATTCAATGGGTAGATGACCCGACCAAACCCGTAGGTCACCCGAGGCGGCACATCGCCGAAGCTGCCGACTTGAAGGCCGCTGGCTGGACGTGGACACAAATCTATGAACGATTCGGCATAGAAAAGCAAAATCGTGCGAGGGCACACGGCCTAAGAGGGAGCACACCTCTTACGCAACGCGCAAAGTTCAGGCTAAAGGTGAAGAAGGCCATGCGCCGGAAATACCGAAAATCTCGCTTGATCCAACGGCTAAAGAAATTGTTTCCCGGTCCGTTCCCGTATCAGTACGAAGTCAGCATCAAATTCTTAGGTCCGGGCGAAAAAAGGCCGCTTGTTTTCGCCCATCGTTCGATTCTCCCACTTCTCCCAGCCCGCGCTTATCCCCTGCGACTTCCGATCTCCCCACAGGGGGGGGCATAACCCTACCATATTTTGGGCCTCCTTTTGCGCAACGCCCCGCCATGTAAAGCTGCCTCCAAGCGGCTGTCATGGTGCGCGAATCAAAATTCGCTAAAGCGGCTCTCGCCTACGCGAAAAACGGGCTAAAAGACGCGACCACGGACCCAAGGAAAATCCGCGCATGGTGGCGACGCTGGCCTAATGCGAACATCGGCTTTGCAACCGGGAGCGTTGTAGTTTTGGATGTTGACGGGCCGCGAGGCGAGGCGGCGCTCGAAAGGGAACTCGGGGTCTTGCCAAAGACGCTGACGGCCCGCACGGGCAAGGGCCGACATCTCTACTTTGACGCGGGCGGTACGCGAATCCGAAATTCAGCGGGAAAACTTGGCCCGCATCTTGACGTGCGCGGGGAAGGCGGTTACGTGATCCTTCCGCCGTCCGTTCATGAGAATGGCAGTCGCTACCAGTGGGCCACGCGAGCCAACCCCGCACCATTGCCGACCAGGATTCCCGCGCTGCTCGCAGAACCGGAGCGCGAGCAATCGGGCGCGAATGGCACGGGCGAGAAAATCCACGAAGGCCAGCGTAACGCGCATCTGGCGAGCCTGGCGGGAACCATGAGACGGCGCGGGATGAGTCCCGCCGCAATCGAAGCAGCATTGATTCGGGAAAACGAAGAACGATGCGAGCCGCCATTGTGCGAATCGGAAGTAAAGCGCATTGCGGCCAGCGTCTCGCGGTATGACCCCGCGAAGCCCGGAGCGCGACCGCCCGGCGAAACGATTTCGCTTGCAAAGATACGGACCTTTTCCAGCATTGACCCGGAGCCTTTGCGGTGGCTTTGGCCGGACCGAATCCCGCTCGGAAAGCTTACGGTCATTGCCGGTGATCCAGGACTCGGAAAATCTTTGCTCACGATTGACATTGCAGCTCGTGTGTCAACCGGCGCGGTTTTCCCGGACGGCTCGCCATGCGAGTTGGGTAACGTAATTTTCTTGTCGGCAGAGGATGACGCGGCAGACACCATAAGACCAAGGCTTGACGCGGCGGGCGCGGACGTTTCCCGCGTTCACTTGCTTGACGCTGTGCGAAATGTAACGGCGGACGGGAAGAGTGTAGAAACTTCATTCAATCTGGAGCGTGACATTGACGCACTGGAAGATGCCATCCGGCAGACCGGAGCGCGGCTCATTGTGATTGACCCAATCTCCGCTTATCTGGGCGGTACTGACTCTCACAATAATTCCGCCGTTCGCGGTTTGCTCTTGCCACTGGCGGCATTGGCGGGAAAGTACAAAGTTGCGGTGGTAGCGGTTACTCATCTCCGCAAGAGCGCAGGAGCGGCGATCCATCGGATAGCTGAAAGCCTGGCCTTCAGTGCGGCGGCGCGCGCGGCGTGGGGAGTTGCGCCCGACCCGGACGAGGAATTGCGGCAGCTCTTCGCGCCAATTAAACAAAACCTTGGCCGAGCTGGCGGCTTGGCATATCGAATCGAAGCCCCGAACGATATAGCCCGCATCGCGTGGGAGCCGGGCGCGGTTGCGGTTGATGTCAACGCGGTGATGGGCGGGTTTGAGTCGCGGGAAGACCATTCGGAACGGAGTGAGGCTGGGGATTGGCTCAAAGACTTTTTAGCAGAGGGGCCACGCGGCGCGGCGGATGTTCGGAATCAAGCGCGGGTTGTCGGCTTGACGTGGATCACGGTTCGCCGGGCGGCGGACTCCATCGGCATCGTTAAGCGAAAAATGGGCGGACGCGGAGCCGGCTGGGAATGGGCATTGCCGGGCGAATGTAAAGATGCTCACCCTAGTGTACGTGACGTGAGCACCTTTGAACAACCGACTGAAAACACAAGCGATAACCGGGAATCCGAAGTCAAAGATGCTCATGTTTCTACGCCTGAGCACCTTTGCCAAACAAGCAATGTCGTTGAGTCCCGCAAAGCGGTACTTTCGGCCCGCGAGCGGGCGGAGCGAGACCCTCTTGTCCAACGCTTTTTGAAGGACTTCGATTGTCAAATTATCGAGGTCCATGACTTGCAATCAGTTGGTGGAATTGTATGAGCGTACCCATTCAAGACGAAATCTTGACAGTGGCCGACGTTGCGAAGGAACTACGATGTTCGAAGCCGCATATCTACAATCTCATTAACGGCAGAGTGCCCGGTGTCACGCCATTGCCCGTGATCTCCCTTGGGCGGAAAAGGCTAGTTCGCCGCAGTTCACTGCAAAGGTGGTTGAGGATAAACGAAAAGGAAGGTATTCTACCGGCGCTGTCGGAAATTGACCCCGTGAGACGCATGGAGGAAACACATCATGCGTAAGCGGTGGCAAAGAGGAAGCGTTCGGAAAGCGGGAAGCTCTTGGGTAGGCCAGTATCGAGACGAGGAAGGCTGTGGACGCAGCAGGGTACTCGGTGAGGCATCGGAGATGACAAAGACCGAGGCCAGAGACGCACTGCTTGGAATCCTTGCCCCGATCAATGCAAAACACGGGACTCCAGCAAAATGTACCTTTGGTGATTTTGTTCAAGGTGTTTATCTCCCTTTTTTCAAACGAAAATGGAAGGATTCAACAATCAGCACGAATGAAGACCGCTTGCGGCGCTACCTGATCTCGGAATTCACGCGGCGTCCTCTTAGCTCGTTTCACCGCGTCGAATTGCAGGACTACTTAGACCGCATGGCCGCGAGAGGGCTTTCATTCAGCACGGTTGACCATCTTCGGTGGGACCTTCGGCAGATTTTTGAAATGGCTGTTGCTGAAGGATACCTTCCCAAGGATCCAGCCTCACTACTCTTCACCCCCAGGGAAGCCGCGAGAGGCGGACCCAAGAAAGTCATGAGTCCGGCAGAGGCTCAGCTTCTCCTGTCAGCCTTGGGCTTGCGGGAAGTGATCCTAGCCCGACTGGTTCTGATTGAAGGCATACGCCCCGGAGAGGCACTTGCGCTGAAGTGGGGAGATGTCCAAGCCGATCATCTCGACGTGCAACGACGGGTGTACCGAGGCAAAATAGATTCACCCAAGACGGTCCGAAGGGCAGAAGTGGCACCGGCTTTGTCCGATGCAACTCACGCCCTTTTGGAGCAATGGCGGGCTGCTTCACCAGACGTAAGCCCCGATGCTTGGGTGTTTCCATCGGAGACGCTAAGGACGCCCATCGCCAAGGACAACATCTGGCGTCGGCACTTCAGCCCATTCCTGAAAAAGGTCGGATTGGGTTGGGTGACTTTCCAAATCATGCGGCGCACTAGTCGAAGCGCACAGCATGAGATGGGAACTGACCCAAAGGTTGCGGCGGATCAGCTTGGACACACCTTGGATGTCAGTCTGAACGTTTATACGCAAACTTCGGTTGTGGCTCGCAAACAAGCCGTTGATGGACTGAACGGCTTTTTGACGGCACCGCCAAATGTCGTAAAAGTGTCGTAAGGTTTTTATGGTGTCCGTAAGTTGTTGAAAAATTGGAGCGGGGGACGGGGATCGAACCCGCGACGTCCAGCTTGGGAAGCTGGCATTCTACCGCTGAATTACCCCCGCTGGTTGAAACGGCGCATGCATTGGGACCTGCCGTCTGCCCTTTCGAAACATCCAGCATTCTCCCACTTTCTACACCATCGTCTCCAGGCCCGTCAAGGCTCGACAGAGCCACCAAAGAGTTCAGCCATGGGTGAGGTGTTATAATTGGGTGCAACAGGCTACAGCGCCAAGGGAGCGAAAGAGGGGACTTCAGCGTGCGCGAGTGGATGTGCCTTGCGTTGTTTGTGTTCGCCGCCGGCGCCGGGATTGGAGTGGCTGGCATCCTCGTCGGCGCCTCACGCAAGGTTGCTCGGGCGGTGCGGCAGTGGCGGGCCAGGAATCCGGAAGAATTGGAGCGGCTACGCCGCGCCGAGCTAAACCGGCGCGGGCGCATTGCCCCCGCCCAGATCGTCGATCTCATCGAAAATGAGGCGTCACGCCGCGTTGTGGTGTATCGTTACGAAGTGGCGGGCGTCACGTACGAAGCCGCGCAGGACGTTGCCCCTTTTGCCAGCGCGGAGCTGGTCACCCAAGCCTTGGCGGGCCCGGTTTCTCATGTCAAATACGATCCACAGGCTCCCCTTAACTCCATGATCGCCTGCGAAGACTGGCACGGATTCGATGGAAGCCGGCGACGGGAGGCCTAACCCGGGTAATTGATGAACCTTGAGCAGAAGTTCGAAGAACTGTGCAGGCGGAACGCAGCCGCTGAGCGTGGCGGCGGAGATGAGCGCCGGAAGCGCCAGGAAGCTGAAGGCCGGTTCTCGGCGCGTGCCCGACTGGAAACGCTCTTTGACGGCGGCAGTTTCGAGGAAATCGACAAGCTTGTGGAGCATCACTGCCCGCAGTTCAGCCTGTCCAAGCAGCGTATCCCCGGCGACGGCGTCATCACCGGATACGGCCTCATCAACGGTCGGCAGGCGTTTGCCTTCGCCCAGGATTTTACCGTGTTTGGCGGGTCGCTGAGCGAAGCGAATGCGGCGAAAATTTGCAAGATCATGGACCTCGCGCTCAAGACCGGAGCGCCGGTGGTGGGGTTAAACGATTCGGGCGGCGCGCGCATTCAGGAGGGCGTGGCATCGCTCGCTGGCTACGCGGACATTTTCCTTCGCAACACGCTGGCTTCCGGCGTCATCCCGCAGATTTCCGCCGTGCTCGGCCCGTGCGCGGGCGGCGCGGTCTATTCTCCGGCCATCACCGACTTCATTTTCATGGTCGAGCGTTCAAGCTGCATGTTCGTCACCGGCCCCGACGTTATCAAGACCGTGATGCACGAGGACGTGACCAAGGAAGAATTGGGCGGACCCATGACGCACAACCGCGTGAGCGGGGTCGCGCACTTTCTCGCGCCGGACGAAGCGGACTGCCTGGCGCGCGTGCGGGAGTTGCTCTCTTTTCTTCCGCAGAACAACCACGAAGATCCGCCGCGTGTCGAAACCGGCGATCCCGCCAACCGCGCCGACGAGGAGCTCGATCGCCTCGTTCCGGACGAATCGGACCGGCCTTACGATATGAAGCAGATCATCACGCGCGTCGTCGATGAAGGCTATTTTTTTGAGGTGCAGGAGCACTTCGCGCGCAACCTGGTGGTGGGTTTCGCGCGCTTGGCCGGCTCAACCGTAGGCGTCGTCGCCAATCAGCCGGAAACGCTCGCCGGTTGCCTGGATATCAACGCCTCGGTGAAAGGCGCGCGCTTCGTCCGGTTCTGCGACACTTTCAACATTCCCTTGGTTACGTTTGTCGACGTGCCCGGCTTCCTGCCCGGAACGCAGCAGGAGTTCGGCGGCATCATTCGCCACGGCGCGAAGCTACTTTTCGCATTTGCCGAAGCAACGGTTCCCAAGCTGACCATCATCACGCGCAAGGCATACGGCGGCGCCTACTGCGTGATGGCGTCCAAGCACTTGCGCACCGACGTCAACTTCGCTTATCCAACTGCCGAGATCGCCGTGATGGGAGCCGAAGGCGCGGTGAACATTGTTTACCGCCGGGAGATCGAAAAAGCCGGGGATCCGGCAGCCTTGCGCCGCGAAAAGATCGAAGAATTTCGCTCTCGTTTCGCCAATCCGTACGTGGCGGCCGAGCGGGGCTATATCGACGCCGTGATCCTTCCGCGCGAAACCCGCTCCAGGCTCATTGCCGCTCTGCAGATGCTCGATACGAAGCGGGAGACCATGCCCCCCAAGAAACACGGGAATATCCCGCTATGACAGGTCACTTTGTTGACGCTCAGCGAAGGAGAGAGTCTAATATTTCTTAAGCGCTTTTCCCGATGATTGACATCCATTGCCATCCCCTCCCTGATACAGACGACGGGGCGAGAAACTTCGAGACGGCGCTGGCGATGCTCAGGATGTCGGCCGAGGACGGCGTCACCCACGTTGTCGCCACGCCCCACTGCAATTTCAGGTTCGATTTCGACGCGGAGCGGAACAGGAAAAAAGCCGAGGAGTTGCAGGCTGCCGTGGGAGACACGCCGAAGATCCTGCTCGGCTGCGATTTCCACCTCGCCTATGAAAACATCCGCCGCCTCACGCAGGATCATGAGCCGTTTTCCATTAACGGCACCGGCTACGTGCTGGTGGAGTTCGACGAGCACTTCGTGCCGGCCCACATGGATAACGCCTTCTATGACATTCAACTGGCGGGCTTCACGCCCATCCTGACTCACCCGGAGAGAAACGCCATGTGCCGACGCAGACTAGAAGACGTGCACAACTGGCTGAGCCGCGGATGCCTGGTGCAGATTACCGCGCAGTCTTATACGGGCGGCTTCGGTTCGGAGGCGCAAAAAGCCTGTGAGCGGCTGCTCGACCTCAACATGGTGCACATTGTAGCCTCGGACGCGCACGACCCCCGGCGTCGTCCGCCCATCCTCTCCGCAGCCTTCCAGAAGATGTTCTCAGAGCGTGGACAAACGCTGGCCGAGTTGCTGTTTCAGGGCAACCCGGAAGCGGTGATTCAAGGCAAGCCTTTGCCGCCTGGTCCAACCCCTCTATCCCCCAGCCAAAAGAAGAAGACGAGATGGTGGGCGTTCTTCAGCTCGCGAAGGTGAGTTGCTAGGGTCGGCCAGCACCGATTGCATTAAGTGACGCAACGCCCCTCCGCTTACACACGCCTTTCGCTTGCCATCGTTCCATGTAGAGCGATCTGAGAACTGTAGTGGCGAGGATGGCGCAAATGACGCCGAGCGACAGCAAAACAGGAATCTCAAGCAAGCCGCGGATAAGCATCTTCAAGCCTACAAAAATCAACGGAAGTATGTACTTTACGCAATGGGCTTTGCTTGCGATTTAGCATAGCACGGCCCGCGCTTACTTCGGCCAGCCTCCCGGCGGCTTTTTCTTCGCCAGCGATTGCTTGATGGCCCGCTGCCAGTTGCCCTTGATCTTCAGCGTTGCGGCCTTCGGGCCGGGCTTGGCCTTCGGCTTTGCTAGTTTCGCCTTCATACCTTCCTCTACGCTGCCTTGTACATGAGCCGTTTCCCTTCGGCTGCTTTGATGGCTGCAACCGTGCGCTCGCCATCGTTCATCTTGCGGAGATTCCAGAGAAAATCGAACTGCCAGAGGTAACGATGCAGATATTCCTTGCTCACGTTGTGGTAGATGCCCATGATGCCGCGCTTCAAGAGAGCAAAGGAACTCTCCGCCGTGTTGGTGTGAATGTCTCCGCGAACGTATTCCCGCGTACTGTGAGCCACCGTGTAGTGACCGCCCGCATAGTCGGCTCCGATCCCTTGATAGGACGGAAGGTCATCCGTCACGACGCGAGCTTTCCTGCCCACGAACTCCCGAATCGTACCTTTCAAGGTCTTGCCGCTCACGTCGGCCACAACTTGACGGCGAATCCTTCCTTGCCTTTCAACAGCGGCGAATACCGGAGTCTTTTTCGTTCCGCGTCCACGTGGATTGTTCCCCTTGAAGCGGGGCTTTCCGCCAACATAGGTTTCATCGCATTCTACGGTTCCCGTCAGCTTGTCAGCTTCGGGATTCTCCGGGGCCATCGCAAACCGAATGCGGTTCATAAGAAACAGCGCCGACTTATAGGAAATCTGGCAGTGACGCTGAATCTCCAAAGCCGCCACGCCTTTCTTGGAAGTCGAGGCCCGCCAGAAAGCGTAAGCCCAATGCCGAAGCGGAATCCGGCTCTCTTCATAGACCGTGCCGATGCGGACAGTGAATTGCTGTTTGCAATCATGGCAGCGCCACAGATATCGCTTGTTGCGCTCACCCGTCTTGGCATCTACCATCTTGTAAACATCCACGCTTCCGCAATGGACGCAGGCTGGGTTATTGCCCCAGCGTAGCTGCTCAAATAGTTCAACCGCCGCGAGTTCATCCGAGCAAGCCAGCGGAATATCTTCGATCACTTCTGACTTCGTTAGGTTGTGTCGCTCATCTGTGTTTTTCATGCTTTAATTATATACATACCGCAAGGATTGTGTCAAGTAAAAAGTGTGGCTTTAGGCAAACTTTATTTGCATCATTTTCAATAAGTTATAGACTGTGCCGCTAAATTTAGCGTGTTTTTGAGGCATTCGGCACCCCCACGTTGAAGTATTTCCTCAAGAGCTAGAATGGTGGAAGCTGGGACTACCTTCCATAGGGCGATTGATGATGCGGTCTGTTTGCCTAGAACCCAAATGTCAGTAGGGCCACCACAATATGCAGGGCAGTATTTCTTCGCGGCCCAAACGATATAAACTGCCAGGGCAATTCCCTGCTTAAGCGTAAGACTCAAGTGGTACAAACTGTCGGCCAAATATCGAATCAACGAGTTATCCCCTATGCCAATCACCTCGGGTACGGATGGTGACACATGCCTCACTGTACAATTGTAGCTGGACCAAACGTCATAAATCCCGTCGTCTTTCATGAAGGCAAATAAAAGCCAAACATGTGGATCGGAAACATTGCGTAGTTTCTCTGCCAAAAAGTCCTCCAATTTTCTGGGTATATCGTCCATTTGAGTATTACCTTTGGCTGATACGATAGAGTGTAAAAATCCTTCGGTGATGGACGTTATGGCGTCATAATCGCCAGCGCCTGTGCCGATAGCCGCAAAATTATCGCCGCGCACTCCAAACAGTTTCAAATCATAGTGAGCGAAGTCCCCATGAGAAACCATGCGGTCCGCACACATGATGACTCCGTCGGCTACCATGACGCTAGCACTAATAGTCACAGTCTTTCCCCTTTGAGGCCGCTCCGGTTTCGGCTTGGGATATACTGGCGGCCTAGGAGCAATCATTGTACCTCCTCCCTTGCGTAAAGTACATACTTCCGAAAATCAATATCACGGCGAACCCAAAGTGCAGGTATCGCAGCTTCGCCAAGATGCCTGCGAGAACGAAATAGAGCGACCGCAAGCCGAGTAGAGCCAGGATGTTCGACGAATAAACAATGAGCGGATCGCGGCCAACGGCGAGAGCAGCCGGAATTGAGTCAACAGCCAGCATGAGGTCTGTACCCTCAATCAGAATAAGAGCGATCAGGAGGGACGTGGCGACCCAGCGGCCGTTCCGCCGGACAAAGAAGGATTCTCCCGCGTCGTGGGCCATCGGAAGCAGACAGCGCGCCAGGCGAAGGGCTCCATTTCGCTCCGGGTCAGGAACAGTCCGTGGCCGGCGCCAGAGCCTCACGCCGCTAATGATCACTAAGACTCCGAAGAACCAAAGAGCCCACTCGAACCTGCGCATGAACGCGGCGCCCGCCGCGATGAGGGTGCCCCGCATCGCCAGCGCGCCCAGCACCCCATAAAAGAGCAGCTTGTGCTGATACTTGAGCGGCACGGCCAGCGAACTGAAGATCACTGCAAACACAAAGACATTGTCCATTGACAGTGATTTTTCCAACAGGTAGGCGGCAAAAAACCGCATCCCGCTTTCGGGCCCCCTCCATAAGTACAAGCCGATGCCTGCACCGATCGAAAGCGTGATCCATATACCGCTCCACATAGCAGCCTCACGTATAGACACTCTGTGAGGATGACGATGAAACACGCCGAGGTCCAGGGCGAGTACACCCAGCACCACCAGCGTAAACACGATCTCTGCGAACAGGTTCTGCATTTGCTCTCACCCAGCCGCGTGCTGATCGAAGTCTGCTTGCTTTTCGGAGCGGCAAGGGCGGGCCGACTGTTCTGCGCCCTGGCTTCCACTCCGCCTGTCACTTACCCACGATGGAGGCCAGCCGGCGGCAGGCTGCATGGCCCTTGCGCCGAATGATTTTGATGGTCTTCCGTCCCCAGGTGTATCGCCACGACAGCATGGCCAATCCCGCGAGCAAGAACGGAACGCCCGGCACAATCGGCAACACGAGACCTAAAGCGCCGAGCAGGAGCATGGCCCATCCGGACACCAGCTTGGCCTGGGAGAGGACCTTCACCGCGCTTTCCTTATGCCACCCGGCGGCTGGGCTGATTATCAGGAAGCGCCAGACGCAGACAAGTGGCGACCGCTCGTCGCAACTCGGCAGCGGAGATGGGCTTCTCCAAGTAGTCAAAGGCGCCCAATTGCATTGCTTCCAAGTAGCACTTCATATCGGCGCAGGTTGCCAGGACGATTACGGGAATGTGACGGCCTGCTGACGTGGCGCGCTCAACCACGACCCTTCCTTCAAACGTCCGGCTTCCCTGACTCACTACGACCAGGTCGAAGTCTCCGCGCTCGACAAGGTCCGCGCCTTGCTGATAGCTGGAGCAACTCACCACAACTCGATGACCCATACCTTGCAGTAGCTCATAGTGGTACTCGAGGTCTGCCGCGTCATCGTCGACCAGTAGCACGGCCGCTCCAGAGAGCGTTAGGGCGATTGGCAGGGCCGTTTTCTTTAGGCTAGTTTGTCGCATGATTCGTCCCCCTTTCGGAATTATTTCCGACTCTCGAACCGCGCGGGCGGGAGCGCGCCGGAATTGGGAGCCCGCTCAGCGCGTCCCGCACCCGCGTGCCGCAGTCGCGAAGGCTTATGACTGAGCAATCCCCAGCTTCTCCTCGAGCCGCTGCATTTCTCCCTGAGCGCTCCCATAATCCAGAAAGTTGTCAAGGGATGCTTTCATTTCTTCGGCCCCTCCGGCAATCGCATTGAGATGATCGGTGTATGCCGGAGCAAAGAGATAGCTCCGGTTTTCATTGAGGTGTTCAATGGCGGCCTGCGTATGGGACGCCACCTCAGCGGCAACCGGCACCACGCGGTCGATCGTCTGCTGCTGAAGGGGGGACGTGACGTGATGGATATCTTGCAGACGTGTCAGCCGGCTGCCGATCTGGTTAACGTTTTCTCGTACCACGCTCAGCCGATGGGCGTGACTTTCCCAGCTCAGACCTAAAAGGGAATGCGAAGTCAATTGGTCTGCGGCCGTGCGCAGGTTGCCAGAGAGCCTTTGAACCTCCCTGAGCAAGTTCGCCGCTACGGACTGGAACCCATCGGGCGCGCGGGGGAGGTGGTTGCGCAGTTTTATGCGATTTCCGTGGAAAGGAAAATAAAGAACCCGGCCGTCGTAGCTATTTGCGATGCGGCTCGGCAGAAGATATTCCAGACGGCAGCTCGCAACCCGGCCGGGCGGTGACAAGGCCAGGAGCCTGCCCGGAAAAAAACTGTCTCGTTTGTCTCGCCTGTCTCCACTGTCTCATTCGAACCGGCCAACATTGAGAGTGGTTCGTGGTTAGCGGTCAGGGATGGGTAAACATCCCGCGTCAGTCACTAATCACTGGCCACTAACCACTGCTTCTCTCATGTCGCGTAAGTACACGGTTTCGGAGAAGGTTGTAGCGGCCAATCGGAGGAATCTGGCCAAGGCCATGGCGGTGCCGGCCTCGATTCGCTTGCGGGTGACGGAGCGGCGGCAGGCAGCGGCGCGAGCAAACCTGGAGCGGGCGCAGGCGGCGCGATGTGGGCGCGGGGTGAGCTGCGTCGGGGCAGCGTCGATTGAGCGGAGCCTGACCTGGGCGGGCGAAGACCCAGCCGAGTGGGCACGTCACCAGGAGCAATTCCAGCAATTTGTGAGCGCGCTGAGTGGAGGCGATCCATCCGAACCGTCCGTGGTCCGTCGTCCTTCGTCCCTTGCCCATGGCCAAGAACCAGAGACGAAGGACCCCTGTAACCTGGATCGTGAAGTGGCGCGGGGGTTGGCAGAGTTGACGTGGCGGCGGCAGCGGGCGTGGCGGGGCGCGGCGCAGAGCCAGACGCGGAGGTTTTACGCGCTCCTGGAGCAGGCGGCGCGCGCGCCAGGGCCTTGGGGCGCGGAGCAGGCGCTGGAATTCGCCCAGGGGCTGATGGTGCGGTTTTATGACATTGCGGCAATCTCGAAGGAGTTGGAGCGGCTGGAGGGGCGGATGGGCTCGGTGCTGCAAGCCTACTTGTATGACCGTTACCAGGGCGATCCGGAATACGATTCGGGATCGAAGCCGGGCCCGCGGGCGCTGGCGCGCTTGCAGCAGATCGGGCCGGTAATGGGGAACACGCGCCTGTCCTCGGGGCAAGTGCGGGAGGCGTTGGGTTACGAATCGTCTGGCGGGCCGCCTTCGTTGGAACGGTTGAAAGCGAACTGTGACCGGCTGCGCGAGGAGAGCCAGTTTCTTGCCGAAATGTATCCCGAGCAAGCGGCCGAGCTCGATGCCGCCTTGGCGGAGAAGCTGGGGACAACGGACAGCGGCTCGAAGGATGTCGGACTGTCCGTGGTCGCTGGTCGTTTGCGTTTGGCCAGGGACGACGGATTCCGAACCACAGAAGAAGTGACCGTGCCGGAAGATTACGAAGACCACGGCGCGCGGGTGCGGGCGGCGTTTCACGGCGGGGAAGAAGCGGAGATGCGGGAACTGGTAGAAGAAATTGCGCGGGTGAGTTGGGAGTGGTTGCAGAGGTTGAAAAAGGAGCGGGAGGCGGAGCGGCAGCGGGTGGCCCGGGCGGTGGAAGTAGCGCCGGCCTTCAGGCCGGCAGGTGCCGGGCTAAAGCCCGACGCTACGCCGGCATCGGGCAAAAAGGGTGCGACCCAGCCAAGCGCTTACCGGCGGGCGCGGAAGGCGACGGCGGAACTGCGGATGGCGGTGCGGACGGTGAATGGGCCGTGGCAGGAGCTGTTCGAACGGTTGAAGAAGTTGCGGGAAGGATTGACGGCGTGGCTGGCGGCCGCGTATGGGAATGAGGCGGCCTTAAGCTTCGCCGGGTGAGAAGGCGTGAAAGAATCCGAAAACGTCATTCTGCGGAGCCCCGATCCAGTGCATCGGGGCGACGAAGAATCCCAGTATTGCAAATACCGAGATTCTGAGCGAAGGATCAGGGCATTTTAGTAACTGCGGGGATGCTTCGCCGGGCTCAGCATGGCAAGCGCCGCTGGTTTCTCCCTGAGCCGCAATCGGGAATTGCTTGCGAATCGGGAATTGGACGCAAGGTAGTCTCGGTGTGGTGTAGAGGCGGCGTGAGGTCTCTATTTGGCGAGGTAAACTGGCCGCTACAAAATCACACTGAAACGCCACGGATCACCACCCGCCCTTGCGCACGCGGTCTGAGTCTGCCAATATTGCTCATTCGGCCACATAAGGAGAGCACATGCCATTCGATTCTAAACACTGGAGCCGCACCATCACGGACGGACCGCAGCGTGCTGGCGCGCGCGCCATGCTGAAGGCCGTCGGCTATACCGATGAAGATCTGGCCAAACCCATCATCGGCGTCGCTAACACCTGGATCGAGACCATGCCCTGCAATCTGAACCTGCGCGAGCTTGCCGTGAAGGTGAAGGAAGGCATTCGCGCCTCTGGCGGAACGCCGATGGAGTTTAACACCGTTGCCATCTCGGACGGCGTGACGATGGGAACAGAGGGAATGAAAGCCTCGCTCGTCAGCCGCGAAGTGGTGGCCGATTCCATCGAGCTGGTGGGCCGCGGGCACATGTTCGACGCCATCGTGGCGCTTGTCGCCTGCGACAAGACGATCCCAGGCGGCGCGTTGGCGCTGATCCGGCTGAACGTGCCGTCACTGCTGCTGTACGGCGGCTCCATCGCCACCGGTTTCTTCAAAGGGCACGAGGTGACGATCGGCGACGTTTACGAAGCGATCGGCGCTCACGCGGCCGGCAAGATGTCCGAAGCCGAGTTGCGCGAGCTGGAAAACGTCGCATGTCCTGGCGCAGGTGCGTGCGGAGGCCAGTTCACAGCCAACACCATGTCCACGGTGATGGAGTTCATCGGGCTCTCGCCCATGGGCTTCAACAGCGTGCCGGCGACGGCGCCGGAAAAGAACGACGTCGCCTTCCGCGCCGGCGAGCTCGTGATGGACGTGCTGCGGCGAAACCTCCGGCCGCGCGACATCCTCACCCGCAAAGCGTTTGAGAACGCGATCGCCAGCGTGGCGGCTACCGGTGGCTCGACGAATTCCGTTCTCCACCTCCTGGCGATGGCGCGCGAGACGGGCGTTCCGCTTTCAATTGATGATTTCGACGCCATCAGCCGACGCACGCCGATTGTCGCTTCGCTTAAGCCCGCCGGCGATTACATGGCCGTTCACGTTCATGGAGCGGGAGGCATTCCGGTAATCGCGAAGAGCCTGCTTGAAGGTGGCCTGTTGCACCAGAACGAAATGACAGTTACCGGGCGCACGATCGGAGAGGAAGCACGGCGGGCCAAGGAAACGCCCGGACAGAAAGTGATCCGGCCGGTGTCAAAACCATTTAAGAGCACGGGTGGCCTTGTGATCCTAAAGGGAAACCTGGCGCCCGAAGGGGCCGTGGTGAAGATCGCCGGTCACGAAATGCTTCGCCATCGCGGCCCGGCGCGCGTCTTTGACCGCGAAGAAGACGCGATGAAAGCCGTCACCAGCAAGGCCATCAAGCCGGGCGACGTTGTGGTGATCCGCTACGAAGGACCACGCGGCGGGCCTGGTATGCGCGAGATGCTCGGCGTGACGGGCGCGATTGTAGGCGAAGGGTTGGGTGAGTCCGTCGCCCTGCTCACTGACGGGCGCTTCAGTGGCGCGACGCGAGGATTAATGGTCGGACATGTGGCCCCGGAAGCGGCGCTCGGCGGACCCATCGCGGCGCTGCGCGACGGCGACATGGTCGTGTTTGACGTCGAGGCCCGCACGCTTGACGCTGAGCTCTCTCCGGCTGAGATCGCAAAGCGCTTCGAGAAATGGACACCGCCGCCCCCGCGCTACCCGAACGGAGTCATGGGCAAATATGCTCGCTTGGTCTCCTCCGCCGCCGAGGGAGCGATTGCGCGCGTGGAATGGTAAGGCTTGCCGCCGCACCGGTTCTTGCTGGTCGCGAGCAGCTATGCCAGAATATTCGTTCAGGGCGGCAGGATCGGTTACAGATTTGCCGCCGCAGTCCAAACCCATGCAGGAGAGCAAGTGCTTGCTGATGTAAAGGCGCTTATCGAGTTGCAGCAAGTGGACCAAAGTGTTGCTGCGCTCGTTCAAAAGATCGACGATTGCCCCGGCCAAATCAAAGCCCTCCAGGACCAACTCACGGAGTTCATCGGACACCTCGGCGAGCGCAAAGAGCGCCTCGGGCAGAACCAGAAAGAGCGCCGCGAGCTTGACGGAGAGGTTCAGACCATCAAGGCGAGAATCGACCGGCACAAAGATCAGTTATACCAAGTCAAGACCAACGATCAGTACCGCGCCATGCTCAAAGAGATTGAGGGAGAAGAAGAGAAGATTCGGAAAGCGGAAGATCGTATCCTCGAGAAAATGCTGGAAGCGGAACAGATCGAGAAGCTGATCCGCGATGCCACAGCGCGGCTTGAAAGCGAAAAATCTCGTGTTGAAGCGGAAGTTCGCGCGCTCGAAGCGGAGCGCAAGACGGCTCAGGAGGAACGAGAGCGGCTGCTGGTGCGGCGGGAGCAGCTTACCGCGGGAGTTCGTGAAGATATCCTCGCGCACTACGAACGGCTGAGGCGCGCCCGGCACGGCGTCGCGCTGGCGGAGGTGCGCGACGGCTTGTGTAACGGATGTCACGTGCGCCTGCGTCCACAGGCTTATAACGAAATTCGCGCTAGCGACGTACTGCTGACGTGCGAGACGTGCAGCCGGATTCTGTATTTTGTGCCGCAACCGGAAGGCGCGGTGGTGGACGCTGGAACTCTCTCCGACTCGCAGCCGGCCATTCATAGCTAGTGCCTCCCGCCATGCAGGAAACCCTCATTGTCCACATTGACGGCGCCTCGCGCGGAAATCCTGGCCCGGCCGCGTATGCGGTGGTGGTGAAGGACGGAGGCGGCCACCCGGTTGCTTCGCTCTCGGCGCGGCTGGGCAAAGCGACGAACAATTTCGCGGAGTATCAGGCGCTGCTTGCGGCACTGCGCTACGCGAGAGAAAAAGGGAAGCGCCGGCTGCGCGTCATGAGCGATTCGGAATTGCTGGTCCGGCAGATCGAGGGTCGCTATCGCGTGAGGAACCCCGACCTGAAGCCGCTTTACGACAGCGCTCTAGAAATGATTCGCGGCTTCGAGAGTTTTTCCATCACCCACGTATCGCGCGAGCTGAACCGGGAAGCCGACCGCCTTGCGAACCACGCCCTCGACGCCACCGATTCTTCTCTCCACGAAGACACAAAGACACAAAATCAGAGACCCGAAGAAAATCCGGCTACTCTCGATACAGATGATTCGCCAGTGGATACCGAGGCCGCTCAAGTCCTGCCGCTCACGGTACTGAGCGAAGAGGAGCGCATGTTCCAGGCAGCGGCGTATGATTTTGCGCATAAAGAGGCCGGACCGCGCGCGCGCGAAATGGACCGCGACGGCGTATTCAGCAAGGAGCTGCTGGATCAATTTTTTGCCCACGGCTTCATGGGTCTCGCCATTCCTGAGAAATATGGCGGAGGCGGCGGAAGCTTTTTCATGTCGATCCTCGCGATTGAAGAATTCGCTCGCGTGGATGCTTCCGCCTCCGTCGTCATTGACGTGCAGAACACGCTGGTGTCTAACGCCTTGCTGCGCTGGGGGAGTGAAGAGCAGAAGGCGAGGTTTCTCCCGCGCCTGACCCACGACACGGTGGGTGCCTACGCGCTATCCGAGCCGGGCTCGGGCAGCGACGCGTTCGGCCTCGAAACACGGGCCTGCGAAGACGGCGAGCATTACATTTTGAGTGGCAGGAAACAATGGATCACCAACGCGCGGGAGGCAGGCTTGTTCATCGTGTTTGCCACCGTTGACAGGGAACTCGGCTATCGAGGGATTACCGCATTCCTGGTCGAGTCCCAGACGCCTGGTTTCTCAGTGGGAAAGAAGGAAGACAAGCTTGGCATTCGCGCTTCCTCCACTTGCGAGCTCACGTTCGATGACTGCCGCGTGCCGAAGAGCAGCGTCCTTGGAAAGGTGGGACAAGGTTACAAAGTGGCCATCGAGACGCTGAACGAAGGCCGCATCGGGATCGCCGCGCAAATGACCGGAATCGCTCGCGGAGCGCTCGATGACGCCGTGGTGTACGCGCAAGAGCGCCGCCAGTTCGGCAAGCCGATCTCAGAGTTTCAAGCCGTCCAGTTCCAAATCGCGCGCCTCGCGACGGAAGTCGAAGCGGCGCGCCTCTTAACCTACAATGCGGCCCGGCTCAAGGACTCCGGGCGCCCTTTCACGCGCGAAGCCGCCATGGCAAAGTATTTTGCTTCGCAGGTGGCGGAACGCGTAGCCTCCGAAGGTGTGGAGATTTTTGGTGGCTACGGTTACACAAAGGATTGCCCGGCAGAAAGACGCTTGCGCGATGCAAAGATCGGGAAGATCTACGAAGGCACTTCGTTCATGCAGTTGCAAACCATTGCCAAGCTGATTCTTGGCCGGTCCTGAAGGGCGCGGCGCTCGGGCAGATCACAACCGTTATCGAAGCGATCCGCTGAAAGCGCGGGATACATGCCACTTCACTGCGAAACTCTCATGTGCTTCAGTCGCTCACGGACCTCCGTAGCGTCCGGGGCGTTCGGATCGAACTGCAGGTAAGCCTCGAATTCGCGCCGAGCGGAGGCGAATTTGCCGGCCGCTTCATCAATGAGTCCTAGCTCGTGATGCGCGGCGGCGAGATCCGGCGACAGGCTGAGCGCGTGCCGGCAGGCATCCGTCGCCCCGGCCAGATCGTTTTTGGCGAAAAGCGCCTTCGCCAAGCCAAGGTACGCGTTGGCGTCCTTTGGGTTGAACCGTATGTAATCCTGGTAAGTCGAGACGGCTTCGTCCGGCTTTCCCACGCGCAGCAGCGCGCCCGCAAGATGAAGACGCGCCTGCGCGTTCTGCGGGTCCGCAACCAACGCTTCCTTCAGCTCGCTGACCGCGCCAGCGTCTTTCCCAAGGTGAATCCATGCCTCGCCCAGGGCGAAGTGGGCCGAAGATAGGTTTGGCATCTGCTTCAGGGCAGCCTGAGCTTCGGAGGCGGCCTGCTGATACTTCCCCGAAGCCATCCAGGCGTTCGCGAGCGCAACCTGCGCTTCGGGCCAGTTGGGCCGCTCTTGAAGCGCCCGCTGGATAGCCGTCAACGCGCCCTTCAGATCCCCCGAACGCTCGAGCGACAAGGCAAGGCTTAACTCGCTTTTGGGATCACGAGGACGGAGGAGGAGACTTGTGCGATACGCTTCGGCCGCGCCCTTTTTGTCCCCCGCCCTGGTCAGCAGACCGCCGAGCGCCGCTGCGTAATCCGGGTTTTGCGGGTCGAGACTCATTGCCGTGCGGCATTCGGAGATCGCATCGGGCAGGTCATGGTTATTCGCGAGCGCTTCGGCCAGCCGGACATGAACTGCCCCATCGTTGGGCCGCAGCTTCAAAGCGTCGCGGTAGGTGGGGACGGCCAGCGCGAAATTCTTCTCGGCCGCCAGTATGTCTCCAAGCGCGACGAGGGCTTGGGGGTTGTCTGGCTTGAGATCGACGGCTTTCCGCAAGGCTTCTCGAGCCTGCTGGGTCTTTCCGATCCTTCGCAGCGCCATCGAGTACCGATACAGGGTCCCGGCGCTCTTCGGGTCGAAGATCAGCGCCTGGCGGTACTCTTTGGCTGCCTGCGCCATATTACCGGCGGAGGCGTAGGCATTTCCCAGGTTGACGTAGGCATCGGGGTCGCGCAGATGGAGCTCCACCTGCTCCTGGTAATCTTGAATGAAGCGGCTCATGTGCGCTCGCGACTCTTGCGCTTCCGTCAGATTCTGGCGATAGCCCGCGTTTCCAGGCGAAAGGGTGGCTGCCTTCTGGAGTTGCTTGATGGCGCCGGCCAAATCGCCTGTCTCGCGCAGCATCAAGCCCAGCTTTTCGTGCCCGGCCGGATCATTCGGCCGAAACGCGACAGCATCTTCATACTCTTCGATCGCCGCGGGAGTGTCGCCGACGGCAAGATAGGTTGCGGCGAGTTCATCGTGAGCTTGCACGAACTCCGGCCTCAGACGCACGGCGTGTTGCAGCTCGCGGAGGGCATCTTTATAATCTCCGGCTTGGCGGAACGCGAGGCCGAGAGAATACCGGGAAATAGGGTCGTGGGGCCGCAATGCGACAGCCTCACGATACTCCTCAATAGCGTGGACGACGTCACCGGAAGCAAGCATCGCATTCGCCATGCCCAAATGATAATTAGGGTCGTTCGGGTGCAACTGCATCGCGGTCTGATACTCGCCTTCGGCCGCCTGGTTTTCACCGATCTGCGCGAACGCCGCCGCGAGACCCGCGTGGAACTCGCCGTTATTCGGATCCAGCCGCACCGCCTTCTGCCATTCCCTAATCGCCTTCGCCTCTTCACCCGCTTGAGCTAGCGCCTTGGCGTACTCCGCGCAAATTTTCGAATCTTTTGGTGCAAGGGCGAGCGCCCGATCGTACTCCTCAAACGCGCGGTTCGGCTGGACGGCTTCGGCCAGCGCTCTCGCAAGCCGCAGGTGAGCGGAAACGTCAGCGGGGTGAAGCCTTGCGTCTTCCTCGTAAACGTGGATCGCCTGTCCCGTCTCACCCTGCGCTTCATATAGAGCGCCGAGGTTCGTGAAGACGTTGGGGAGGTTTGGATTGAGCCGGACGGCTTTTTGGTATTCCTGGATCGCTTGCAGAAGATCATTCACGCCGACGTAAGCATTGGCCAGGTTGTAATGCGCCGCCGCATCCTGCGGCCGAATGGAGAGGATCGTCTGGTAGATTTGAATGGCTTGGCGCCAGTGGCTGCCTTCGCTCAGCGCGTTTGCCCTGCGCATGAGATTGGCAACGTTTGCGGGTTCATTGGCGGACGATGTGAGCGGCGTGCCGAGCTTGAAGTGCAGCGAAGGCTGCGAAGCAACCGAGGGTTGCGTTCCGGAAGGTGCTGGAGCGCTTTGGCCGGTGACCAAAGTGGCGCAAAGCAGCACCAGGAAATTTGCTGGGCAGAATCGGCTGACCATTAGCTCGTGCATCGGCAGCCTCTTAAAGAGCCGGCGGGGCCAGTACCCGCCTGTCACGCGATCTTTCGATCCTGGCTTAAGGATACACCTGGCGGGGCTGAGGAGCGAGAGGTTGTCATGCGGGGAAGAAGCGCGGGTCACGTGCAGGGCAGTGTTTTCTGTCGTGTGACCCGCGCGAGGAGTGCGAAGAGGGTGGTCAACGCCGGCCGCCTCCATGTCCGCCACCGCCGCCATGGAAGCCGCCCCCGCCGCCGCCGCCGTGGAAACCGCCACCGTGGCTAAAACCGCCGCCACCACGGTTGAAGCCTCCACCTCGGTTGAAGCCGCCGGTCGGCCGGCTGCCACCACTCCTGACGTAGCCGCGCCCCCAGGAGCCGCGGTAACCTGACGATCGCGAAGTTACGATTGGGCGCTGGAAGTTCAGAGCAGGCCGGGAAAATGAGCGGTTGAATGCGCGGCCCGAGGCGGCGCCGCCACCGTAAGGCCGTGCCGCAGGACCGCTCCGGCTCGCGAATCCGCGATTACTGAATTGCCGGCGTGGCTGAGCACGGAAGCCCTGCCAGCCGCTTCCGCCACGGCCGGCCGGAGAGGCTCCTCCGAAGGCGCTCCTTGGACCCGGCCTTGAGAAGTTCGCGCGGTTGGAGGATTGCACGCCTGCGAAACCGCCACGACCTGAAGACGAGAAGCTTCGCCATCCAGGCCGGGAGGCAAACGCCCGTGAATTGCCGACCGGCTGTCTGCCGAAGGCTCCGGCATTGCGGTACGCTTGTGAAGCAGGAGCGCCAAATGAGCGCCATCCGGGCCGAGCAGCGCCGGAAGACGCCTGACGGAACGACTGGCGGCCACCGGAGGCCTGACCCTGGTTCCTCGCGGCGAAAGAGGGCGCTCCGCGACCCGCGCCGAAAGCTTGCCTCTGTGGCGTCCTGGCGCCGACCTGAGAAGCACCACGGAAGCCCGAGCGGGCGTTCAAAGCATTCGGACGGCTCGCGTTCAACTGCCGTTGGATTCCGGCTACCTGCTGGTTGAAAGATCGGGGACCCGCGCTAGGCCGATTGACCGCGAAGAATCGCCGATTGTTTACGGCTGCGGAAGGTATGGCCGAGCGTGCCGCAGTCCGCCCGCTCGCGCTGAGGCTAGCGCGCGTTGGAACCACCGGCACGTGCCCCGAGATGAATTGCGCACGCTGGAACTGAGCTCGGCCGAGCGCACCCGTGCGGAATTGTGGCACGCGACCGGCTGCGAAATCGCGCGTCGGTGTCGTCACGATTGCGTTCCGTACCCGCGTGTTGTACAGCGCTCCCTGAAGGTTCGAGTAGAACGGCCGGCCACGGCCCGCCAGGGGAGACATGTAAGGCATGCGGCCGCGGTTCGCCATGTAGATGTTCCGGAAATTGTTGATGTTCGTGATGTTGAACGCGTTGTAACCGAAACCGCCTCTGAATCCGCGCCCATACCACGGCAAAAACGGATCACACGGGCCAACCGGCAGCCAGCCGATTGAGCCAAAGCCACCGAATCCGACTCCTACGCCAAATCCGAAACGGCCGCCAAAACCGAAGAAGGAAACGTAGGCGGGAGCCCACACCGGCTGGTAGAAAGGTGTCACAGGCCCCGGCCACCAGCACCACGAGCCGGCATAGGAAAACCATCGGCCATAGTGATACGGCGCCCAGCCCCACGGTTCGTAAGAAACCCACGTCCAGCCATAGAACGGTTCCCAGACCCAGCGCCCGTTGTAGTAAGGCACCCAACCGGCATCCACGTAGGGCGTCCAGCACCAGTTGTAACCTGGTACGTCAATCCACTGGCCATAGGCATCAAGGTCTTCCGCGCCCGTGTAATAGCGATTGGCGTACTGCCAGCTTCGGGCGTTCGCAATGATGCGATCTCGCTGATTGTTCCACTGGTCCCAGGCATCGCGCTCAGGAGCGCCGGCGATTTGATACTGGGGATTTTTGACTCCTTCAACATTCATCACCTCGCCCTTTTTAACTGTGGCACTGCCTTGGGGAGTAGAAACCTGCGCCCGACCACTGCGAACGATAATGCGAGATTGCGAATCGGAGAGCACCTCGATTCGATATACGCCGGGCTCCAGCGGATGAACGGCCACGTTGGGCGTATCAATTTCCGGGCTTGCCTGGCCGCCCTTGAATACCGCATAGTCGGCAAGGCCCTGCGCCAGTTGAACTTGAACGTGGCTGCGAGACAGGTCTGCAATCTTTGCTTCCGTTTGCTGACTGAGCCGCAGCACGTTGGCATAATCGAGCTGCACTTCGGTTCGAGAAGCGTCTCCCGTTGAAATGCTGTCTCCGGCTTCCAGCGGTTGGTTAATGGCCGCGGCCGACCATTCGTTTGTGTCGCCGCGCTCGGTTGAGACGTCACCGTGAATCAGGCTCACACGAGCAACGCCAGGCTCCACGTTAACTTGCGCTGGGAGCCTCACGTTGGCCAGCGCTACTGCTACAAACGCAAGAACCACAAGCCTAAGTCGCCGTCCCATAACCCACCTCCCGCTTAGCGGGATAACCTCACCTCATGGTTTCATCCATGAACGAGCAATTCCTGTTCCACCGACTGTACCTTGCCCTGCAGGGTTCGATCTCCCTTGTTTTTAATGAGTTAATTCACTGGGCGAGAAAGAATCTGTGGGGTAGCAAATGTGCGCCGGTGGATTTTAGCCGGGGTGTGGGTGATTTCAACCACGGGTCGCGCAGCGCGGCGAACCTCACTGATTAAAGTTAAGTGGCGCGGAATAGCCGGTCATCTCTAAATAACCCACGCCATGAACCGGTTTTCCGGACTCTGTTCCTTCAAGGCGCACTGCGCCTTCCCAATACGTCGGAGAGTAGCGGTTATTTCCCACGAGTTCCTGATCCTCCAGCGGCGTCGTCAGCTTGAGATCAAGATGTAGAGACGGCACGGCGATGCGCCAGGCGGTTGGATAGTGTCCGTGGGTTCGAGGACTTGTCCAGCATGCGCCAGGCGAAACCGTGAAATCGCGCTTGCTTAAAAACTGCGAGTGTCCGGCGGCATCAACATACGTTCCGGAAGAATAAGGGCTCTCGGCGCCGCTTTTCAGGCGGAGGCGATAGAGCATTAGCTCGGTGTCATCGTCAAGCTGAATGCTGAACCAGTCCCAGCCGACCAAGGTAGGATTCGAGGGCTCGGTGAAGAATTCGTGGTCCATCCAGGAAACACCGGTCACCTGATACCTGTGGTTGCGAACCCGCAGTGTGCCTGCGGCCTTGAGCCGCGTAATCGAAAAATAATGCGAAGCTTCGCCGCGGCCTGGACCCTTCTTGCTGACGCCGTCACGCCCGTTGATGACCGGCGGCTTCAGCGGCGTCAAGGTGAAGTCAAGCGCGTAATCTTCCGTCAGTGCTCGCAGCCACTCTTGTGCTCCGTGCCATTGAACGCTCCAATTACCGTTCCACACAATGGCCCGTTGCGCGTTGACTCCGGCCAGGCCCGGGCCGGCGCGGTTAAAGCGCTCCCGGTAGAAGAAGCGGTGGGCGCCCAGGTCGCTGACGGCAAAGTGGGCCATGTAGATGTTTTGCACGTCCCAAGGCGAGTCTACCGACTTCCGCGGAGAAACTCCGAACCGAAAGAAGGTCAGTTCAAATCCAAACGCGTGGTCGTTCGCTGCGCGCACGTTGCCGGTGTAGTACCACCACTCCGTTTGGTAGTTGGGGTGGTTGAAGTAGTCGCGGGGAAACTGGAAGTGGTAACCCGGAACGGCGCTGCGATAGTGCAGGGCGCGAGGAAGCAGCAGCATAGCAACGAGCAGAGCGCGGTTCATTCCTCGCGGATCACCTCAATGGGATTCAAGGCCATGCCGAGCCGGGCTGGATAAACGCCGGCTGCCAGCGTGGAAATATAAATCAGCACCAGCGACGCGCTCAGCGCCTTGACGGGCCAGAAAAACGCGATGGTCCAGCCGAAAGATTGCTTGTTGATCACAAAGATCAGGACGAGCGAGAGCGCCACACCGAGGACGAATCCGAGAATCGCAGCGAGCAAGCCGAGCAGGGCCGCTTCGGTGAAAATCAGCCGCCGGACTTGCCGGGCTGACGAGCCCACGAAGCGGAGCAGCGCAATTTCCCGCCGGCGGTCGATCACGAGCGTGGCGAGCGCTTCAGCGGCGCCCATTATCGCCACGCACAGCGCCACCGCCTCAAGCGCATAGGTGATGCGGAACGTGCGGTCAAACACGGCCAACGCCTGCTTGCGGAGGTTCGTATGAGAAAGGACAACCACGTTATATCCGGCACAGGCGCGGTCGAGGGCTTGCCGGGTTGCCACTCTCGCCATGCCTGGTCTCAAATAGACTGCAATGCTTGACAAGGAGCGGTCCGGCACGTACTTCAGTAGCGTACACCGGTCCATGACGACCACACCCCGCGGGTCGGAATAGTCATGATAGATGCCGGCAACGCGGAACGTGGCCGGGCCACCCGGTAGTGTGAGCGTGAGCGTCTGGCCGGGGCGGATGCCGCGCTTTACGGCAAAGGGTTCGCTCGCGATCACGGCTCCATTTTCAACGAGCTTCAGCACCTTTTTCCGGTCTTCGCCCGCGAGCAGGGAAAACCGTCCATGGGCAAACGCCACACGGATGTCCGCGCCGCCCAGAGTAGCCGGCATACCCCGGTAAGAAACGGGATAAGCGCGGAAGCGGTTCAGCGCCGCCACCTCCGGCAGCGCCTCAATGCGGCGAGCAATTAGCGGCGAAAGCGTTGGGAAGCGGTCAACCGCGGGAAGAACAGCAGGCTGCACGTAAAAATCGGCCTGAAGTTGCTGGCCGAGCCAAATGTTAACCGTCTTGCGGAAGCTGCCCACCATCACCGCCACGCTTACCACCATCGAGACGGCGGTTCCAAGCGCCGCCACCAGCACGGCCGTGCGGCGCAGGGAAGCGGCAAGACTCTGAACCGCCAGGTAGACTTCCGCAAACCAGCCGCGGCGCGGCAGGTGTGACGCGGCAGCAGCCACGCCGCTCATCAGGAACGGAACGGCGAGCGCAGCGGCCGCGACCAAAAGCAGCGAAGCGACGTAGCCAAACAAGGGCATGCCGGCGACGGGCGGCAGCTTACAGGCCAGAACAGCGGCAACAGCGCAGCAAGCGGCCAGCACGAGATTGCGCCGTTTGTCCAGCCGCGCCTGATGTTCGCGCTGTGCGCGAGCCATTGCTTCGGCGGGCGGCACCTGTGCTGCTTCCCGCGCCGGAAGCAGCGCCGAGGCCAGCGCGACGCCCACGCCGAGAACAAACGCCAGCATCACCGTCTTCGCGTCAAGCGTGATGGCGGCCGGGCGGCTGGTGAGGTAGAGAGATTCGACCGTTGACGCAATCATTCCAACAATGCTCTGCGCCATCAGCCGGCCGAGAAACAGGCCAAGCGCCGACCCGACGAGTCCGTAAAGCGCGGCCTCACCAAGAAAGCCACCGAGAATAGCTGTGCGGTCCGCGCCAAGCGCCCGCAGGACGCCGATCTCGGTTCGCCGCCGCACCACGGAGACTGACATGCTGTTGTAAATCAGAAACGCGCCGACAAGGAGCGCGATGTAACTGAGCACGCGCAGATTCCAGCGGAACGCTTGAAGCATCCGGCGATTTTCCCGCGCCTCCGCGCCGCGCCGGTGCAGGCGGACGCCGGGCGGCAAGGCGGCGCGCAGAATGGTTTCCCATTGTGCCATGCTGCGCCGGCTGTTGCGGGGAAGATCAATCAGCACGCGATCAACCCGGTCCCTGTGGCCAAGCGCTTTCAAGGCCGTGGCGATGTCCATCACTACGGCCCCGGATTCTTCCGCAACGCCGGTAGAGCGCGGCAGGATGCCGCACGCCGTAAAGCTGGCGACGCGGTCGTTGATCCCGAGGTCGATCCGCTCGCCTGGCTTCGCGGCAATTCCGCGGCTAACCCAGACGCAACGGCCCAATCGCAGCCAACGCAAATTGAGCCGCTTGCTGCCGGCGCGGGCGGCGTTTGCGACCAAATCGACGCCGAGCATCGGGACCACGCGCCCCGTGGCTTTCACGGTGGCATAGCCGGTCACCTGCGGTATAACGCGGATTGGGTAAGGAAGCGTGGCCAAGCGCGCCACGACTTTGCCGCTGACGCCGCCAACGGCTGTGACAGAAAAATCTGCCTTGCCGGCAAGAGTCTCCACGGAAGAACGAAACGATCCAGTTGCCGCATCGCCGGCGAGCTCGATCGCCAGCACCACCGCCACGCCCAGTCCAACGGCGATAACGGTGAGGCCCGTGCGCGCCGGCTCCCGCCTGAGAGGGCGCAGGAAAAGACGGAAAAAGAACCGCATTCGATTCATAGAAAACGACGGCGCGTCGCAAAAGCCTCAGCCACCACTTTCGATGCGGCCATCGCTCAGGCCAATCACCGAGCCGGCGAAAGACACCGATTCAGCGCTGTGCGTAACCATCAGCAGTGTGACGCCTCGCTCGCGGTTGAGGCTGCGCAGCAAGTCCAGGATGCGTCGGCCGGTGAGGCTGTCGAGGTTGCCGGTGGGTTCGTCGGCGAGGAGCAACTTTGGCGATTGGACCAGCGCGCGGGCGATGGCGACACGCTGCATCTCACCGCCGGAAAGCTGATACGGCAACCGGTGCGCCAAGTCTGCCATCGCCACCCATCGCAGCCGTTCGAGCGCGGTGGGACGTGCGTGGTCTTTTCCGGCCAGTAACAAGGGCAGCTCCACGTTTTCCACCGCCGAAAGCGTGTGCAGGAGCTGGAAGGACTGAAATACAAAGCCCACTTTTTCGCGCCGGAGGCGAGTGAGGGCGAGATCGGAAAGGTCTGAGGTCGGGACTCCATCGAGCAGGACGAACCCAGAAGTGGGGAAGTCCATGGCGCCGGCAAGATTGAGCAGCGTCGACTTGCCGCAGCCGCTCCGGCCGACAATAGCCACAAACTCGCCCGGCTCAACCGACAAGGAAACGTCGCTCAGCGCGCGTACCACCTCGCCGTCATTTGTGTAGTCCTTGCTGACATGGCGGAATTCGAGGACCGGCACAGCGCTCCATCGCGTCGGGCCGTGCCTGCAAAGCCGAGCACGCCCCGGGCATAATTTGCAATTTTACACCTTCGGCCCGTGTTGCTCGGACGTCACCGCGAGGCAATCAATGCAAGTGATTCCAAACCGCCAGGCTTAGTGTCTGCGGCCGCTGAGATGGCGGTAGAGTTTGGGCGTGAATTCCTCAATCAGGTTGTTAGCGGCTTCGCCCACCAGAAACCATCCGAAGTTTTCCGCTGTGATCCCCGGAGTGCGGTATCTGCTTGGGTAATAAGTGTTCGATAGCCCCGCAGCCGATGCGCTGCTGAGAATTGACGACCAATTGAAGACTTCGCGGCCCGAATCGCTCCGCGTCACAAATGCTCTGCTCAACGCGTAGACAAGACGGTTGCGAAAGCGCCCGTGGCCCATCGGGAAATAGCGAGGGTCCTGGTGTAGGAGCGTAGGAAATACGAATCCACCAAACACATTTTCCGATGCACCATCGGCAAGCGAGGCTCCCAACTGCTTGCCGTAACCAGGCAAGCCGCTGCCAAACCTGGAGCGGAAGCCGGTAGCTTGGTAGAATCCGGCCTTTGCTGTAGCTTCGATCCAGGCGAGTGGATCAACCGAGTTCTCGGTCGCATAAAGCAGCTTCTGCTTCGGAGTAAGCGGAGGGGGCGGTCCTTGAGCGGACCCGCTGCCTTGAAGGTAGACATGGCGAGCTCCCCGAGAGAGACGAGACGCCGGCTTCTTGTCTGTCTTGCCGCAGGCAAAGGCCGTCGGAACAATCCCGGCACCGATACACATGAACGTTACAACGGTTCGGCACCAGTGGCGGGTGTTGTTTGCCATTGTCCTGTTCTTTCCGCCTCAATGATTGTCTAAACCTCGGGGTGCAAGACCGCTTGCACGCGCGGAATGGCGAAGTCCGTTGCGTGAAAGCCATCGGGCGTTGCGAGAAATTCCAGGCAAGCGGGCTGCCTGGCTTTTGTTGCCCGCGGCGCGGCGGAGCGCCTCGCGAATGATTTCCTGTTCGAACTGATCGGTCGCCGTGGCGGGGGCAAAAAGCCACCTCGGCGCCGGTAGCACGCACTGGGGAAAGGTCCAAACGAATGTCAGGTTTTCCAATCTCCGAGCACGCCCCGGGCATAACCTACAATTCTACACCTGCACGTGTGTGTCGCCGGTTGCCAATCGCAGGATCGCGTTGAAGTCTTCGGGGTGAGGAATTACGGGGCCGCGTTGGGGCCAAGCACCTTTCGATTTTTTCATGGTTAGCTTTTGCTAATGACCCCGTGTTTTCAATAACTTGTTGGCTTTGCAAGTATTGGGCTAGCCTCTACATGTTGCTCATTATAAATAACATATCTCGTTTTCAGGCGGAAAATTTGGCTTTGCTTTTGGCTTTGTTCTGCATAAGCAAATTTTAATGTTATTTGTTTTCAGTAAGTTGCTGGCTTTCCCAGGCCAATAAACAATCCATTATTGCACTTATTTTCATTCACTGTTCCTAGCCTAGGGATGCTTTGCAACCGCGAACCACCCCTCGGTCCCCTCCTTAAGAAAGGAGGGGAGAGCCCCGCCGGTGCGAGAGGGGTGGTCGAGAGGCTGCGGCCCCGATCCCTCGGCGCGGCATTTCGGCTTAACGAAATCGTTGTCGAGTAGGTAGGGTTCGTGAAGAAAATGGCAGACCTCCCGACACTATCCCTGCGAGGGATCTGTGTACCCAATAGTACACAGGCCGCCGAAAACTGTCAAGTTGATACTCACTTCGGTAGCGTCCCGGCTTGAACTTTCGTGCGGAAAATTGAGACGATATTGAGTATTATTGGACCGGAGATGCATTCGCATTTGGAGGCTGCGTCCGTGCTTTGGGGAGAGGCCGAAGTTAGCTCATACTATCGCGAAAATGCTGCTGTTACTCTTTTTCTAGGAGACCGGCTCGACCTGCTCCGACAGATACCGGACCGGCGCAGCCGGTTAGTCGTGACGTCGCCGCCGTACAATATCGGCAAGCGATACGAGACGAGGGTCGGATTCGACGAATACCTGGAGCAGCAGGCTGGGACAATAAAGGAATGCGTTCGTACGCTCGCGGAAGACGGGAGCCTTTGCTGGCAGGTGGGAAACCATATCGCAGGAGACGGGGAAGTGTTCCCCTTGGACGTATACGTATATGAAATTTGCAAAGAGTTGGGCCTGAAGCTCCGGAATCGTATTGTGTGGTCCTTCGATCATGGCCTGCACTGCCGCCGGCGCTTCTCCGGGCGGTACGAGACGATTCTGTGGTTCACTAAAACCGACCACTATGTCTTCAATCTTGATCCCGTTCGCGTGCCTCAGAAGTACCCAGGGAAAAAATACTTCAAAGGTCCCAAGGTTGGACAGTATTCTTGCAACCCGCTCGGTAAGAATCCAGGCGATCTTTGGGTCATTCCAAACGTCAAGCACAACCACATTGAGAAAACCTCGCACCCGTGTCAGTTTCCGATAGAACTGGTTGAGCGCCTAGTTCTCTCGCTGACGAACGAGCGAGACCTCGTCTTGGATCCCTATATGGGAGTTGGCAGCACGGCCTGCGCCTCCGTCATGCACGGCCGGAGGGCTGCGGGAGCAGATGTCCACGGCGAGTATCTGAAAATAGCGGAGCGTCGAGTTAGGCTTGCCTGGGATGGGAAGCTGCCCCGGCGCCCGATTGGGCGGACAGTCTATGTTCCAGGCTCGAACGACCGCGTTGCGCAAATGCCTTTGGAATTACTGCTGGCCAGAGACTCTCTACGGACGACCTAATTTCAGGGAGTAACTCAGAATGAAAATTGCTCAGTACCACTCGCACCTCAACGGCTACGAGTGGCTGTTGGTTCATCATCGCGAAATCTGGAGCGAGATTGAGGAAACCGTCGAAGGCATCCAGGCGAGCAGATATAAGACGAAGGTGAGTAAGGAGAAGACCATGAAGGGAAAACTCCTCTACTCCCCAATTCGGATTAACGAGGCGTTCACGAAAGAGTTCAAGGAGGCCGGCTGGCGTGAGAGCCGAACCAGCTATTGGGTGACCGACGACTACAAACTGATCCGGAAGACTCTGCTCTTGGAGCCTGACAGGCAAAAGCATGAAATCGAATCGGCTGGGCGCCGCGCAATCTTTTCCTACAACCAGACGGACTTTGTGAAGAACAGAATTGCAGTCGAGGTTCAATTTGGCAAGTACAGCTTCATCGCTTACGACCTCTTCGTTAAGCATCTGGCGTTTTACGTCGGCGACGCAATCGATCTTGGGATCGAAGTTCTCCCCATGAAGACCATGCAGGAACAAATGTCCTCGGGCCCGGGATATTACGAAGGCGCACTGTACGACTTGGCGCGTCAAGGCAGGGGTGTTCCAGCGGTGCCCTTGATCCTCATCGGAGTTGAACCTTAGGGACCTTGCTTCTGGCCAGCTCGCGACAGCCTTCAAATTTGGACGCCTCGTTCACTTCGCTTCGTCTTCGTCGGCGACGCCCATGGTGGAGAGCCGGTAACGAAGAGCGTTGCGGGAGATTCCAAGCAAGCGGGCCGCCTGGCTTTTGTTGCCGGCGGCGCGGCGGAGCGCCTCGCGAATGATTTCCTGCTCGAACTGATCGAGCGTCGTGGCGGGCGGCAGGAAAGGCGCCTCTGCGCTGGTCGAACGCACTGGAGAAAGGTCCAGGCGAATATCAGCTTCTCCAATCTCATCGCCCGCCGCCAGCGCCACGGCGCGCTCGATGATATTTTCGAGCTCGCGGACATTGCCCGGCCAGTGAAAATCCATGAGACGCCGGAGTGCAGGGGCACTGATCCCTTTGATGGGTCTTCCCGCCTCGCGCGCGAAGCGCTCGATAAAGAGGCGAGCGAGGTCCGGAATGTCTTCCTTGTGCTCGCGGAGGGGCGGAATGTCAATCGGCACGACGTTCAGCCGGTAATAAAGGTCTTCGCGGAACGTTCCTTCCTCGAGCGCGGCGCGCAGATCGCGGTTGGTGGCGGCGACGAGGCGCACGTCCACCTTCAAGGTTTTCGTGCCGCCAAGGTGCTCGAACTCGCGCTCCTGCAGGACGCGCAGCAGTTTCACCTGGATGGCTGGCGGCACGTCGCCGATCTCATCAAGAAAGATGGTGCCTTTATCCGCCAGCTCAAATTTGCCGGGCTTCGCGGTTACCGCCCCGGTGAAGGCGCCCTTTTCGTATCCGAAGAGCTCGCTTTCCAGGAGGTTTTCGGGGATAGCAGCGCAGTTGATCTTGACGAAAGGGCCCGAAGCGCGGCGGGAGTGC
>JAKAWG010000003.1 GCA_021817045.1 Acidobacteriota bacterium
GGTTTCAAATCTTAAATCGGAGGGGAAAATCGACGCATTGGCCGGCTTTGTATTAGTCGTGCTCGTCGGTATTCTCCTCATCTTCCAGGTCGTCCGCATAGGCAAATACGCCTCGCGCCAGGTCGAAATCAACCGGGAGCGCGACCGTAAGCATAGCGGTAAATAGGCTACTTTAATAGCTGAAAATGAGCCACGGCACCTTGAGGCGGCACGCAGTCGCCAGCGCCTGTCGGTGTAATTATTACCTGGTTGTAGGTTGCATCTTTCAAGTTGTCACCTTTTGGTTATCACCTTTGCTTATCTTGTTGATTCTATTGGAGCTAACTTTTTTGGTTCCCACCTTTACTGCCATTTATCTCTTACATGCGTTCACACGCCGGTCGTCACATAACCTCAACAATACAAAACACTTGCCCTCGTGCGCCGCCATCCGCCAACTACTGCCAAATAAAGCCGCCAGCAATACAATTTAGGTTCAGCAGGGACGAGAAAAAGTGTCTCATTTATCTCATCTGTCTCCAATGTCTCACCGAGTTGTGGCACGATAGCCGGGATGGGCGTCAGACACGCCAAATTGGAGTGCGGGAGCTTGCTCCCGCTTTTTCTAAGGCCAGCTTGCTGGCCGCCGGAACCACCCTTATTCCCCTCCTTAGTCAAGGAGGGGAACCGCGAAAGCGGCGGGATGGCTGTCGGCGGCAAACAGCCGCACTCCATAGAGCCTTTGGTCGGATGTGCTTGGAAATCATACATTTCAAAAGCCTTAACGCGGCGGCAACCCGCTCGCCCGAAAAGCGGGCCAGGCGTAAAAAAAGATTCCTTAGGGTGGTGCCTTTCTAACCCATTGAAAACAAATGACGATTATGACGAACAATTGCCAACAATCTCCCGAAGGTCAAGTATCTGAATGATTCTAAAGGAGTAATTGAAACGAATTGTTGGTAAATGTTGAAGTTGTAGAAAACAAGTAGGTTAGATGAAAATTCAGGTGGGAAGAGCAAGTTTGTTTGTACGGAATTCGGCCCATTTGGGTCTTTCAGTGGCGGTGATTGTTTGACATGCGTTTCTCGTGCCGTTCATTCTTGAGGCAGTTGGCTGGCTGGCTTGGGGCCGCGGTCGCATGGAGTCGCGTGCCGGTTGCCGCCGCCTGGCAACCGGCCGAAGGTTCTCCAGGCATCCCTCGCATGGTCGCTCGGGACTTTTCCCGGCACTTCGACCCCGCCTATTCGAGTAACGGCTTGATCGGAATCCGCCCCGGCCCAAACCCTCTTGCCCAAGCGGCCGCGGCTCTGAGTGGCTTCGTTTACGCTCACCTTCCTTACCAGATGCAGGCCCTTTCGCCTGCGCCTTATCCGCTCATGATGGACGTGGTGGCAGGCGATGTCAGTCTCCTTGGCCGTCCCGACCTGCTCCAAATCCACCGGCAAGCTTTAGACATGGCCACCGGCGAACTCTCGACCCGGATGACCTTCTCGCCGAGAACCAGCGCGCGGTTCCAGCATGAGATTCTGCAATTCGCTTCCCGGTCTGTGCCAGCCTTGATGTGCCAGGAAGTCCGCATCACTCCGTCCGCCAACGTACAGGCGCTCCTCGCGTCGCAAATTGGAACCAAGGGCGTGCCAGGAACGGTTTATCGGCAGTACCCGCCTCCACAAACCAAAATCGATTTGGTCATCGGCATCCGCAGCCATGGCGGACTAAGCAAGATGGGCGCGGCGGTTATGATGCTCCCCGGACCGGGAATCACGCGCGCGGGCGAGCCCTTTGCAACTGTCGAGCGTCTGATCCGTCGCTACGAATTTCACGGCAGGGCGGGCGAGACTATTCGTTTTCAAACGATAGCGGCGATGGTTTCCGAGTTCTATCATCCCGAGCCTGAGCTGGAAGCTATTCGCATGGCTCGGTGGGGAGCGACGTTAGGTTTCGATTTTCTGCGCAAAGAGAACCGGGCACGTTGGGCGGAGCTTTGGAAGTCGCGCGCCAAAATCAGCGGCGACGCCGAGAGCCAGAAGGTTCTCGATGCTTCCTTCTTCTATCTTCATTCCAGTCTCAGCCCTTCGGATAAAACCGGCATGGCGCCATTCGGTTTGTCGCAGACAGGCGCCTATTACGGGCTCAGTTCTTGGGACACGGAGAGTTGGTCGCTGATTCCGGTGATGCTTGCATCGCCGGCAACCGCGAAATCGCTCCTTGAATTCAGGCGGCGCAGCCTCGGCCATGCGAAAAAGCTTGCCGCACTCTATGGGTATCGTGGCGCGCAATTTCCTTGGGAGGCGGCGCCCGTAGACGGCTTCGAGTCAACGCCCACCTTTGCCGCGACGGGCTGGGAAGAACAGCCTTCGACTCCCGACGTGGCCCTCGGATTTTGGGAGTGCCAAGTGGCCGATGGCGATGAAGGTTTTCTGAGACAAGCCACATGGCCCGTGCTGAAAGCGTTGGCCCAGTGGATTGTGAGCCGAGGCGTTTATACCCGGCGTGGGCTTGAAATCCATCACATCATGGGACCCGATGAAGGGTCGCCCGATGTGAACAACGACGCTTATGTGAACGTGATCACGAAAACGGTTCTCCAGGACGCCGGGCAATGCGAGCAGAAGGTGGGCGAAGTTGCGCCGGCTTCCTGGCAGCGCGCCGCGCGGCGGCTGTTCGTTCCAATGGATTCCTCAAAGAACATTGTCTTGCCTTGCGACCATCCGCCCGAAGGTAAGAATTATCCGATCGGCGGTTTGGACATGCTCACCGTTCACGCCCCGCCTGTCAGCAAAGCCTTGCTCCGCAGAACTTTCAATTTCGAAGAAACACTTCGTGCGAGGCGCGCTCCGAGCATCGGATTTGCCACCGCTGCGGCTGCCGCGACGGCAGCGTATCTGGGTTATCGGAAGCAGGCTCAGTCGATGTCCCGAACCGCGTGGGCAGCCGACGGGATGGAGCCGGTTGGAATGCTGAAGGAAGCGCCGGTAGAGACTTATGGCTGCTTCCTCACGAATTGCGGATCGTTGCTGCAAACGGTGATGCTGAGCTTCACCGGCTTGCGCATTCGTGAAGGCGACTGGCGCGCTTACCCGGCTAACCTGCCCGAAGGCTGGTCGAAAATTGAGATTGACCAGGTGTGGGTTAAGGGAAACCCGCGCGCTCTTGTTGCTGAAAGCGGCAAGCTCGTCCGGTGGATGGAATGATGAATCGCAGATTCGCGCAAAGGTCCTGCCTGCTGGCCATCCTCGCTCTTCTCGGTGCGCGATCCCTCGCGACGGCGCGAAATGCGCCCGTGGGGCCGCCAGCGCCGGCACAGGGCGGACAAAGATACGCGCAGATTCTACGCTACATTTCTAACGCCTGGACCACACTCTCGCGCTCGGTGGACGAGTGCAAGACCTTATACGATCCCAAGTCTCCAGGCAAATCGGTTCTCTACTTTCCCGCCGGATTCCGAATCCCTGCAAAGGTCGAAAAACTCCCGCACTCCTGCCCTGTCCGGATCAAGTTTTTGCCGCCCAACCACAAACTGGGCGATCCCGATGTGCGGAACATTCATCCCGAGGGGTTGCTCTATCTGCCACATCCCTACGTTGTGCCCGGCGGCATGTTCAATGAAATGTATGGGTGGGACAGTTACTTTATCGTGCGGGGTCTGCTGGAGGACGGACGGCTGGATCTGGCGCGTGGCATGGTGGGGAACTTTATTTTTGAGATCAAACATTACGGCGGAATCCTCAATGCCAATCGAACTTATTACCTGACGCGCTCGCAGCCGCCATTTTTCACCGAGATGGTCCGCGCCGTCTATGATGCCGAGAAATCCCGCGGCCGGAACGACCGGGCTTGGCTTGCACGAGCGTATCCGTTCGCCGTTGAGAGCTACCGCTTCTGGACCCAGCCGCCTCACTTGGCCGGTTCGACCGGACTTTCGCGGTACTTCGGTTTTGGAAGCGGTCCCGCGCCTGAGCTTGCGGGCGCAGACAGCCACTATTATCGGGACGTTGCCAGTTATTTCCTCCTGCACCCGAATGTAGCCAGGGGCTTTCTAATTTTGAAACCGCCTCCCGATTCGCCCGGCCCTCTCTTTCCTCTTTTCGTCTGCAATCCAAGTCCGGCGAGATTTCCAGGAGCTTGCAAAGTGGTCGGGAAGATGAGTTTGTCCACCGCTTTTTACAAGAACGACCGCAGCCTGCGTGAGTCAGGCTTCGACGTGACATTCCGTTTCGGGCCGTTCGGAGACAAAACTACGGAGTACGCGCCGGTTGATCTGAATAGTCTTATTTATCGTGAAGCGAAAGACCTCGCGTGGATGAGCAACCAGCTCGGAAGGCCCGCAGAAGCGCGCGTGTGGCGGAAGCGTGCGGCGCGTCGGCGCGAAGCGATCACGAAATGTTTCTGGAACGCTCGGCGGGGGCTGTATTTTGACTACGATTTCAAAACGGGCAATCAGTCAGGTTACGTTTATGCGAGCACTTTCTTTCCGCTGTGGGCGGGAGTTGCGTCCCAAGCGCAGGCCCGGGCAGTGATCCGCAACGTCAAAATCTTCGATGAGCCGGGTGGCATTGTGACCAGCCGTACCCGCTCGGGCGGGCAGTGGGATTTTCCTTATGGATGGGCTCCGCTCCAGCTTATCGCCGTCGAAGGTCTGCGGCGCTATGGCGACAGGGCAGATGCGCGACGGATCGCGGCGCAGTTCTTATCCGTGGTCAATGCCAATTTCCTCCGCGATCACACGATTCGCGAAAAATATAACGTTGTGACGCGATCGTCGGAGACGCACGTGAGCGTGGGCTACGTGAAGAATCAAGTCGGCTTCGGATGGACAAACGGCGTGTTCGTCACATTGCTGCGCGAATCGCCGTAGGACGCTGCTTTCCGCGCGGATATGGAATCGACACACTGCTGTTTCGACCTGGAGAAATACCGTGAATTGGAAGAAAAGAACGTGGACTCTGGCAGCCTTTCTTTTCTTGCTTTCTGCGCCCGCCTGGAGCGCCGGTGCGCGGAGGAACTTGTCGAGTGAGCTCAGCCGGCTAATGGCAAAGGCAGGCGTGAAGAAAGATATTGTCAAGCCGCCGAAGGGCCTGTTGAAACACGAATACCTTGTTCCGAGCGGCCCTATTTTCAGCTCTTCGATTGGGACATGTATTTCATGGGCGTGGCGCTAAGCTACGATGGCGTCGGACGTCCTTTGGCGGATTCCGTGAAGGACTTTTTGGATTTGTGGGCAGGAATGCGGCCTACAGCGGTTACGTGCCGCGCGAAATTGCTCCGGGCGGTCTTTGGGCGCTGCCGGAGATGTGCAAGCCTTTCCTCGCGCAGGCGGCCTGCCGGGCGTCGGAGACGATGATGAATTGGACATGGTTGCGGCCGTATTACCGGAGGCTCGCCCTCACCCTCAGTTTCTGGGCAGACGCGCGACGCTCACAGGATGGCCTGTTTCGCTGGTTTGACGGAGTCGAGAGCGGCGTGGACAACAATCCTGCCGTTTCGGATTCACCGACTGACACAACGGAGGGAGTCGATTTGCAGTGTTACATTTACAGGGAATACCGCGCCATGGCGCTAATTGCTGCGAAGCTCGGCAAGCCGCACGACGCGGCGATTTATCGGCAGAAGGCCCGCGCGCTCAAAGCGCTCGTCCAGCGGAAGATGTGGTCGAAATCCGATGGGATGTTTCTGAACATTGATTCACGGACCGGCCAGTTTATTCGTGTGAAGACTTGGACGAACTTCGTTCCGCTGTGGGCGGGAATGGCTACGCGCGCCCAGGCCGTCACGACCATTCGCGAGCATTTGCTCAACCCCAAGGAATTTTGGGCGCTGTATGGAATCCGCTCGCTTGCTGCGGACGAACCGCTTTATAATCCGCGCTCCGGCTACTGGCGCGGACCGGTGTGGGTGATTTCCAACTGCCTGCTCATGCACGGTCTGATGCGCTACGGATTCCGGCGTCAGGCGATAGAGCTTGCGCGAGAAACGCAGACCTTGCTGGTGCGCGATCTGAAGACCACCGGAGGAATGAACGAAAATTACAATCCCGAAAGCGGAGCGCCCGACGCAGCCGGGCACTTTGTGAGCTGGGACCTGCTTGGCGAGCACATGCTTCGTGAAGCGGAAGCGGGCGAGAGTCCGACCTCGATTCCGCGCTAGGCATCGCTGTTCTGATCGGCGCGATTGCTGTCATTGGCGTGCGAAACCGCTAAAGCCATTGGACCTCTTCTACTCGCTGGGTTACGCGCGAACAGTGAGTCTCAGGGTGTAGGCGTAATCGCAGAGTTTGCGGCTGGATGCGACGGAGTGAGCCCCGCTCAATGTCCATCACCGCCGTGCCGGTAGGATAGGCATGGCCTTTGTTCGTCAGGACCACGCCCTGATGGCCGCTTTCTGCGCGGTTGTGAAAGTAAGCCGCCAATTGCTTATTGTACGGGTTGAACTCTGCCGCCTGGATACCCCATTCGAGCCGGAGCGAATCGGGCTGGAATAGATCGACGATCTCGATGGTTCGCGCGTACCAGTCGTGAAGGAAAGTCTGAGGTGCGATCTGGAGCATTTCGTGAGGCAAGTTGTCTATCGGGGTCCGCGAGGATGAGGCTTGCCGTAGAGGCCTGAATAGCGCAGATTATCCGTGTCAAAGTCTTTATCGTAGGTGTACCAGGACCAGTGCCAATTGCGGTGCGTGGAAAAGGCGAGCGTGAGGCGCTGGTTGCGCGTGGCGCGCGCCCAGTCGGCGACCACGTCCCGGTGCGGACCCATCCTGGCGGCGCACCATTCCGTCAAATGCGAGTCGTACATGAGAAAGACATCGCAATGCTTGCCCACTGGAACAACGTAGCCGGCGCCCGTGTCGCCAATTTCTGGCACGATCATGGGGCCGAGGTCGTGGATAAAAAAGTGTAGCTCCCCGAGCCGATTAGATAAACCGCAGCGCCGGCCTGCATTCTTAGAAAGCGCACTCCCGGCGAGGCTTGCGCCGGCCGGCCGCTTTCCGTGACGACACCGGCCCGCGTTGCCGGAACGTAGACTACGGCGGCGGTATTCGGCGGCACGATCACGTGAAGGCGAAAGTCGCGGCCATGCCGGCTCCAATCGCTCGCGATTTCGCCGCGTTGCGAGCGATAGCTGGCTTTGCACCAAGTGATGTTGCCCACCGGCTGCGGCTTGATTGAGATTCTGCTGAATGCCACCGCCCCTGGTGCGGCGCTGATCCCCGCAAGGTTGCGGTGAAACCACTCTTCAAGATGGCCCAGCATGAAATGATCCTGTGAATAGCGGCGGTTGGCGTCCCAGGCCTCAGTCAGGCTGGTGGCTCCCTGCTTAAGCATGCAGCCGTAACCTGGGCAACTGGTTTGGGAGTCCATATCGTAAATCACATCAGAGCGGCCAGCATCTGCCAGGTCGAGAAGCAGGTAGCGGTGGCCGATTTCCCCCGTCGTCATCTTGTTGCCGTGGGCATGGACGTTTCGGATGATGTTTGCGAGCAATCCGGCGCTTGCGCCGGGCGGGGCCATGCCCATTGCCAGCGGCATGGCGTTTGATGTCTGGCTTCCGGTGGCGTAAGAGTCCGTCGCAGGATGAAAGAACTCCCGGTTGAACGCCGTTTTCACTTCGGCGGCGAGAGCCGCGTCGCGCTGCGCATCGCCACTCCTGCCGACTAACTTAGCGATTCGCTGCAGCAAGATCAGGTCGTGATAGTAGACGGTCGTAGCAGTGATCGCGAACGGTGTACGCTGAGGATAGCCTGGCGGCTTCGGGCCGATATCGCACCAATCGCCCAGGCCATAAGAGAGAACGTGATGATGAGTCCTGGCTGTCAGATAATCCACATAGCGTTTGAAACCATCATAATTGCGTTCGAGAATTTGCAAGTCTCCATACCAGCGGTATAAGTCCCAGCCGACGGTCAGATAACTGCTTCCCCATTCCGGCGAATCCCGGAAGCCGCCTCGAAAGACAACGTATTCTGGGGCGATGTCCGGAACCAGCCCGTCCGGCAGTTGAGCCTCGCGGATGTCCCGGATGACTTTGCGAAACAGGGTCGCAACGTCGAAGTTGTACATTATCGACGGCCCCATGAAATCGACTTCCTCGAGCCAGCCCAGCTTTTCCCGGTGCGGGCAATCCGTGAAGATACTTTGCATGTTGTTTTCGATGGCTATCTTGATGAGACGATGGATGCGGTTGAAGAGCGGGTTGGAACACGAGAAATGGCCCGCATCTGTTGCGGACGAGTGGACAGCCTGGCCTTCGACCGCCAGCAGAAGCGGCTTGCGGCCGGCCAGATTTGCCTCTCGCGTTGCTCCTTCGATCTGAAGATAGCGGAATCCGTAATAGCTGAAGCGGGGATGCCACGTTTCGATCCCTCCACCTTTCAGCGTGTACCGGAAGAAAGCGGGCTTGCCCGAGCTCCTTTGCGTCACGAGGCCACGCGAATCCAAGAGCTCGCCGGGAATGATCTTTATGGATGAGCCGCGCGGACCTCGAACCCTGATTTGCGGCCATCCTGCAAAATTCTGCCCGAGATCGTAGACATAGACACCTGGGGCAGGCTGGGTGATGCGTACCGGTGTGTAACTGCGGACTACGCGGATGGGTGGAATGGCTTGAGCGAGGAGGTGGCCGCCGGGCCCCGCCATCACGGTCGCGCGCTTGAACCGGCTGTCGTTCGTATCCGGCATATCCCACCCGGAAATGAGCCGCCGCGCGTCATAATCCTCGCCGCCGTAAATCGAGTTGAACGTGATGGGCGAGGGAAGCACTCGCCAGGAGCCGTCAGTGACGACCCGTTGGGAGGTCCCGTCGCGATAGGCGATGTCGAGTTGCAGAATGACTTTCGGCGGACCGAATGAACCGGTGAATTTCACGTACCTTCCGCCTTGCACAACGTTGTACATGCCGTTGCCGAGCATCACCGCGATGGCGTTCGGGCCGGGTCGCAACAGCTTGGTGACGTCATAGGCCAGGTAAAGACAGGTTTTGCGATAGTTGGTCCAGCCGGGCTCGAGAACGTCATCGCCGACTTTGTGGCCATTGAGGTACAGGTCAAACAAGCCCAAACCTGAAATGTACACAATCGCCCGCCGCGAGCCGTTCCTGATGCGAAACTCATGACGGAACACCGGCGCCTGGAGAGTCTCCCGCGCTGGTTGATCGAGACCTATCCACTGTCCTTTCCAGTCAGTCGGATTCAGGAGGCCCATTGCCCAGCGGGCTGGCGCGCTCCACGGCGACGCGCGTCCTTGCGGGTCCCATACCCGGACCTTCCAATAGCACACTTCGCGCGAGCGGAGCGGCTTTCCCTCATACGGAATCTGCAGTGTTTGGCTGGAATTCACTTTGCCGCTATTCCAGAGGTCGCCTTTGCCGGCCTCCAGGTTTCCCTCGCTACTTGCGACAAGGACTTGATACGCGGACTGTGCCTGAGCGCGCTCGTGTGAAGCCAGCGTCCAACCGAGCCGAGGACGGATGGAATTCACGGCCAGCGGATCGAGACGGTCATTGCAGGTCAGGAGCTTCGGCAAAAGCGAGCCGGAGTGGACAGCAGCTCGAAGCGGCGAGAGAAAAGCGATTGTCCAAAGGAACGTACTGGCAATCGAGAGAGAGCGCATCTTTTGTGGCATGACCTGACGGCTAGGTTTTCCAGGGCCTGGAGCGAGCCACGGAAATTCCCCGGCCAAACTCCTTTGAAACCGCGCAATAAAAGTGGTAAAGCACGCCAGCGTGGGAGATGATCGAAGGCTTGTGAGCAAACATCGAATCGATCGAGCCTTTTGGCCCCACGTCGATCAGCACGCCGGCGCACTTTCTGACGGTGACCAGATTGGGCGAGAGTGCTAACAGATCGCGAGCGATGAATTTCGGTCCCAGACCGTAGTAAAAAATCGGCCATTCCTTGCGATACTTCAGCACGCACGGGTCGCTCGCAAAATATTCGTCGTCGCTGCCCGGAGGACCGTTTCTCAAAATTGGATTATGAGGATCTCGAACCCAGGTTTTCAAATCACGCGAGGTCGCAATGCCAGTCTGTTCGTGCCAGTGAACCGGGCGGTTCTTCGCGTTATAGAAAATGTGATAACGACCGTTCTCCTCCAGAATGCAGGCCTTGTACAGGCCGGCGTGTTCCCAAGCTGCGCCGTCTTCAGGACGAAGGCACGGCGGCTCCACTTCCCAGTTTCTTAGATCGCGGCTCCAACAAAGGCCGATCACGCCCGGACCTTGCTCATAACCGGAACCGGGTTCCGCATTGTAGAGGCCAAGATACCGGCCGCGAACCTTCTTCAACTCTCCAGGCCCGAAGACGTTGTTCTCTCGCAGGATCCAAGTGAGTGCGACGTTGTAGCGGATGACGGGCGAGGCAGGATTTCTTTTCAGAATTACTCCCTCCCGACGCCAGTTTTGAAGATCGCGCGAGGAGGCAAGCCCGGTTTGATAGCCGACACCGTCAAAGCCGACGTAGGTCATGTAAAAGACGCCTTGATGCCGAAAGACGAAGGGAACATCGGCGCTCTTCTCATCGAACGAACCGGGCTGGTGGGAAGGGCCTATGACGAAACGTTCCAGCTTGTAAGGCGTTCGCAGGTCTTTCGGGACAGAGAGCCGCGAGCGTGCCTCAGCCAGTGTCGGAGCTGCAAGCAGACCGGCAAGAAGTTCTCTGCGTGTCATCCTCATATTTTCTGTCTTATTTCCCTTCGGAAGAAGCTCCACTTCCTCAATCCTATCCATTTCCTTTTGGATTTCTTGTCAGACATGACCCCTCCCATCCCGGCTATCATGCCACGGCGCTACAAGACGGGGGTGAAACTTGCGACAACTGAGACAACTTTTTTCGAGACTACGCGTGTAAGTTTCAATCTGCTGAAAGCCGAGACAGCTAGTGTTCACGGCGCTATTTCGGTGCTGGGAAAAGAGCAAGCGCCGCCCGAATCCGATTGATCGAAGGACGATCAATGAGTTTGAAGCCTGCTTCAGCGGCTGCTCGCAGCTCGGAGTCGAACGCCTCCGGTTTCACGTGGCCTTTAGGTTCCGCCAGAAGAAGCGAGGCACCGGGCTTCGAGGCTGCGGCAACTGTGGCGAAGAAACGGCCCGCATCGGGGAACTCGTGCACCACGGCGAAGGCCAGAGTGAAATCAACCACGCCATTGATGTCCTTGAGGTTCGCGGAATCCGCAAAGCCGATACGGGCATCAACGCGAGACAGAAGTCCCGCTTTGGCCGCTCGGCGCTTCAGGCGGTCGATCATTTTCGGCTGCACATCGACCGCAACGACGCGCCCCGACGCACCGACAAGGCGAGCGAGTTCCAGCGTAAAGAAACCCATGCCCGGACCGGGTTCGAGCACCGTCATGCCTTCGTGAACGTAAGGAGCCAAAATCGTTGCTGGGTCTTGGCCGTAGCGCCGCAGCGGGCAGGTGAGCCAATAACCGAGCCACCAAGGACATACTCGATGCGCCATTATCTCGCTCCGATTCAGTGACGTTCGAGCGGCCCGAAAACTTACTCAGGACTGAGTGCGATCCGTCAATCGAAAGGCTCTATCATGATCTCATCTACATAACACCAGTTCCAGTTCTCGCCCGGTTCGAAAGAGCGGATGATGGGGTGACGGGTCTCGTGGAAATGTTTCGTGGCGTGTTTATTTTTCGATGAGTCGCAGCAGCCGACATGACCACATATCATGCAGAGCCGCAGATGCACCCACGAGTCAGACATCTCCAGGCACTCTTCGCGGGCTTCTGTGTGGGGCGAGACATTTTGAATCTGGTTCATGTGAGAACAAGAATCCGGCATTAAGACCTCCATCTATTGCCGCAATGGCTAAGCTTCCGGCTGAATCTAATATCACATGACATGCAGTCCGCAATCGGAAGTTTCCAAGCCTCGATCCGTCAGGCCGTGGTCACCGCACCGTAATGTCTGGCTCGACAGCCATCTCGGGCCTTAGGAGGTGCCTGGGGTCTTGGCCATTGCCGAATGCGATCTTAGCGAGAATTCGCTCGACGACCTACACGTAATTTCCGGTCGTGCTTTCCGGTGGCGGCAAGCTGTAAAGCGCTTCTGTGGCGCCGGGGATGTTCAAAACGTAGCCGGACCCTGAGTTTGCGTCAATATATCAGTCATAGTCGTTTCACGCTCGCATAGCGCAGGCTCGATGAATCCGCAATCTGTAACACCGGCGGGAGGCTGACCCGCCGGTCTCTGAGCATCGCGCTTCCGCGACGGAATGATTGTGACCCCATCAGTTCCTCTGCTTCGCGTACCGCGTGACGGCATCGAGGATCATCTCCGCCGACAATTTCTCTCCCAGGCTGGAATTGACCATCAAGTGAAACCGACGCCTTTCGGGCCAATCGACGTTGAAGTACTGCTTAATGAAAGCCGCGCGGTCGCGATCTACTGTCTCCGCCAGTTCAATCGCTTCTTTCTCGCTTTTGCCGGTTGCCCGCAGGCGGCGAACTCTGTCTCGAAAAGGGGCGTAAATGAAGACATGGAACGTATCAGTGCGAGTTCCCAGGTAGTAGGCGGATCCTCGCCCCACGATTACGCAGTTCCCGGCGTCAGCGATGCCGGGCAGGATTCTCTGCACGACGTTACGCACGCAATCCGTATCCACCATTTTCAAGCGAGGAGCATTCATGCTGCCCTCAAAACTTCCTCGCATGAAAGCCTTCAAGAGCCTGTAATAAGCCGGATCCTTTCGCTCTTCGTGTTCCTCCACGGAGCGACAGTCGCAGTCCAGGCGGCGCGCGATCTCCTCGGTCAGCAACTGGTCCCAAAGCTTCCAGCCCAAGCGGGACGCAACCTCCGCCGCGATCTCGCCGCCGCCGCTCCCGTATTCACGCTCCAGGGTTATGACTCGTATCGTCATATTGTTTTATCCGACGGCGATCTTGTCGCCTCCTCCCAACTAGTTTTCTTCGCAGCCCAAATGACAACGGAAACATAATTGCCACTCCAAGGCAAAGAATCCAGAACGTAACGATGTAGGCCAATCTGTTCGCCTGGCCGATTAGCGCCGGATTAAGCCGGTCATTCGCTTGACTCAGGGCCCAAGAGCCACTTAGACCCGATACGGTCACGCGCGTCTGACCGGGGTCACGACGATTCTGCCCGACTTCCCGCCCTATGTAAACGCCCGGCAGGCTTTTTCGCGGTTGTGCTCATGACCATCGAAAGATGGAGCTCGCGCGGCGAAGCCGAAAAGCACGGTGCCCGAAATCGCGGTGTTCCGGCAAGTGCCGGCCTGTCCCCATTCAAACGCCAAAAGGTTTCGCCGTGCTCTCGAGGTATTGAGTTGGATGTGTGCTTGACAACCAATGCTCCCTTCAGTATCGTCTACGGGCTTGCAGCGGTGGGAGATGTCGTCGGTGGCACGCCTTCCAAGATCGTCCACGTGAGTTTCAACCGGTGTCGTCCTGGACGTATCGAACGGGGAGCGGCTTCGACCTTTGTTAATGGCACAAGGATTAGTGAGATTCAAGAAGGAGCGTGCTGTTTCAAAGCAGCTCTATCGAAACACACATCATTTAAGGCGAAGTAAATCATGAAGCGCAGAGAGGTCTTGGCAGCGTTAGGAGTTCCGGCTCTTACCGGTTTGAACTCGCTTAAAGCGTCCGCCCGTAACGAGCGAACAAATACGAGGGGACCACGCCAGGAAGGTTTCCGGAGTTGGCCGTTTGTGGTTCCGGCTGCGCTGAACCAATGGACCACCGTCGACGCGGATGGATTTCGGGCCCCGGTTCCAGCTTTTGTATTTGAAGGCCGCGATCTGAGCGAGGGCGTTCCGCTGGGAGGACTGGGAACAGGCTATTTCACATTCGAAGGGAGCGGAAAAATCGGCTTTTGCTCGCTCTTTAATGATTGGGTTCCTCCTCAAAAGGCTTTCACAGATTGGCTTCATATCCAAAATGGCACCAAGGACGTTCCCCTTTCAGCGGCGCGCGTGTCGTACTGGGGGCACTATCCCGTCGCCGACATGCAAGCTATCTTTCCGGAGATTCCGGTTGAAGCAGGTATACGGGCGTTCGCGCCCTACATCGTAGGCGACGCCGCAGTCTCGAACACGCCGGTTGCACTCTTTGAGCTTGAGCTTCGGAATAACTCTAGCGAACAACTGCCTCTAAGGCTCCTGTTGAGGTTTCCGGTTGCCCCTCATGGCAGGGAGTTTCCGGACTATGCGCTGGACGTGCGTGGCGATGGCGTTAACCAACATAGTGGCGAAGAGGGAAGCTTCGTTATTGAGACCGCCTTGAAAGCGAACGGTTCCCGGCGTTTCCGGTTCGCGGTTGCCTGGTACGCGCCGTCCTGGCGTGATAGTGGAAGTGAATTGCGCTACAACCGCTATTCGCAGCGTTTCCGAAATGCAAGCGAGGTTGCCGAGTTCGGCCTTCGGAATCATGACGTGTTATTGCGCCGCGTACTGGCCTGGCAGGGGGAAATTTACAATTCGGATCTGCCCGCTTGGCTTCAGGATGCGCTGATCCAGGCACTCTACAGTCACGCTAAGAACTCAGTGTGGATTGCGCACTGGCGCCATGATAATTGGTGGGGCGAAAACGGATGGTTTACGCACAGCGAAAGCCATACGGGCTGCCCTATCGTCGAGACCATGGTTTGCCGGATGCACGGGCATTTCCCTCTGCTGTTCTTTTTCCCGGAGCTAGAGGAAACGACGCTGGATGGTTTCCGCCGCTATCAGATCTCGAATGGCGAGATTCCTTTTTGCTTCGGCATGCCGACGAGCATGCGTGACCCTCGTTTTGAATGCCAGCACCCGTTAAACTCAGGCCAATTTACGCAAATGGTCTATCGTCTCTATCTCCGGACGGGAGACCGCCAGCAGCTCATGTATTTTTATGATTCAGCCAAGCGGGCGATTCGTTATCAATATACGCTGGATGATGATAGGTGCGGCTTGGTACATGACCAACCGCACGTCCGGCCCGGCGAAGCTTGGCCTGCCAATCAGTTTTACGACTGCTGGCCCTGGCACGGCGTCTCGAGTTACGTTGCAGGTACTTGGCTCGCAACCCTCTCGGCGGGGAAAAAGCTGGCGGAGTTGGCCGGCGACCGTCCATTCGTTGTGGAGTGTTCGGAACGGCTTCAAAAGGCTCAGGCAAGCTTCGAGGCTAGGCTTTGGAACGGCGCGTATTACCGGCTTTGGAATGATGTCCAAACCGGACGGCTAAGTGAGGTATCTCTCGCCAATCAGTTGATGGCCGAGTGGTGTGTCCATGTGCTCGGGCTGGAGAGCGTCCTGCCTGAAGAGCGGGTTAACAAGGCGCTGGACAGCATCGCACGGCTGAACTTGAATGCAACCTTCTACGGCTTGATCAACGGCGTAACGCCGGACGGAAAGCCATTCGACACCGGCGTTCATCCAAGCGGTGATTTTGGAAAGAATATTTTTGTAGGAGAGAACCTTTGTAGCGCGATGACCTTTCTCTATTTCGGAAGACGCGATATAGGGATGGAAGTAGCCCACAGACTGTATCAGGCGATAGCCGTCAAAGCCCGGTCTCCATGGAACCAGCGATGTCTCCTTTACGGAGACACGGGCATGCCTCTGTGGGGCGATGACTATTACTCAAATTTGGCGATTTGGGTTGTGCCTCTCGCGTATGAAGGTGTGTCAGTCCGCGAATTTACCCAAACCGGGCTTGCAAAGAAGATGATCGCTGCCGCGAACGGGGCACGGGCGTGAGCGGTGGAAACTGCGTTCTCGGGTTTATGAGGCTGGTGCGAAATCCTGGAATACCTTTAGCGAATGTCTTCTCCTCGAAAGGTAAGGGTGTGCCAAGGAGAAACGATTGAACGACGCGACAAATGGACGGAACGTCTACATCCTGGACTCCGTGATCGTTCCTGACGCCTGGGATTCTGAGGTGGAAGCGGAAATTCTCAGCGGGTTCTCGAAGGTTTCTCTTCTGCACTTACGGAGTGAAGAAGAGTTTGTGCCCTACGCGCCATCGGCTGACGCGATCATTATGTGGCATCACCTAAATCTGACTCGCCTGTCTATTAGCAGGCTTAGCCGTGCACGGGTGATCGTGAGAAACGGCGTAGGAGTTGATAATGTAGACCTGGAGGCAGCCTACGAATTCGGGATTCCCGTCTGCAACGTCCCGGACTATGGAACCGAAGAGGTTGCCGATCACACGCTGGCGATGCTCCTGTCTCTGTGGCGCCGCCTGGACGCTTTGAAGGAGAGTGTGAGAAGTGGGGCTTGGGATTGGAGGGTGGCGGAGCCTGTGCGGCGAATCCGCGGTACAACCTTCGGAATTGTCGGTTGTGGCCGGATTGGGACTGCCGCTGCCCGACGGGCGAAGGTATTTGGCTTTGAAGTGGCATTTTACGATCCTTACGTGCCGTCCGGGTACGAGAAGGCGATCGCAGTCAAGAGGGTCAACACCCTGGAGGAATTACTCGAAAGGTCGGACGTGGTGTCGCTTCATGTTCCGCTGACGGACGGCACGTTCCATCTAATAGGTCTCGATCAACTTCAGCGGATGAAGCCCTCAGCTTTCCTCGTCAACACGTCGCGCGGTCCCGTCATCGACGAGAAAGCTCTGGTCGTGGTCGCGCAGTCGGGGCGTCTCGCCGGAGTCGCGCTGGACGTGGTAGAGACCGAACCGAACCCTCCACGTGAACTGCTAGAGCTCCCGAACTTCATGATCACGCCCCACGCTGCGTTTTACTCGGTGGAGGGGCTGAGAGAAATCAGACAGAAGTCTGCGTCCATTGTCCTGGATGCGCTGGCCGGCCGCGAGCTGAGGAACGTTGTCAGCGCGAAGTAAAATCAACAGTAGGAAATGAGCTACGCTATTCTTTGCCGCTTCTTGCGGGAGACAGGCACAAGCAGGGCGAGATGCGCATGGCGAGCGGAGAGAATGAGACATGAAATATCGACTTCGGCTTCTGAAGATGGGCCAATGCGAGGTGCCAGGCCCTGAAGTTTATTGGATGTCTGGATGGCAGACTTGGGAGATGCTGCATTTTTGGATGGTCGTCATTCAGGGCGGGGGTAAGACTGTCGTAATTAACACGGGTCCGCCGGCGGACTTGGCTCCGTTGAACGAGGCGTGGAAGAAGGCAATCGATCCGCGAGCGCAGATGATTCGCAAAGAAGATGAACGCCCTGAAAAGGCGCTCGCAACCATTGGTGTCTTGCCCTCAGGGGTCGGTCACGTCCTCATCACGCCACTACAGGCTTATGCGACCGGAAATATTCCACTCTTCAGGAATGCGACGATCTGCATTTCGAGACGAGGATGGATCGAGGACTTCCATGCGCCCAAGTACGAGATGCACATTCCCAGAAAACTTCGTATTCCGGATGATGTGCTGACGTACCTGGAAATTCAAGCTCCGGAGAAGATACGGCTTCTTGACGATGAGGATGAAATCCTCCCGGGCATCCGGGCCTTCTGGACTGGGGTCCATCACCGTTCATCCATGGCCTACTTGATCGAGACCGAAGCCGGAACGATCGCCGTGTCCGATTGTTTCTTCAAATACAGAAATCTGGACGAGATGATTCCCCTAGGCATCATGGAGAGCATGGAAGAGTGTATAAAGGCGTATACCCGGATCAAGCGGGAATCACACTTATGGCTTCCTCTGTACGATCCACTCGTTCCAGACCGGTTGGGTAAGCACTTGAAATCAAGCTGATCTATTTGGCGTTGCCGGTCCAAGCGGGTCGGGCATCTTCTTCGAGCTTGGACTTCTCCTTTGTGCCGGGGCGGACCCCATGTCAACATCTGCTAAATTTTGGTTTGATCGTCTAGAGACGCCACAAGGTGTGCAGGATGCTGAAGCGAAAACCGCAAGTACCGGTTGTGGTTCAATCTGCCGCCTGAGTAAGCAGCGGTCGAAGAGGAGTTGAAGACGATGCTGTTAGATGAGAAAGCAGTTCTTGTTACTGGATCTGGAGGTGGGCTGGGCGAAGGGATTGCCCGAGTGTGTCATCGGGAAGGTGCAACTGTGGTGGTTGCAGATATTCGTGGAAATGAGGCACAGCGGGTGGCTCAATCGCTTGGGAATAGAGCCTTGGCTATTGAATGTGATGTAGGCCACGACGCTGACCTTGATCGCTTGGTTGCGATGAGCGTCGGGAAATTTGGACGTATCGACGGGCTCGTAAACAATGCCGGAGTGAATTTCGTAAAACCCTTCCTCGAAACGACCTCCGATGATTGGGACCGTGTGATCCGCGTTGATCTGCGCGGCGCATTCTTCCTCACGCAGAAAGTATGCCGGCAAATGTTAGAGCAAACGCCTGGCGGCGGGAGCATCGTGAATATTGCGAGCGTGCATACGCACGCCGCTCTCCCTGGTTCAGGCCCATATGACGCCGCAAAGTGGGGCCTTGTGGGTTTCGGAAAAAGCATTGCCGTTGAATTGGCCGCACAAGACATTCGCGTCAACGCGATTTCGCCGGGACTGCTTGATACGCAAATCTGGCAGCAGATTCAGGCCGCAGCTCCAGACCCCGCGGCCTGTTCAGAATACTGGAAGTCGAATATTCCAATCGAGCGCGTCATTGAGCCGGAGGAGATTGGAGAGTTGGCGGCATTCCTGCTGAGCGATCGATCTCGCGCCATCACCGGCGCAAACATCATGGCGGACGGCGGCATGACTTCACAATTGATCAGCAAGGAGCCATACAGATCAAAGCCGATTGAAGTAAATTGATGGCGAATGGAACGTGATGGCTGGCCGCCACCGGAGCGGACACAAAGATCTGGCTGCTTCACGGCGCGTTTGCAGCAGGTGCGAAAGGCGGAATGGCAGCGTTTATGTGAACACCCGATTCCCCGCGCCGCGAGTGTGCCCCAGCCCGTGCCGTCGCTCCAACCGGACGGGCAAGAAGCGCTCGGCGTGTCATGAGCATTTTGAAAAAACAAACTCGGTTTTTCCTCAGATACTTCTCATAAGTCATTTGCTTTCAGTAACTTTAATGCGCGAAAACAATCTCATCCGTAACAGGTTTATATTCAATGAGATACATGGATACAGGGAGTTTGTTCCTGAATTGCTCCTCTAACGGCCATTTGTTTTCAATGAGTTGAACGAAGTTTGTTCCTCAATAAACATTCTTTTTCCGCGTCCGACGTTTCCTGGCTCGCTCGAGGGTACCTGGGTTACATCGAACGGGAAAAAAGACGAGCATGAATTCGTTGTTTCGCATCTTGATGAAGTAGCCTAGCATGCTAGTAATCGGCATCGGCGTCAAGGGCTTGAAGATACGGTCGCGTCCTAATCTGAGGGTAGCGCCGGCACCTGCCGAGCTAAAGCTCGGCGCTACGCCTGAAATGAGGTTAGGACGCCACCGATGACACCACACCGGGCCAACCGGCTGGAGTTCTCGTCTGATGATGGGCTGCGGAGCGTCTTCCGAGCCAATGGCTCGTCTGAGGAGCTTCACGGGTTCGTTGCCACAATGGATTCCATTTGCTGCTGCTTGCACCACATCAGCAAATCATTCGCCAGATGCGCGCATCGCCGCAAGGCCTGACGTGACAGCTTCAAAAAGTGTGATGCGGTCACATCGGCGCTAGGCCTAACGCCCTTCAGCCATGCTAAACTGGCATGAAGGCAGAGCCATATGCCGGTAGCCTACCAGTTTCGCTTTTAATTCGTCCGTCGGGTACGCCGCTTCGTTTTTCGCTTCCGATTCTCTTTCTGTTCGCCTAATCAATAAACAGCTAAATACTTACTTCCACGCGGGAAGTCTGCTACTTTTCGCCGATAGAGAGCAACAAGGAATGAATCATGGTTTGGCACCTGGCTTCGTTCGGTATTGGAATCGCGCTTGCCGTTGTCTGCGTTGGCATTGGGCTCTGGTTCTTCTTTCAGATGCTGGCGGACGCTCTGCACGACTTTCTGAGAGAGCTTAAGGAGTTTCGCGGCGAAAAACTCAAGCGGCAATCGATCAACGTCGGTGGGAAGGCGCGAGTAACCGTGGAGACCGTTAACGAAGACGAAGCATGAAACGCCAGAACTTGAAACCCGCCTGATGCGGGCGCTGAGAAGCTGGAAATTTGATGAATCCCGGGGCGATGAGGTATTCCTGCGATTACAACACGTTTACCGCGATGCCGGCGGCACCGCTCAGGCGGCAGAATGACGGGCATCCTGTCGTGGAGGTTCGCCGAAAAGGCAGTCCTTCATCGTTATGCTTTCGTCAGGACAACCTGTAAATTCTCGTTGCGTTTTCGTAAAAGAGCTTTTTGCGATTTTCTTCGCTTTCGGATTGCGTGAGGAGGAAAAGCGTTTCCACCCATTTCTTCAGGGATGACGAAATGGTGCAGACGGGCCAATCGCTGCCGAACATGACGCGGTCCCAACCGAAGGATTCGATACAGTGCTCGACATACGGGCGAAGGTCATTCGCGCTCCATCGCTCGGGATCGGCGTAGGCGACCAATCCCGAGATCTTGCAGGCTACGTTGGGGAACGGGGAGATTTGACGCAGATGATCGCGCCACGGATCGAGCGCTTTCTCCTTGACCTGGGGCACCCCGCAATGATCCAGAATGAAGTTGGTGTGCGGGCATTGCCGCACCAGATCAATGGCTATGGGCAATTGCCGGGCGAGCACGCAGAGATCGAAGGAAAGTCCGTAGGAGCCTAACGAGCCTACGTTTTCGATAAAAGTTCCTCCTTGTCCGGCAGCGTCCGGCTGAGTGTGGAGGATGCGGCGGATTCCTTTCAGCGCGGGATGCCCCGCGATCTTTTCGAGATAATCTCTGAAGTCGTCTTTTTCAGGCCGCGCCGCAGCGACTACTCCGGACACAGGGTTGTCCTTGGCGTCGGCGAGTTTCAGGACGAACCGGGCTTCGTCCAGCATCCAGGGCTCATCGACGTCGGCTTCAACGAAAACGGATTGCTCGATTCCGAGTCCGTGGATTGCCTCGAGGTAATCCGTCATGAGAAAGCTTCGATTGAGCTTCGGCTCTTCTTTGTTCCAGGACAGTTCGAGGTGGTCCAGGTCCCAGAGGTGCTGGTGCGTGTCCACAATTCTCATGGTGTTACCGCGCCTTCGTCGCTCGAATAGTAAGCGGCCTCGACTAAAGCCATCGTCTTGAGGGCGTCGTCCACCGAGGTCGCCGCAGGGCCGCTGGAGCCTTCTACCCAGCGCATTAAGCTTGCCATGGTTCCAATAAAAGCGTCGGGAAACCAACTCCCTTCGACGGCAAGGGTTTCCCAGACCGGCGGTTCGGATTCGCGGAGGATGCAGACTTCCAGTTGGTCGGGCTCGCCTTGGGGATAGTTCATCAGCAGACCCATTTTAGCGACGATCGCGCCCTTCGTGCCTTCCCACTTGATGAAGCTTTCCTGGTGGCGGCTTCCAAACACGTGGCCATGACAGGCGGAGACGCAGGCCCGGACGCTATTGCCGTAATCCAGGATGATATTCGAGCGCGTGGCGGCCAAGCGCGGAGCCGAGGGATGCTTGGTGGTCTTGGCGTAGATGCCGCGCGGTTCGCCGAGAAACGAGCGGAGGAGGTCGAGATAGTGAAGACTGTGGTAAAGGACCTCGACGCGTGGAGCGCCCTCAAGGAAAGTCCACAAGTGCCAGGGGGTGTACACGTTCACGCGAATTTCCAGGTCGTGCAGATCGCCGATCAGCCCTTGCTCGATGATACTGCGGGCCGCGAGAACGTAAGGAGCGTAGCGGAGCTGAAAGTTGACGGCAGCCAGAAAGCGGCGGCGCCGGCAAAGCTCAACGATGCCCCGGGCTTGGTCCAGGTTCTCTCCGAGCGGCTTCTGGATGAGCACGCCGCGCCCTTCGGCTAAGTGTGGTAGGACGTCCCGGATGGCAGCGGCAGGGACGGCGACATCGAACACAGCATCTTCCGGAACTTCTTCCGCGGCGCGCTGAAGGGAAGGGAAGACTCGTTCCACTCTAAACTTGTCGGCCAGTTCACGCGCGCGCTCCGGGTTCAGATCATAAAGGCCCGCCACCGGGAAGCCGGCCTTGCGGTAAGCGGGCAAGTGGGCGTCCCGGACGATTCCGCCCGCTCCAACGATGACAATCGGGCGAATCGCGGCGGGCAGCGGAGGTTTTTGATTCGCCTGGATCGGCGTCGGCATACGTTCCAATCTTCCACTTCGCACGGACCCGCGTCGTGTATAATGGCTCCGCGCTTTGCGAAGCATCGTTGTACGAAGAAATAGAGGGTTTGTCAATCTACGTGCGATGACGTCGAAATACTTCGAAGATTATGAAGTTGGCGCGTGGAGAGAGAGTCTTGGACGAACGGTTACGGAGACGGACATCGTCATCCACGCCGGGCAGAGCGGAGACTTCTATCCACACCACATGGACGCCGAGTGGTGCAAGGATCAGGAGTTCAAGCAGCGGGTTGCCCACGGAACGCTTGTGTTCGCCATGGTTGTCGGGCTAAGCGCTGCAGAAGTGAACCCCGAGGCATTCACGTATGGTTACGACCGCCTGCGGTTTGTAAGACCCGTCTTCATCGGCGACACGCTGCGTGCGCGCGTGACCCTGAAGGAAAAGCGCGATTCTCCCAAGCGTGCAGATTACGGCATCGTCGTCGAAGCGGTCGAGGGCGTGAACCAGCGCCGGGAAACTGTGGTTGCGTGCGAGCACCTCCTGTTGGTGAAAAGACGCGGCGGGGTCCGCTGAGACGCTCCGGCGGGAGCCGCACGGCGCCTATCGTCAAGCTGCACGTCGCGAATGATTGGAGAAAACTTTCGGAGGAATTCCCATGAGACAAAAATTGCTTTGGATAGTGATTTTATTGCTTTTGCCGGTGAGCGGATCTGCGGCGGAACAGGCGAAAGTGAGTGTTGACTGGAGCAAGGTGGAAGTTGTGTCAAAAACCACCGCGACGCTTCAGGTGGTGGTGAATCCACCACTGCGGCGCGGGTCACCAATCCACGATCGGGTTTTTCATGAGCTGCGCGATTTGCACGCCAATTACGTTCGCTACGTGCCCTGGCTCCCTTATCCGAAACTGGGCGTCGCGGAGCTTGAACCGCCTGCGAACGGAAAAACCTCGTGGGATTTTTCGCTCATTGATCCACTGACGGTCGATTTTCTGAACGCGACGGCGGGGCATTCGGTGATTGTGAATTTCAGCACGATTCCCGAATGGATGTTCAAGACTCCAAAGCCGGTGCCCTATCCTGCGAATCCCGATCAAGTGACCTGGAGTTACGAGCAAGGGACTCAGTTTCGCGACCCTTCGCTCAAGGAAGTGGCGGATTATTATGCGCGGCTCGTGAGCTGGTACACCAAGGGGGGATTCAAAGACGAGTACGGACACTGGCACAAGTCGGGGTACCATTACCACATTCCTTATTGGGAAGTGCTGAATGAGGTGGACATCGAGCATCACATGACGCCCCAAACCTACACGCGCGTCTATGACGCGATCACTGCCGCCATTCGCCGCGTTGCGCCAAATATGAAATTCGTCGGGCTCGCGCTCGCCTTTCCCTCAAGCGATCCCGAGTTTTTCGATTATTTTCTCAATCACGCCCATCACCGGCCAGGGACGCCGCTGAACATGATTTCGTATCACTTTTATGCCTCGCCCGCGGCAAGCGAATCTCCCAGCGACTGGCAATACACCTTCTTCGACCAGGCGAGCGGATTTCTGGACACGGTCCGCTACATCCAGAACATCCGCCAGCGTCTGTCGCCCGAAACCGAAACGGACACTGATGAGCTTGGCGCCATCCTGCCCAATGATAACGTCACGCCGCGCGGTCCGATCCCGACCTTTTATTGGAATCTGTGCTCGGCGATGTATGCCTATATCTATGCAAACCTGGCGAAGCTCGGCGTCCAGGTGGCAGGTGAGTCGCAATTAGTCGGCTACCCGTCACAGTTCCCAAGCGTCACCATGGTCAACTGGAAGACAGGTCAGCCCAACGCCCGCTTTTGGACTCTGAAACTGCTGCGCGACAACTTCGGCCCCGGAGACAAGCTCGTGGAGTCGGAGTCGAGTTGGGAGCCCGTCTTCGCGCAGGGTTTTGTGACGCCCAGTGGCCAAAAGAAGCTCCTGCTGGTGAACGAGCGCAGCCAGCCGATGGAGGTTGCTGTCCCGGGTGCGGCCGGAGGGAAGGAAGAGTACGTCGATGAGACAACCGGCGAGCAGCCGCCTGCGTCGGTCCAGCTCACCAGCAACACGATAACCCTGCGCGACTTCGGCGTGGCCGCGATCACGATGCGCTGATTGGGAAAATCGGCGGAGTAAAGAGGATTTTCCAGGAAGTGGCGTGGTCTTACATTAGGGAGCGAGCGGAGCAGCAGTCTGATACACATTTGAGGTCACACGTAGGATAAAGTCTGGCTGGCGCACACATGGCGGTCTGTGCCATGTGTACGAGTATGCGTCATCGCACACATCCCGAACAACGGGATGTGTGCGCCACCCCAAATTAAATCTCTATGTAGGCCGTCACATTGGTATGAGCCGGCGTGGCGGAACACGCAAGAAAGACTGGGCGTAGCCAATCTAATGCCATCAAGATTGGATGCTACAATGATGGGGCATCATGCGAAAGTGGCGGAATTGGCAGACGCGCCAGACTTAGGATCTGGTCCCGCAAGGGGTGGGGGTTCGAGTCCCCCCTTTCGCACCAGGCTTACGGTGACGCCGTTGGTGCCGGGCGGGGCTACGGCTCGATGATTTTCTCGCGGAGTGCGTAACGGACCAACTCGCTGAACGAGTGAAGGTCCAGCCGGCGCATGATGTTGATGCGGTGGGTTTCCGCCGTCTTCACGCTGATGCGGAGGGCCGTCGCGACCTCTTTATTCGTCTTTCCTCCTGCCAGCAGACGAACTACCTCCCACTGGCGTGGCGTGAGCCCGGATCGCGTCCTGCGGCCCGGCGCCGCTGTGCGCTTCTGAAAGTCTTCGAGCATCAATTGCGAGACTCTCGAAGTGAAATAGGGAATGTGTTGGCTGAGGGACGTGATCGCGTCCACAAGATCGCGGTCGAAGTCGGACTTGAACACGTAACCGCGAACCCCGACCTGGAGCAGCTCGCGCATGAGCTGCGGCGATTCGTCCATGGTAAGGATCAGGATTTCGGTGTCCGGAAGCGCTCTCAGAATCGCCCGCGCCGCGTCCACACCTGAAACCTCGGGCAAATTGACATCCAGTAACACGATGTTCGGTTTCAGGTGCTTGGTCTTTTCGACTGCATCGTGCCCGGTGACGGCTTCGCCGCACACTTCCCAAGAAGGTTGGTCACGAAACAACGCGCGGATTCCGCGACGCACGAGGTCGTGGTCGTCAGCAATGAGGATGCGAACAGGTTTCATAAGCCAGCCTATCTCGTATCAGGGCACGACTTTCGTCGAGCTAACAAGGGCTAAAGAGTCTGTGTGACAACTGCAGTTATAGCGGCGGTCATAGAGCGCCGCTACAGCGGAAAAACCGAAGTTGTCACACAGATTCTAAAGCCCTATTCCTTTCCACGAACTGGCAGCATGGCTGAAGCCATGCCCTGATACAAAGACTCAACCCAGGCCGTTGGCTTGGGCCGGGATCGAGCGCCCCTTCGGGGCGGTCCAAAACCCGTCACCCCGAACGGCGAATGTAGAAACTCCCCGGCAGTCATACCCTGATACCGAGCACTTCTCACCTACTTCTTACCGCCGTCGACGGGCAGCGTGGCCCGGATTGTACTTCCTTTCTTCCCGGAATTTATCTCTAAACGACCTCCCGCATCATGCACCCGCTCTTCGATGGAGTGCAATCCGAGGCCGGCTTTGGTGCCGAGCTTGCCATCCTGTTCCAAAACGCCCGGCGGCATTCCCCGGCCGCCATCGCTGATCTCGACCACCAGATTGCCATCGGACGATGTGACGCTGAGCCGCGCCATTGTGCTTCCCGAGTGTCGATGGATGTTGGAAAGCGCCTCCTGCACAACGCGGAAAACAGTCATCTTGAGCGTGGCGGAGAGATTATCCGAGTTCTCCGGAAGGTCTGTCTTCACCTGAACACCGCTCCGCTCGACGAAACCCTCCACATACCACCTTAAGGCGCCCGCCAGGCCGAGCGTGTCCAGGAGCGGCGGGTGGAGCAGGTAGGCAAGCGTGCGAACCTCGCGCGCGCACTGGTTCGCCAAGGTTGACGCGTGGCGCAGGTTTGCGCGCGATTCCTCATCGAGCATACCCGCGGACTTACTGGTTAAGGACAAGAGTATGTTCAGGTCGGCAAGGGCGGCGGCGGTCGTGTCGTGCAGCTCGCGGGCCAACCTCTGCCGTTCCTCATCTTGCAGCGTGAAGAAGCGGCCGGAAAGTCTTCGGACCGACTCGCCCGCCTGCTTAAGCTCGGTTACGTCTTCAATCGCAAGCAGGATCACGGCCTCGCCGGCCTGTTCGATGCGCCGAGCATTGAGCAACATGCTGCGGTGGCCAATGGCGGGGAACTCGTGATCCACTTCGAAGTCCTCAACCACGGCACTCTGAGGTAGGACCTCTTCGAGCAAAGTTCGCAGCTTGGGAACATTCCACTGCCCGTTGCCCAGCTCGTACAGGAAGCGGTTCTCGACCTCTTCGGGCGAAACTTGGAAAGCCTGGTAGAAGGTCCGGTTGGCGGTCTTCACGCGCAACTGCCCGTCCAGGACGAGCAAAGATTCGCGCGCGCTATCCACAATGGCCTCCGCATAAGCCGTGGCGCGCTGCAGGCTGACCTTCAAGGCCGTGATCTCAATCCAGATGATCACGGCGCCGTCGAGCTTGTTCTCGGTGGTACGGTAGGGCCGGATGCGCATCGCGTACCATCGACCCTGGCGGTCCTGCACCTCCTGTTCCTTGATCGTGACGGCATCGATAGACTCCGTAATGAGTTCCTCCAGGTTGGCGAGAGTGAAATTGGGCTTGATATCGCCGATCGGCCGGCCAACGTCGGTAGGAATCAGGTTAAGCAGCCTTTCCGCCTGCGGAGTGAAGCGCCGGATGCGCAGATCGTTGCCCAGTATGAGAATGGGAATGTTAACGCTCGCCAGCAGGTTCAGCATATCGTTGTGGGCGACGCTCAATTCTGTGTTGCGGTTCTGCAATTCTTCGTTCAGCGTGGTGAGCTCTTCATTGGTGGATTGCAATTCCTCTTTGGCAGTTTCGAGCTCCTCGTTGGTGCTTTGCAGTTCTTCGTTCGAAGATAAAATCTCCTCGTTAGCGGACTTCAATTCCTCGTTGGTGGTGTCCTGCTCCTCGATGACCGACTGAAGCGTGCTCTTGGTCTGAGCCAACTCATGTTTCAACTGGCCCACCTGCCGCTCCGTGACCCTTTCGGCCTTTGGGCCGGGCTTGCCCTTCCGGTCGGCGACCCTGGGCAGCTCGATCTTTGGCGCTGGTTTGGATTCCTGGAAGAGGACCAGATAATAGCGCTCTGCCGGCGTCGGACCTCGCAGCGGAATCACCTCGAGATCGACCTCGCGCGTGCCGCCGTTGGACCGGAATTCCACCCCTTGCTTCTTGACTAAGACATCATTCTTCTTGGCCTTTTGCAGGGCGCCGCGCAGGTCTACCAGCAATCCTTCCCGAGTCATCTTGGAAAGATTGAGGCTGGCCTGCCCGGGCGTGGGCTCAAGGTAAGCGCCCGTGCGGCCCCGGAACTGAAGAATTTCCAGGTCCTGGTTGACGATCACGCCGGCGGGAGCGAACCGGGCAAGCAGAACGCGTTCCGCCTCCTTCTGGACGTCGAACTCTGCGACGGCTTCTTCGAAGACGTGCCGTACTGCTTGCCGATCGGCTGCGTAGTCCGGTCTCTCCAATGCGTAGGGCGGCAGCCGAAGCGCGGTGGCCTTCTTGGCGTAGATCTTGTTCTTTTTGTCTATTAACGTGAAATGGTCTCCGAACGGGCCAATCGTTTCCGAAGTTCCTAGCATCAGAAAGCCCGTCGGCTTGAGGGCGTAGTGAAAGACGGGAATGACTTTTTTCTGCAGCACCGCTCCCAGATAGATCAGCAGATTGCGGCAGCTTATGAGGTCGAGCCGCGAGAAGGGCGGGCCCTTGGCAACGTCCTGGCGCGCGAACACGAACATGTCGCGGAGGGATTTGTTGATCTGGTAACCGCGTGAGGTCTTTGCGAAGAAGCGCCGCAAGCGCTCCGGCGAAACTTCGGTCGTGATATTTTCCAAGTAGAGTCCCGTGCGAGCCTTTTCCAGCGCGGCCTCACTAATGTCGGTGGCAAAGAACTGCATTTCTCTTCCGTTGGCCGAGTCGCCGAGATATTCCATCAGCGCCATGGCGATGGAATAGGCTTCCTCGCCCGTCGAGCAGCCCGGCACCCAAATGCGGATGGGGACGTTAGGCCGCCGGTCCTTCATGAGCACAGGAAACACCTGGGCTTTCAACGCTTCGAAAACTTGTGGATCGCGGAAAAATCCGGTGACGTGGATGAGGATGTCCTCGTAGAGCGCGTCGAGCTCCGCTCGATTGCTTTCGAGTAAAGCAACGTAGTCCTGCACCTCCTGGAGCTTATGGAGCACCATCCGCCGCTTGATCCGCCGCTTGATGGTGGTGTGCTTATAATGGGTGAAATCGACTCCGGCGGCCGCGCGCAACAGCGCGAAAATCCTGCGCAAGGCCTCTTCCCCTTCAGCCGGTAATCCGACCGCTTCTTCGATGGTTCGCGTCTGGAGCAAATAAGGATGATGCGCGATCCGCACCAACTCACGCGCGATGCCTTCGGGCGAAAGCACAAAGTCCACGCTCCCGCTCGCCACCGCGTTCCGCGGCATGTCGCCATATTTGGCGGACTTCGTGTCCTGGGCAAACGTAATGCCGCCTTCCGTCTTGATTGCTTGCAGGCCCAGCGTACCGTCGGAAGCAGTGCCGGAGAGGATCACGCCGATGGCGCGGCTCCCGAGTTCTTCTGCCAGCGAGCGCAAAAAGTAGTCGATGGGCAGGTGCTGCGTGTCCGGGGTGCGGGGCACCAGGTAGAGCCTGCCTTTTTGAATCGCCATGTTGGTGTTGGGCGGAATGACGTAAATCCGGTCGCGCTCGACGACCATGCCGTTTTTCACCTCCATGACTATGGTCCGCGTGGCTCGGGCGAGGAGCCCTGTAAGCGCGCTCTCGTGTTGTGGGGCCAGGTGCTGGATGAAGACCAGCGCCATGCCGGGACTAGCGGGCAAGTGCGAGAGTAATTGAGTAAAAGCTTCTAAACCGCCGGCCGAAGCGCCAATGCCGACGATCGGAAATAACGTCTTGTCCTGGGCCTTGCGTGTCGTCGCGCGCTCCTTGCCGCCTGGCGGCTTCGTCGCCGGTTGTTGGCGTGATGGTTTTCGCATTTTCGTTTCCTCCCCACAGCTTGCCCTCGCGGCGTTCGCTGCCGTCGCGGGCGATGCCGGAAACCGTCACTGTCTGCGCGAGCGCGCTCCCTGTGCAGGCCTCTTGTGCATATCGTGCATCCCGCCGGATGAAAATGCAATCACGACTGCACTTTTGGAGTGCGGGAGCTTGCTCCCGCTTTCTTGAGCTTGCTTCCGGCCGTTGCCAACCATCCCGCCGCTTCGCGGCGAGCCTCCTTGATAGGGAGGGGAATCGGGATGGTCGCGCGCCGACTGTAGCGGCGCTCTGTGAGCGCCGAATCTATTAATGAAGACCGGCGGTCATAGACCGCCGCTACAGCGCCAAAAGCGGCGGCGAGCTGCCGCACTCCATAACACGAACCGTCGCGATTTTCAGCAAACAATTTCGCCATTTTTCTCTAATACATTGAGCCAAGTCACCTGTTTTCTGCAACTTATACTTTTACCAACAATTTGCTCCAATTGCACCTTTAGAATCAATTTGGATACATGGTCTCGGGGAGTTTGTTGGTAATTCTTCGCTTTCGCAATCCTGTGTTTTCAATGAGCTAGGTGTTGGTTCGTCAATAAACAATCTCTTTCTCCTTGGCGCCTTTTTCCGGAGCGAGTCCGGCGCACCGGGAGCGGATATGCATGGCTTTTGTTCTTCTAAAAAGAGAGAGCCGCAAATCGGGTCGTCGAGATCAATAAACTCCTTCCCGCGCCCCCCGCTTTCGCGGAGTATCAGCTTCGCGGAAATGACGCGTCGGGGATGGTTCCATACAGAACGTCTAAAGTTGACGTGCCCTGATACGCCGCCAGCCGCTGATGCGCAGCTATTTATGTCGCTCTGTATAGCAGGCCACAGCCAGGCGAAGAATCTGGTCTTGTCCAAGGCAAAGCCCCGGGATTACTGCGAGGGGGGAATCGTCCAATCGGCGCGCTCGGTGAGGGTAAAAAACCGCGCGCACCCATTTTTATTTATATCATATTCCTCGCCGGCTTGTCAAGCTATGTAGGCTACCTAGAATATCGCGTCAAGATGTATATGCTGGCCGGTAGTAATTAGGTAGTTATCAAGAATTGTTTGTACGCGTTGTACAGACAAATCCTCTAGTCCCGTATACATAATCAACCGTCTAGCGCCAAACAAGAGGAAACAGAATAATAGTCATGGTGTAAACGCGGACGGTTTGGGCAGCGTAATTTGAACATGAACAAACACGAGGGGAATTCGGTGGCGAAGGAAGCGGAGTCTTTGGAAGGGCATCTATGCGCAATCTGCGGGAAAGTGTTCGAATCAGCCAGCGCACGCGATGAGCACCAGATCGAATGCAGGGATTACATCGCTTACCTCGTTGCGCATCTTTTTTCGAATGCGCCGGACGGGTAGTAACTAAAAACGCCGGAGGACGTGAAGATGGCGGAAGAATCGGAGCGTTTTCACTGGTATCAATGTTCGATCTGCGGCAAGTTGCTCGACTCGGAGGAGGCGCATCGGGAGCACGAAACCAAGTGCAAGGAGCGGTTCCGTACTCTGATTTTGTCTGCTGAATCGGCGCTGCCTTGGAATAGCGGCGGGTATCGGCTTTAACGCTTGATTGTATAAATGAGCGTCAGTTTGATCCGCCGTATCAGGGCGCGACTTTAGTCGTGCCGCCCTCATTCACCGCTTAGCGGCTCCCCCTCCCCGCAAGCGGGAGAAGGCTTCGGCACGACTAAAGTGGTGTCCTGATACGCAATCAAGCAGTGGAGTGGGCGCGGCCGGCGCACCATTTGGCCGGTGTGGATTTTGGAGTGTGGGAGCGTGCTCCCGCTTTCTTGAGCCGGAAGCTTGCTTCCGGCTGAATGGCGCGCCAGCAAGCGGGCCACTGAATATTCTGCGCCGCCGCGAGCTTGCTCGCGGCTTCCAAAGCGGCGGCAAGCCGCCGCACCGCATATTCAGGAGAAGGGCGATTGTGACGAACAAAATTCCCGTGCTCCTCCTGCACAGCACCATTGAGCCCGTAGCCAGTTTGAAGCCGGCTCTCGCAAGATTATCCATTGCGAGTACGGACGTGCTTACCTGCGCGGAGGTCCGACAGTTCCTGGTGCAAACGGGTCCTCCCCAGTTGATTTTCACTGACGTGGCCTTTCAGGACGGCACGTGGAAAGACGCGGTGAGGGCAACGGCAGGCGCGAAAGTGGCTGCCGGCGTCATCGTTGTGAGCCGCTTTTCAGACGATCCGCTATATGTGGCTGCGCTTCAGTGCGGCGCCCTGGACTTTATCTTTCCGCCTTTTGACACGGACGAGTTCGCCTACGTTGTGACCTCGGCTTTCGAGCAGCTCTTTCGGCGCCGGAACTCGATGGCATTCGCTTAGGGAGTTGCGGCGGTCGACTGAGGAGTCACTCATGAGGCCGGAAGCGGCTAGACATTCCGGCGCGAAACGCAGGGTATCAGGGCACGGCTGAAGCCGTGCCCTGATAGAAGGAGAGAGGAGGGGACAGTGAATTTGCCAATCGATCAGGTGACCGCCGACTTCCCGGGTTTGATTCTCGACGAGCAAACCAGCGCTAAACCTCGCGCGCACCCTACCCAGGAAAAGCAAATCGCGCTCGACAATCACAGAGTGCTTGAACTCGCGCACGACGCGATTCTCGTGCGGAATATTTTTGGCGAGATTATTTTCTGGAACCGGGAGGCGGAGAGACTCTACGGCTGGTCAGGACGCGAGGCTCTCGGGAAGCTCAGCCACGAATTGTTGCAAACGCGTTTTGCGGAGGGTTTTGACGCGATGGTGGACAAGCTCTTCGAACAGAATACGTGGGAAGGAGTGCTCACCCAGATTTGCCGCGACGGCACGCAGATCATGGTTGAAAGCCGCCAGGCTGTGCAGCGGAACCACACAGGCCGGCCCGTGGCCATCATCGAGATCAACCGGGACATTACGCAACACGCACGAACCGAGGAGAAACTGAGGCAGATGACGGCGCACCTGCTTCAGGTACAAGACGAGGAGCGGCGTTGCATTGCGCGCGACCTGCACGACAGCACCACCCAGACGCTCGCCGCAGTGGCGATCAATCTGGCCAATGTGCAAGCCAGGCTGAACGGCAATTCAGAACTCGCTAAAATTCTTTCCGACACGATGGCGCTCGCCCAACAAGCCGGAGATGAGATTCGTAATCTCGCTCGCCTCCTGCACCCGCCCGTTTTGGAAACGGTAGGACTGGTTGCGGCAGTTCGCTGGTATGCCAACGCCTTCGCGAAGTGCTACGACATTCGCGTCACGGTGGAGGCGCACGAGGAGTGCAGAGAATGCCCGGAAGACGTAAAGCTCGCCTTGTTCAGAATGGTCCAGGAAAGCCTGACGAACGTGCGGCGTCATTCCGGCAGCAAGACGGCGAGTGTGCGCGTGAAGAAGGAGGCCGGTCACATCACGCTCGAGATTCAGGATTACGGGAAGGGGATGCCGCTCGGGAATGCCGGTCCTGCGCTTCCAGGCATCGGCATTTCGGGAATGCACGAGCGAATCCGCCAACTCGGAGGCTCTCTGCAACTTGATTCCAGCCCCGAGGGAACGACCGTCCGTGCTCGTCTGCCCGTGTCATCGCGCGCGGCAGCGCCAAAATGGCCGTAGAGGGCTTAGGAAAAGGCACTTGATAGCATCGTTCGGGGAGTTGCGTGTTGCTTTGCTACACCTCGAATCACGGAAATGACCTCTCACCCGCCCTCCGTTGTCGGGCGCCCTCTCCCTTGGGAAGAGGGCGCCCGTTCGCCTTTCAGCTTGCGACCGGCCCCTTCGCAATGCTCAGGGCAGGCTCCGCGAAGGGGCTCAGGATAAACTCCGCGAGCCAGGTGACGGGTATCGGCCGAAATCTTGGAAACAGATTCCTCCGCCTCGCGAAGCTCGGCGTCGGAATGACAGCCGCTCACGTTGCATCCCAGTACCCCTTAAATGCCAGCTTAACCATCCAGCACCCGCCGCGTCACCATAAATAGCCCTTCCTTTGATCTCTCAGCCGAGCACCTGACAGAGAAGTCGAGTGTTCCCCTGCCTGTAACCTCGACCATCGAGTTCAATTACTTGCCGGGCTCACGGCGTAAATGAGCGGAGAGTTAAATTCTGGTCCGCGTTCCCCGCGCCCTTCTGCAATCTATTTAGGCAGGTTTTATAATTGAGTGGCTAGATCGGGAGTGCGAGACGAATGACTGGCTTCGTGAAGTGGGGAACGCTGGTGATTGCGACGGCTTTTGCGATTCGGCCGTCTTTGGCGCAGGCGCAAGAGGGTAAGGCTTCAACTCCACTCGCCGCGCAGCACAACACAGAAATTCCTTCTGGCCGGAATCTCGCCCGTATTTACGTTCAGTCTCCTCTTGTACAAATGCCGGTTGCTGTGCTCGACCGCTCGGGACAATACGTTGAAAATCTCGGCAGGAGCGACTTTCACGTGCTGGATAACGGCGTGCCGCAGAAAACCACGCGGACCGACCTCGCGCTGGAACCGATCTCGCTGGTGATTGTCGTTCAGACGAATGAGGCGGTCGCTCCGTTGCTAAACCAAGTCCGGTCGCTTGGGCCGGTACTTTCGAGCCTGCTCGTAGGAGCGCAAGGGAAAGCGGCAGTGATCTCCTTCGGCGATGCGGCGCGCATCGTGCAAAAATTCACAAGCGACGCGGATAAGCTGGATCAGGCGTTTGCACACCTCACCACGGAAGGAACGAAGTCCCGATTGAACGATGCGCTTGCCTTAGCGCTCATGATGCTGTCTGAAAGTCCCGCAAGAGACCGGCGAGTGATCGTCGCCCTTGCGGAAGGACTCGACCGTGGCAGCGAGACGACCAGAGCTGAAATCATCCAGGCTGCCTTAGGGGGCGAAGTTTCAATTTACGGCCTCCAGTTCAGCAGGCTTCAAGCGCTTCTACATAATCAACAGACTCCTGGGCCGGAAAACCCGCTGGACTTGAACATGGCGAGGCCGGTGCCTCCGGGGCGGCCTCAAACGCCGGCCACTAATCAGACCTATAATGAGCCGATGAATACGCAAATTCTTCCTTTAATCTCCGAGTCCACGCAAGCCGCGCGCGGCGCGGCAAGCAAGGTGCTGCCCTGGGAGAGCTTGCTCGAGACCTACGCAAACTATACAGGCGGCCTCACGTATACACACTGGAACGTGGCGACACTTCAGAATCAGCTTAGTCGCGTGGCTCTGGACGTGACCAGCCAATACATGCTGGCGTATGTTCCGAGCGACTTTAAGCAGACCGGCTTCCATCGTATCGTCGTCCGAATCGATCAGCCAGATGTTTCGGTTCGCGTGCCTTCCGGCTATTTCAACATGATAAGATTTCTGCCTGCCACAAGTTCTCCCCGGTAATTCACGGAGTTGAGCGCGTTAGGGGGCGATGCTATGCTGAGAGGGTTATGGCCGACGTTTTCGCCGGCGCTGTGAAGGCCCAGCCTGCATCGGAACTTGAGCGCCACCGCGCCCTGCTTGAGATTGCTGAAGCGATCTCAGTTCATCGAGACCTGCCGGCGCTCTTCCACAGCCTGGCGGATCTCCTCCACAAAGTCGTGCAATTCGACGCGATTTACCTCGTGCTCCACGACGAAGAGCGCCAGATGATGCGCCTGCACATTCTGGTGAGTGAAGACGATACGGCTTCCACTCCGCAGTTGGAGCTGCCGGTTGAAGATTCGCCGGGAGGCATGGTGTGGCAGACGCAGCAGCCGGTCATTTTTTCCGGGGAGGAAATGGTAGCTCGTTTCCCGCAGGTCAAGGGTGTGACGAGCCAACACCGTGTTCGGTCGGTGTGTATTCTACCCCTGAGCAGCGCGCACCGGCGGCTTGGGGCCATCGGTTTCGCGAGCGCGCAGCCCGAGATTTACGACTTGGAAGATGTTACTTTTCTGGAACAGGCCGCGCGCCAAGTGGCGGTTGCTGTGGACAACGCGCTGAACGGAGCTCGCGCGCAAACCTATCAGCGGCAGCTTGCGCGGGAGCGGGACCGCCTTCAGGTGCTGCTCGAAATGACGAACGCCGTGGTGTCCACGCTGGACCTGCGGGGATTGTTTCCGGTGATTTCCGCCTGCCTGCGCCGCGTGGTGAACCATGACTATGCGAGCCTCGCGCTCCTCGACGCCGACGGCCAGCACCTGCGCCTTTACGCGCTGGATTTCCCTGGCGGTAGGGGCTACGTGCAGGAGCAGATGGCGGGACGGGTGGATGAAATTCCTCCCGGCCGCGCCGTTCAATCTCACAAGCCGTATGTCATTCGCGCAGGCGAGGCCGGCTTTGGAATCTGCTCGGAAATTGCCAGCCTCCACAGGACCGAAGGTCTGAAGTGCGCCGTTTTCCTTCCGCTAATCAGCCGTGACCGTGTGCTTGGGACACTGAATGTCGCTAGCCGGCACGTCGATGCGTTTCCCGCTGCGGACATCGAACTGCTCACTTCCGCCGCCAGCCAGTTCGCCATCGCGGTCGAGAACGCGGTGGCTTATCGCGAGATTGCGGAACTGAAGGACAAGCTTGCGGAGGAAAAGCTATACCTCGAAGATGAAATTCGCACGGAATACAACTTCGAAGAGATTATCGGCGAGAGCGTGGCGCTCAAGCGGGCGCTGAAAGACGTGGAAACCGTCGCGCCCACCGAATCCTCAGTCCTGGTTCTAGGCGAAACGGGCACAGGCAAAGAACTGATCGCGCGTGCCATTCACCAGCTTAGCCCGCGCAAGGAGAGGACGTTCGTCAAGATCAACTGCGCCGCCATTCCCTCGGGGCTCCTGGAAAGTGAACTGTTCGGCCATGAGCGCGGCGCGTTCACGGGTGCGATCGCCCAGAAAGTCGGACGCTTCGAGCTGGCTCATCATGGCACGCTCTTCCTCGACGAGATTGGCGACATTCCCCTTGAATTACAGCCGAAGCTCCTGCGCGTCCTCCAGGAACACGAGTTTGAGCGGCTCGGAAGCACGAAGACCACGCAGGTGGACGTTCGGCTGGTTGCCGCAACCAATCAAGACCTTGCGCGCATGGTGGAGGAACGGCTCTTTCGCAGCGACCTCTATTACCGTTTGAACGTCTTTCCCATTCAGGTCCCTCCGCTACGCGACCGCGCGAGTGATATTCCTCTCCTCGTGCGCTACTTTGCCCAGAAGTACGCGCGGCGGATGAACAAACGGATTGAAACCGTCCCGGCCGAAGCCTTCGAAGCGCTGGTGAATTACTCCTGGCCAGGAAACGTGCGCGAGCTCGAAAACCTCGTCGAGCGAGCGGTCATCCTCACCCAGGGGTCGGTGCTCTATGTGCCTCTTGCCGAGCTGCAGTCTTCCGGGAGCCGTGCCGCAAGTGGCGTAGGCATCTTGCCAGTGACCGGCCACGGGCGGGTCCTATTTCGAGACTCCGATGGGGTCCCTCGGACTCCAGCTATCGGAGACGCCAGTGCCACTGTTCCTCCCGTTCAAACGCTGGAAGAGGCCGAGCGCGATCACATCCTGCGCGTGCTTCGAGAATGTGATTGGGTAGTGGGCGGGCCGGGCGGCGCGGCGGTCCGTCTTGGGATGAAGCGCACTACCTTGCAGTCCAAGATGCGTAAGCTTAATATTTCACGCCCGCAATAATTCGCACTTCACTCTTTACAAGGAACGATGGCCCGAAGTCTTAAGGCGCGCCAGCATTTCGGCCTGTGCCGAAATGCCGTCTGCCGCTCATTCCCATGAGGCGGCGGCCGAGACCGGTCCGTAATTCTAACTTGTTCAGAATCTGCGCTCTAGGAGGAAACGTCCGCTTCTCGGCCGTGTGGAAACAGATGTGCTTTTCTATTGGCTGAGGAACAGCGGACCGTGCTTAAGATAACAGTTGAAAAGACGGGCAGGCCCGTGCGGGTTAAGCTGGACGGTAGCCTTTCCGGACCCTGGGTGGCCGAGCTTGAAAAGAGCTGGGTCGGGTTGGGTTCCGGCGGCCGCAAGGGTTGGTTGGTCGTGGACTTGATCGACGTGACTCACGTTGACGCCCAAGGCCGCGAATTGCTGAGGCGAATGCATCGGGGCGGAGCCGAGCTTATAGGTTGTGGCTTGATGACCCGAGAAATCATCCAACAAATTCAGCTTGCCAGCCAGGGCTGCGAGCCCGAAAAGAGCTAGCCGGATTTGAAAAACGGGTCGGAGCCCGTCATCCTGACGCCGAGCTTTGCGTGGTGGAGGAATCCGCTTGTGGTGCTTTGAAGTGCCGCAACACGAGATTCTTTGTTGTCGCAACGCACTCTATCAGGACGCCTCGGAATGACCTAGCCCAGGCGGTACCTACTTCGGTTACGGGACGCTTTGCGCCGAGGGGAAAGTTATTATGTCGAAAGGGAGGCAGAGAGATTCATGAGTTCTAAATGCCACGTAGCGCATGCGCTGAATGGTCTGATGCTCACGATCACGTTGGTAGGAATCACTCCTCATGTTGTCGCGCAGACCCAGCCGGCGGCTACGGGCACGCTGAGCTATGAATCTCCGATGTCGGGGTCAGCGGCGGCGACGGGAGCGAGCGCGCTCTCCGCAATCACCGCGCCGCAGAGTCCCTTTCTTGGCAGCATTCCGTCGGGAAAAGCCACATCCGGCGTTGTGCCGGTTTCGCTAAAAGACGCCATCGAGCGCGGTCTGCGCTACAACCTGGGTTTGCTGCTCGACGAGCAGTCCACGCGGGCGCAACGTGGAGCGCGCTGGCAGGCCTTGAGCCACCTTCTGCCGCACTTGACGACGGGCACCAGCGAGACCGATCAGCAAATTAACCTGGAGGCGCTCGGTTTTCCGCCCAGCGCTGCCCAACAGTTTCACTTCCCGATCGTCGTTGGGCCGTTCAGCACATTTGACGCGCGCGCGTTTCTTTCCGCGCCGCTTATCGACCTTCAGCACTGGCGCAGCGAGCACGCCGCGTCAGATGACGTGCGAGCGTCGGAATACACGGAGCGGGATGCGCGCGACCTGGTGGTGCTCGTGGTCGGCAACGAATACCTGGTGGCGAATGCCGGGGTGGCGCGGATTAAGGCTGTCCAGGCGGAGGTACAAACGGCGCAGGCTCTCTATCGACAGGCGGTGGACCGCTTTCATGCCGGGCTGAGCCCGGAGATTGACATGCTTCGCGCCCATGTGGAGTTGCAGACGCGGCAGCAGCAGTTGATTGCCGCGCGAAACGACTACGCCACGGAAAAGCTCAATCTGGCGCGAGTGATTGGCTTGCCCTCGGGGCAGCGTTTCACGCTGACCACGCCTACGCCCTACGAGCCGCTAACGGGCGTGACGCTTGAGAAGTCGCTGACGGACGCCTATGAGAACCGTCCTGATTACAAGGCGGCGCTCGCGCAAGTGCGCGCTGCCCAGGCGCAGCGACGTGCGGTGCTTGCCGAGCGGTTGCCCTCGGTGACCTTGAACAGCAACTTTGGCGACATCGGATTGACGCCCGGCAATTCGCACGAAACGTTCCTGGTTTCAGGAACGCTGCACATTCCCGTTTTTCAGGGGGGCAGGGTGCGAGGCGAACTGTTACAGGCGGATGCGAATCTAAGACAAAAAGAGGAACAGCTTTCCAATCTGAAGGCGCAGATCGATTACGACGTCCGCACGGCGCTGATGAACCTTCAGACGGCAGCTGATCAGGTTCGCGTGGCGCGCAGCAACATTATCCTCGCGCAGCAGACGCTGACGCAGGCCAGGGATCGGTTTGCCGCTGGCGTGGCAGACAACATTGAGGTCGTCGAGGCGCAGGAAGCAGTGGCCAGCGCCAACGATGCTTATATCTCAAGCCTTTATCAGCACAATCTCGCCAAGGTTGCCTTGGCGCGCGCGGTTGGCGTGGCCGAGCGGGCCGTGCTGCAATATCTGGGAGGAAAATAGACCATGGCGCAAAGAACCGATCTCGAATCAGGCGTGCGGCCGGAAGAAGCTGAAGCCCTTCTCGCGGCTAACGGAGCGGGCTCCGGGACAAACGAAAACGAAGGACCACGGACCGCGCCGAGGAGCAAGTTGCCCATCATCCTTGCTGTCGTCGGCTTGGCCGTAGCTGCCTTGCTCGTCTGGAGGCACTACGCGAATTGGGTTTCCACCGACGACGCCGAAATCGAGGGTCACATTGATCCAATCAGCGCGCGAGTCAGCGGCCATGTCGTTCGCGTGTTGGTGGACAACACGCAATTTGTGAACAAGGGAACCGTGCTGGCGCAGCTTGACCCGACGGACTACCAAGTGGCCGTCGCGCACGCTCAAGCGCGGCTTGCCAACGCCCGCGCGGCCGCCGAGGCTGCGGAGGTGGGCGTTCCCATCACTTCGATCAATACGCTCAGCCAGGTACACTCGGCCAGCGCGGGAGTTCAAAGCGCGCAGGCCGGCATTGAAGCTGCTGAGAAGCAGTTTCAGGCGGCTCAAGCCCGTCTTCTGGCCGCCGAGGCCGATAATGTGAAAGCCCAGTTGGACCTCAAGCGTTATCAGGAGCTTGTCGGTAAAGCGGAAATTTCGCGGCAGCAGTATGACCAAGCCGTGGCCGCAGCCAAATCCAGCGCGGCCGCGGTGACGGCAGACGAAGCAAGTGCAGCGGCTGCCGAACAACAGGTGACCCAAGCACGCAGCCGGCTGGCGGACGCCGAAGCCAAGCTGCGGTTTGCCCAAACGCGGCCTCAGCAACTACGCGAAATTCGCGCCCGCGCGGATGCAGCGATGGCGGCGGTCCAGGAAGCGGATGCGACTTTGCACCAGGCCGAACTCAACCTTCAGTACACCACCATCGTGGCACCAATCAGCGGCATCATCGGCAACCGCACGGTGGTGGATGGCCAGAACGTTCAGCCCGGCCAGGCTCTGATGGCCATCGTGCCTACGGAAGATATTTGGGTGACGGCCAATTTCAAAGAGACCGCGCTTCATCACATGCGAGTCGGGCAGCCGGTGAAGATTCACGTGGACGCTTACGGCCGCGATTATACCGGTCACCTAATCGGAATCGCCGGCGCCACAGGAGTGCAGTTCAGCCTGCTACCGCCGGAAAACGCCACAGGCAACTACGTCAAGGTGGTCCAACGCGTTCCGGTTCGGATCGTCTTCGACAAGGGTCAGGACCCGAACCACCTGCTGAAAGTGGGTCTGTCCGTCGAGCCGCACGTCAAGATCAATTGAACCGCCTGCGGCTGCAAAGTCACCATGGGCATTTTGAAAAAGTAAGGCCCTGTCCCTCCAGGGTCCTCAATTTCACTTTTTTATTAGGCGCACAGACGAAGGAGATGTCTTGAGTCCCGAGCCCCACAGCGAAGCCGCCCCCAGTGTCCACCCGTGGCTGATCGCTGCCGTCGTGGCGCTGGCCGCGTTCATGGAGGTCCTCGACACCAGCATCGCGAACGTCGCCTTACCTCACATCGCCGGCAGCCTGTCCGCGAGTGTTGACGAGAGTACCTGGGTGCTGACTTCCTATCTTGTCTCGAACGCGATTGTGCTTCCCGCAAGCGGCTGGATTGCGGGAAGGGTTGGACGCAAACGGTTCTTCATGCTGTGTATCGTCCTCTTCACGACGAGCTCGTTTCTGTGCGGTATCGCGCCGACCCTCGGCGCGATCATCCTGTTCCGCGTCATACAGGGCGCAGGTGGCGGAGGTTTGCAACCCATGGCGCAAGCGATCCTCGCAGATACGTTCCAGCCTGAGCTGCTCGGCCAGGCCTTCGCCATCTACGGCGTCACGACAGTCGTGGCGCCCGTGATTGGACCCACACTGGGCGGGTGGATTACGGATAATTATTCCTGGCGCTGGATTTTCTTTATCAATATTCCCGTCGGCGTGCTGGCGTTGCTGCTCATTTCCCGCCTCGTAGAAGATCCTCCTTATTTTCACAAACTCGCAAAGGCGGGCGTCAAGATCGATTTCATCGGAATGGGATTACTGGCGCTCGGCGTCGGCTGTTTGCAAGTGATGCTTGACAAGGGGCAGGAAGACGACTGGTTCGGCTCGCACTTCATTGTAACGTTGGCGGTGCTTTGTGCGATCTCGCTGGTCACGCTGGCGATCTGGGAGTGGCGGAACAAGAATCCCTTGATCGATGTCCACCTTTTCAAGAACTTCAATTTTCTCAGCGCGAATCTCATGATGTTTGTGCTGGGCGTCCTGCTTTTCAGCAGTCTCGTCATGCTGCCTCTGTTTTTGCAAACGCTTATGGGCTACACGGCGGAAAGCGCCGGCATCGTGCTTTCCTTCGGCGCGCTGGTCGTGCTGGTGGAATTGCCCATGATCGGAAAACTCACAACCATGGTGCAGGCGCGCCGCCTGGTGGCTTTCGGCTGGCTCCTGGTGGCGCTATCCATGTTCTATACCACGCGCCAGCTTGACCTCGAAGTCAGCTTCAAATCGATGGCCGTCCTGCGGATCATCCAATCGCTGGGCTTTCCTTTCCTGTTTATCCCGTTGACGATGGCCGCGTATTTCGGTCTGCCGCCGGAGAAGAACAACAGCATTGCCGGCATGATGAACTTCATGCGGAACATTGGGAGCAGCGTCGGCACTTCCATGGTGACGACGCTCATCGCCCGGAGAGCGCAGTTCCATCAACAGGTGCTGGTGGTCCATGCGAACGCCACGAGTAACCTTTTCAATGGCGCCCTTCGTGGTCTCTCGCAGACTCTGCTGCGCGCGGGCTTGAGCGCGACCGCAGCACTTTCTCAGGCTTACGGACGCATTTACCAGGCTCTGATAGGCCAAGCCACCACGCTGGCCTATATCGACACGTTTCACGTCCTGGCGGCAGGATCGCTCGCGATGTTCGTGCTTTCTTTTGTGCTGAAGAAGAACAAACCCGGACGGGGAAGCGTCACGCCGGCCTAATTCGACATGGCAGAATCCGCAAACGCACAAATCGCCGCCGCGATGGATTGGAAACCGGCGATCAACCCGTGGATGATCGCCGGCACCGTGATGCTGGCGACGTTCATGGAAGTGCTGGATACGAGCATCGCCAACGTAGCTCTGCCTCACATCGCCGGCAGTCTCTCGGCCAGCGTTGACGAAAGCACCTGGGTGCTGACGTCCTATCTGGTCTCAAATGCCATCGTCCTGCCGCTTACGGGATGGTTCTCGTCGCTGTTTGGCCGCAAGCGCTTTTTCATGGTGTGCGTGGCCATCTTCACAACGAGCTCGTTTCTCTGTGGTCTGGCACCGACCCTTCCAGCGCTGGTGACATTGCGGGTCATTCAGGGAGCAGGCGGCGGCGGGCTGCAACCCGTCTCGCAAGCCATCCTGGTGGAGAGCTTCGAACGGAAACAGCAGGGGATGGCCATGGCGGTCTACGGGATGGGCGTTGTGGTCGCGCCTATCGTGGGCCCGACGCTGGGCGGCTGGATCACGGACAACTTTTCGTGGAGGTGGATTTTTTTCATTAACATCCCGATTGGGATCCTTGCGCTGCTGATGACGTCCACGCTCATCAGCGATCCTCTCTACCTCGTGCGAAAGCACCTGAGTGAGATGAGCATCGACTTCATGGGGCTTGGCTTGCTCAGCCTCGGCCTGGGGTTCCTGCAAGTCATGCTCGACAAAGGGCAGCGGGATGACTGGTTCGGCTCACACTTTATCGTGGTTTGCGCGATGCTTGCGGCGATTGGGCTGGTCGGAGTGGTCGTCTGGGAGTTGCGGCAAAAAGAGCCCGTCGTTGACTTGCGCCTGCTCAAAGACAAGAATTTTGCCGTCTCCACATTTACCATGTTTGCCCTGGGCGTGGTGCTTTATGGAACCACTGTATTATTGCCGGTTCTCGTTCAGACCCTGCTCGGTTACACGGCAGAACTCGCCGGCCTCGTGCTCTCGCCCGGCGCGGTGATCACGATGCTAGCCATGCCGCTGGTGGGTTGGCTGCTTGGCCGATACGAGCCGCGGTGGCTTGTCGTCCTCGGATTGGGGATCCTTGCTACAGGGATGTTTCAGCTTTCAGGGATTAATTTGGATGTGAGCTTCTGGATTCTGGTGGGAATCTGGTGCATCTCCCGGCTTGGGCTTGCCTTTCTCTTCGTGCCCGTCAACGTAATGGCGTTCTACTTCATTCCGAGGGAAAAAACGAACAACGCCACGGGACTCATCAACGTGGCGCGCAATATCGGCGGCAGCGTAGGTATTTCCCTGGTCACAACCATGCAAAGCCGGCTCGCCCAGGCGCACCAGAACATCCTCGTTAGCCACCTTACGCCCTATAGTTCTGCTTACCGCTCGATGATGGCAGGCGCGTCCGCGATGTTCCAAGCGGCGGGTTCCAGCGCTACGGAAGCGTCCGCTCGCGCTCGCGGCCTTATTTACAGTGAGTTGTTACGTCAGTCGGCGATACTTTCTTACGTCGATATTTTCTGGCTACTCGCCATGACGTGCCTCGCCATGATCCCGCTGATGTTTCTAATGAAGAAGGTGCGGCCGGGCCAAGGTGCTGCTGTAACCGCTCACTGAAGCAGTGCAGCAAGGGCAGATTCGTCGCCCCTTTTGCGACGGTCTCGGAAAGACAATATTCCGGGTCCGTTCGCCCTTCCGCTAGGACCGGCGCTGAGCCCTTCGCTGCGTCATTCCGAGCGAGGCGAGGAATCTGCTTTTCCGGTGCTCAAGGCAAACTCCGCGAGGAACCCGCACCTGTTGCACCTCTCCTCTGGGTGATGCCTTTACCGTCATCATTCCCCTGCGCGAGCCGCCAGCTTCTCCGTCACCGCGCCCTTCGGGGTGCTGATATAGCCCACGATCTGGTGCGGAAGTACTTGGTAGACAACCATTTCGTCAAAGGTGTGAGTGTATTGGGGAGCGAAAAAGAGCGGCTGATCGACCGCCAGGTTTTTCCTGGTCACCCTCATGTCGTTGTAGTACATGTCGAGGCTGAAAGTATGATGCCTGGCGCTCGCCCCTTTCAGCACCAGTCCGATGCCCGCCACGTTTTTCCGTTGCTTCTTTCTCAGCGTGAACTCGTAGTAGTCGCGCATGCCGAGTCTTTGAAGGGCAACGATGTCCTGGTGATTGGTGGCGATCAGGGTACCAAACTTGCTGCGCGCCATTCCGAGGTCTGAGGCCAGCGTGCCCACAGTCCGCTTGGTCGTTGCTAAGTCAAGTTGGGCAGCGCTGAAGTTCTGGCTGAGCGTTCCCAGTTGCTGCTGGTCTGCCTTCGTAGCCAGTTCCCTGCGCAGTTCGTCCGCGCTTCGTTGCTGTTCCTGTGCGAGGCGGCGAACCAAGCGTCCGGCATAATGAGCGTTCAGAAGGGCTTTCTTTTCCGTCGTGCTCATCTGGTCAGTCGCGCTTTCCAGTTCCGTGCGCAATTCTTCCAGCGACTGCTCGTTGGAAGTCTCAAGGTTTTGTATCTTCTTCGCAAGGCTGGCGTTCATTTGCTTCGCCATCTGCGCCTGCTGAGTGGTGAGGCTGGAATGCAGAGAAGAGAGCCTGCCAAGCATATAGATTTCACCAATCGCCAGCAGCGCCAAGACAGCAAACACGGCAGCCAATTTTCGCGCCACGTTGCCTTCAGCAGACTGGGCTGGCGCGGGACCCTGATCTTGAGAACCGGTTATGTTCTCCATAGTATCCTCCGTGGCTGGAGCAGATTATTCACGAACGTTTCGAAGAGCAGGGAGATCCCTGCTCCCTCCCTGCCGTTATAGAACCCTCAGTGATTGATCCGCTCGCCTGTCTGAGCTAAAAGGCACGATGCTTGCCAATCAGATTAAGTGCAACTACTTGAACAAGTTGGAGATAGCAGCTGAAGCCCTGCCCGGAGCCCTCTTGTTGCTGAAAATCTTACGCGCCGGATGTAAAACTTGCGATAGCACGTGTTAAGTACGGTACGCGTCTACTCGCTCCGCCCGCCGGCGGCTCCCTCGGCCTTCTTTCGTTTTCTCTTCTCTCGTGCCCAACCTACTTTGTTCACCTGTCTGGCTCGGCCCAAAGCGAGCGATTCGTCGGGGACGTTTTCGGTAAGAGTCGATCCCGCGGCAACGTATGCCCCGCGGCCGATACGGATCGGAGCCACGAGCATGGATCCGCTGCCCACAAAGACGCTATCTTCAATCGTGGTCGGGTGCTTCTTTTCGCCATCGTAATTGCAGGTGATCACGCCGGCACCCACGTTCACGCGCTCGCCGACTCTGGCATCACCAAGGTAAGTGAGGTGATTTGCTTTCGTGCCAGCGCCAATGCGTGAATTCTTGACCTCCACGTAATTTCCGATATGAGCCTCGGAGCCGATTACGGCTCCAGGCCGAAGATGGGCGAACGGGCCGATTGAGGCGCCGGCGGCGACCTCCGAGCCGGAGACCACCGAGAAGGAGTGAACGGTCACCCGGTCCCCAAGGGATGAATCCGTGATGAGGGCGTAAGGGCGTACGACGCACTCCCGTCCGAGCCGCGTGTTGCCGAGGAGATGTGCGCCCGGCTCGACTCGGCTGTCGCGGCCTACTTGAACGGCGTCGTCGATCACCGTTGTGCGATGATCGACAATGGTTACGCCTCCACGCATCAGTTCCTCGGCTTTGCGTCGCCGGATGACCCTCTCGACCCGCGCCAATTCGACGCGGTCGTTGACCCCCAGCACCTCCCGTGATTCGGCCACTGGAAATGCCGTCACCTTCAGTCGGCGGCGATTGAAAATTCGAACGAGGTCGCTGAGCAGATACTCCTTCTGCGCGTTGGTGTCCGTGAGTTCATCGAGGTGCTCAAGCAGCGCCTCGCGGTCAAAGCAAAGGATGCCGGAGCTGACTTCGCGAATACGCTTCTGCGTCGGGGTGCAGTCCTTCTCTTCAATGATCGAGCGGATACGGCCTCCCGGGCCGCGGACAATGCGACCGTAACCGGCAGGCTTGCCAAGGCGCGTCGTGAGCGCGACGGCGGCGGAGCCGGAGTCGGCGCGCGATTGGGTGAGTGCCTGCAACGTCTTGGCGGTGAGCAGCGGCGCGTCCCCCACCAGCACGAGCAGGGCCGGGCTGGCGCACTTTTCAATCTCGGCCCGCGCTGCCATCACGGCGTCTCCAGTGCCTTGCTGCTGGCGCTGGGTAATGAAGCCAAGGCCGGAGCGAGCGAAGGTGGCACGCACCCGCTCAGCCTCGTGACCTACCACCATCCACGCGCACTCGGGCTTGCTGCCCAACGCCGTATCAAGCACGTAGTCTCCAAGCAGGCGCCCTGCCAGGACATGGAGCACTTTGGTGTGCTCGGAGCGGAAGCGTGTCGCCTTTCCTGCTGCGAGGATCAGAACGGAAAAACGAGCGTCACTTGAGGTTTTCTGCGGCATAACGGAACTCCTCAACGGGCGAGACGAACGCCCACCCTTCCAGAGTGCGCCCTAACTGCTCTTCAAGAGTTTCTGATCGCCGGGCGTGCCGCACCATTATAGCGACAAAACCTCCGCCGCTCCTAGCGGCGCCTCAGCGTTATGGCCCGCCCTAAGCAACCTCACTTGTGAGCGGGTGGCGGAGGCAGGGAGGCCAATCGGAGTTTGATGGTCTCAAATTGCGGCGTATCGGTGATCCAGTGCTTGGGCGGGCCCAGCAGAGGGACTTCCCGGTCTACGGCCTGGATGCGGTTTCCGGGGTTGGGATGGTCCGAGAAGAACTGGAGTGTCTGCTGAGGATAGCGCTTTTGGATGATCTGAAAAAACTGAGCCATGGCGTAGGGATCGTATCCCGCTTGATAGAGGATGTAGGTGCCCACCTGGTCCGCTTGCGCTTCCATGCCTCGGGAATTGTGTAAGAAGATGGAGTTCACGCCAAAGCCCAGCGCCGCCTGGCCAAGTGCCCCTGCCACAGACCCGCTTGAGCCGAGAATCGCGCTGACGATGGAAAGCGGGGCCCGTGCCAGCGTCATTTCAGAGGCTCGGTGCGTGCCGTGGCGCATTACGACGTGACCGATTTCGTGAGCCATCACGCCCGCAAGTTGCGCCTCGTCCTTTGCGGCCTGAATCGTGCCTCGGTTAATGAAAATGAAGCCTCCGGGTAGTGCAAAAGCGTTAATATCCGAGGTATTAACAACGTGGAAATTCCATACATAGACTGGCTGGTTGTCGGGTGCAAACGAGGCCAGCTTGCGGCCGAGCCGGTTGATGTAGCCTTCAACCACGGAGTTACGCAGCATGGGCATCTGCTTTTCCACCTGCAAGGCGCTTTTGCGCCCCTCTGCCACATCCTGCTGCGGGGTATATAAATTAAAGCCTGGCTTGAAGGTGAGGCGGCCAATCGCGTACATCGCGGCGGGCAAGATCAAGCCGAGCAGCAGCGCGACCAGCAGACCGCGAATCCGTCTCGCCTTCCCAAAATTGCTGTTCCGGACTTTCATCAAGTTTCTTCCGCTTTCACTGACACCATATTGGTCGAGCGGAGCCCCGGCAAGTAAACTCGACTAAGTCAGCCCAGCGGCCAGTCAGAGGGTGGAAAACTGTTTTCCCATTGAGGAAGCATTTTTCCACATTTTAACACTATTTTGAACGTTTCACGGTCAGTAAACCCAAATTAAGTCATTGTAAATAAATTGCTTAGAGGAAAACGCATTTGGCATTCGGCTTGCGCAATATCTGTGCGTGGCGATGGGCGGTGGCATTGCGAAGAAATGTAGTGCAAGGGGGTACTTCGATGCTAAAGAGGGGTTTGCTTTTTGTGGTTGTTGTGGTTTTCTTCTCCGCGATGGCACTTTCAGAAGGGCTTGATTTGAGCGCACAGTCGTGTGCGCCGGGAGACCTTTCTGCGTGGTGCCTTCAGACTTTCAATTCGCAGGGGGCGGTAACTACATCGACCTCAGATGGGGTTCAGGGGCGCATGAGTGAATCGGATACGTTTGGCCTGATGTTCGAATCGGCCTCGCATGTGGGGCAGAACCAGGTCAAGACGTATAACCTCGATTACGTTTTACGCTTTAAGGCGAACGATTCCAATGGATTTGGTAATTTGACCAATGTGGGCGACCCGCCGGGAAACAACGGATTCACGGTCTCGGGCGACCAGGGCCCGACCACTTACATACGCGATTCAGGTGGCAGTGATCCCTCGAATAGCGTTGTTTCAAACGGAGACCCGCCAGCCGGTCCCGTACCGGAGCCGGGATCTCTCGTGCTCCTTGGGAGCGGTCTCCTCGGCGTGGCTGTTCTCGTGCGGCGTAAGCGCCGGCTGGCACACTAACCATCACTCTCTTCCGCTTCTCCCGACGGAAGGGGAAACCGTGTGAGCTGACGGGCAGGCGCATGGTCACTCCGCAGCGACTGAGGCCTACTCGTCTGCTTCTGCGAAATCTCTCCCGTGCCGCTCCCATCCGAGGTTGATGACCACGATGGACGCGGCGAGAGCCACCGCTTCAAATCCTGCCAGTGCCCACCCGTAGCCGATCAAGCCACGCAGGGCGTACTCGATGATGTCTGTGGGCGCGGCAAGCAGAATCCCCAACTGGTAAGCCAGTCCGGGCAGCAAGCTGCGCGCGGAGGCCGGCGCGAGCTCAATGAGATGCGCCGGTACGATGCCCCACGCCCCCTGTACGCCAATCTGCATAATGAAGGACGCGATGGCCAGTTCCACCGCGGAACCGCCAAACGCCCACAGGGGAAGAACGAGCAACGACAGGGCGAACGCCCAAGTCATGCCGGCTCGCCGCCCGGCCCGTTGCGAAATCATTCCAAACGCAATCGACCCCAAAATTGCGCCGCAATTATAAAGGATGGCCGTCACCGAGACTGCGGAGGGCGAGAGATGGTGCGCGGTGCCGAGGAAGTCCGGATAGAGGTCTTGCGAGCCGTGGGAAACGAGCATCATGAGGGTCATGAGCACGACGAGGTAGCCGAACACTTTCCAGGAATGGGAGATGGTGCGCACAATCGCGGTGGAATTGGAAGCGCGGTGGCGGCGCCACGCCTCAGGTTCGGGCATCCGGGCGCAAGCGGCGAGTACGACCAGCGCCGGCACGCTTCCCACCCAGAACATGGCCCGCCAGCCCCAGGCGGGCAAGACGAAGCGCGCCGCAACGGCTGCCAGCAGGTATCCCACGGAATATCCGCATTGGAGAAACCCGGAGAAGAATCCTCGCCACCGAACCGGCACCGTCTCCATGACGAGCGATGCGCCCACGCCCCATTCGCCTCCCATGCCGATGCCAAACAGAGCGCGCAGGAACAGGAAAACGCCGTAGTCGGGAGCGAAGCCACATAGAACTTCGACGACGGTGAAAAACACGACGTTTCCTATCAATGCACCACGCCTTCCGAAAAGATCCGAAAGAGCGCCGAACACGAGGGCGCCCACCGGGCGCATGGCCAGCGTCACGGTGAGCGTCAGGACGATGGCGGCTTTGTCTACTGAAAACTGTCGTGCCAGGGCTTCGACCAGGAAAACGACGGCGAAGTAGTCAAATCCGTCGAGCGCCCAGCCAAGGAAGCCCGCGGTTACGCCCAGCCAGCGGTTTGGGTGGTCAGCTGAGCTGCAAATCGAATTTGGCATCGTCGTGGTCCATGCGCCTGCGGGGCAATAAGCGCCGACCCGTGACCATCCGAGCGGGGCAAATGGGAAGCCGAGTTTAACGCAGCGCGCTGGATATTTACAAGCGTGCTGCGCGATGCTAGGCTGGCCGAAAATGCCGGCAAATCCAAGAATTGCGAGCTTCCACAGCGCTGGCGCGCTTGCCGGCCACCTGCGAAACCTCGGCTGGCCGTTTCCGATTGACGAAGCGATTTTGGCCGCGCCTGCGTCGCCGCTCGCGCAGCCGCTTGAAGTCTCCTGGCTGAGTGGCCGGCGACGAATCGGAAACAGGTTCGCCTCGCAGCCAATGGAAGGATGGGACGGTGAAACAGACGGGCGCCCGTCCGAGCTCACTCGCCGCCGCTGGCTGCGCTTCGGAAGAGGCGGCGCCAAGCTGATTTGGGGCGGAGAAGCAGTGGCCGTGTTGCCGGAAGCGCGCGCCAATCCCAACCAGTTGCTTCTGACGAGCGGCACCGCGGCTAGTTTTGAAACCCTTCGTCGCGAAGCGGTCAAAGCTCATGAGGAACGCTTTGGCGGATCCGACGACCTGGTGATCGGTCTTCAGCTCACCCATTCCGGCCGCTTCTGCCGCCCGCGCGAAAAGAACCGGCTGCAGCCGGTGATTGCTTATCGTCACCCGTTACTGGACGCCCGCCTCCCGGCGTCCGGGGGGACGGAGCCAATTTCCGACTGCGAAGTCGCGCGCATCGTGAACGCGTTTGGAGAAGCCGCTCGTCTGGCGCGCGAGACCGGGTTTGACTTTGTGGACCTGAAACACTGCCATGGATACCTGGGACATGAGTTCCTCAGCGCCCTGCATCGCGCTGGACCTTACGGAGGAGCGTTTGAGAACCGAACGCGCTTTCTGCACGAGTTGGTCTCGGCGGTTCGCGACCGAGCTCCAGGGCTTGAAATAGGTGTTCGCTTCAGCGCGTATGATTCGATTCCTTTCGAGAGAGATCCCACGACGGGGCTCGGCCGGCCTTGCGCCGTGAATGGGACGCACCCGTACACTTGGGCGTTCGGCGCAGACCCTGCGCACCCCACACAGCCCGATTTGACCGAAGCGAAGGCCCTGGTAAGGCTGATTGCTTCTCTAGGGATTCACTTGGTCAACGTTACGGCCAGCAGCCCGTATTATGCCCCTCACCTTTCCCGTCCTGCGCTGTTCCCACCGAGCGATGGCTACCTGCCGCCTGAAGATCCGGCGGCAGGAGCAGCGCGGCTCTTGGATGCGGCTCGGCAGTTAAAGGCCGCCGAACCCGGCCTTGTATATGTCTCGACGGGATGGAGCTACTTCCAAAACTTTCTGCCTCACTTGGCGCAGGCGGTGGTGCGGGAAGGGTGGACCGATCTGGTAGGGCTCGGAAGGATGATGCTTGCCTACCCGGACCTCGCCGCCGATGTTCTCGAAAAAGGCCAGATTGATACGAAACGCCTCTGCCGCACTTTCAGTGATTGCACCACCGGGCCACGCAACGGGCTCGTTTCCGGCTGCTATCCCCTCGACCCGTTCTATAAATCTCGCCCCGAAGCCACTGAAGTGCGCAAAATCAAGCTGAGAATGAGACAGCCGGAATGAACAATCGAATGTGCGTTTCAATCGAACCGAGACAGGCAAATGAAAATCGAATACTTCCATGACCGGAAGATTACACCGGATCAGTTTATTGACCTCTTGCGGCGATCAACGTTGGCCGAGCGCCGTCCGGTCCACGACTTGGCGCGCATTGCCGACATGCTCGCTCACGCAAATCTAGTTTGCACGGCCTGGGACGGAGGGGTTCTGGTAGGCGTTTCCCGGTCACTGACCGATTTTGCCTATTGCTGTTACCTTTCCGATCTCGCTGTGGACGTGGTTTACCAGAAGAAGGGGGTAGGAAAAGCGTTGATCCGGCTAACGCAAACGCGACTTCATCCGCAGTGCAAGATTATCCTCCTGGCCGCGCCGAAGGCGGAAGGCTACTACCCAAAGATTGGTTTCAGTCATTTTCACTCGGCGTGGATTTTGGCCTCGCCAAAGTGAAAAACAGGCTTAACAACGCATCAAGACACCGTCCCAACCGAGTGGGGCTATTCTTTTGCGAAAGCAATCAAAAGGTCAGCCGAACACCGATCTGCGCTGCAAATGGGATGCCGGCGGTCGTGCCGGGACCGAAGAAATCGCCCAGAGCGCCTGCAGGGACGCGCAATTGTCGGAGGCTCGTAATGGGCTTCGTCTCGGAGCAGCTTGCGTTGAGACAAAACACAGTGGCGTCGTACAGATTATTCACTGGTGCGGGAAGGGCTGCGAGATTCGTAACATAATTCGCGCCAGGATTGTTGCGGTTGAAGAGATTGAAAAACTCGATGAACGGCGTCCGATGCCATCGCTCCTCGAACACGACCGGCCGGCTTATTTGCAGATCCATCTGGGTGTAAGGAGTACCGCGGAACTGATCGAGGGCAGTCTGGGTTCCGTTCACGACGGCGCGGTCATTTGTACTGTCGCCCAATCCGTTCACGTCGACCGGGGTACTCATCGTAAAAGGCCGGGCAGTCTCTGCCTGGGAAAGCGTTGAGAGTTCGAAGCCGGACGGCAGATGGAAGACACCCGCAAGCACAAAGCGGTCCGTAATCGCCCGGCTCAAAAGCGTGCAAAGGGTCGCACACCCCGTTGACGTAATCGAAAAGCTCTCCCAGCACGCAACCCCAGGTATCTGCCCTGGACAGAGAATAGTTCACAATCAGGTTGAAGTGGCCTGTGGCGTTTCCTTGCAAATGAACGAGCAAGGCATCGTAGCTCGATCGGTTATCGGTCCGGAAAACCGAAATGTTTGGGACCCCATTCATTTGATCCTGAACGTTGCGGGGAAAATCCGGCGAGAACAGCGTATAACCGGCCTCATAGTCATAGCGCCGGTACGCGTGCACTCCCTCTTCGTGCAGCCAGTCCGCGCTCAAGGTCCAGTTTGAAGTGAACGCGTGCTCGACTCCGGCAGTGGCGTGGATGGCGTAAGGTGTTTCGTAGTGAGGATCGATGATTGAGCCGGCGCCGCCCGCTGCAGCTCCCGCGATGCATCCCGGGTCGCTGGGATTTACACACACTCCCGGTGGCTCGTTCACGGCTTGAAACGCCGTTACCCACCCGTTCTGGGCCAAATCGTTGTAAAAGAGGCCGAAACCCGCGCGAAAAACCGTATTCTTTTTGCTGCCCGGCGCGTAGGCCACTCCCAACCGGGGCGCCAGCGCTTTGTGATAGTCGTGGGGTACACCCGGGCTTAAGGGAATTTGCAGAGCCTTGAGGGTCAGCCACGCGGGATTCTGGGACTGGGAGCGACCGGAGGCAGTGAAGAGGCCAAACGTCGTGTCGTAGCGTAGTCCGTAATCCACCGTGACTTGCCGGCTGACCCGCCAAGAGTCTTGGGCATACATTCCCAGCCGCTGAACGTTCTGCGAAAAACTACCGTTCATTGCGGGGGTGTGAGTGCAGGTCGTTCCGAGTGTTGCCCCAGGCCCGCAAACCAGGTCGATCGAAAACTGCGCAGGGTCTCCGAGATAGGTTGTGGGATCCTGGGGAAATACGGTGAGATTTTCCGGAGTGCCGGGGAGCGCGCCGCTCAAGACCGGTTCGTGAATGAAGTTCACACCAAAGCGAACTGCGTGGTCACCTGCAGCGTGGCTCAGGTCGTACGTGAATTGATACTTCTGCTGTTCCCGCAGAACAGGAAATGCCGTGATCGGCGTGACGAATTGGCTGTCGCCGAAGGTCTCGAAGCCCGAGATGGTGCTTGACGTCGAGGTAAATGGAAAGGCCAAAGCAAAACCCAAATTGACATTGCGACTTTCGGTAAGGTCGAGACTTCCGGCGCCAAAGGTAAACGAACCAAGCCACGTGGGGCTGAAAGTGTATTCATTGCGAAGAGCGAGGTTGAAGTAGTTAGAGTGAGATGTACTGCCGGTGGAGGGCAGCGACCCTTGCTGCACGAACATGTTGTTCGTGAGATAAGTGTCAGCGGCTAAGCGAAGGAACCACTGGGAGCGCTCCGACTGGGTATAGTCAAAGCGAGTGGTAGCCAGGGCGTCGTGGAATGGAATTGGGACGTTGCTGGGCACCGCAATCGAGCTGACGCCCGGAATTCGCCCTTCGGACGCCAACGACGCGAGCGCGTTGAACTGCGAGAGGCTGGCCTGGCTGTAAGCTATGCTGGCGAGCTCGTTAACATATTCCAGTGACGAAAAGAACCAGAGCTTGCTTTTGTGGATCGGGCCTCCAATCGTGCCAATATAATTTTGGCGTGAAAACGGCTGTTTGGGCTGCGAGGGAGGATTGTCAATGGGAAACCGGGCGTTCAACGCCGCCGCTCTCTCATAGAATGCATCGTCTCCGTGCCATTGGTTTGTGCCGCGCTTGGTGACGATCACAACTGAGGCGCCGGTGGTGTTGCCGGTATCGGCTGCTGCCTGCGCGGTGGTTAGAGAAAACTGCTCGATTGCATCAGGAGAGAAATTCTGGAGAAGGCCGCCGATGTAATCGTCCGAATCATCGATGCCGTCAACGGACAGGGTGTCGTTCAGGCCTGAGCTTCCACCGCTCGAAACGGCGGTAATCCTGGCTTTCGTCGGGTCGGAAGGCTCGACGGGTTCTGTGCCGGAGACCAGGTAGGCGATATTGGCAAAGCTTCGGTTGGCGAGTGGAATCTGTTGAAGATCCTTCGCCGTCACTACACCTTGAAGCGCCACGCGAGTGGCGGAGATGGGCTGAGTCGTTATGGAAGAAGCAGCGCCCTGGACATGGACCGACTGGCGAACCGCTGTCGGAGCCAGGATGACCGTGACGTCGCTCGTCGAGTTGACCCGGACGATCACATGGGAGCGGGCAGACTGAAAACCTTGTTTCGATACAGTGACCTCATATTTGCCCGGCATCAGTCCGACGACGCGGAATTCGCCACGATCTTCGCTGTCCGCGAAACGCCTAAATGCCGAGCTCGAGCCTGTCACAACAATGCGCGCGGCGGGGACCCTGGCGACACTCAAGTCTTTGATCACGCCTGCGACCGTTCCCGTCGGACTCTGCGCGTTCAGCGAGAGTGATCAAGACTAGTTGCACGGTAAATAGGAACGCGCCATGTCTTGAGAATGCCGGGGTTCTCTTGCTCATCGTCCGTCCGTAATTTTGTGAGTGCGTAAACTCTCATTGCCAGTAAACATCCCGGGCCGCCGCGCCGTAGTTCGACATGAAAAATGCCATCGCGCGTTCTGCAACGGTTTCACCGGTCTCGACAGTCGGCTAATCGAATAAATCACCGAACTCGCGGAGAATCGGGCTCACAGCCCGATCCTAACTGCCCGCCGACAGTCGCCCAGGTTCTGCCGATGAGCCGTCACCTGTGCCCTGATCTTTCCGGGGCGGTGCGCGCGGCTAACGCTGCTCCTCGTGCTCGCTGTCGTCTCGAACCTGGAAGCGCTCAAGCAGCGTGACTGACTGCTTCCAGGCGCTTCGCTGCCAGTTGTCGAAGCCCTCATGGACGAGCATCCACGGGGGGAGTGGCAGAAGGAACCGCTTGGAGAGTCCGTTCAAATAAGGCTCGTACATGGAGCGGAGCTCGCCTAATCGGCGCTGAGCGGTGTCGGCGCGGAGTGGCATACCGGTCTCGCTCAGCGATTCCCAGAGATTGGCGAGCGCGGCTTCGGGCAGGCGGTCCTCGTCGAGAGGGAGAGGCGGGCTGTAGATGACCTGGGACAGGTCGACGACCGTGTGGCGAGCGATGGCAAAAGTGAGCTGGGCTTGCCAGGCCAGCTTGTCCTCCGCATAAATCATGAGAAAGGCGCTCGCGTCCAGAACGGTGGTGAGCGCGGCGAGCCACGACTGGTTGCTGTGCTGGGAGCGGAAGAAGCACAGGACGGGATACGAGAGGTGACTTTCCATAAGCTCCGCAGACCACACTTCCCATCGGCTCAGATGCTCGGTGAGCGCCTGTCTCTGCTCCGGATGCGCGTGACGCCGCAAGAGCTCGGCGGCCGTCGGGGGGGAACCGGCGCGGGCGTCCATCAGGGAGATATTCACCTCGCGCTGCGAAAAAGCTCCGTACATGACCGGCAGATAGGCGATGACGATGGCGATCAAGCCAAATCCTGTACCCGATTCGACCACGGTGATCAAGCGGGCGAGCGATGAGCGCGGCGTAACATCACCCATCCCGAGCGTGAAGAACGTCGTTCCGCTTAGGTAAAGATCGGTCCAAAATCCGCGCTTAGAGCCGTTCAAAATTAGCGCCGAGTCGGCGGCCCAGTGAAAGAGGCCGAAACTCGCGATCACGCCGAGCGTCCACACTGCAAACAGAGTAAGCAGCGACAACGGGCCGAAGTAGCTAAGTAGCGTTTCGCGCCTCCTCGCGCGTTTGACCCGCCTCACAATCGCTGACCACAAAAACCACGTGTAACGGTAAAACGCACGCGTAAGGCGAAAATAGCGGGTGACGCGCCGGGGAAGGACGATGGTCTCGAACGAATCCCACAGAACCACAGCCAGCAAAAAAAAGCCCGCTGCGGCAGCTACCAGTCTCATCGTTAGATCTCCCTCTCAGCGCGTGTCAAGATGAACCTAGGAGCGAAATCAATTCACCACAAAGGCGCCAAGACGCCAATAGCTCGCCCTTCTTCTACATCGCTGGTCGATGGCTGGCGCGTCAGATCATGATCGTCTCGAAATTCGTGCGGATCAAGTGCGAATCGGCGAGGGTGGAATTCGAAGAAATCAGCCCTTGTACATCTGTAACATAAACTTCACAATCCGTTGATGCTGGGTTAACCCAGGCTTTATAATCTGCGGTTTGTTCGAGTCCCCCACTCTTTCTGCGGGGAAACTGGCGATTCTGGTCGCGCCGGATCCATGCACACACTTCACGAAAGGAGCAGATAATGCCACGAAAGATACGAGCGCTGCTGGCGTGTGCAACGTTCCTGTCCAGCGCTCTTTTCCTGACCCTCCGACTCCATGCTCAGACCTCGAACGCCGCCCCAGCGGCCGACCAATCTAAGAGAGCAAGCGGCAGAGGCCGCGAAGTCGATGCGCTGAAGCAACAACTCCTTCAACAACAGAAAGAAATTTCGGCCCTCCGTGCTGCAATGAAGAAACAACAGGAGCTGCTCGAAAAACTCGTGTCGGCAAACTCCTCGCCGCAGCCCAAATCTCCGCAGGCGGTTGGTGTTCCAAAACCCGCGCGTCAAACCGTTGCTGAATCCGGCGCGCCGAAGCCGGCTGACGCGGCCGTCAAGGCCTCGCCTGCCAAGCCGGCCTCAAAGCCGAAGGTGCTCGAAGCGAATGCGACTCCGCCTTCCGTAGTGAGCGACTCGGCACCGCCAGCGTCGTCAGGGTACGATTCGGACCAACAGTTGAATCCGGCGATAACTAACTCACCCATTGCTCCGGAGCATCTGAAAATTGGCAGCGCCACACTTACGCCCGTAGGGTTTGTCGATTCGACAGAGTTCTTCCGCACCACTAACCTTGGCAGCGGCATCGGCACCTCCTTCGGCAGTCTTCCGTTCTCCAATACCACTGCCGGACGATTGACAGAGAACCGTCTCTCCATTCAAAACTCCCGGATCGGCGCGGAACTCGACAGCACGTTCGATGGCATGCCGGTGCGGGGCTATTGGGAATCGGACTTCCTCGGCTTCCAGCCTCCCGGCGCGTTTCAAACCAGCAACAGCGATAGCTTCCGCCTTCGCCTTTACTGGGCCAGAGTGAGGATGGGCAAGGTCGATTTCATGGCGGGACAATCCTGGAGCTTGATGACGCCGGGCCGCGTCGGTATCTCGCCCATGCCCGCCAATATCTTCTATTCCCAAGACATGGATACGAACTACCAGATGGGCCTCACCTGGTCGCGTCAACTTCAGTTCCGCGTCACTTACCACGCCTCGCCGATTGTGACGGCCGCGCTTTCTGTAGAAAATTCTGATCCCTTCGTTGGTGGAGCGACCATTCCCGCTGCGTTTGCAAACGAAGTCGACAACGGCACGTACAACAGTGCGCCCGCTTTCGTTCCGGACCTCGTCGGCAAGCTGGCCTTCGATCCCAAGGTCAACGGAAGGGACATGCACTTCGAATTCGCTGGCCTTCTTTCAAATTTCAGGACGTTCGATCCCGCCACCAACGTCAAGAATACGGCAACGGGAGGCGGGGGCGAGTTCAATTTCAATCTTGAGCTTTGGAAGAATTTTCATCTCATCGCGACCTCGTACTACAGCAGCGGCGGAGGCCGCTACGTCATCGGCCTGGGGCCGGATTTCATGGTTCGCCCAGACGGCACCATCTCGCTGGTCCAGGCAGTCTCGGGAATGGGTGGCTTTGAATACCAGATTACGCCGCAGACCATGTTTTACGGCTACTACAGCAATGCCTACTTCGGGCGCGATTATACGGTCGTCCCTTCGCCGACGGGTGGCGCTTTCACCTACTACGGCTGGGGCTATCCTGGAGCTCCGAGTTCCCAGAATCGTAACCTCCAGGAACCCACTTTCGGTTGGATTCAAACCTTCTGGAAGAACCCGCATTACGGAGCGCTCCAGCTTATCACGCAGTATTCTTACCTCACACGCTCTCCGTGGTTTGTTACTCTGGGCCAGCCCAAGAATGCGCACCTCAGCATGGTCTACGCCGACATCCGCTACATTCTCCCCTGAGACCAGGCAGCCTCCAGCCGCGGGAGTGGAGCAATCCGCTCCCGCGGCTCCTCCCTGCGACACGGTTTGACTGTCATCATTCTGACCATCCACTCAACCCGTCATTCCGAGGACCGGTGTTTTTTGCCGGACCGAGGAATCTGCATTTAATCCATAGACAGCAGACATAAGCAGATTCTTCGCCCCGCTCAGAATGACGTCATTCCGATCTCGCGAAGCGGTAGACGAATCTGCTTGGGGCTGCGGCTCTACTATGCTGTAACCTCTGTGTTAAATTCCTTCCATGACTCAACCTGAGGTACGGATCTCAAGCCGGGCCATCGACCGCATCGCCTCCGGCCATCCGTGGATTTATCGGAGCGATGTGAAGAGCGAGAGCGCGGCCGAGCCCGGCGCAGTAGTGCGCGTGCTGGACCGCAAGGGCCGATTCTGGGGGCAGGCGCTGTGGAGCACGCAATCGCAAATCGCGTTGCGGATGCTCACGCGTGAAGAGCGACCATTCGACCGCGCTTTCCTTACTGAACGGATCGCGCAGGCCGCGGCTTATCGACCGCTCGTCGCGGAAGGAGCGCAGGCGTACCGGCTGGTGGCATCCGAAGGCGACCTGCTGCCGTCGCTCATTGTGGACCGCTACGGGGACTGTCTCGCTCTTCAGACGCTCAGCCAGGGCATGGAGCGCATGAAGGCGGACGTGGTGGCGATTCTTACCGAGCGATTCGGGCCGCGGGCGGTAGTCGAGCGCAACGACGTGGCCGTGCGCGCCCTCGAAGGACTTCCGGAGCAAAAGGGCGTGCTGGCGGGAGAGCCGTCGCCGGAAGTCGTCATTGAAGAAAACGGGGTGAAGTTCCACGTGGATATCCTCGCCGGGCAAAAGACGGGGGAGTTTTTGGATCAGCGGGAGAATCGCTCCGTCACCCGTTGTTACGCTCGCGGGCGCTTGCTCGATTGCTTCTGTTACACGGGTGGCTTTGCGCTGACCCTCGCGCCGCAGTGCGAAAGCGTTGTGGCCGTGGACAGCTCCAGCGAGGCGCTGGAGGCCGCGCGGCGCAACGGGGAGCTGAACGGCCTCGACAACATCGAGTGGCGCCAGGCAAACTGTTTTGACGTGCTGAAGGCGGCTGACCACGATGGGTTGCGTTTCGACACGGTCGTGCTCGATCCGCCGGCGTTTGCGCGGCATAAATCGAGTCACGAATCGGCGCTGCGCGCTTACAAGGAGCTCAACCTGCGCGCGCTCAAGATTCTTACGCCGGGGGGATTTCTCATCACGTGCTCGTGCTCGTTTCACGTCAGCGAATCGGACCTGCTTGCGGTCATCGCCGAGGCTGCACTGGACGCTCACCGCACAGTCGTAGTTGTCGATCGCCGCACGCAGTCGCGGGACCATCCTATCCTGCTTACCATGCCCGAAACACACTATCTGAAGTGCCTGATTCTGCGGGCGCTGTGAAAGAATTAAGTGGGCCGTGCTGAGCCTGGGTGCCACATCGCGCGTTTCGCGATGTGTGCGATCCTCGAAGGGCGCAGCCATGGCAAACGGCGCCACGTCTGCGCCGCCCGGGAAGGGTCACTGTATTTGCTGTTGCGCCAAATACGGCGATGCTTCGCTGCGTTCAGCATGACACCAGCACCTTGAGGTTTGCCACTGATTCTGTGCTGCACCAAAAATCAAATTTGCGAGTAGGGCGCGGGGTTCAGGAAACTATTGGTGATGTTGGTGATGATCTCCGGGTCGGTATAGCCCCGAGTGGTGCTTAACTTTTTCCACGCCGGGTCGGCGCCAAACGCTGTCCATCTCGCCTGCCGCTCTTCCAAATCCCTGAACGTCAGCATATAGGTCAGCTTCGGCATTCTGTCTCCGAAGAGCGTGTTGCCGAAGAAAACGGGCCGGAAGCCATTGTGCCGGAATATCGAAATCTCCGCGGTGTTGAACATTTGGAGCTTCGTTAAATTGGCCTTTTCGCTGGGATTCTCATAGGTCCGCAGCTCGAAGATGCGCTTTTCGTTCGTGGGCGGCGCTTCGATGCGAGGAAACGATTCGAACGCCTCGAGCAGCGAAATTTCGAAGCGAACGTACGCCGGGTGTGTGGCGGGTGCGTCGAAGTAGGCTGCGCCGCGCTCGCGGAATTCGGCGTCCTGGCTAAGCTTCGCGTCGATGGTGGCGAACGCTTCGAGTGAGGGGTGGGGAACCAGGACATAAACCGAGGGATTTTCCGGCCCGACGATTCCATATAAAACGCCCACCGGGCGCGCGCCCGCTCGGTTCAGCGCCGGCACGGCCGCCTCGCGCAAAAAATCATCCACCAGCTTCTGCTGTGGCCCGTTGCGAAGCTGGTAGCGCTTCAGTGAGTAAAACTGCCGCGGCGACCTCTGCGCCGCGCTATCAGACCTTGAAGCTCCGAGCGCAGAAAGTCCAGCGAAGGCAGAGGCGGCAAGCCAGTGGCGTCTTTTCATGTCAGTAATGAAATCTCCATGTGAGCTGCACGTAAAGTTCGCGCGGGTCGACGACGTGCGTTCCGCCAAACGTGTTGCTCGTGTCCAGCAGGAAGCGCGCGTTCGTCAGGTTGACCGCGTTCAGGCTTAACGACCAAGCTTCGCCGAAATCTTTTCCGAGTGCAAGGCCAACGGTCGAATGCGGTGGCAGGTGAGCAGGTCCGTTGCCGTTCAGAAATCCCGAGCCAAAGCTGTAAACCGCCGAAGCCCACGTTTTGCGAGGCAAGGTAAACTGCAGGACCGTGTTCACGGTGTTGCGCTGATCGTGGTCGAGGAAGAAGTAACTCGTCGGCGCGAACTCAATAAGGCCGCCGGTAATCGGTCCTAGTCCTTCCGCAACTTGGTTCGAGTAAACGATGTTCAACGATCCATGGTTGAAGATTTCCGGCGAGCGAAGCGTCACCTCCGTTCCCGAGATCAGCGCGGCAAGATCGGTGAGTGGAAGGAAAATGTCCGAATTGCCTACCTCATCATGATCGAGAAAGTTGCTCGCGCTGGTCCGGAAATGATCGACGTTCAGAAACCAATGGCGCCAGGGAATGGTGAGCCCAGCGTCCCATTGCTTGTCACGCTCGCCGGGCAGAGGAATGAAACCGAAACCTTGATTGACCGCAAAATTCAGGAGCGGCCCGGTGACCGTGTCCAGTGGCGGCGGCTGGTAATAGTCGGAGTAATATCCGTGTAGAACCCAGTGAAGCCGGGGAATGCGCAGCGCTGCGCCAAGCCGCGGGTCGGCGACATCTTCGCTCAGGAGGCCGCCGTAGTGCGTCAAGCGAACGCCGCCGTTGAGGGTCAGCCAGGAAGAAGCCTGGTAGCGGTCGCCGAAAAAGAGCGCTTCGTCATTTCCCCACGGGCGAAAATCCTGCTGGAGAACTCGCGTGCCCGGATTTGCAGCCAATCCGAAAAACGTGTTGTCGTGCTGCCCCCACACTTCGAGGCCTCCTTGGAAATTGTTCTTTCCCAAAGGTACGGTCAGGTTTGTAAGCGCTCCCACGTAGCTTGAGCGGCGATTGTCGTTGAGAATGAAAGGCGTGTCGCCGGGTCCCCCGATGTAATCCGCGCGATTGAAATGGAAGAACGGCGAGAGGGTTAATGTTGTCCCGTTAGGCGAGCTGTGCGCCCACGTCATGCCCACCAGGTCACCGCGCTCCACGTCCAGATCGCGAATGCCGGCAACTTGCTGCTCGGGCGTGTTCGGAATCTGATAATGATTGCCCCGCAGAGACACGAGAAAGCGGAACTGGTTTTCCGGCGATTGGTTAAAGAGCACCGATCCAAAGCCGCCAAGCCCGCTTTCCTGATCGTGGAGAACGGTTGGAGTGGGGGTGCTCAAGCCGAGATCGGAGCGATTGCCATTGACGCTCGCGTAGTAAGACAGGCGCTGCGTATGGCTGCCAAAACTTAGCAGGTCATCGGTCTGATTAAAGTTGCCGCCGGACAGGATCAATTCGCCTTCGTTGTTGCGGTTGAAGCCAGAAGGAGTGACCGCATTGAAAAATCCATACGTCCGGTCACCATACTCGGAAGAGTAGCCGCCGGTTTGCACCTGGAGCGAGTTTACGTTCTTCGGGTCAATGCCCGGGCCGACGTTGCTCGCGATATTTGTGTTGAGATCCGGAATCCCGTCAATAAACCAGCTTTCCTGATGCCCGCCGCGCACGTGGAGCATGTCGTGGACCATGTATGCTCCAGGAACGAAATCCGTGATCATCGACATGCTGTTCGAGAGGTCGGCGCCGGGAGTGTGATTGATTTGTTTGCGCGTGACGAGCGTCTGCGTGGTGGATGTCTGCTCGTTCAGCAGCGCGGGCGCGCCGGAGACCGTCACCGCTTGCTTTGCTATCCGAATCTTCATCCAGAGATGTAAAACTGGTCCAAGGCCAGGTTGCACCGTCACAGACACTTTGATCGGCGCGAAGCCCGGCGCAGCGGCGGAAATTATATACGCGCCGGGGGGAACGTCGCGAAATTGGAATTCGCCGCTCGCATTGGATTTTTGCGTTTTCGCCCACACGCCGCTTTGCGCGGACAGTGTGACCATGGCGCCGGCGATGGGGCGGTGCTGAGGGTCGTGAACAACGCCGCGCACCGTGCCAGCCGTTTCCGCTCCGTACAAGACGGCGGCAATGGCTAAAAGCGTGACAATTAGGAAGGCGCTTCGCATTTCTTACTCCGAAGTAATCGGACAATTTCGGGCGCGCAGCGCACCCATACACCGGTGCGCATGCCGACACAAAGGTACGCATCCATTTGCACGTGCGGTATGAAGTGAGAAAGTTCAGCTATTTGGAGGATGAAAAGCTGGGAGTGTGTATCCTGTGAGCGGGCGAGGCCCCGAGAACCACGACGGACCTAAAGAGTAAGGCAGGAGGAAGAGGGGTTCCTGGTCAAGCACCTCAGGGTAAAAGTGCACGTAACTGGGGGCGAGAGCTAGCGGTTTACTGGAAACGGAACGACGACAGCCGACCGTGCAACTATCAGCTTGCCGGCTGGCAGGCATCGGGCAGCAGCCGGACATGGGTGAATTGCCCATTCGGCAATGCCCGTTCGCGCAGCACGAAGCCGATCCGCAGCAACGCGGCTTAGCGGCTTCCGAATGAAGTCCTGTAAGTGGAGGGAGGGCTTGCACCGTCAACGCCGAAAGCAGCAGCCAAGCACTCCACTTCGGTCTCATAGGACAAAAATACCATCCTGGCTTCCAAGCGGCAACTCATTCACAAGTCGTGGTAAACTCCGTTCTTTGCCTCATTTATCACGGGAAGGGAAGCCATGACTCGACAAGAAGTGATTCAAAAACACAAGGATTACATATTCTCCTGCGTCGTCAATTACTATACCGAGCCGCTGGTGGCTGACCGGGGCGAAGGGAAGTACATCTGGGACATTGAAGGCCGGCGCTATCTCGACTTCTTCGGCGGTATCCTGACGATCAGCGTGGGGCACTGCAACCCGAAAGTGACCAAGCGGATCAAGGCGCAGGTGGACCGGTTGCAGCATACTTCCACGGTCTATCCGAACGAGCACATCGTCGCGCTCGCCGAAAAGCTGGCGGCCATCACTCCGGGGCGGCTGCAAAAGAGCTTCTTCACAAATAGCGGCACAGAAGCGAACGAGGCTGCGGTGTTGCTCGCCCGGATGGCTACCGGCAGCTTCGAGGTAGTGGCGCTCCGCCACGGCTACAGCGGCCACTCGCTGCTGACAAAATCCCTGACGGCTCAGGCTCCGTGGCGCCGCGCTGGAGTTCTCAGCATTGGCGTATCGCACGCGTTGAGTCCTTACTGCTACCGCTGCCCCTTGGGGCTTCAGTATCCAAGCTGCGGCGTGGCCTGCGCACACGACCTGGAGGACGTCATCCGCACGACCACGTCCGGCCGCATCGCCGCTTTTCTTGCCGAGCCGATTCAGGGCGTCGGCGGCTTCATCACTCCGCCCAAAGAATACTTCAAGATCGCCTTCAACATCGTCAAGAAGTACGGCGGGCTGTTTATCTCGGACGAAGTGCAGACGGGTTTCGGAAGAACGGGAAAGAAGTGGTTCGGCATCGAGCACTGGGAAGTTGAGCCGGACATTCTGACCACGGCCAAAGGCATGGCGAACGGGACGCCGGTGGGCGTGACCGTGGCCACGCCCGAAATCGCGGATGCGTTTCAAGGCATGACGATCTCGACTTTCGGCGGCAACGCCGTGACTTCGGTGGCCGCGAAGGCGACCATCGAAGTGATTGAGGAAGAGAAACTGCTTGAAAATTGCGACCGCGTGGGCCGCGCCTTGCGCAGCAAACTGGAAGCCCTTCAGCAGAAACATCCGCTGATGGGCGACGTGCGCGGCATGGGCCTGATGCAGGGCGTGGAGCTGGTGAAAGATCGCGCCAGCAAAGAACCCGCGCCAGAAGAGACCAACCGCGTGATGGACCGCGCTAAAGTGAACGGGCTGCTGATTGGCAAGGGAGGGCTTTATGGCAACGTGCTGCGCATCTCGCCTCCCCTCAACATCAGCGAAGCAGACGTGGAAGAGGCGGCTCGCATTCTCGACAAAGCGTTTTCCGAAGTCGAAGCATAGACCGGAGGCGCGAAGCGCGCGGTCACGCAACCCCCAAAAAGTGTGGCAACGGTTAACCGCATTCTTTCGAGCGTCAAGGCCGATCTGCCGTGCGACCCTCTCGCGCGCTCGGCCTCGCTCTTTTTCACTGGCTTCGTGCTGACGCTTGTGGTCTCGGTCGCCGCCACGCAGATCTTCCTTTCGCTGGCGGGCGTTTGCACATTCGCTTACCTGCTGAGGACGCGGCCACGGATCGCCTTTCCGCCCGTGAAGCTGCCGCTCGCTCTCTTCTGTGTGTTCACCATCGTTCCTGTGTTCTTCGCGGAGACGCCCGCTGCCGGCGCGTTCGAGGTGCGCAAGCTGACGCTTTTCCTGATCCTGTTGTTTGCGGTGAACCTGGTCGAAAGCTCGCGCCACTTGCTCTTTCTCCTTCGAGGCCTGTTCGTAACGTCGGCGCTGGCGGGCGTGCTGGCGGTGGGGCAGTTCGTCCGCCAGTATCGGGAAGTCCGCCTCCAGCACCCGCACCGTTTTTATTTTTTCATGACGGTCTCGCGCATCCACGGGTTTGTGGGCAACTGGATGAACTTCGGCGGCCAGCAAATGCTGGTCTTCCTGATGATCGGTGGGTTTCTGCTGCTCGGCTGGCGAGCGACAGCCGCACCAGCCAACCACCCCTTAGTCTCCTCCTTTGAAATGAGGGGAGCCGCAGGCGGGGTAGTTAGGCGCACGGCGGTGGAATGGGTCTGCGGCGGGATCATTGCTTTGTCGATCCTGCTGAATTTTACGCGCAGCGTTTGGTTGGGTTGCTTCGCCGGCGCCGTATACGTAGTGGCGCGGCGAAGAGCGCGATGGCTGTGGACGCTGCCGGTTCTCGTCGCGCTGATCCTTGTGGCCGGCCCGTCGCTCGTGCGTCACCGGGCGGAGTCCGTTCTTCATCCGGAACGCGATCCTTCCGCCGCGATCCGCCTCGAAATGTGGCGAGTGGGGCTGAGAATGGTTGAGCGGCATCCGCTGGTCGGCGTAGGACCGGACAACATCCCCGAAGCGTATGATCTTTATCTTCCGCCCGGTGAGGCTCCGATTGCGGGCTATCATGGCCACCTTCACAACGATTTCGTGCAGCTTGCGGCCGAGCGCGGGCTACCTTGCCTCGCTGCGTGGGTGTGGTTCATGGTCGCCTTGATCGCGGCCACGGTGCGTTGCGCGCGCAAGCTTCGAAAATTCCGGTGGGTGGCGCACGGAGCAATTGCTGCCTCGCTTGCGCTCGTCACCGAGGGTTTTTTTGAATTCAACTTCGGCTCCACGCCCGTTCTCATGGTATTTCTGTTTCTTGCGGCCCTGCCTTTCGCCGTCGAGCGGATCGAGCGGCTGGAAGAAACGCGGCCCGCAGCGCTGTAGCGGCGTATAAAAGCAAGTCAAAAATTAAAAGTCAAAAGAAAGCACAGGATCGGTCTAACATTTGACCCGCTACTTTTTGCCTTTGACCTGGCGTTACGGTTCGCCATAGGTCGCACTCGCACTGGGAGATCCCACAGAACAATCAATGCCCTCCAAGCGACACTTGCTCCGCAGTTCGATGGTGGTGGGCTTCTTTTCTTTTCTTGGCGCGCTCACCGGCATTCTCGTTGAAACCAGCATTGCCGCTCATCTTGGCCTTTCCCGCAACTCCGACACTTACTACGTTGCCCTGACGATTCCTTACATTATTACCAATCTGATCTCGGCCACGGGCCAGTTTTCCCTGGTTCCATTCTTCGCCTCGTTTGACAGCCAGCAGGCTGCGGGCGATCTGTGGCACGGCTTCAGTTACGCTATCAATACTATCGCTCTCGGGTTGTTTTCGGTTGCGGTAGTGGGACTCGCGGCGGCTCCAATCCTCGTGCGCGTGATCGCGCCGGGTTTCACGGCGGCGCAGTTCGCCGCGTCCGCTCAGCTCGCGCGCTGGCTGATGTTCATCATCGTACCGGCTGGAATTGGAGAAGTCTTCCGGTCGTTTCTGTTCAGCCAGCATCGTTTTGCGCTGAGCTCGGCGGCAGGCTTTTTTCGGAACGTGTGCGTGATCGTCTTTATCGTATTTGGATTTCGCCGCTACCACGATTACAGCATCGTGATGGGTTACTTCGCCGGCTACTTCTTCCAGGTGGCCGTCCTCGGCGGGCAGGTGCTGTGGTCGTTTCCTGTCCGCTACGTGCTCACATTGCGAGGAGCGGGGCAATCGTTTCGCAGGTTGCGGGGCGCAGGAGCCTCGCAGATTCTTGCGGCGCTCGCGTGGCAGGCCCTGGCGCTGATCGAGCGGGTGATCGGCTCGTTTCTTCCGCCCGGCACGATTACCGCGCTCAATTATGGCTTGAAGATCATGAGCACTATCGCCGAGTTGCTGGCGGGAAGCATCGGCACGAGCTCCTTGCCCGGGCTTTCCCGCGCCGTCGCCAACGGGTTCCGGGAAGGCGCGCAAAAAATTATGGAGGAGACGCTGGAGCTCAGCCTCGTGCTGGTGACGCCGATCATGGTGTGCTGCCTGGTGCTACCGCGGCCCATCATGCAGCTTGTCTTCGAGCGCGGCAGCTTCTCCGCTCAGGCTACGAGCCGCATGGGAGAGATTTTCTTCTTGTACTGCCTGAGCCTGCTGGGCTACTCGTTTACGCGCCTGCTTAACTATTTTCTTTTTGCACGGCATGAGATGAGCATTTTTCTGCGCTTGTCGCTGCTCTATTACGGGCTCACCGCCGCGCTTGACCTGACCTACGTCGGCATTTTTCGCCTTGGACCGAAAGGCATCCCGCTCGCTTTGCTGACTTCCGTTTCTGTGACCTCCGCCGTCATTTACTCCCGCGATGTCGCCGGCGTGCGAGGCGTCTTCGACCGGCAATTCAAAATTCTGGCCGGTAAGTGCACCGTCGCGGCGGTTCTGGCTGCGGCCGCCATGTGGAGCCTCAAGACGTGGATTCCAGCGCCAAACTACGGGGTATCGCTGTTCTATTTTCTGTGCTTCGTTTGCGGGGTGGGCTGCGCCGTGTTTGCAGCAGTGCTGGCGGCGTGGCGGGCGATTCCGGCGGCCGAGCTTATTGAAATCTGGCAGAAGCCGGAGAGTTAGCGAGCGAAAAGCAGATTCTTTGGGGCCGATTGAAAACATCGGCCCTCAGAATGACGTCATTGTGAGCGCGGCGAGGAACCTGCCCTGAAGATTTCGGTCGATATCCCTCACCCGGCTCACTCCGCTCGCCACCCTCTCCCCAAGGGAGAGGGCATCGAACCAAAATTTGCGGCGCTGCTGTCCAATTCCCGATTTGAGGCTGCCGGACGAATAGCGCTTTCTTCCAGTTCCCGATTATTGGTATGACGTGTCCAATTCCCGATTGGCGGCGATAGCTCTGTGGCCTTTGTGGTGAAAAAGTTCTAACACGGAGGTCACAGAAATTCTCCGTGTTCGATCCTGGGCGGCGCTGAAAACACAGAGGGTCTCATTTTTGTGGCGGCCGTCAGCAAGCCACTTGATCGACTAGCCAGTCCGAGCAAACGTCCCGGAGCGGGCGGAACGTGCTGAGCTGCGGCCACCGGCAACGCCAGCCAAGGCATTGTCGCGGGGCGCCTGCACAAAGCCGAGTGCGGCGAAGCGTTCAGTTTCAGAGCACCCGAGCTATCGGGCCGGGTGAGCTACGGTTCCGGGGTCGAACCGCAGAAAGAATCGCCGGGGCGGGCGGCGACAAGAAACACTCTACACCACTCAAATGAGACAGCGGATACAGGTGAGACCACTGAGACAGTTTTTTTCGAGCGGAGTTGACCTCGTCCGAGACAGGAGTTACACCGCGGCCGGCTGGTCCGTGCTGGGATTGGTTATAATACCCTCGTAGCTGAAGATAATCCTGTTCAGGTCAGTTCATGCCTACCCCGATGAACGCGCTGCCAAACCCGCTCTGGCACCAGACTGACTGGGACGAAGAGAAGGGCGCAACTTTCTGGAAGATCTTTTCAGAGGTTGGCCGGGAGCTGTTCTTTTCGCATCGGGCAGGCGCAGTTTTTTTGGACGTGGTTAGACGGCATTTAGGCCGCCGCGTACTGGACTTAGGTTGCGGTGACGGCACGCTGGTTATGGAAATGCGCAGGCGGGGCTACGATGCTATTGGTGCCGATCCGAGTGCGCCCGAGGGCCCGCACTTCGTGCGATCAAGAGGCACGGAGCTAGGGGCGCTCGGAGACGAGCCATTTGATTCGGTTGTATCGCTTGAGACATTCGAGCACGTGCTTCCGGATCAACTCCCGGCAACGCTTTGCGGCATCGCTCGCGTTTTGAAGCCTGGCGGCAAACTGATCTTTACGGTGCCGTTCGAGGAGGACATGGTGCAAGCGATTTGTGTCTGCCCGGATTGCCATGCCGTGTTCCACCGCTTCCAGCACCAACAATCGTTTTCGCGCCAAAAGCTGAGGAACCTGCTGGAGCCAGCCGGTTTCGATCTCCTATCCTTCCGTGAGTTCGAGGTTCCAATCGGGGTGCGGTATGTACCTGCCTTCCTGCGGTCCCTGTACTCGCACGCGTGGGGCTGGCTAAAGAAGGTATGCCACCGGAACGTCAGCCTGCTCGTTGTCGCTCAGCGCCGGGTCGTGGTAGGTCCCTGAGCGTTTGTTGAAAAGCACCTCGGGACGACGTCATTCCGAGCGTCACATGGGTCTGCAGCCCGCCCATGTAGATGAAAATCACTATCGCTGTCACCCCGCGAGAGCGGGGGTCTAGCTTACTGGATTCCCGCTTTCGTGGGAATGACCCGTAAAGGGTGGCTTATGCAACTCCTTAGTCATCCAGTTGGAAGACGAACTCCCAGAAGCGCTTCCCTCCCTTGCAGTGCGTATGAAGCAGTAAAATTGATGGGCACTGTGGAAACAAAAAAAGGACACGGAGAGTTCAACCCATGCCAATTATCAACGTGAAACTTGTTGAAGGCGCGTTCCGGATCGAACAGAAACATGAGTTGCTGTCTAGACTTACCGATGCAGTTGAGGCTGTTTATCCCGGTCTGCGAGATGTGACTTCTGTAACCATCGAGGAGGTCAAAGACTGGGGCATCGGCGGCCAGTCGATCAACGCGCAGAAGGTTGCCACACATGCGGCGAAAAATCTGAAAACATCCTGAGCCCTGGGCTCATGACGCGGAGCGCAGGCGACCCCTCGTCCTCTGTCCCACAAAAGGTGATTTTCGAGAGAGCGCAGCGAGAAATTTGCTTGTCGTTAGCCGCTCAAGCGGATTCCTCGGAATGACGGCGCATCGTGAACAGTTTCATGGAACGACCCATCAGCTTCAGACATGCCGGATTCTAACGAGCCCAAAAGACTTGTCTTGATTGACGCGATGTCGCTGGTGTTTCGGGCGTTTTATGCGCCCATGCAGACGGCGCTGGCCTCGCCTGGCGGCATGCCCACGCAGGCCATCTTCATCTTCGTGCGCACTCTGCGGAAGTTGCTGCGCGACTACAAGCCGGCTTACGCGGCCGCCGCCTTCGACTTGGCTGCGCCGACGTTTCGCGACGGGTTGCTGCAAGCTTACAAAGCGAACCGGCCGCCTTTTCCGGATGATCTTGCTGTCCAGTTGCCATATGTTCGCCGCTTTTGTAGCGCTTTGGGCGTCCCTATTGCCGAAAAGGAAGGGTTTGAAGCGGATGACATCATCGGCACGCTGGCATCTCGCGCCGCCGCCGCCGGCCACGAGGTGCTCATCGTTTCCGGCGATGAAGACCTGTTTCAGCTCGTGAACGATTCGGTCAAAGTCTTGAAGCCATCCCGGCAAGCGAAAGATGGCGAGACGCTGTGCGATGCGGAAAAGGTGAAGGAGATTATTGGCGTCGAGCCGGCAAAGGTAGTGGATTGGATCGCGCTGACCGGCGATCCAAGCGATAACATTCCCGGTGCGCGCCCGCTTCCCGGACAGGAACCGCCCGTGAGCGAGGGAGGGAAGCGGCGAAGTTACATCGGCCCCAAAGGCGCTACCGAGCTCATTCAGAAATTCGACACGCTTGAGGCCGCGCTCGACGGCTGGCAGGGAGTTGCCAGGGCAAGCTATCGCGAGGCCTTGCGGGATTTTCGCGCCGAAGCGTTGCTGAGCAAGGATCTGGCGCGCATCCACACCAACATTCCCCTCGAAACCCAGCTTGATGGGTTGAAGCTTAAGCCGCTCAACACGGAAGAAGCTGTGCCACTTTGCCAGGAACTCGGCTTTACGTCCATGCTGAGGGAATTTAGCGAAGGTAGCAACCTTTCCGTCGAGAGTGCAGTGGCGGCGGAGGACTTAAGAACGGCGGGTGAAGCCGAGAAATGGCTCCAGGGACTTGCGCCGCAGGCGCCGCTCGCGCTCGCCGTTGCTTTCGAAGGTGAAGAGGGCTTCTCCGCGCGACTGACGGCCATTGGCTTGGCGGACGGGAGACGCCGGGCGATCCTTCCGCTGGCCATGAACACCGCGCGCCATGAAGTCCTCTTTGCACTCGCTCCCGCGCTGACCGACCGGAACCGCCGAAAGATTGCGCACAATTCAAAACTATTTCGCCTGCTGCTCAGCAAGGAGCGGCAAGTGGTTACAGGCTTTGCGGATGACACGCTGCTTTACTCCTATCTCCTCGATCCGCTCGAATCGTTTTCGTCGGCCGCTCGCGTGCTGGCGCGCCGCAAGGGGAGACAGATTGCGGATACCACGGCGGATGCGGCCGCCGCTGCCCACGAGCTTGCCGTGCTGCTCCGGCCGGAGATTGAGCGACGAGGCCTGGCAGCACTTTACAACGAGATCGAGCTGCCCCTTGCCGAAGTCTTGGCGGATGTGGAGACGGCAGGCGTGCGGATTGACCCCGGCATTTTGCAGGAAATGTCCCGCGAGTTTGAAGCTAAGCTCGCGGAGCTTACGCGCAAGATTTACGACTTGGCTGGCGGGCCGTTCGACGTCGATTCGCCCAAGCAGCTTGGCGAAATCCTTTTCGAGAAGCTCAAGCTGCCTGGCGGCAAGAAGCTCAGGAAGAGCGGACAATACTCTACGGAAGCCTCGGTGCTCGAAGAGTTGGCGGGGCGGCACGAGTTGCCGCAGGCGATTCTGGATTACCGCACGCGCGCCAAGCTAAAATCCACTTACGTCGACGCGCTACCGCGCTATCTTGATCCGGTAACCGGGCGACTCCATTCCACGTTTGACCAGGCCGGGTCGCGCACGGGACGTTTGTCCTCCTCCAATCCAAATTTACAGAACATTCCGGTTGGCGATGAGTTCGGCAAACTGATCCGCTCCGCCTTTGTCGCTGAGCCGGGATGGAAACTGATCGCCGCGGACTATTCTCAGATCGAGCTGCGCGTGCTCGCACATCTTTCCGGGGACCCACTGCTTCTGAAAGCTTTTGCGCGAGGCGAAGACATCCATTCGCGCACCGCGCAGGAAATCTTCAGCGTGCCGCCCGCCTTGCAGACGCACGATCACCGGCGAATGGCGAAGGCGATCAACTACGGCGTCATCTACGGCCTCAGTTCATTCGGTCTCGCGCAGAGGACCGGCACAAGCAAGACCGAAGCGCAAAGCTATATCGACGAATACTTCCGGCGGTATCAAAAGGTAGACGAATTTCTACGCTCTTGCGTGGAGCAGGCGTGGGCGAGCGGGGAAGTCCGGACGATGTTCGGCCGGCTGCGGCCAATTCCTGACATCCGCAGCCAGGTACCCGCCACACGCAACCGCGCAGAGCGCGAGGCGATGAACACGCCGCTGCAAGGTACTGCCGCGGATCTTATGAAGCTGGCGATGGTCAAACTGCACGCGCGCCTCAAGCGGGAGGCGATGCGAACGCGCATTATCCTGACCGTTCACGACGAAATGGTGCTCGAAGCTCCCGACGCGGAGCTTGACCAGGCGCGCGCGGTGGTTCAGGCGGAAATGGAAGGCGTGCATCCGATGCGCGCTCCACTACTCGTTGAGCTTGGGGTAGGACCAAACTGGCGCGACGCGAAGTGAGAGTGGTGCGCCGCCTGTCCGGGGGGCAAATACCGGAAAAACGGCGGCGCACCTTTGGGCTATCGGAGTATTGCAATCATTATCCAGGCGGGGCTTAGAACCGTCTGTGACCATCGTCACATCACCTGGGGATCGGTCGGATGTAAGGTGAAATCGTAAGAGGCACAGAGAATGACGAAAAATGGCACCGATATTACGCCCATAGTTGACCTGACGTACGAGCGCGGCGCCGGTCCGCTCCGCTGGCGGCGGCCGTTATACTTCGACTTGATGCCGCCGTGCAATGACGCATGTCCAGCGGGCGAAAACATCCAGGGATGGCTCGCGCTGGCGCAGGCGGGAAAATACCGCGCGTCCTGGGAACTGCTGGTTGCTAATAACCCCTTCCCTGCCGTTCATGGTCGCGTTTGCTATCACCCTTGCGAGACGGCGTGCAACCGGGCGCAACTGGACGGCGCCGTGAGCATTCACGCAGTCGAGCGCTTTTTGGGTGACTTGGCGCTTTCCCAGGGCTGGACCGTGCCGGTTGTCAGCCCTCCTTCAGGCAAGCGCGTTCAGGTGATTGGGGCCGGGCCAAGCGGGCTTTCCGCAGCTTATCACCTCGCCCGAGCTGGCCACGCCGTGGTGATTCACGAAGCGGGCCCCCTGCCGGGCGGTATGCTCCATTTTGGCATTCCGGCTTACCGGCTCCCGCGAAAGGTTCTGATGCGGGAGATCGACCGGATCGAGGCCATGGGAGTTCGAATCGTCCTGGATCATAAAGTCGAGGACGTGCTGGCGGAAAAGGAAGAGGGGCGCTTCGATGCCGTGTTTGCGGCCATCGGCGCGGACGTGGGTAAGCGCGTGGACATTCCTGCTCGCGACGCGGCAAGGGTTCTCGATGCGATCACGTTGCTGCACCAGGTGGAGACCGGAGAGGCGCCGCTGCTTGGACGGCGCGTAGTCGTCTATGGCGGTGGCAATACGGCGATGGACACGGCTAGGACGGTGCGGCGTCTTGGGGCCAGCGAGCCTCTCATCATTTATCGGCGCGACCGCGCGCACATGCCCGCGCATGCGTTCGAGTTGGAAGAGGCGATGGCTGAGGGCGTCAAGGTGAAATGGTTATCCACGATCAAGAAGGTTTCCGGCGATGACATCACCGTCGAGATGATGTGTCTCAACAAGGAGGGGCGCCCGGAGCCTACAGGGAAGTTTGAAACGTTGAAGGCGGATGCTGTGGTACTGGCGCTCGGACAGGAGACCGATAGCGGCTTTCTGAAAAAAGTGGACGGGATCAAATTCGGAGCGGATAGCACGGTTTTAGTAGAGCCCAACATGATGACGGGGCACCCGGGCGTCTTCGCCGGCGGTGACATGACGCCGAGCGAGCGCACGGTGACCACGGCGGTAGGGCACGGCAAAAAAGCTGCACGCTTTATCGACGCGTGGCTTCGGGGTGAACGCTACGACAAGCCGGCGCGGCCTTCCGTGGTGTCGTTCTCCATGCTCAAGCTGCCGATTTACACGGACGTTCTGCCCTCGGTGCAAGACCAGCGTCCGCCTGAGGAGCGCGTACAGAGTTTCGCTGAAGTCGTAGCCGGCCTAAACGAGGCGGACGCGCAGCACGAAGCCCAGCGATGTTTCTCCTGCGGGAACTGCTTCGAGTGTGACAATTGCTATGCGGCGTGTCCTGAAGACGCGATTATCAAGCTTGGGACCGGGCTTCGTTACAGGATCAACCTTGAACGTTGCACGGGATGCGCGGTCTGCGTGGAGCAATGCCCGTGCCACGCGATGGAGATGGTGATGGAGCCTGTGTGATCGTTTATCGGGCACCGTCATTTCAAGGGCCGGCGCATTTCCGGCCCGAGGAATCTGCTTCTGCGCCGGCCCGAAAAGCAGATTTCTCGCTCCGCTCGGAATGACACAGCGAACGGGCTCGGCGTGGGAATGACTACTGTCCGGCCAGTTTGCAAAGGATTAAGCGGGACGGCGCAAGTGAAAGAGGTAAGCGATGGCGACCAAAACGACGATGGACGGCAACACGGCGGTGGTTCATGTCGCCTACCGTGTGAACGAAGTTTGCGCGATTTATCCGATCACTCCGTCGTCGACGATGGCAGAACTGGCGGACGAGTGGACGGCGGAAGGCGTTCGCAACATCTGGGGGAATTTGCCCACCGTGATCGAGATGCAAAGCGAAGGTGGAGCTGCCGGAGCGGTCCATGGGGCATTACAGTCGGGTGCGCTGACCACCACCTTCACGGCCTCGCAGGGATTACTGTTGATGCTGCCGAATATGCTGAAGATTGCGGGCGAATTGACTCCGACGGTTTTTCACGTTGCGGCCCGATCCGTGGCGACATCTGGGCTCTCGATCTTCGGCGATCATTCTGACGTGATGGCCGTGCGGAGCGCGGGCTTTGCACAACTTAGCTCGGGCTCAGTGCAGGAAGCGCACGATTCCGCGCTTATTGCCCAGGCAGCCACCCTCGAATCGCGCGTGCCCTTCGTACACTTCTTCGACGGTTTTCGGACCTCGCACGAGCTCAATACGTTCTATTTGATTCCCGACGACCAGATTCGAAGCATGATCCGTGATGGCCTGGTGCGCGCTCACCGGGCGCGGGCGCTGAATCCCGAGCATCCCTTCATCCGCGGCACCGCCCACAACCCGGACACATTCTTCCAGGCGCGCGAAGCGGTAAATCCGTATTACGCAAAGGTGCCTGGGATTGTGGAATCGGCGATGGCGCGCTTCGGCGAACTGACCGGGCGCACATACCGGCTTTACGAATACGAAGGAGCCGAAGACGCCGAGCGGGTGGTCGTGCTGATGGGCTCGGGCGCAGAGACGGCGCGCGAGACCGTGATGGCGCTTGTGGCGCGCGGCGAAAAGGTCGGAGTAATCCAGGTCCGTCTGTATCGGCCGTTTTCGACGCAGCACTTTCTCAAGGTGCTTCCGCCCTCTGTGCGCTCGATCGCCGTACTCGACCGGACGAAAGAGCCGGGAGCGACGGGGGAACCATTGTATCTGGACATTGTCGCCGCGCTCGCTGGCGCCAATGGTCGCGGCGCGGGGTCGTCGCGGCCGGTGGTGGTGGGTGGCCGATACGGCCTCTCCTCGAAGGACTTTACGCCCCGCATGGTGAAGGCGGTCTTCGATGAGCTCAAGAAGCCGGGGCCGCGCCACGGGTTCACGGTTGGCATCACCGACGACGTAAGCGGTTTGAGCCTGGATTGCGACCCGAGCTTCAGCATCGAGCCCGAAGGGGTGACGAAGGCCGTCTTCTATGGCCTCGGCGCGGACGGCACGGTCAGCGCAAACAAAAACAGCGTGAAGATCATCGCGGAAGACGCCGACCTGTATGCGCAAGGATACTTTGTTTATGATTCGCACAAGTCGGGTGCCCAGACCGTTTCTCATCTTCGCTTCGGCCCGGGTCCGATCCGTGCACCTTACCTGATTGAGTCCGCCAGTTTCGTCGCCTGCCACTTCTTCGATTTCTTGTTGCGGCAGGACGTGTTGCGGTTTGCGGCGCCGGGAGGAGTCTTTCTGCTGAACAGTCCTTACGGGCTGGATGAGGTGTGGGACAAGCTGCCCCGTATCGTTCAACAACAGATTATTCTGAAGCGGCTGCGCTTCTTCGTGATTGATGCCTCGGCGGTGGCTCGTGGGGTGGGGCTCGGAACGCGCATTAACACGGTCTTGCAGACGTGCTTCTTCGCGATCTCCGGCGTGCTCCCGCGCGAACAGGCAATCCATCACATCAAGGAATCGATTCGAAAGACTTACGCCCGAAAGGGCGAAGCGGTGGTTAAGAAGAATTTTGCGGCGGTGGATGGGACGCTCGAACGATTGCACGAAGTGCGGGTTCCCGGTGCGGTGACAAGTGCCGCAGAGCTTCCGCCGATTGTGCCTGACACGGCTCCGGAGTTCGTTCGCCAAGTAACGGCCAAAATGATGGAAGGGCGCGGTGACGAAATTCCGGTCAGCCTGCTGCCGGCCGACGGCACTTTCCCGAGCGGCACCTGCGCCTACGAAAAGCGCAACGTCGCAGACTTTGTTCCGGCCTGGCGGCCAGACCTGTGCATCCAGTGCGGGCAGTGCGGCTTTGTGTGTCCTCACAGCGTGATCCGCGCGCGCTATTTTCACGAGGACCGTTTGCGCGGCGCTCCCGGTACGTTTCAGTCGGCTCCGGTTAACGTGCGCGGCTTTCCCGAAGTGCGCTTCACTCTGCAGTTCTACGCGGAAGATTGCACCGGCTGCGCGCTGTGCGTGGAAGCCTGCCCGGCGGTCAGCCCGAATGAGAGCGGCGTGAAAGCCATCAACATGACTGAAAAAGCGAGGCTCATTGAGGCTGCCAGGCCAAACATTCGCTTCTTTGAGACGCTACCTGTGAATGACCGTTCGCGGGTTGATTTCGCCAACGTGCGCGGCGTGCAGTACCTGGAGCCGTTGTTTGAGTTTTCGGGGGCGTGCGCCGGGTGCGGGGAGACCCCTTATCTGAAGCTGCTCTCGCAACTTTTCGGTGACCGCCTGCAGGTTGCAAATGCAACAGGTTGCTCCTCGATTTATGGTGGCAATTTGCCGGTGACCCCATGGACGAAAAATCACGAAGGTCGGGGGCCAGCCTGGTCCAATTCGCTGTTTGAAGATAATGCCGAATTTGGCCTTGGCTTTCGTCTGGCCGACGACCAGCAAGTGGGGTTGGCGAGGAAGTTGCTTAAGCAGCTCGGGCCGAGAATCGGTGACGGCCTTGCCGCCGCGATCATCGAGGCGCGCCAGGTGCAGGAGTCTGAAATTCGCGCCCTGCGCGCGCTGGTTTCCGATCTCAAGGAAAGACTGGCGCGGCTCGATGACGAAGAAGCGCACAATCTGCTTGCCGTGGCCGACCAACTGATCCGGCGAAGCGTCTGGATAGTGGGCGGGGACGGCTGGGCCTATGACATCGGCTATGGCGGCCTCGATCACGTCCTTGCCAGCGGCCGCAACGTGAACGTGCTGGTTCTGGATACCGAGGTCTATTCCAACACCGGCGGCCAGGCTTCCAAGGCGACTCCGCTGGGCGCGGTGGCGCGGTTTGCCGCCGCAGGCAAGCGCGTGGCGAGGAAAGACCTGGCCCTGCAGGCCATCGCCTATGGCAATGTTTACGTCGCCCAGGTGGCGATGGGTGCCAACCCCCAACAAACACTTTTGGCGTTCCGCGAAGCGGAGGCTTACGAAGGGCCGTCGATTATTCTGGCTTACTGCCAGTGTATTGCCCATGGTATCGACATGCGTTTTGGCATGCGGCAGCAGCAGCTTGCCGTGGCCAGCGGCTATTGGCCCCTGTTCCGCTACAATCCGGCCATGCGTCGCATCGGCGAAAATCCGTTCCGCCTGGATTCTCCGCGGCCAACAATCCCGTTGAAGGACTATGCTTATAACGAGGTTCGCTATACGGCCCTTGCTCGCACCAATTCTGCCGAAGCCGAAGAACTGCTGCGCATGGCTCAATCGGTGGTTACGGAGAAATACCACCAATACGAGGACCTTGCCGGCCGCGAGGGAACTCGCTTTCATCCTGCCGCCGAAAAAGTGGGGCAAAGCGCTTGAGCTAAGGTCGCTTGGCCGCGTCCGCCGTTCTTCGCCGCAAGCTATTCCGTAACTGGTCATCCTCGAATGGAGATAGAATAGGTGTCTAGTCAGTTACGGTCTGCACGTGCGGTGCCAATGGCTGGTAAGGATGGCCCGGCGTTCGTGCAAAAAGTAACCCGGACTGAATCAGATGATCGCGACCACCGACTCTAAGATCGATCGCGTGCGAATCACTCTGCGCGGGGCGGTGCAAGGTGTTGGATTCCGACCCTTCGTCTATCGCCTGGCCGGGCAGTTGGGGATTCGCGGCTGGGTGCGAAATTCGAGTGAAGGACTGGTCATTGAGGCTGAAGGCGACGAGGCTCAGCTTCATCGGTTTCTGGCTCGCCTCGAATCGGATCGCCCTGCGGCTGCGGTCGTTATCCAGACGCAGACGACTCGCCTGAATCCGGCCGGCGATGAGAGGTTTGAAATCATTGCGAGCACAGCCAGCGCTCAGAAGGTGACCAGCATCCTGCCCGATCTCGCCACGTGCAAGGATTGCCTGGCTGAACTGACTGATCATTCGAACCCGCGCATCCATTACGCCTTCACGAATTGCACCCATTGCGGCCCGCGCTTCACGATTGTCGAGGACATCCCTTACGACCGCACCCGCACTACGATGCGCGGCTTCACGATGTGCGCCGAGTGCGAGCGGGAGTACAACGATCCGGAAGATCGCCGATTCCATGCCCAGCCGAACGCCTGCCCTCGTTGTGGGCCACGATTGTGGCTCGAACATTCAAAGGGGTCGGCCGAGGCACGATCTGGGATGCTCTCCAGAGAGCCATTTTCCGAGGCGGCGCAAGTCTTGCGGCAAGGGGGCATCGTCGCCCTGAAAGGCATTGGCGGGTTCCAATTGCTCGTGGACGCCCGAGAGCCCCGTGCCGTGGAGCGTTTGCGGAAGCGCAAGCGGCGCGAGGCAAAGCCACTCGCGGTGATGATGCCGTCGCTTGAGATGGTGCGCCGATACTGCGAGGTTTCCCCAGACGAGCAGCGGTTACTCGAGTCCCCCGCCGCGCCCATCGTCCTGTTGAAACCCAATGGCGCGGGGAAGCTAGCCGACAACGTGGCGGGCGTTTCCCCCTATCTTGGCGTGATGCTCCCTTACTCTCCGCTCCATTACCTGCTGCTTAGCGAATTTCCTTTTCCCGTCGTCGCGACGAGCGGTAATTCGACGGAAGAGCCGATTGCGATCTCGAACGATGAGGCTCGGGCGCGCCTGGGCGAAATCGCCGACCTGTTCGTGATGCACGACCGCCCGATTGCGCGGCCATGCGACGATTCGGTTGTCCGGCTTGTGCGCGGCCGTGGAAGCGTCATCCGTCGAGCGCGAGGATACGCGCCGCTGCCCGTTTTCGTGGGAAAGAGCTTACCGCCCGTGCTCGCCGTCGGCGGCCATTTGAAAAACACGATAGCCATCGCGATTGGCCAGCAGGTTTTCCTGAGCCAGCACGTTGGTGATCTCGATACGCTCGAGGCCCGCGCCGCATTTGAGCGTGCCATCGAAGACATGTGCCGGCTTTACGATTTTGAACCCCGGCTTGTCGCTTGTGACTTGCACCCGGACTACGCATCGACGCTTTGGGCGCAAGCCTGCGGTTTGCCTGTCGTCGGCGTTCAGCACCATCACGCCCACGTGGCCGCGTGTGCCGCGGAACAAGGGATCAAGGACGCTTATCTTGGCGTTTCCTGGGACGGAACTGGCTACGGGCTTGATGGAACGATTTGGGGTGGAGAGTTCTTTCTGGTGCAAGGAGGGCGTTTCGAGCGGGTCGCCCATCTGCGCCCTTTCCGCCTGCCGGGGGGCGAGGCTGCCGTCCGCGAGTGTTGGCGGTCCGCAGTAAGCTTGCTGCGGGAAGCGGGCGGCAGCGCGTGGCCGGTGCAATTCCCTGGCGAAGGGATTCTGCAGCGAATGCTGGAGCGCGGTGTGAACTCTCCATGGACGACCAGCGTGGGAAGGCTTTTTGACGGTATTGCGGCGATAGCGGGGGTTGTGCGCACGAACCTGTTCGAGGGGCAGGCGGCGATGCAACTCGAACAGACGACGAATTCGTTCGTGACCAACCGGTCCTATACGCTGACTTCGAACAGCGGCGTTGGTGATTGGGGCTCGCTAATTGAGGAAGTCTGCCGCGACATGAAGCGAAGAGAATCTCCGGGCCTGATCTCGGCCAAGTTTCATAATGCTCTGGTGGACTGGATTCTGGCGGTTGCCGAACAGGTAGGGGTTCATCAGGTGATCTTGAGCGGCGGAGTTTTCCAGAACGGGTACCTTGTCGGACGATCGGCGGCCCGGTTGGAGGAACGAGGGTACCGGGTCTATACACACCGGCAGGTACCACCGAACGACGGTGGAATCGCGCTGGGCCAGGCAATCCTGGCAGCCAGCCGCGAGCAAGGAGCGTGAGCCATGTGCCTGGCGGTGCCGGGAAAGGTCGTCAGCATCATCGAAGAGGAGGGCTTGGGCCTGCGCCGCGGCCGAGTCAACTTTGGCGGCGTCGTGAAGGAGGCTTGCCTGGCTTATACTCCCGAGGCTTCAGTGGGCGACTACGTCCTGGTTCATGTAGGCTTCGCGTTGTCCGTCATTGATGAGCAAGAGGCGCAGAAGATATTTGAGGCACTCTCGCAGTTAGAAATGCTGGAAGAAATTGAAAATAACTCGTTGCAACCCTCACCCGGCGAAGCCCGCGCGGCGAGATCCGGCGACCTCCCTCGCGAAGAACGAAAATGAAATTCGTCGATGAATATCGAGATAGCGAGGCGGCGGCGCGCCTTTCACGGTCCATTCGTCAGCGCACTCTCCGCCCCTGGACTTTGATGGAGGTGTGCGGAGGCCAAACGCACACCATTGTGAAGAGCGGCTTGCAGGACTTGCTGCCTCCTGAGATTTCGCTGGTACATGGTCCTGGTTGCCCGGTGTGCGTCACGCCGCTTGAGCTCATTGATAAGGCCATTGGCATTGCCTCGTTTCCTGCAACGATCTTCTGCTCGTTCGGCGACATGATTCGCGTGCCTGGTTCGTCCAAGAGCCTGTTGGAAGCGAAGGCCGCGGGCGCTGACGTGCGAGTGGTTTATTCGCCGCTGGATGCGCTCCGGCTGGCGCGTTTGAATCCGGCGCGGGAAGTGGTCTTTTTCGCAGTGGGCTTTGAGACAACCGCTCCCGCGAATGCCATGGCGGTGTGGCAGGCGGAGCGCGAGGGCATTCGCAATTTTTCCATCCTGGTTGCGCACGTCCTGGTTCCCCCGGCTATGGAAGCTATCCTCGGTTCGGAGAACTGCCGCATCAATGCTTTTCTCGCCGCCGGCCACGTCTGCACGGTCATGGGATACGAAGAATACGTGCCCATCAGCCGGCGCTGGCGCGTTCCCATCGTCGTGACAGGATTTGAACCGCTTGACTTGCTAGAAGGCATCGATATGGCGGTGGCGCAACTGGAGGACGGACGCTCCGAAGTGGAGAACCAATATTCGCGAGCTGTCCGGAGGGAAGGGAACCGGCATGCCCAGCAGCGAATCGCGGAAGTGTTTGAAGTAAGCCACCGGAAATGGCGCGGAATCGGCGAAATCCCATCCGGCGGGTTGCGCCTTCGCGATCGGTTCCGGGATTTTGATGCTGAGGTCAAGTTCCCGACCGAGGCTGCCCCCGTGGAGGAAGCGAAGGAGTGCATCAGCGGCCTTGTACTTCAGGGAATCCGCAAGCCGAGGGATTGCCCTGCGTTTGGCACGCGCTGCACGCCGGAAACACCGCTCGGCGCACCGATGGTTTCCTCGGAGGGCGCCTGCGCTGCTTATTATCATTACCGGAAGGCGTAAACGATGACCCAATTCAAACCCGCCTGTCCGTTGCCGGCTGCCACCGGAGAGACCGTGTTGCTCGCGCATGGCGGGGGTGGCAAACTCACGCGCCAGCTTATCGAAAACCTCTTTCTTCCGGTGTTTGGATGCGCGGCTCTTGAAGCACGGCATGACGGCGCCCGGCTGCAGGTAAATGGCGCTCGTGTTGCCTTTTCTACCGACTCCTATGTTGTGCGACCGCTCGTGTTTCCGGGCGGCAACATCGGCGATTTGGCCGTGAATGGAACCGTGAACGACCTTGCTATGTGCGGAGCGCGCCCGCTGTATTTGAGTGCCGGCTTTATTCTGGAAGAGGGTCTGCCGATGGTGACGTTGCGGACCGTGGTCGCCTCCATGCGTCAGTGCGCGGAACGGGCGAATGTGGACCTTGTCACCGGGGACACCAAGGTGGTCGATCGCGGCAAGGGCGACGGCATTTTCATAAATACGGCGGGAATTGGCATTGTGGAAACCGCGCTTGAGATCGAGCCGGCATCGGTGCGACCAGGCGACTCGGTCGTCGTGAGCGGCAGTCTTGGGGCCCACGGAGTGGCGATTCTTTCGGTCCGGGAAGGGCTTGAGTTCGAGTCCTTCATCGCGAGCGACACGGCTCCCTTGTGGGAGCCCGTGGACGCGCTGCTTCAAGCCGGAATCGAGCTGCATTGCCTGCGCGATTTGACCCGCGGAGGGCTTTCCTCCGCTCTCAACGAAATCGCCGGAGCGGCGGGTGTGGGCGTCACGATTGATGAGGCGTCAGTGCCGGTTTCGGAACCGGTTCGCGGCGCGTGTGAGATTCTTGGGCTTGACCCGCTCTACGTCGCTAACGAAGGGCGGTTCGCGGCGTTTCTCCCGGCACGCGAAGCGGAGCGCTCCGTGGAGCGACTGCGCCAGTTTCCGATTTGCGCTGGTGCAGCTTGCGTAGGGCGAGTCGAAGCAGATCATGCTGGTACCGTTTCCCTGAATAGTCGCATCGGGGGCCGGCGGGTGCTGGACATGCTCAGCGGTGAGCAGCTACCGAGAATTTGCTAATTCCGGCTTTAGGGAGGCTGCGAAAAAACTGTCTCATTTGTCTCCACTGTCTCACGGCGTTATGACAGGATGATCATGATGAAGTTGTACCTTGTGACGGAAATGTATGAAGGCCTTAGCCATCCGCCAGCGGATATGGGGTGCGGCGGCTTGCCGCCGCACGGCGGGCCGAAAGCAAGCCTCCGGCACAAGAAAGCGGGAGCAAGCTCCCGCACTCCAAATGGCTCTCACCATGCCGCGGGCTCATGCACTGCTCAGAGGGTGACGCGACCGTGGCCAGCGAGTGTCTGCGTACGCACGGTGGGTCTTGGGGGTCAGAGAGCTTTGCCAGGGAGTCAGTTGGGATGCGCGAAGTAAAAAAAGATGGTTTATTGAGAAACAAATTGCCTTCAGCTCCTTGAAAACAAAGGATCATTAGAGGAACAATTTCCCTGAATCCTTGTATATCGCTGAATCTAAACGGGTAATTGTTGAAATTGTTCCGCGAGGTTAAAGTTGCAGAAAACAGGTCAGTTAGCGCAAAAATCGGGCGAAAAACCGAATTGTTTTTTCAATTTCCGCCATCTCAAGGAGAGAGTTACCGACTATGAATGGCGAGCCTGCGACAACCGGCCGTCAATTCGTTATCGAGCGCGAACACTTTGACCAGCTCTTCGAGTTGCTAGCTCGGAAGGGTTACCGGGTCGTTGGACCGCGAATCCGGGATGGCGCGATTGTCTACGATCAGGTGAACTCAGCCGCTGACTTGCCTGCGGGCTGGACAGAAGAACAGGAAGGCGGAAAGTATCGACTGAAAAGGCGCGAGGACGAAGCGCTGTTCGGCTACGCGGTGGGACCGCATTCCTGGAAGAAATTTCTGCACCCCCCAAACGTCCGTCTGTGGCAGGCCATGCGCAAAGAGGGCAGCCTGGAGGTCCAGGAAGAAAAGCAGGAGGTCCCGAAAACGGCGTTTATCGGGGCGAGGTCGTGCGAGCTTCATGCGATCGCCGTGCAAGACCGAGTCTTTATGAACGGTCCATACCTGGACACGTCCTACAGGTTGCGCCGGGACAGTGTGTTTATCGTTGCCGTGAATTGTGGTTGCGCCGGGGGAACCTGTTTCTGCGTTTCCATGAATACGGGACCCAAGGCGACGTCAGGATTCGATCTTGTCTTAACGGAGGCGCTTGAGGAGGGGCGTCATTATTTTGTAGCGGAGTCCGGCACCGAAACGGGTGCAGCCGTTCTGGCAGAGCTTTCGCAGCGTCCCGCCGAGGACAGGGAAATACGCTCAGCGGAAGAGGTTGTGGCGCGGACCGCTGGCCAAATGGGCCGGACGATGGACGTGTCGGATATCAAGGGCCTTCTTTACGCTAACTACGAGCATCCCCGCTGGGACAATGTGGCGGCGCGCTGCTTGACCTGCGGCAATTGTACCTCGGTCTGTCCCACGTGCTTCTGCACCACGGTCGAAGACGTCACTGACCTTAGCGGCCAGAAAGCCGAGCGCTGGCAGAAGTGGGACTCCTGCTTTACGATGGATTTCTCTTACATCCACGGCGGAAGCGTCCGCAGCACTCCCAAGGCGCGTTACCGCCAATGGATGACTCACAAACTCGCCACGTGGATTGACCAATTCGGCACATCCGGCTGCGTCGGCTGTGGGCGATGCATCACTTGGTGTCCGGTGGCCATTGATATTACGGAAGAAGTTCGTGCGATCCGGGAGTCAGATTTCCGGCGCACCAAGAGGGATCGCCATGGAGACACTGGAACGGATAGTGGCTGAACATCCTTTTGCCAAAGGGTTGAAGGACAGAGACGTGAAATTGATGGTCGGGTGCGCGTCGAACGTGCGCTTTGACGCTGGAGAGACCATTTTTCGGGAGGGGGAAGAAGCCAAGCAGTTTTACCTGCTTCGCCAGGGTCGAGTGGCGCTCGAGATGTTTGCCGCGCCGCGGGGACCGATTACGATAATGACCCTCGAGGACGGCGAAGTGCTTGGCTGGTCGTGGCTTTTTCCGCCGTATCGCTGGAAGTTCGATGCGCGGGCGCTTGAACTGACGCGAGCCATCGCCCTCGACGCCGAATGCCTCCGCAACAAATGCGAGCAGGACCATGACCTCGGCTACGAATTACTCAAGCGATTCGCTTTGATGATCGAGCAGCGGTTGCAGGCCACCCGCTTTCAATTACTTAATGTCTATGCCTAGCGCGCATCCCATGGTTCCGCTTCCCTGCAGCGTGCGTCGGATTCAACGAGAGACCCACGATACCTTCAGTGTGGAACTGAGTCCGGGGCACGAGTTCCCTTTCGTAGCGGGCCAGTTCAACATGCTTTACTGGTTCGGAGTGGGCGAGGTCGCTATTTCGATCAGCGGTGACCCAACCAAACCCGGCCGGCTTACGCATACGATCCGGTCGGTCGGAAGTGTGACGCAAGGGTTGCAGAAGCTGAAACCGGGCGACGTGCTTGGGGTGCGAGGACCCTTTGGGAAGGGTTGGCCCGTGGAGACGGCAGCAGGCGGCGACCTGATGTTTGTGGCGGGAGGCGTTGGACTGGCGCCGCTTCGCCCCGCCATCTACTACGTGCTTGCCAATCGAAAGCGCTATGGAAGGGTCGTTCTTCTGTACGGAGCCCGGACGCCCGCCGATATTCTTTACAAGCAAGAGCTTGAGCGGTGGCGGGCGCGTTTTGACCTCCAGGTGCATGTCACCGTGGACCATGGCACGGGCGGATGGCAAGGCAGGGTCGGGGTAGTCACAAGCCTGATCTCCAAACCCGACTTCGATCCCGGCAGCACCACGGTGATGATCTGCGGGCCCGAAGTGATGATGCGATTCACGGAGGCGGAACTGGAAAAGCGCGAACTGCCCCCACAAAACATTTACATCTCCGTGGAGCGGAACATGAAGTGCGCCCTCGGGCTCTGCGGCCATTGCCAGTTTGGGCCAACTTTCATCTGCAAGGACGGGCCGGTGTTCCCTTACGAGAGCCTACGGCGCTTCCTGGCCATTCGGGAGGTTTGAAGTGCCGCAAAAGCCCAAGGTGGCTGTCTGGAAGTTCGCGTCCTGTGACGGCTGCCAGTTGACCTTGCTTGACTGCGAGGATGAACTCCTTGCCCTGGCCGGCGAAGTGGAGATTGCCAATTTTGCAGAGGCCTCGCGCGCTATCGCAAAGGGGCCCTACGATCTCTCGCTTGTGGAAGGTTCCATTACAACGCCGCACGACGCGGAGCGCATTCACCAGATAAGAAGAGCCTCGAAATTCCTCGTGACCATCGGAGCGTGCGCCACAGCCGGCGGCATCCAGGCTCTGCGCAATTTCCGGAACGTCAACGAATTCATATCCATCGTCTATGCGACGCCCTCGTACATTGAAACGCTCAGCAAATCGACGCCAATTGCGGAGCACGTCCCGGTAGACTTCGAACTTCGCGGCTGTCCCATCGACAAAGGACAACTTCTGGAAGTGATCAGCGCCTTTCTCAACGGTCGGAAACCTAATACGCCGCGGCACAGCGTCTGCATTGAGTGCAAGCGCCGCGGCGTCGTTTGTGTGATGGTGGCGCACGGTACAGCTTGCCTCGGACCGGTGACGCAAGATGGTTGCGGGGTGATTTGCCCAGGATGCCAGCGCGGTTGCTACGGCTGTTTCGGCCCCAAAGAGACTCCGAACACCAGATCTTTGAGCGGCTGGTTTGGCGACCTTGGGATGAAAGAGCAGGAGATCGTCCGGGTTTTCCGCACGTTCAACGCGGGGGCGGAGCCGTTTCGCAGGGAGAGCGAGGCGCATGAGCACTAGAACCTTTAAGGTAGATTACCTGGCGCGGGTCGAGGGTGAGGGCGGCTTGTACGTGAAGGTCAAGGGAGACAGCGTCCTTGATGTCAGGCTCAACATTTTCGAGCCTCCGCGCTTCTTCGAAGCTTTCCTGCGCGGTCGTAACTTCCGTGAAGCTCCAGACATTACGGCCCGCATCTGCGGCATCTGCCCGGTTGCTTATCAAATGAGCTCCGTCCACGCGATGGAGGATGCCTGTGGTGTGAAGGTTGAAGGGCCGTTGCGGGCGTTGCGCCGCCTCATCTACTGCGGAGAATGGATCGAAAGCCACTCGCTCCACATCTATATGCTGCACGCCCCCGACTTCCTGGGATACCCCGATGCGATCCAGATGGCCAAGGATCATGCGGACGTTGTCCAGCGAGGTCTGCGGCTGAAAAAGACGGGAAACGAGATCCTCAGTTTTCTCGGCGGAAGAGCAATTCATCCGGTCAATGTTCGTATCGGGGGCTTTTACAAGGTGCCGGAAAAGCGCGATTTCGAGCCGCTCGTCGAATCCCTTAAATGGGCGCGAGATGCCGCGCGCGAGACAGTGCTTTGGACAGGCCGCCTTCCCTTTCCGGAGTTTGAGCGGGACTACGACTTTGTTGCGCTCCAACATCCCGAAGAGTACCCCTTTAACGAAGGGCGAGTGGTCTCAAATCGAGGGCTCAACATCAACCCGCGGGCCTACGAAGACAATTTCGCGGAAGTGCACGTGCCTTACTCGACCGCGCTTCACTCCGTGCTGAAGGGTCATGGCAGCTACTTGGTCGGCCCTCTCGCGAGGTATAACCTGAACTTTGAACGGCTCTCGCCTTTGGCCCAGGAAACGGCGCGGGAGGCTAGCCTCGCGTCCACGTGCCGGAACCCGTTCCAGAGCATCGTCGTCCGTAGTGTCGAGGTTCTTCAAGCGTGTGATGAAGCTCTGCGCATCGTGGACCAGTATGAAAGGCCAGATCGGCCTTTTGTCGACGTTCAGCCCCGTGCCACCACGGGGTACGGCTGCACCGAAGCGCCGCGGGGACTTCTTTACCATCGCTACCGGCTGGATGACAAGGGGACGATACTCGACGCCAAGATTGTGCCTCCGACTTCGCAGAATCAGAAGGCCATCGAGGATGACCTCCGCCGCTTCGTCGGAAAATACCTGAGCCTCCCGCAGGAAACGCTCGGGTTGCAGTGCGAGCAGGCCATCCGCAACTACGATCCGTGTATTTCCTGCTCGGCCCATTTCTTGAAACTCAGCCTGGATCGCCAGCCGTAACGAAAGTGTGATCTTGCAATCACCGGCAAGCCCGAAGGTGCTGGTTATCGGGATTGGCAACGACTATCGCGGCGACGATGGGGCGGGGCTGCTTGTGGCTCGACAACTGCGAGAACGGGTGCCGTCTGCAGTGACGGTCGCGGAGCAGGGGGGCGAAGGGGCTCGCTTGCTCGAATCCTGGCGAGATGCGGAACAGGTTTATATCGTCGATGCCGTTCGGTCCCGGGCCCGCCCCGGGACAATTCACCGCTTTGACGCAGGGCTTCATCCTTTGCCCGCGCCTCTGTTCCGGGATTCAACTCACGCGTTTGGCCTGGCGGAAGCCGTCGAATTGGGACGCGCAATGAACCAACTGCCTGCGAGCTTGACCATCTACGGTATCGAAGGGAAGCGGTTCGAACGCGGCGCAGCGCTTTCGCCCGAGGTTCTTACCGCGTCGGAAGAGCTTGTCAAAGAGATTTTGGAAAACATCAGGCGGCTCTTCTTGCCTCTTGAAGCCGAAGGTGGGCTTCAATACAATTAAGGCGAGGAGAGTTCAATCCCTGCCTTGACGCCGGATACGCGCCCTGATCTTTCGTGCGTCGATTGTAACCCGCTGGATACGCAAGGTGCCGCGCCCCTCGCGGCATCGTACACTGGGCCTCTTGCTTTTGCTGATGCTCGTGTTCGTGTTTCTGCTCTTGACGGCGTTACGTCGTCTGTAGGCCGCGACGCTGGAGATTACCCGTTATTCGCGATCCTCGGGCCGACCGCTTCGGGGAAATCGGCCCTGGCTATCTTTCTGGCCGAGCGCCTGGACGGTGAGGTCATCAACTACGATTCGGTGCAGCTCTATCGCGGACTGGAAATCGGCTCAGGCAAGGTGAGCCGGGAGGACAGAGGGCTCGTGCCGCACCACTTACTCGACGTGGCTGATCCGGATCAACTCGTCACTGCCGGCGCATACCGCCGGTTGGCGCTCCCTGTGCTCGCCGAAGTGCGAGGGCGTAGAAAGGTGCCGATTCTCGCGGGCGGCACCGGTCTCTATCTGCGGGCACTGCTCGAAGGGTTGTTTGAAGGACCGCAACGGTCTGAGCCGCTTCGCGCCCGGCTGCGTGCTATCGAACGGCGTCGGGGCCGCCGTTTCCTGCACAGGTTGCTTGGTCGGCTCGATCCGGCAGCTGCGCGCATCCATCCGCACGACGCTCAAAAGATGATTCGTGCGCTGGAGGTTCGCATTCTCGCGGGAGAAGCAATTTCAGCGCTTCAGCGTCGCGGCAGACCGGCCCTCGTGGGTTTTCGGGTCGTGAAAATCGGTTTGAAACCGCCTCGCGAAGACTTGCGGCGGCGGATCGACAGACGCGTCGAAGCCATGTTCGCCTCCGGGCTCGTTGAGGAAACGAGGACCGCGCTTGGGTGGGCGAGCGCTGCCGAGCCTTGTTTCCGCACCGCGCTTGGATACCGGCAAGCCTGTGCCGTGATCGATGGCGGGCTCAAGGAAGATGAGGCCGTGCGGCTGGCTCAGGCGGCAACTCGCCGTTACGCTAAGCGCCAGATGACCTGGTTCCGGCGAGAGGCGAACGTGCGCTGGTTTGAGGGTTTCGGCGACGACCCAGTTGTCCAACAGCACGTCCTACAAACACTTTGTGCGACGGCCGGTGGAGCGTGTCCCGTCGCGCAGGACGTCCGGCATCCTGAATGTGGAGAAGAGTCCTTATGAATACACACGAGAGCAACAGAAAGGAACAGCCCGAAAAGCCAGGGCAAAGCATCCAGGACGGTTTTCTTAACGTTGCGCGTCGGGAGAAAACCCCGGTGACGATTCACTTGATGAGCGGGATCAAGCTGAACGGGCGCATTCGCAGCTTTGACAAGTTTTCCTTGATCCTCGAGAGCAATCATCGGGAGCAGTTGATCTTCAAGCACGCGATCTCCACCGTGATGCTGGAACGGCAGGCGCCTTCTCCGTCGGAGGCGCGAACAGAGGAGGGTTGAGATCTTAAGCGAGGCAACCGGAGAAATCGTTTACCTGGTTGAGTGGCTGCCAGACCGTTTGGGCGGTGCGGCGCACCGGGCCAAGAGCCATCCTGCAATGTCGGGAGCGCTTGAGGAACTGGCAGAGCTTGCGACGAGCGCAGGGCTGCGCATCGGTGGCACGACGGTACAGCACTTGCCCGAGCCGGACGCGGCAACGCTCATCGGGCGCGGGAAAGTGGAGCAAGTGCGGGTGGCGGCTGGCGCGGCCGGAGCCGGCTGTGTCGTGTTTGCCTCCGACCTCACGGCCACCCAGCTTCGCAACCTTGAGAATGCTCTGAATTTCAAGGTGATCGACCGCACACAGCTTATCCTGGACATCTTTGCCCGCCGGGCCCGCACGCGCGAGGGGAAGCTACAGGTGGAACTTGCTCAATTGAGCTACCTCTTGCCGCGCTTGGCCGGGCGGGGAACGCTGCTTTCGCGGCTCGGCGGCGGAGTTGGCACGCGTGGCCCGGGCGAGCAACAGCTTGAGTTTGACCGGCGCCGTGTGCGTGCCCGCATCAAACGCCTGCGCGACGAGCTCGAACGCGTGCGCTCGCAGCGGGCTTTGCACCGCTCCCGGCGTGCCGAGCGACGCTTCGCCCAGGTTGCGTTAGTGGGGTACACGAACGCCGGCAAGTCCACGCTTTTCAACCGGCTCACCGGCGCACAAGCCCTCACCTCCCCGCGCCTTTTCGCGACGCTTGACCCGCTCGTTCGCGCCTTGCAGCTTCCCTCGCGCCGCCGTGTGCTGCTCTCCGATACGGTAGGGTTCATTCGGCACCTGCCGCCGCACCTTGCTACTGCATTTCGCGCGACGTTTGAAGAGCTGCATTCTGCGGATCTTCTTCTCCACGTCTCTGACGCTTCCCGCCCCGATCGCGCAGAACAGAACGGGGCGGTTGAGTCGTTGCTGGACGAGATGGGGTTGGCTTCCACGCCGCGGCTCCACGTTTGGAATAAAGCTGACCTGGCAGGAGACGAGTTTCTTCGGTGCTTTCCGCCCGGAGGCACTGACATCGAGGTATCTGCGCTGACAGGGTTAGGAACAGATAACCTGATTCGCCGCATCGATGAAGTCCTTGCGAAAGATCCCGTGGTGGAAGCTGAATTTGACCTCGCCGCGGCGGATGGTCAAGGATGGGCGTTGCTGCATCGCGTCGGACACGTGATTTCTGCCCGCTTCGCTGGCTCGCGCGTATTCGTGCGCGCTGAAGTGCCGGAATCCGTGCGCGCACGGCTTGCCGGACCGCGCCAGAGGTGGGCGCAACGGTCCTCACCATGATTTTTGGCCCGTGGGCAGCGCCTAGTCGGGCTGTGGAAAAAAATGTGGAAATCTTCCGGTCGCCCAGTCTGGGTTCTCCCAAAGGGACAGTAGATGTTTAGCAATTAACTCGCCAATTACTGCGATTCCCACTTTGTTTTCACTAAGTTATTAAAATCATTGGGTTGACAGAGTGGGAAACCCCTGCCTGACGGATTGTTAAACGAGAGTGAAGTAATGGCGGTGTTTTGCACAACAGCAAGGCAGGCCGGGCTCGGGCTCCTAGTCTTTCCGCCAGGAGTCGTCCTATCGCTTTTTCAGCAATTACAGCCGCACTACGGTCTTACTAGCCTAATGAAGTGGCCAATCGAGAGCGGGGAACACGCTGGCTGACTTCGGGACGAGAACGCCTCGCGGCCGTTAACGTGACAGCAAACAGACGAGGTCCTTCTGAAGGAACGTTGACGGGTACGTCGCGTTGACAGCGGAAAGTGGGTTCGTTATAGTGGCCGCAGGAGAACGTATCCTGGTCGATCCTGCGGTTGCGGGCGGGCTTCCCGTGATCCCGGTGCTGGGGTTGGGCGGCAACGCATGAGTCTTCCAAACTGGCTTACCCTTCTTCGAATTTTTTTTGTTCCTCTTTTGGTCGTCCTGCTGTTAACCACGGCGCCGAACATGGATCTGTGGGCAGTGGGCGTTTTTCTGGCCGCCGCAGGTACGGATTTCTTCGACGGATATTTTGCGCGGAGACGCTCACAGATCAGCCGGCTGGGCATCCTGCTTGATCCAATTGCCGACAAACTGCTGATTTCCGCAGCGTTCATTTCGCTCGTTGCGCTTCACTTGGTCGCGGCATGGCTGGTTGTGATTATCGTCGGAAGGGAGCTCGCGGTTTCCGGGCTGCGCGCAGTCGCGGCGGCGGAAGGTTTTGTCATGTCCGCATCCGATTTGGGCAAGACGAAGATGGTGATTGAAGTCGCTGCCGTCGGCGTCGTCGCACTGGGTCCGCGCTTTCCGCGGCTGACGATGCTGGGCGACGTCCTGGTGTGGCTGGTTGTGTGGTTTGCACTGGCTTCAGCTGCGCAGTATTTTTGGGGTTTCTGGCGGCACCTTGAGACGCGGACGGAGCGTGCAGGCACCGCAGCACGAGTTATCGTAATCCGCGAGGGCGAAAGCGCTCGCGAGGGAGCCAAAGATGCTGCTGCTCAGTGAGAACGACGGGTTGTTCTTGCTGCGCGTTGCCCGGCTGGCGCTCGAAGAAAGGATTCGGTTGAGGCCCACCCTTCCGCTCGGCGAAATTCCCGCCGCGGCCGAGCGCCGGGCGGGAGCGTTCGTGACGCTCAATGAAGACGGCGCGCTGCGCGGTTGCATGGGGCGCGTGGAAAGCTTGGCGCCGCTATATCGGACGGTCCAAGACTGCGCCGTCAGCGCGGCCCTCGCTGACCCGCGCTTCGAGCCAGTTCAGCCGGACGAAGTGCCGCGCTTGCAAATTGAAGTTTCCGTGCTTTCACCCCTTCGGGAAGTTCTGCCGGAGCAGATCGAACTCGGCCGACATGGACTTTTGGTGACGGAGGGGTCCTTTCACGGCCTGTTGCTGCCCCAGGTGGCGGCGGAGAGAAACTGGGACAGAAATCGCTTTCTGGAAGAAACTTGTCTGAAGGCGGGGCTGGCCCGCGGCGCGTGGAAGGAAGGGGCGCGGATTTTTGCCTTCAGCGCCGAGGTTTTTCGCGAGCCTGAATCGGAAGGTCGGGTTGCTTCGATATGGGAAATACGGTCGGAAGACATGGAATGAGGGTTCAGCGGAGATCAGTTCTGCCTCAAGGCGCGATCGCGCCTTTCGCTTACTCCAGCTCCACGCCGTCACCTACCGAAATTTGCCGCAAGCTGCTCACGACAATGCCGACGGCGGACTTTTGGCGCACGTGCAGGATGACGACTTCACCCACCGTCTCGCGCGGCGTTTTTGGATACCCGAACAAACCCTGAAGTCCCATGGCGATATTGTCGCGGAACACCGCAAAGACCCGGTAACGCTGGCCCGGCTCAACTCCTTGCTTCTTTCCGACATTCAGAAAGGCAATACTGCCGCGCGCCAAGTAGGCGGTCGCGTTCGCGTCTGCAACGATGGTTCCCTCAAGTTTGCCGTTTGGCTCGGCGAAACGGCCAAGGTGAACTCCGGGGATGTAGGACGGGACAGGCTCAGCACGGTACGGCACGGCGATGTCTTGCGGATAGATGCCGTTGCAGGCAAATATGACTTTGGCAACGGCTCCCTGTGGAGTTACACGGACCACCTGCACCAAGCCGGTGTTGTCGTAAGGCCAGCCGAGCTTCTCGATGTCGTAACGCTGGTGTGGATACCACGAAGCCGGAGGCAGGATCTGGTTTTGAATCATGCCGGGAAGCCACGCGGGGTTCAGGCCGAAGCCGTTTTCGGGTCTCAGGGTTGAATAAGCCTCGCCGGTGTAGAAGCGGCGGTGGTCGTTGCGACGCAAGTAGACGTAATCACCGGTGGCGAAGGCGTGCAGCGACTCGTATAGGTCGTTATCCGCGCCGTTAAAGACCTGAACGTGGCTTGATAACCGAGACGACGAAATAAAACCCGAGCATTCAAATTGAGAAAACGTGGCCGCCGGAACGGGCGCTTGAGCTTTCTGAGACGCCACCGCCCCGGACGCAAAACAAACGGCCAATAGTGCATAGGCCTTCGTCCTTTTCATTACGCCACCTCTTGGGCGGTACCCTTGTTGTGAGCCTACGGGCCGCCGGTGAAGTAACTCATTGTACAGTACATAATTTATTACGCGGGCTGTTCGAAGTCAAGCCGCCCAGCGAGCGGCCCCGGAACGCTTGCAACGATCCGAGAATTCAGCCCGAGGCCGCGTTGACTTGGGTTTTGACCGAACGGTAGAATGAGTTCTTCCTTCGGCCATGGTCTTTAGGAAATTGCGGGAAAGGAGATTGCAGGATGTCCTTTGAGGAGAATCCGAAGCCTTCTTACGAAGGCAGCCTGGAGCCGCAAGAGCGGAGCGAAAAGGACGCGACTGAGGTGGTTGAGGGAACCGACCCGTTTGCTGAGATGCAGACGTTGCCCGAAATAACCGAGGGCAAGGTCGTGCAAGGGCGAGTGCTGAAGGTTACGGAATCGGAAGTTCTGGTCGATGTAGGACAAAAAAGCGAGGGTGCAATTCCTCTCAGCGAATTTCAGGGTGCGGACGGCGCCACAGCGGTGGTCCCGGGCGACGTGGTGGACGTCCAAATTGAGAATTACGACGAGGCTGAAGGAACCTTTACGGTTTCTCACCGCCGGGCTGTGCGGTTGAAAGCATGGGGCGAAATCGAGGCGGCGTATAGCAACCAGACCAATCTTTCGGGCCGCGTTACGGAACGCACCAAGGGCGGGCTGATTGTGGATGTCGGGGTGCGCGCGTTTCTGCCTGGCTCGCAGGCTGATCTTCGGCCGCTCCGCGATCTGGAATCGCTGGTCGGTCAGGAGGTTTCCTGCAAGGTTATCAAACTCAACAAGGCTCGCAACAATCTGGTCGTGAGCCGGAAGCTGGTTCTTGAAGAAGAGCTCAACGAAAAGAAGGGACGGTTGCTGGCGAACCTCTGCGAAGGTGCGAAACTGACGGGGCGGGTAAAGAACATCACGGATTACGGGGCCTTTGTTGACCTGGGCGGCTTGGACGGTTTGCTGCACGTAACCGATATGGCCTGGAATCGCGTCAGCCACCCCTCCGAAGTGGTACAGGTGGATCAAGAGATCAAGGTTAAGGTGCTGAAGTACGATGCCGAAAAAGGACGTGTTTCGCTTGGCCTCAAGCAGCTCAGTCCGGACCCGTGGGAGCGCGTGCCGGTGACCTACGAGCCTGACCAGCGCGCTTCGGGGCGCGTTGTGAGCATCACAGATTACGGTGCGTTCGTAGAGATCGAGCCGGGTGTTGAAGGGCTGGTACACGTCTCCGAGATGGCTTGGAGCCGTCGGTTGAAGCATCCATCGAAGATCGTCAAGTTGGGCGATCGTGTGGACGTGGTGGTCCTTGAGGTCCATGCGGAACAGCGCCGGATCTCACTGAGCATGAAGCGGACGCTTCCTGACCCCTGGACAACGCTCGATCAGCGATACGCAGTTGGGATGACAGTTGAAGGGCGAGTCCGCAACCTTGCCGATTTCGGCGCTTTCGTTGAGATCGAAGACGGCGTGGACGCTCTAATTCACATCTCGGATCTATCTTGGAGCAAGAACATTAATCACCCCTCCGAAGTTGTGAAGAAAGGCCAGAGGGTCCAGGGTGTTGTTCTGAGCCTTGACGCTGCGAAGCGTCGCATCTCCATGGGTCTCAAGCAACTGCAGCCCGACGTGCAGGAGGAATTCTTCGCGAGGACGCGCGTGGGCGAAACGGTGCGGGGCAAAGTGGTACGTAAGGTACAATTTGGCGCCTTTGTCGAACTGGAAGACGGTGTGGAAGGGCTGTGCCACAACTCTGAGATCGACGCGGCGCATGCCTCGGACGGTCCTACGCCTCTCGATGTGGGTGGTGAGTACGAATTCCAGGTTTTGCGGCTCGACCCGGCGGAGAAACGCATCGGTCTGAGCATGAAAGCGCTGGCTCAGCGGCAAGAGTCGTCGCCGGCGAACGGGAAGGATGCGGGGCTAGCTACCGCCGTCCGCGCAGGTGAGGTCGTGGGTCGTGAGGCTCCGCAGAGCATTCCCGCGGCCGACGCGAAGCCATAATTCAGGTTATTGAGTGATGCTGAATCGACGGTTTGACGGGGAGCCCGGGCGCACGCCCAAAGGACACAATGCGAGGTGAACAAGATGACGAAAGCCGACCTGATTGAGGAAATTGCGAAAGTTGTCGAGATGAGCCGCAAGGATTCCGAGCTGATTGTGGAGACAGTTTTTGAGAGCATTGTTCGTTCCCTGCGGGCGGGAGAGAAGATCGAAATCCGTGGCTTTGGTAGCTTCCGCACGCGCGAGCGAAAGCCTCGGGTGGGTCGGAACCCCAAGACCGGAGCACGTGTGGAAGTTCCCGCCAAGAAGATTCCTTTTTTTAAGCCGAGCAAAGAGCTGAAAGACGTTGTCAACGGCGCTCACAGTGAATCTTCTTCACCGCCGGCCGCCCAGGAAACCACCGGCCCAACGGGCGCGAGCTCACCCCAATAGCTCCCCGATGGACACTCTCTGGAGTCCGTGGCGCTTTCGTTACGTCAGCCAAGGAGTGCCCAACGACCGCTGTCCGTTCTGCGAGTTGGTTCAGCAGGATCCTGCCCGGGATCGTGAGGCTCATATTCTCGCGCGGGCGCGGCTGAATTTTGTCTTCCTGAATCTCTATCCCTACACAACTGGACACGTTCTCATTGCTCCCTACGCGCACGTCGCCCGGCTGACCGGGTTAGATGTGGAGACGCTGACGGAAATGATGTCGCTTGCCCGCCGGGCGGAGACTGCTCTCGGAGCCGTCTATCACGCGGAGGGTTACAACGCGGGGATCAACATTGGCAAGTGCGCCGGTGCCGGCGTAGCGGACCACATCCACCTTCACTTTCTGCCCCGGTGGACCGGAGACGCCAGCTTCATCTCGGCGATCGGCGAAGCCAGGGTCTTGCCTGAAGACTTGCCAACCACCTACGAAAAGCTGTTGCCATTCTTTCAAGACTCGCCCGGCGCGGGAAAATGAAAAGAGCCTCAGAGGGTTTATCCTCTGCCGCTTCTGGCCACGGACAGTCCGACGTAAGCGACTAGCCCGAAGAGAACGATCAAGAATCCTGGCCACGTTGTGGCGGGGCGGTAGACGAAAAGTGCCACCAGGATCGCGCTCGCACCGGCGACGTAAAAGGCTGGGACGAACGGATAGCCTGGAGTCTTGTAGGGTCTTTCGGCGGTCGGCCGCTTCCAGCGCAGGCGGACGAGACCGATGATGGCGAGGACGTAAAAAATGAGCGCGGCCGAGATGACATAGTCGAGCAGGTTGCTATAGAGGTTTCCGTAGTGCCGCGTGTGAAGATTGTAAGTTCTGGGTAAGACCAGCAAGCCGGCCCACAAACCCTGCGCCCAAAGTGACCATCCGGGTACGCGCGCGTTGTTCAGCCGCGACGCCGGAGCAAAAAACAAGCCGTCCTGCGCCATGGCGAAGTAAGCGCGGGCACCAGCGAGGGCCAGGCCATTGATACATCCGAAAGTGGAAATCATGATGGCGAGAGCCATCAGTGCCCGGCCGGCGCCAGGATAGGCCACCGCGAACATGGCCGTCGCCACCCGGTCCGAGGGGGCGTGCTGCACCTCGGAAAACGGAAGCACACAAAGATAGGCTAGGTTGACGAGCAAGTAGAGTGCAATCACCGTCACGGTGCCAATGGCCAGCGCCCGTGGCAGCGAGCGGCGTGGATCCTTTACCTCGCTGGCGGCAAAAGTCACGTCGTGCCACGAATCAGCGGCAAAGAGCGACCCGGACTGAGCTACGAGCAGAGCCACGAACAACCCGAAACCGCTCATCGCGTCGAGGCCGGGAGCAAGAGGGACGCAGTCGCGCGCCTTCCAAAAGCCTTCGAGGTTCGCCAGCAGAACCGGTCCGTTCCGGGCCAGGAAGAAACCTGCCACAACGATTGCGGCAAGCGCTGCGGTTTTGGCGACCGTAAACAAGTTCTGCACGATTTTTCCGTATTCCAGGCCGCGACTATTCGTCCAGGTGAGAACAAGGATCACCACAATTCCGCCCAACTGAGCGCTTGAAAGAGAAATGGCGTAGCGCGCGGAAAGGTGGATGGGCGGGATCAAGTAGTGATTTTCAGAAACCCACGGCCACAAGACTCCAGTAAAGCGCGCAAACGCAACGGCGACGGCGGCCAAGGTTCCTGTCTGGATGACAGTGAAGAGAGTCCAGCCGTATAGAAAAGCGACCAGAGGCGAATAAGCCTCACGCAAATACACATACATGCCGCCTGTCTCCGGCATCATTGAGGCAAATTCACCGTAACAGAGCGCGGCTGCAATCGTGAGAGCGCCGGCGAGAGCCCAGGCTACAAGCAGCCAGCCAGGGCTGCCAATTTTGCGGGCCATCTCTGCTGGCACGATGAAGATTCCCGAGCCAATCATTGCGCCCGCAACCACCATGACGGAGTCGAACAGCCCAAGTCCGCGAACGAATTCCTGGCTCGGGGCAGGGGATTCGCTTTTCATGACGACTCCCATCATCCACCCTTCCAGCTATCTGGGGGATAAGAATTTTTTGCAAGAAAACTCTTGACTCCTTGGTTAACCTGTCGTATGGTGCACTTTATGGCAGGCAAGCAAGTCCAACCCGGAATAATGCTTGTAGCCTATGAGGCTGCCCGGAGATGGTGTTTTGAAGGCGCGAGGGCGGGGGCCGGGATTTTCCTAAAAAGTTGTTGACAAGACACGAAAAGTCCTTCTATAGTGGGGAGGACGTTTTGGGTCGGGAATGATTCAGTAAAAAAACCGGGTGAGGAGTGATTAGCTCCTGGCCCTTGAGCAAAAAGGAGTTGACCACATGATGAAGCGGATAATGCTGTTCCTACTCCTGCTGGGGGTCGCCAGCGCAGCTCCGACGTTTGCGGCTTCGGCCGCGATCGGTATGGTTGCGGGTAGTATGAATGCTTCGGTGAGCGGACAGACTCTCCTGCCCAACACCAGCCTGTTTAGTGGCGATCAACTGCAGGTGAACAATGGGGCGGCCGTCATTGCTTTGGCAAACGGCAGCCGCATGACACTGGGCAGCAACACCCAGGCTCAGTTCTTTAAGGAGACGGACGGGGTCTCAGTGACACTCGCTAAGGGTAGCGTGTCAATGTTTCACCCGGCGAATGGTTCAAACTTGGCAGTGAACGCCCAGAGTTGGTCGATCACCCCCGGGAAAGGCTATAAGAGCATTGGTCAAGTGGCCATGCTGAACGAGGCCGTGGTGGTGACAGCGAAGGAAGGCTCGCTGCGCGTTGTGGGAAACGGACGCGCCATCGACGTGGCTCAAGGCAAAACGATTACCTTGGTCCCGAAGAACGCGGCAACGCCCCAGGCTGGCACCTCGCAGAAACTGGTGGGCGGCAGTACAGCTCTTGAGGGTGCTACGCTCGGAGTTGCCGGCGGCGCGCTCATCGCTGCGATCATCGCGGCGAAGAAGGCCAGTGATGCCAACACGGCGGCGACGGCGGCTAACAGTCAGGCTACAGCAGCTACGTCTGCGGCGCTCGCAGCGAATTCGGCAGCCGTGGCGGCCACTTCGGCGGCGGCCCTTGCTAACAGCTCGGCAAACGCGGCTGGCTGCGCATTGAATACCATGTCGGGGGAGCAAAGCCTCAGTAATCCGAGCCCCTACACTCCGCCGACGGGTTTTACTTGCCCGTAATCGGCGCCTGTTGCCTGACTCGAAATAGAAGCGTTTCGCTAAAGAAGGCGCACCAAGCCCAAAGGAGCTTGTTGCGCCTTTTTGTTTTTCTCCAGCACCGCCGAAATCTTCGGGATAGCTGGAGCCGCGATCCAGTCCTTCAAAGTTTGCTCAATGGCGACCATCGCAATTGACGCCACTTATGCGGTGGACCCTGAGCCAACCGGTGTCGGCATATCAACTCGCCGCTTGGTTGAATCCCTTGTGGCGCTCAACCCGCCCCATCACTTCATAGTTTGCTACCGCCTTTCTCGATGGCAGCGCCGCAAGGATTTTATCCGCCTGAATCCGGCGGGCGGACGAGCGCCATCTCAGTGGTCCACGCGCTTGTTTCAAGAACCCTGGACGTTCTGGCTTCCTCGCCAGGCAGAGCTTTTCCATAGCCTCGGGCAGCGTCCGGCGCCGTTCCACTTCCGGAAGGAAGTGGTAACCGTCAATGACGTTTTTCCGCTCAGTTCGCGGGAGTATTCCGCGCCGGAGTTTCAGCGAAAGTTTTCCGCCTTGCTCATTGAAGCTGTCCGCCGTGCTACGCTGGTCATCACGCCCTCCCGGTACACGGCCTCCGAGTTGGAGCGAACGACGGGATTGTCCCAGAGCACGATCCGTGTTGTCCCCTACGGAGTGGATGTTCCAGCCGAGCTTCCTTCTGCGGAGGAGCGCCGACAGACGAGGGAGGATCTGTTCGGGAAAGGACGTGAGTTGGTCCTAGTGGTCGGTGCCGTCCAGACTCGTAAGAACACGCTCGGAGCGCTGGCCGCGCTCGATCGCTTGCCCGACCGGTATCACATGATACTTGCTGGCGGCGACGGTTACGGCAGCGACGCCGTGCGAGCGGCGCTTTCTAAGCCGAAACTGCGCGGACGGGTCAACCGGCTGGGTTACGTGAGGCGCGTAGACCTCGAAAAGCTCTACAAGTCTGCCAGCGTGTTCCTCTTCCCATCCTTCGAGGAAGGCTTCGGGCTGCCGGTTCTCGAAGCGATGGCCCACGGATTGCCCGTCGTCGCTTCGGGCACATCGTCCCTGCCTGAAGTAGGCGGCAACGCGGCGCTCTACTTTAATCCGCACGACCCGGAAGAATGTGCCTTCAAGGTTGTGCAGCTTACAGAAGACGCTGCCTTGCACCAGTGCCTGATCGAGCGTGGACTGGCTCGCGCCCAGGAGTTCAGTTGGTTGCGGACAGCCCGGCAGACACTGTCCGTTTACGAAGAAGCGTTTACTCTTTCACGTTAATAAAGTTCGTCAATCAAGCGTAACGAGCTTATTACGGATGAGCGTTCGATATTCGTATCAAAGGCTCGCAGCGTGGACTCTCTTTTTATGCCCGACGACAAACTGAGGCCCACTTCGGCCGGATTTGTCGCATATCTTCGGGGGTTTGAACGCCCGGCTTGTTCGCAATTTCAACGCTCCGTTGTTCCACCCAGTGCAGGTACCGGTCAACCTTATGTTTGTGCTGAAGATCGCCATCGTTCTTCTCATCCTCGTATGGATTTCGCGGTGCACCGCCGGCGTGCTGCGTGACCGTATGGAGGACCGTATTGAAATCGGCGGAACCAGTGGAGGTATGGTTCGTATTGGGGCCGAAGTACGTGGGTACGTACCAACGATAATGTCGTGATTATCGTGGCCAACTCCGAGTTCATCAGCGACCGTGTCATTAACAGGACCGCGAATGACATGCAAGTGCGCTTTTCGATCGACGTGTGAGTGGCTTATAACAGCACAATCTTTGGCGCCAGAATCCGTTGAAATGCAATAGGTTAAGTGTCTTAAGCGGTGTGAGAGCCAAGGAAGCCGTACCTAACGAGTTCTCATGCTGCGTCCCTGTTCCCCAACGGACGGAACACGCTTGCTAAGCCTTTTGTTTTGAGTGGAGGCTTAGCGAATCCGCGAGTTCATTCCCACAGTTTGCCTTCGACGCAGGGCGAAGCAATTGCGAAAGCGATAGTATCTCGGTACGGCGGAGATGATTCCGTTTCTACTTTTCAGGGTGTAACCATAAGAAAAGTTTGATTTTCCCAGGTGGCGAGGATATAATTGTAGTTAACTAAAACAATGCAAGCATTGTATCGAATTGCCCTCCTGCCCGGAGACGGTGTCGGACCTGAAGTCATCGCCGAGGCCGTAAAAGTTCTGAAGGTAGTGGAATCGGTCAATGGGCTTACGTTCCGATTCCAGACTGGGCTGATTGGTGGAAGCGCGATCGATGCGACAGCGACGCCGTTGCCACCCGAAACCGTAGCTATCTGCAACAATTCACAGGCGATTCTGCTTGGAGCGGTTGGCGGGCCGCAGTGGGAGTCGAAGCGTCCGGAACTCCGCCCGGAACAAGGCCTGCTGCAAATCCGCAAGCGTCTTGGCCTTTACGTCAATCTCCGGCCCGTCAAGGTACACGATTCGCTGGTCAACTATTCCGCCATTAAGCCGGCTTACGTAAAGGGAACGGACTTGATCATCGTTCGAGAATTGCTGGGTGGCATCTACTTTGGCAATCCCCGCGGCCTATTTTCTAAGAACGGGGAACGCTTCGGCGTGAATACCGAAATTTACCGAGAGCACGAGGTAGAGCGCGTGGCGCATCGTGCTTTCCAACTGGCGCGGATGCGCCGCCGTAAAGTCACATCGGTGGACAAGGCTAATGTTCTCGAGACTTCCAGGCTTTGGCGGGAGGTGGTCACGCGCATCGGTCGCAGCTATCCGGACGTCGAGTTGAGTCACATCTACGTGGACAACTGCGCGATGCAACTGATTGGGCGCCCGGCAAGTTTTGACATTATTCTGACAAGTAACATGTTTGGTGACATCCTGAGTGATGAGGCGGCGATGATGGCAGGGTCGATCGGGCTCCTGCCCTCCGCAAGCCTCGGCGAGCGTTCGTCGCTCTATGAGCCAATCCACGGCTCGGCTCCGGATATTGCCGGGCGCAAGCGGGCCAACCCTGTAGCGACTATCCTTTCGGCAGCCCTTATGCTGCGTTACTCCTTCCGTATGGAAGCGGCGGCCAGCGCGATAGAGACGGCGGTGGAAAAGGTGCTGAAACGGGGCGTCCGCACGGCGGAAATCCCCGGCCGGGGTCGCGCCGTTTCGACTTCCCGCATGGGAAGCCTGATTGCCGAGCAGACCGCAAAGCTTCTGAAGTCTGAGCGGACACGCAAGATATAGAAAGATTCATTCACGCGTTTTCAAACGCTCACCAGCAGAGCCGCGAGCAAGGCGGCACGGCGCGGAAGTTCCTCGATCACCACGTGTTCATGGGCGGCGTGCGCGCCGCCGCCCACACCGCCCAGACCATCGAGCGTGGGAATCCCGAGGGCTGCGGTGAAGTTTCCGTCCGAGCCTCCGCCTGTTGAAGCCTCAGAGAGCCTTATACCAAGTTCCTGCCCAAGCTTCCGGGCTTTGCGGAAGAGGCTCGCCGCTTCGCGTTTTTCCATGGGCGGGCGATTGGCTCCTCCGCTCACAATTAGCCTGGCTTGGCGATTGAACGAGCGCATGCCGTACATTTCCCGCTCGATGAAGGCTTGATCGCGCTGTCTAGGAAAACGCACGTCGACGGTTGCCGAGGCGCATTCGGGAACGACGTTCGGCCGGGTTCCACCTTCAATGACTCCGGGATTGACTGTTACACCCGGGAGTTTCTGGAACGCGAGTTCGACGCGCAAAAGTTGGCGGGCGAGTTCGGTGATGGCGTTGACTCCTGATGCGGGAGCAATGCCGGCGTGGGCCGCGCGGCCGCGGACAACGAGATGAAATTCAGCGACCCCTTTCCGGGCGGTCTTGAGCGCGCCGCCTTCGGCCGCCGGCTCCAGCACCAGGCAGGCGCACGAACGCTTTGCCTCGTGTTCGATCAGTGGGCGAAACGTGTGTGAACCGGTTTCTTCCTCGGGGTTCAGGAAGAACCGAGCCGGGCCCGGGAGACTGATCCCGAATTGCCGGAGCGCGCGGATTGCCCACAAGCCGCAAATAAGGCCGGATTTCATATCCAGCACACCTGGTCCAAAGACGGCCCCCTTGGCAATTCGGAAGGGCATTCGGGAAAGTGAGCCTAGCCCCCAGACCGTATCGATGTGGCCGAGTACGAGGACAGGTTTTCGCCTGCGGCGTCTGCTCCAGAACTCGGCGAGGACCGCGGGTGCAGATTCGTCTACACGGCGCAGCCGCACGGTGCCGCCGAGCCGCTCGAATTCCGCGGCGCAAAAGGCGGCCATGCGCTCCAGCGCGGGGCGCGATCCGCTGGGCGATTCTATTTCCACCGCTTTTCTGAGGCAGCGGAGCATCGCTCCCTGCTGCGACTCGCAGTAGTCAAGCAAAGATGAGAACCTCAATGCGACTCCTTTATAACAGGCTGCCCGGACAAAAAAATGAGCAGCATAAATTTTTACTGGTAACTGTCCGCTTCACATTCTAGTCTAACTATTGTTAGGGGGGACCGGTTAATAATGCCGAACACAGTTTCACTCAGTCTGGTGATTCACTCCCATCAGCCAGTGGGAAACTTTGACCACGTCATCGAGGAGGCGTTCCAGAAGTCCTACCAGCCATTTCTTAGCATCCTTGCGCGGCATCCGCGCATCCGCCTCAACCTGCACTTTTCGGGTATCCTGTTTCGCTGGATTGAGCTTCGCCACCCGGAGTTCATTCGCCAGTTGCGTGAGCTCACCGAGCGCGGCCAGGTGGAACACGTGGGCGGCGGGTATTACGAGCCGATCCTGGCTGCCATTCCTGACGCTGAAAAAATAACCCAGCTCAGCCGACAGGCGGAATTTCTTTATAGCCGCTTTGGAACAACACCGCGCGGCGCGTGGGTGGCAGAACGCGTGTGGGAACAGGGGCTCATCTTGCCGCTTGCCGAGGCCGGTGTGGAATACACGATCCTCGACGATTCCCACTTTGCTGCCGCCGGGCTCGAGCCTGGCGAACTTCACGAGCCGTATTTGACCGAAGAGTCCGGTACTCCGCTTATCTTGATACCCAGCCTGCAATCGCTGCGCTATACCATCCCGTTCCGCGAACCCGAGGAAACACTTTCTATTTTGCGCTCGGGGCTCGCCCTGAAACACGGCCTGTTCGCGGTGGGGGACGATTGCGAAAAATTTGGCGTCTGGCCTGGCACCTACGAACATTGCTACGTAACCGGCTGGCTGGAACGCTTTTTTTCCGCGCTTGAGGCTGCCGCAGATTGGCTGGAAGTGACGACGCTCTCAAAGTATCTGGAAACTCATCAAGCGACGCGTCGGGTTTATCCGCCCACGGCGTCTTACGCGGAAATGATGATGTGGGCGCTGCCGCCGGGCGCAGCAGCGGATCTCGAAGATTGCGTAGCGGAGACGGTGCGCATGGAACACGGCGAGCACTTTCATCGCTTCCTGCGCGGTGGGCAGTGGCGGAACTTTCTGGCCAAGTATCCCGAATCGAACCAGACCCACAAGCTCATGCTCCGCGCCTGCCGCCGCTGGCACGAGCTTCGCCGGGTTGCGCTGGCCGTCGCGCCTGAGTGCCGCGCGCTCGACGAAGCGCAGGACCACCTGCTGGCCGCGCAGTGCAATGACGCTTACTGGCACGGCATCTTCGGCGGCCTTTATGCGCCTCACCTTCGGAGCGCCCTGCTTGGCCGGCTTATCGAGGCGGAAAAGGTGATGGATAAGGTAGGAGGAGCGGATGGCGGGTGCCGGAAAATGCAGTGCGCGGTGGAGGATTTCGACGTGGACGGCTACGAAGAGGTCCTGCTCGATCATCCGTGCTTTGGAGCTGTGATCCGTCCGGGCGACGGAGGGACAGTATCCAGCCTCCGCTTCAAGGCTGCAGGTGTGGAGCTGATCAATTCGCTCGCCCGTCGCCCGGAAGCGTATCACCGGCGCGTCAAGGAGAACGTTGAACAGGCTCAAGGATCGGGGCAGCCTGCTTCAATCCACGACGTAATGCGCAGCAAGGAAGCCAACCTGGGTTCGATGTTACGTTACGACCATCATGCGCGGCACTGTTTTCGAGCCTATCTATTTTCCCCTCTCAAGACCTGGGAGGACTTCGACCGGCTCGGGCTGAATGAGTGCGCGGAGCTGGCAGGCGGGGCTTGGGACCTGGCGGAGGTCGCAGGCCGCAGCGGCGCACTGCGCCTGCTACGGAATGCCGTCCTCCGGCTTGACGGACGTGAACAGAGCGTGCGCGCGGCGAAGTCATTCACGGTGGAGGCGGAGGATTCCGGCGGCTTTTCGGTCGCCTGCACGTTGGCGCTCAACGGTCTCGATGCGGAGCTGACGCGGGTCGGCATTGAGGCCGTATTTAATCTGCTGGCCCCGAACAGCCCGGACCGCTACTTTCAAAGCGCCGCCAAGCGTTACCCGCTCGAGTTTCAAGGTGAGCTGCCGGGTGCTACCCTCACTCTTATCGACGAGTGGCGGCGAGTGGAGATCGTTCTTGACGCCCCCGGCGCCACGAGCTGGTGGATTACACCGGTCGAAACGATCTCGCAATCCGAGGCGGGGTTCGAGCGCATTTACCAGGGTTCGACGATCATGGCAGTTTGGCAAGCAGGATTGACGGCCGGCAGCGAAGTTCACTTCCGCTTGCAGGCCGGCGTTTCGTCCGGACAATGACAAACGGGCTAGTCCCGTGGGTGCGCCGCCAGCTGATTTCGCCCTGTGGATCAACGCTCTTGGGTGAAAAAGAGCGGCTGAGTGGCGGCGTGGTAATCTCTTGTCTCCTTCCTATAGCACCAGAATCCGGTGGATGACGGAGCGCTCATTTCTTAGACTGAGGCGAATCGCTTTATCAGCCTGTTTGTGTGCGTTCGGGCTGGCACAGAACGGCACTGCGAGCGTTAAGGTTCCGGACGTTCCCATTCACACTCTGCTTTTAGCGAATGGCCTCGAAGTGGTCATGGCGCGGGAAGGCCGTGCGCCCGTGGTGGCGGTCGAAGTGTGGTACCACGTAGGTTCAAAGGACGAGCGGCCGGGTATGAACGGTTTTGCTCACCTCTTCGAGCACCTGATGTTTGACGGCACCAGGAACCTGGCGCCGGATGAATTTTCAAACTACATTGTCCGCGACGGCGGCGAGGATAACGCTTACACCACGGTGGATGCGACCGTGTTCTGGGAAACCATTCCCACCGCCGACTTGCCCGTAGCTCTGTGGCTTGAAGCAGACCGCATGCGCGATTTGCGCATCAATCAATCGATCTTCGATAAGGAACGATCGGTGGTGGAGGCGGAGCGACAGCAGCATTTTGGCAACGAGCCGTATGGGGACGTGATGCAAACGCTCTATGCGCATGCGTTCACCGTCTCGCCTTACCGTCACATGCCCATCGGCTCCGTACAGGACCTTGACCGCGCAACCCTCAGTGAGGTGCAAGCCTTCCACGACACCTACTACGTTCCCAACAACGCCACGCTTGTCCTGGCGGGTAATTTCGGCGAGAAGCAGGCGGCGGGCTGGATCGAGCGCGACTTCGGTTCAATCAAGGGAAGCTCTCGCGCCATCCCGAGGAACTATCCGAAAGAGCCGCCGCAGACCTCCGAGCGACTCGTCAGGCTGTACAACGACGTGGCCTTGCCCGCCTTCGTCGAAGGGTATCATATTCCCGCCGACGGCACGCGGGACTCTTACCCGCTACGCCTGGCCGCGAAAATCCTTGGCGAAGGCGAAAGCGCCTGGCTTTTCCGCACCCTCGTCTACAAGCGGCAGATGGCGATGGAGGTTGACAGTGAGGGAGATTTCACCGAGGAGCCTAATCTCTTTTTTGTTATGGCGGTCATGAACCCGGGGTTTACTCCCGAGCAGGGCGAGGCGGAGGTGAGCCGCGTGCTGAACCGGCTCAAACGGGGTGACATCCCGGCCCGTGTTCTCGAGCGCGCGAAGAATGAAACTCTCCGCGACCTTATCCTCCAGCGCGACAGTCCCCACCGGTGCGCCGAGGCGCTCGGATACGACGCCGTGGTGCTGCAAGACCCGTATCTGTACAATGCGGTGGTTTCCCGGTTTGCACAGGTGACGGTGGGCGACATCCAGCGCGTCGCGCGGAGGTATTTCGTTCGCCGAAACATGACTCTGGTCGAGGTCTATCCGAAAGTCGCCGCCGGCCAGACGATGCGGAAGATTTCGGTCGTTGTCCATTAGCAGTCGCTGGAACGCGCCTTGAGCGTGTCATGCTGAGCAAAGCGAAGCATCCCTGTATTTGCAGAATCAAGCAAATACAGGGATCCTTCGTCGCGCCGCGGGGCTCCTCAGGATGACAGCGCTGGAGATTTTTCAGCAATTTGGCGTTTTCGATGAGGCGTTCAAGATTGGTCATCATTCTCGCCTTGATGTGGTGCTCGCTCGCGGTCGCGAGGCTCCCGGCGCGCGAGTTTCCTCCGTTTGCTCCTTCCCCACAGCCGCCGACCGTGCCAATTCCCGTCGTGCGCACGCTCGCGAATGGCTTGCAGGTAGCGATTCTGGCACGCCACGCTCTGCCTCTGGTGACTCTGACCGTGGCAATCCGCACGGGAGCCGAAGCCGATCCGCCCGACCTTCCCGGAACCGCCCAGTTTTTGGCTTCGCTTCTCGGCGAGGGCACCACGCACCGCAGCGCCCAGCGGGTGGCGGAATTGGTGGACGGGGCAGGAGGAACGCTCGACACGGGCGCCGAATGGGACGATTCCTACGCCACGCTGAGCGTCTTGAGCGACCACACGAAACTCGCTTTTGATTTGCTGTCTGATGTGGTCCTCCATCCAAAGTTCTCCGCGCAACAAGTTGAGCGCGTTCGCAGGCAGACGCTCTCAGCGCTGGATGTTCTGCGCCACGATCCCGGCTACCTCGCCGATACGGTCGTTGAACGGATGGTCTTCGAAGGCACGCCCTACGCCCATCCGGAAGATGGCGTCGAGCAGTCCGTGCGCCTCATCACTCCCGCTGATCTCGCTGCGTTTCATGCGAGGTTCTATCAGCCGGCGAACGCCGTCCTCGTCGTTACGGGCGATGTGACGACCAATCAGGCCATGGAGTTCGCGCGGCGATATTTCGGCGGATGGAAGGGAAAAGGGAAGTTTTCGCAACCTCCTGTCAGGCCGCAACCTGCACCCGGAGGGCGGAAGATCGTGGTGATTGACGATCCGGGTGCCGTGCAGACCGAAATCCGGATCGCTAATCCTGCCGCCGGGCGCAGAAGCAAAGAGTACGCCGCGTTGAGCGTTGCCAACCAGATTCTGGGCGGGCCCGCAGAAAATCTGCTCTTCGGCGCGCTGCGCCGCCGCCGCGGGCTAGTGTACGGCGCGTCGAGTGATCTCGTGTGTTACCGAAGCGCGGGAGCGTGGGAGGCCAAAACGTCCGCGCCGACCTCGGACACCATCGAAGCTATCCGGCTGATTCTCAAAGAGATGTGGGAACTGCGCCGCCACGCCCTGGGCGAGTCTGACCTTGGCATGGCTCAGAACTATCTCATCGGCCACATGGCTCTTGAATTCGACGCTTCGGATAAAATTGCCGACCGCGTCCTGGACCTCATGATTTACAATCTACCGTTCGATTACTGGAGTCACTTTCCTGCTGAGATTCGCGGCCTGACGCGGCAAGAAGTCTTGGCCGCAACGCGGCGCTACCTCGACCCGAGGCGGGCTGCGATCGTGCTCGTGGGCAATGCGGCAGATTTTCAGCAAGGGTTGAGCAGCTTCGGGAGCGTGCGCGTCATTCCCTTGTCCAGGATCGATCTTGCTGCCGCTAATCTCGAAGTTCCCGCGACGCCTGAACCGGCACAGACCGCTGGCCAAAACTGAAATCGTGAATTCTGTAGTCGCCGAGTGTTTCATTCAGCGTCGATCCTGTAAAGGCCCGCACCGTGGGAGGGAATCTGAGTGGAAAACATCCTTTCGTAAGTTCCCAGGTTCTTCCGTTGCCAGAGGTCGCGCACCGCACATCTCCCGTTAAGACCAAGTTCAGTCCACGAGACCGATACCCGCTCAGAACCAGAATGGCCCAAGTTGAATAGAGCTACGTACTTACCTTTGCCTTCCGGCATATCGGCCACCCAGGCGACTTCCTCGTCTCGGGCAAACAACTCGTGATTGCTGAAGCTGTGTTGATCTACCGCTAACAGTTCTGGATTCGTGAGCAGCGAAAGTGTGAACGGATCGAGGCTGGGAAGATCCGCGCCGATCATCAACGGGGACCGGAAGATGCTCCACAGCGTCAGCATGGTGCGCTGCTCGTCATGCGTAAGCCGAGTCAATCTGGGGCCGTCCGCGAATCCGCGGATGCGTAGTCTGCCGAGGGGAAGCATATCTGCGTCCGGCCAGTGATTCGGACCGGCATATGGCGCCCAAAGCTTGCAATAGCCGAATTGGTCGCGTAATTCTGCCCAGTTATCCCACATATCGTTCGAAATCCGCCACATTTGAGCGTAGCGGGAAGCGTTTACCCCATCCGAGAGAGGGGTGGGCCCGGGTGAAAGGCTCAGCACCATGGGCCGGCCCGTACGACTCATCGCGCGACGAAGCGCTTCAATCTCGGACGCATGATAGATCTCTCCGTAAGGGTTTTCTGCCCGGCTCATGTCGTCCGCCTTGATAAAATCCACACCCCAGCGGGCGTAAAGTTCCGCAATCGAGTTGTAATACGCCTGTCCTGTCGGCGTCGACACGTCAACACCGTACATTGCCTTTGACCACGGGCACAGGTTGAGTCTATTCGCAACGTCGCGCGCGTGCGCCTTCGTGCCCAAGATGGGAAGGTTCTGCTCGACCGCGGCGCGAGGGATACCTCGCATAATGTGAATCCCGAACTTTAACCCCTTGGCATGAACATAGTGGGCGAGCGGTTTGAATCCCTGGCCATTCACCGAAGAGGGAAAACGCTTGGGATCAGGCAGAAGCCGGCCGTACCAGTCCATCGAAGGGGCTCCTTCCACTTTCCCCTCCGGGTAATACCAGTAGTAGTCGACAACGATGTACTTCCAGCCATAACGCGCCAGATGACGGGCCATGTAATCCGCGTTGGCCTTTACTTCCTGCTCGTCCACGTCTCCGCCGTAGCAGTCATAGCTGTTCCACCCAATGGGCGGCGTCGGAGCAAGGGTGGATGCGCTGATCGTGCTGTGATCCTTCGCAGAGGGTGGCGTACCGCCGTTCTTTGCTCGTCCAATAAGGAGGTCACTCAGCCCAATCGCTGTAAGCAGAATCAGTCCGGCCTTCCAGTGTTGTCTCATGTTCGGATTCCGTAACCTGCCAAGAACTCATGTAATCTACGCCAATTCCAATGCGCATTCAAGCGTGCGACTGAATTACTAAGACGGGGGGATGACCGTGGCGCTCTGCTGTCGATCCCGTGGTAGGATGGTCGGGAATCCTATGGATGTTCACAGGTCAACCAGCTTTAACTATTCGCCATCCATCATTGATTATTGGCTGCTGGCCTTTGCGCTCATCTTGTTTGGCGGACATCCAGTTTTAGCTGCGTGTTTGAGCGGACACTCCCGGCCACTGGGTGAACCTGAAGGATGCCTTCTCTTGACGCGGTGTTGGACAATTCAATCCGCCGCTCGCGTACCCCAATCCGGCAGCGTCATTTCGCAACGCGGGTTTGACGCGCAGAGCTGGTACCCTACCGATGTTCCGACGACGGTGCTTGCCGCTCTCGTCCGAGACAAAATTTATCCCGACCCTGATTCTGGCATGAACCTGCGATCCATTCCCGGAACCACTTATCCTATCGGCGCCAACTTCGCAAACATTCCCATGCCGCCGGGAAGTCCCTTTGCCGTCGGATGGTGGTACCGCGACGAGTTCAACATTCCCAATTTGCTGCGGAGCAAACGGGTCTGGCTTCATTTCGATGGAATCAATTACCGCGCGACAATTTGGATGAACGGACAGCGGGTGGCTGATGACCGACAGGTGGCCGGAACTTGGCGCACGTACGAGTTTAACGTCACGCGCTTTGTCCGGTCGGGTGTCAACGTGCTGGCCGTTGAGGTCTTTGCACCAACCCCAGACGATCTTTCCCTGACGTTCGTTGATTGGAACCCCATGCCTCCCGATAAGGACATGGGTTTGTTCAGAAAAGTCTTCCTGACCTCAACCGGCCCGGTTGCCGTGCGCTATCCGCAAGTCATCACTCGGCTCGACCTCCCTTCGCTGGCCGAGGCGCACGTGACGGTTTCCGCGGACGTGGCTAACGCCTCAAACCAGGCGATTACGGGTGAGCTCAAGGCAAGATTCGGCTCAATCGAACTTGATCAAAGCGTCCGCTTGGCCCCAGGTCGGACACGCCGTGTCACCTTCACCCCTCAGGCGTACCCGCACCTCAATTTATCTCGTCCACGGCTGTGGTGGCCGTGGCTTTACGGGCCGCAGAATCTCTATAGGCTGCAACTTGAGTTTGTGATTGATGGCGAGGTTTCAGATCGACGGGAAGTGACATTCGGAGTGCGCGAAATCACCTCGGAGCTAGACGCGCGGCGACATCGCCTTTTCCTTGTGAATGGCAAGAAGATCCTGATTCGCGGCGCGGGCTGGGCTCCGGACATGTTGATGCGTCTGTCCGCCCGCTCTGAAGAGGATCAACTCGCCTACGTCCGAGGCATGAATCTGAATGCTGTGCGCCTGGAAGGGAAGCCGCTGGACCAGCACTTTTACGATCTGTGCGACCGCAATGGCATTCTCGTGCTGCAAGGTTGGTGCTGCTGCTCGCGATGGGAACGATGGAAAGAGTGGGGGCCGGAAGATTACAAAATCGCCGCTGCCTCGCTGCGTGACCAGTTGCGCCGGCTGCGCAATCACCCGTGTATGCTCGCTTGGCTCTACGGAAGCGACAACGCTCCGCCCGCGAAGGCGGAGGCAAATTATCTGAAAGCGCTCCGCGAAGAGCGCTGGCCGAATCCGTACATCGCCGCCGCATCGGCGCGGAAGACACCGGGCGCGGGCTGGACGGGGGTGAAGATGACCGGCCCTTATCAGTACGTTGCTCCTTCTTATTGGTATGTCGACCACGCCCACGGCGGCGCCTTCGGTTTCAACACGGAAACCAGCCCCGGTCCGGCCATTCCGCTGATCCCGAGTTTGAAGCAGATGCTTCCCGCTCGAGACCTCTGGCCCATCAACGACGTGTGGAACTTCCACGCGGGCGGCGGGCATTTTACCTCGCTCGACATTTACAACCGCGCCCTCGAAGAGCGCTATGGGCCTTTCAAGAATTTGCGCGATTATGTTGAGAAGTCGCAGCTTGCGGCCTACGAAGGCGAGCGCGCCATGTTTGAAGCCTATGGCCGTAACAAGTACACCTCGACGGGCGTCATTCAATGGATGCTCGGAAACGGCTGGCCATCGCTGATCTGGCACCTCTATGATTACTATCTGAGGCCGGGCGGCGGATACTTTGGAACTCAAGAGGCGTGCAAGCCGCTCCATGTACAATATTCTTACGACGATCGCTCAGTTGTTGTTGTGAACTCTTACCGTCGGAGCTTTTCCGGGTACAGGATTGAAGCACAAGTCTTGAATCTGGATCTTAGCCGGAAATTCAGCAAGACGGTAACCGCGGATTTCCCTTCTGACAGCTCCACACGCGTATTTACCATTCCACGGATCAGCGGGCTCTCGAAGACTTACTTCGTCCGTCTGCGCATGGAGAATCGTTCAGGCCGCGTCGTGGACCGCAGCTTTTACTGGCTTTCGACCCGCCCGGACGTTTTCAACTGGAAGGCCTCGACGTGGTATTACACACCGCTTTCGTCCTACGCCGATTTCCGCGATTTGCAGACGCTGCCTCGTGTGATGCTTCTGATCTCTTCTGCTGCTATGCGGCAGGGATCACAGGAAGAGGAGTGCGTCACCGTTCGCAATCCCACATCGCATCTGGCCTTCTTCGTCCATCTGCGGGTGCTTGCGGGCGAGGGCGGAGGCGACGTCCATCCCATTCTCTGGAACGATAATTATTTTGAGCTGATGCCCGGTGAGAGCAGGGAAGTGAAAGCAGTTTTCCACGCTTCGGAGTTGCAGGGCGCGCTGCCAGTAGCTGCTGTGGACGGCTGGAACGTGAAGCCCACGGAAGTGAGCGGTTCCGAATGAGACGCGGAATTTTGGTGACTTCCGATTTGACATGGTCCGCGCCATACTTGAGATTGCCGTGCCGTTATCGGTTCGGGGGAAATAGACAATCACATGCTTGATCTTGGTTTTGTACGCGACAACCTATCACTCGTTCGCCAGAGGCTTGCCGAACGGGGCTTACCCGACGTGCTGGGCGATTTTGAAACGCTCGACCGCGAGCGTCGTGCGCACCTGGCGGACGCGGAGAGCCGTAGGGCGCGCCGCAACAAAATTTCGGATGAAATTGCCGCGCTGAAGAAGCGAAAAGAAGATGCCTCCGCGCTGATCGCCGAAATGCGGCAACTTGGCGCGGAAATCTCTCGCTATGACGCGGAAGCCGACGCAGCCGACGAAAAACTGCGCGAGCTTCTGAAGCGCGTCCCGAACCTGCCGCACGAAAGTGTGCCCGTCGGCCGCGACGCTTCTGCCAATCAGGAGATACGCCGCTGGGGGGAGCCACGCCAATTCGATTTTGAGCCGAAAGCTCACTGGGATCTCGGTCCTGCCTTAGGCATTCTTGACTTCGAGCGAGCCGCCAAGATTGCGGGAGCCAGGTTCGCCGTGTATTACGGCATGGGCGCGAGACTCGAGCGGGCGCTTGCCAATTTCATGCTGGATCTCCACACTCGCGAGCACGGCTACACCGAAGTCCTCCCGCCTTTCATCGTCAACTCCGCAACGCTCTACGGCACCGGGCAGCTTCCTAAGTTTGCTGAAGACCTCTTTAAGGTGGAAGGGGATGATTTCTGGCTGATTCCGACGGCGGAAGTTCCCGTGACGAACCTTTATCGAGACGAAGTGCTGAGTGCGGACGCGCTGCCGCTGAAATACTGCGCCTGGACGGCCTGCTTCCGGAGCGAAGCGGGCTCCTACGGCAAGGATACACGAGGTCTGATCCGGCAGCACCAATTCCAAAAAGTCGAGTTGGTGAAATTTTCTCTCCCCGATCATTCCTACGACGAGCTTGAGAGTCTCACGCGCGACGCCGCCACGGTGCTCGAAAAGCTCGGGCTTCCTCACCGCGTCGTGGCGCTTTCGACCGGCGACCTCGGGTTTAGTTCGGCGAAGACCTATGACCTCGAAGTCTGGCTTCCCTCTTCGGGCGAATACAAAGAGATTTCGTCGTGCTCGAACTGCGAAGCGTTCCAGGCACGCCGGGCGAATCTGCGTTTCCGCCGCGGCAAAGCGAAGTCGGAGTTTCTCCACACGCTGAACGGGAGCGGCGTCGCTATCGGGCGGACGTGGCTCGCTATCCTGGAAAATTATCAGCAGGCCGATGGTTCAGTTATGATTCCTGAGGTACTGCGTCCATATCTCGGCGGCTGCAACCGCCTCTCACCTCAACCGAATTGATAGCGTTTGGTCACAGCGCAGCACAGCGGCGGGTGGTACCCATCATGTGCTTTTGGCGTCGCGGGAGCAGCGTCGCAGTTTGATTTTGTAGCGGCGAGCCAAACGGCGGCCCCACGCGACCTCTACTTGTTCTCGCATTGAAGGATATTTCGACGTATAGTGAGTTAGTTGGCGCTTTTTATCACAGGCTGGCAGCGCAAGCCGTGGTTTGATTGCTTCAGGGAAACCTCGAGTCATGGGCCGACGGCCGGAAATTGCGAGCAACCCGTTGGTACCTGTGTGCCTCAGATTACGTCCTTCGCCCGGTCGGTGTGCGGACGCGATGATCGTCTCAGTCTCTCATGGAGGACGGAAGATGACCTGTCGACAAGTTATTTTGAGAACGAATCCGCGCGTGTCCACCTCCGTCTGCGGCAGAAGCGTGCTTGGCGTTGAGTGCGTTGGGTCCGCGGCGCTAGTGATTCTTGCGTGTATCTTTGTCGCTCTGTCCGCAAAGGGAGCAGTCCACGCCTCAATCGTCGTAGAAGCGCGGACGGGCAGGGTCCTTGAGGTCCATAACGCCGACGAACTCTGCTATCCCGCGTCGTTGGCGAAACTGATGACGCTGTATCTGGTTTTCACCGCACTCCGCCACGGAACCCTCACGCTGAATGAGAAACTGCCGGTGTCGCTTCACGCCGCCGTTCAGCCCCCGACAAAATTGTGGCTCCGCCCGGGCAGCCGTCTCTCGGTAAGGTCAGCGATCTTGGCGATCACGACGCGGTCGGCGAACGATGCGGCCGTGGTACTGGCAGAAGCCGTCGGCGGCACCGAGTGCCGCTTTGCTGAACGCATGACTTTCACAGCCCGGCAGTTGGGCATGAGGCGCACCACGTTCCGCAACGCGAGCGGGTTGCCTAATCGCGGCCAAATGACCACAGCCCGGGATATGGCTACTCTTGCCATCGCGCTGATTCACAACTTTCCTCAGTACTATCATTTCTTCGACGTGCAAAGCTTTGACTTTCATGGAAGACCGATCTACGGACACGACCACCTGCTTGGCCGATGTCCGGGCGTTGACGGCCTCAAGACGGGTTACACTCGAGCGTCTGGATATAACCTGGTAACGTCAGCAGTCCGCGACGATCGCCGGCTTGTGGGTGTCGTGATGGGCGGTCCGACGTTTGAAGCTCGTGACCATTTGATGGTGGCACTCTTGAATCAAGCTTTCTCGCGGGAGTTGTCCGTCACCTTGGCGCGATCTCACCCTCGTGTTAAAGCTCACAGTGAGCAAGCCGCGAGTACCAGTGCAACTGTACTCGGCGCGGCGCTCGACGAAACCGATACCTCCGGCACCCGAGAATGGGTCGCGCAGATCGGCGGTCGATACCAGAGTTCCCAGGAAGTTCGCTGGGCGCTTGCCAGCGCACGCCGGACAGTCCCGGCCCTGAACCGCGCTCGGGCGCTGGTCGTCAAACTGGCAGAAAGACGAAAGTATCCATACCAGGCGAGATTCGTTACTCTGAATAAAGGGCTGGCGCTTACCAGTTGCCGGTCTTTGCGTCGCAGGGGATTTACTTGCATCGTGTTTCCGATCCGGCTGTCCGGCGTCATGGTAGCCGCAGCGGGGAAATAAGGGTAAACGACGTGCTTTCGGTCCAACTCACAGGTGTGGGGTCCCGTTCGATAGGTCATTCTGTTGAGTTGCGTGGCGGATGAGCCCGACTATTGCCCTCAGGCCGATTCGCTTCCGGAAGCTCCTACGTTCCCGCTGCAATTGGGCCACTGGCCGGCGAAGTCCCAGCCAGTCTACAACAACACCACCTCGCCCTTTTTCGGCCACTTCGCCGAATTTGATAAACGAATCGACCGGCTCGTGATCGAGTCTTCCGATTGATCGCGAAATTGACCGCCGCAGACGTCTCAGGGTCTGGCGGAGAACCCTCCACCAGCCTGAGCTCGAGAAGAGGTTAACAGGAAGATAGGTCTCTCCGAAACGATCTTCCCTTCGCGCTTTTCCTGTGGTATCTTGCGATACAAGATGCGGGGCGGCCGTGGGCGATCTGCCCCCTCAGTGACGTTCTTCGAGGTGCGCCATGAAACGCAGAGATTTCCTCGCCACGACGACTTTAGGTGTAGGAGGGGTTTGGCTAGGCCGGACAGCGCTTGCACGGGCGATGACCGGAAAGTCGGAGTTCCACGCTTGGGACACGGTTGTGCTTGGCAACACCGGTATTCACACCAGTCGTTTGGCTTGTGGGACGGGCACGCGCGGCGGCGGAGGCCACTCGGAAGAGACGCGGCTGGGGGTCAACGGCCTAGCGGACCTCCTGGTTCACGGTTACGATCAGGGCCTCCGCTTTTTTGACGGGGCGGACGCTTACGGTTCGCATCCGGCCATCGCAGCGGCGCTGAAGCGGCTGCCGAGGGAAAAGGTGACCGTGCTCACCAAATCCGATAGCCGGGATGCGGCTGGGATGCGCGCCGACCTCGACCGTTTTCGCCGCGAGTTGCAGACGGACTACATCGACATTCTCCTGATGCACGACCTCACTGACCCCAATTGGACCACGCGTTACCGGGCAACCATGGACGTGCTCTCCGAGGCCAAGCAAAAGGGCATTATTCGCGCCCACGGCTGTTCTTGCCACACCATCGGTGCGCTGCGCGCGGCGGCGGCATCGCACTGGGTGGACGTTGACCTTGCGCGCATCAACCCGATCGGCGCTTATATGGATGCGGACCCTCCAACCGTCGCGGCCGTGCTTCGGCAAATGAAGGCGAGTGGAAAGGGAGTGGTCGGGATGAAAATCCTTGGCCAAGGCAGGCTGCGCAACCGTCAAGACGAGGCGCTGAAGTTCGCCCTTTCCATTGGCTCGCTCGATGCCTTCACCATCGGTGCCGAAAACGTCACTCAGCAAAACGACTTGGTGCGCCGCATCGCCGCCGTGCAGGTTTGAAGAGTTTGTTTCCGTCCTAACTTTACTCCTCAGCCGCTCGATAGTCTTCTTGCCTCGTTCGTGCGGAGCAGCCGTCGTGTGTCCGAGTCCCGGAACCATTTGAGGAAATGTTGCATCTTAATCAATGATGGTTCCAATTGGGGGAATGGTACGATGTACACTTTGTTTCTTTATGGGGTATCGGTCGGTCTAATCCTGACCTTGGGGGCTATCGTTTTCACTGGCTTAGTAATTTTCGAGATACTTCAATCCGCTGCGCTTTTCGTTGCGGAATGCCTCATAAGGCTAGTCCGTAAGACTCACCGTGCGCTTGCCGCTGCGTGGATGCGATCCGCCGGCGGCAAGACCCTCCCGGCGGCCCTTGATCGCAAACCCGCTTACCGTTGACCCGCTGGCTGAAACCACACTTGCGAAGCGCTCGTCTCGCGCGCGCATCTGTGCTTTAATTCTAGGCAGCGCAAGCAGCGCCAGTGGACCGGTGGTTACGCGCCGTCTGCTTTCTTCAGCTACAAAATAGAGGTACTCAGTGGGCGGCCCCGGCCTCGACAACCTCAAGAAGCTTCTTGTCGCCAACAATAGATACGCCGATTGGTGTACATTCGGTGTGTTCGTGGGGCTCCTTGTCGAATATACCGTACTGCTATTCCCAAAATGGAAGGACCTGCATCGCTGGGAGAAGCTATTCACACTCATCGCGGCGATAGCCATCGCTGGGGGTGTGTGGGGAGAGTACCATTTCGGCTCTGCAGCAGCCGACGCAGCCATTGAAGTTGAGAATATTTCCGAACAGAAAGTCGCCGAGGCACAATTGGAAGCCAGCGAAGCGCAGCGGGACGCGAAAGCTTCAGATTTGGCCCGCGTCCAACTGGAGGCCAAGTTACTCAAGCTCAGAAAAACACTCGAGCCGCGCCGTCTAACTGGAGAGCAGAAGGAAATATTACGAAAGGTGCTGGAATCCGAGCCTACACCGGTGGCAATTCTCTCCCGGATGTTTGATAGCGAAGCGGCGGACTTTGCAGGCGACCTCGCCTCGGCCCTAAATGCCGCCCACTGGAAGTCGGTAGAATTTCCCACTTGGACAGAGTCGAAGTACGGGGTTTTTGTTGGGGCGCTCGCGGACACCAAAGCGCCACAAATCGAACTGCTCAGCCACGCACTGGAGAAAGCAGGTGTACACAACAGGATCATAACTATAAGCGGTGACGAGATAAACGATGCCGCACCCCATTTCCAGTCGCACGTGTTATGCCTCCTGGTGGGGAAGAAGCCTCCCCTTCTTAAAGATGCAAGATAATCAATCGACATCAGACTGACCCACTACCGAACTGCGAAACCAATTGCGGATGTGTGGCAATTTGTGGTAACAATAATATTTAGCTTTTGATCCCGGACGTCTCACTGAGTCCATATCGCGCGTAAACGACAGCAACACTTACCACGTGTAAGACCTCTGAGTTGACCTATCGGCGTTTTACGAACCAGAGTCGAGAGTGACCTTTTGACCGCACCGCAAGAGCGAGGAGCCGTTAGGAGAAGATGACTTTGAAATGACCGTTTGGCCGATTGGCTTGTATTTCGCGCTCGTCGTGGGATTGATTGTGGCGATGTTGGTACTGTCCTATCTGCTGGGCCAGCGGCATATGGATCGGTCCACTGGTCTCCCGTACGAGGGCGGAATCTTTTCTCAAGGCTCGGCGCAGGTACGCATGTCGGCGAAGTTTTATCTGGTTTCGATGTTTTTTGTTGTGTTTGACCTCGAAGCCGTATTCATCTTCGCCTGGGCGGTCGTCGGCAAGGAAGTCGGATGGGCAGGGTATCTTGAGGTGCTTGTCTTTATAGGGATACTGGTGGCCACGCTGCTCTACCTCTGGGGGTTGGGCGCGCTCGACTGGGGATCGAGCGGACGTCCGAGACGGAGTGGAAGGGTTTCGTAATGGAAGCCACGATCAGCAAAATTGGATCGGCGGAAGACATCGCAAGGGCGCAGAAGGCGTCGTTCGAGGAGCAGGTGCGGCGCAGCGTCGCCCTTTCCCGCCTGCAGGATTTGCTTGCCTGGGGGCGCAAGAATTCCATGTGGCCCTTCGGGTTCGGCCTTTCGTGCTGTTTCGTGGAGCTTGCCACCAGCCTGACCAGCAAATATGACGTCGCCCGGTTCGGCGCGGAAGTGATTCGCAGCACTCCGCGCGAAGCGGACCTAATGGTGATCGCGGGTACGGTGTTCGTCAAGATGGCGCCGATTGTGAAGCTGCTTTACGAGCAAATGATGGAGCCGCGTTGGGTGATCTCCATGGGTTCCTGTGCCAATTCCGGCGGCATGTACGACATCTATAGCGTCGTGCAGGGTGTGGATAAGTTTCTTCCGGTAGACGTTTACGTACCGGGCTGCCCGCCCAGGCCGGATGCCTTTGAGCACGGCTTGACGCTCTTGCAGAAGGCGGTAAGCACCGAGCGGCGTCCGTTGAGCTGGGTGGTCGGGCCGCAGCGCGTCGAGCGGTTGCCCTTGCCGGCGGATCGCGACCAGAAACGCGCGGAGCGCCAGCGCGCCACACTGCTGCGCCCGCCGGACACCATCTGAAGAGCAGTGGTTGGTGATTAGTGGTCATTGGTCAGCCGATCAATTCTCTCGTTGTGGAGCGGTCGCTTGCAGCGTTCCGCTAACCAAACAGCTAACGGTCACCGGCCACGAATCACTGACCACTAACCACGGATTTCATGATCGAAACTGCCACCATTCTGACCGACCTCCAGGAAAAATTTGGAGTGGAGTCTGTGGCCCCGGAAACAACACGGGACGGGATTCCGACCTTCTGGACGCCACGCGGCAAGGTTCGTGACGTATTGAGCCATCTGAAGACCTCGATCAGCGATCCGTACCGGATGCTCTACGATCTTACTGCCATCGATGAACGGGTACGGAAGCATCGGGATGGCCAGCCGCCGAGCGACTACACGCTTGTCTACCACCTGCTTTCCTTGGGCCGAAACGAATACATTCGCATCAAAGTCCCTCTACAGGCCGATTCGCTCAACGTCGACACAATCACGGGACTCTGGCCAAACGCCAACTGGCTCGAGCGTGAAGTCTGGGACATGTTTGGCGTAGAATTTGACGGCCATCCCCACCTTACCCGCATCTTGATGCCTAAAAGCTGGGTCGGCCATCCGCTTCGCAAGGATCACCCGGCGCGAGCTACAGAGATGGGTCCCTTCCGGCTGCCCGAGGAGAAGAAAGAGGCTGAGCAGGAAGCGCTGCGGTTTGATCCTGAAGAGTGGGGCATGGAGCGGGCGGGCGAAGACAGCGACTTCATCTTCCTGAATGTCGGACCGCAGCATCCGGGAACTCACGGGGTTCTGCGCATCGTTGTGCAACTCGACGGGGAAGAGATTGTGGACTGCGTCCCGGAGATCGGTTTCCACCATCGCGGCGCTGAAAAGATGGGCGAGCGCCAGTCGTGGCACACGTTCATTCCATACACCGACCGGATCGACTATCTCGCCGGTGTCATGAACAATCTCGCCTACCTTACCGCGTACGAGAAACTGTCCGGCATCACGGTTCCGCCAAGGGCGCAGGTGATTCGGGTGATGCTGGCGGAGCTCTTCCGCATTATCAGCCATCTAGTTTGGTACGGGACGTTTGCTCAGGACCTAGGCCAGCTTTCACCGGTTTTCTTCACCTTCAATGACCGCGAGCGCGCTTTCGGGATCATTGAGGCGATTTGTGGCGCGCGGATGCACCCCAACTGGTTCCGGATCGGCGGCGTGGCGCAGGATCTGCCGAAAGGCTGGGACGGCATGATCAAGGACTTTATTAAATATTTCCCGCCGCGCCTCGTGGAATACGACAAAGAAATTATGCGGAATCGCATCTTCAAGGCGCGCACGCAGGGCGTAGGAGCCTACGAAAGCGCCGATCAGGCAATCGAATGGGGCGTGACAGGGCCGAACCTTCGAGCCTGCGGTCTGGAGTGGGACTTCCGCAAGAAACAGCCCTATTCCAGCTACGAGCAGTTTGAATTTGATATTCCGATTGCCCAGCACGGCGACTGTTACGACCGCGCAGTGGTGCGGGTTGAGGAAATGCGGCAGAGCCTGCGTATTATCGAGCAATGCGTCAAGAATATGCCGGAGGGTGCCTACAAATCCCTTGAGGAATTGAGCGCGCCGCCCTTGAAAGATCCTTATACAATGCACGATATTGAGACGCTGATTACGCACTTTCTCGGCGTAAGCTGGGGGCCGGTGACGCCGCCCGGTGAGGCCCTGGGCGCGATTGAGGCTACCAAGGGCAACAACGGCTACTATCTGGTAAGCGATGGAAACACGGTGTCCTACCGGACGAGGATCCGGACGCCTTCGTTCGTTAACATGCAGACGCTGCCCATTCTTTGCCGGGGGTTGATGGTGGCGGACCTGCTAGCGATTCTCGGCAGCATCGATTTTGTCTTGGCGGACATTGATCGGTGAAAGTGGCACCGACTACTGGCCAATGATCAGTGGGCAGAGATTGACACCCGGTGTTGTGGTTTGGTCCGTCGCTGCAACCGAGCACTAATCACTAACCACTGGCTTGCAGCATGCAAGCCCAGGAGGACCTGAGCGTGTTGAGCCCGGACGAACGGCAAGAAATCGAAGCGGAACTCGGGCATTATCCCAATAAGCGGGCGGTTTGCATCGACGCGATGAAGGTCGTGCAGCGTCATCGCGGCTGGGTTTCCGACGAAAGCCTGCGCGACATTGCGGACTTGCTCGAAATGTCGGCGGACGAATTGGACAGCGTCGCAACGTTTTACAATCTCATTTTTCGCAAACCCGTTGGCCGCCACGTCATCATGGTGTGTGACAGCGTGAGCTGCTGGGTCATGGGCTACGATCGGCTGCGCGAGCGCCTTATGAAGCGCCTGGGGGTCAAGGTAGGCGAGACGACGGCGGACAGCCGGTTTACCCTATTGCCTATTGTTTGCCTGGGCGCGTGCGATCATGCTCCCGTTATGATAGTGGACGATGATTTGCACCACAACGTCGACGCCGAGAATCTGGATGAGGTGCTTGAGAAGTATAAGTGAACGATTATCCTTTGTCATGTGTCATTGTTCCGTCGTCCTTTGCAAATGACCGATGACGAATGACAAAGGGCAGCGACCTTATAAAACATGGCAACGGAGAAAGTCCTTACAAGCAATATCCGGCCCGATCTTTCCTACGTGGACATTGCGGCGTATGAGTCCTCGGGCGGATACGAGGGTCTGCGCAAGGCGATGACGCTGGCGCCCGGTCAAGTGACCGAGCTTGTGAAGCAGTCCAACCTTCGTGGGCGCGGAGGCGCGGGATTCCCGACGGGCATGAAGTGGAGCTTCGTGCCCATGGGAGCGGATGCTCCGCGTCCGAAGTATCTGGTTGCCAATGCCGATGAGATGGAGCCTGGCACGTTTAAAGACCGGCTGCTGATGGAGGGCGATCCGCACGAGCTTATCGAAGGTATGGCGACGGCGGCTTATGCCATTCAGGCGGACGTGGCGTATATTTTCCTGCGCGGTGAATATCTGCTCTCGGCGGAACGGTTACGGCGGGCGATCGCCGAGGCTTACGAGCGCCATTATCTGGGGAAGAACATTCTCGGTTCGGGCTACAACTTGGAAATGCACGTTCACCTGAGCGGCGGACGCTACATGTGCGGTGAAGAAACCGGATTGCTAAACGCCCTGGAAGGCAAGCGCGCTAATCCACGCACCAAGCCGCCTTTTCCGCAAGTCTCGGGGCTTTTCGGCAAGCCGACGATCGTGCAAAACGTGGAAACGCTGTGCAACGTTCCTCATATTGTCAAGAACGGTCCTGGTTGGTTCAAGAGCCTCGGAAAGACGCAAGACAGTGGAACGAAGATTTACGGTGTGAGCGGGAAAGTGAAGCGACCCGGTCTTTGGGAGTTGCCGATGGGCACGACCGTCCGTGAGATTCTGGAAGCTCACGCCGGCGGCATGAGGGATGGGCTGAAATTCCGCGGCGTTCTCCCGGGCGGTGCGTCGACCGATTTCTTGGTGGCGGATCACCTCGATGTTCCCATGGATTTTACCGGGGTTGCCAAGGCGGGTAGCCGGATGGGAACGGGCACGATGATCGTTCTCGACGACCACACCTGCCCGGTGGGTATGGTGAGGAACCTCGAGCACTTTTTCGCCCAGGAATCCTGCGGCTGGTGTACGCCCTGCTGGAGCGGTTTGGCCTGGGCGGAGAAAGCACTGAGCGCGATGGAAGACGGGCAGGGACAGCCGGGCGATTTGGCTCATTTGGAGCATATCTGCAGGCTCTGCGCCCCCGGCAACACGTTCTGCGCCTTGGCACCGGGAGCCGTCGAGCCGCTCCAGAGCGCGCTGAAATATTTCCGCGAGGACTTTGAGCGCCACATTGCCGAAAAGCGATGCCCGTGGAGGTCGCACGAATGAAGATCTTCGTCGATAATCGGCCTTTCGACGTCCACGCGGGCCAAAGCCTGCTTCAGGCTTGTCTCACGCTCGGCTTCGACTTGCCCTATTTTTGCTGGCATCCCGCAATGGGTTCGGTTGGCGCGTGCCGGCAGTGCGCGGTCAAACAATATAAGGATGAAGCTGACAAGCGGGGCCGGATCGTGATGTCTTGCATGACTCCGGTGACGGAGGATCTCCGCATTTCCGTCAAGGACGCGGAGGTCTCCGCCTTTCGTGCGGGGGTGATTGAAGGGCTGATGATCTCGCACCCGCACGATTGCCCGGTGTGCGACGAGGGCGGAGAGTGCCACCTGCAGGATATGACGGTGATGACGGGGCACAATTATCGCCGCTACCGCTTCAACAAGAGGACCTTCCGCAACCAGTATCTCGGGCCTTTCGTTAACCACGAAATGAACCGCTGCATTCAGTGCTACCGGTGTGTGCGCTACTATCGCGAATACACAGGAGGACGCGACTTAGACGTATTTGCCTTGCGCAATCTTGCCTATTTCGGGCGGTATGAAGATGGCGTCCTGGAAAACGAGTTCGCGGGCAACCTGGTGGAAATCTGCCCGACCGGCGTTTTCACCGACAAGACCTTGAAGCACCATTACACGCGCAAGTGGGACCTGCAGATGGCCCCCTCGGTGTGCGTACACTGCGCGCTTGGTTGCAATACGACGGCCGGGGAGCGATACGGCTCGCTGCGGCGGATCGTGAACCGCTATAACGGCGAGGTGAACGGCTATTTTCTGTGTGACCGCGGGCGTTTTGGCTATGAGTTCGTGAACCACAAGGACCGCATCCGCCAGCCCCTCGCGCGGAAGAACGGGCGGTTACGCCCCGTTACGAGGTCGGAGGCTCTCTCGCAGCTCCGTTCAATTTTGTCGGGAGCGAAGCTGGCGGGTATCGCGTCGCCGCGTGCTTCTCTGGAAGCGAATTTCGTGCTGCGCGCGCTTGTTGGCCCTGAACGCTTCTATGCAGGCGTGTCTGAGGCGCAGTATCGCCTGACAGCGGCCATCATTGAGCTTTTGAAGACCGGTCCGGCTCATACCCCTTCGCTGCGCGAGATCGAGCGTTCGGACGCCGTTCTGATTCTTGGCGAGGATGTGACGAACGTTGCCCCGCGCATGGCGCTCGCTTTGCGGCAATCGGTCCGGCAGGCAGCTTTTCGGCTGGCCGAAAAGCTTCACATTCCTGTGTGGCTGGACCACCCGGTGCGCGAAGCGGCGCAGGATCTGCGCTCGCCACTATTCGTTGCCGCGACGCACGGCACGAAGCTTGACGACGTTGCGAAAGAGGCGTTCCACGCTGCTCCTTTGGAAATCGCCCGGCTTGGCTTTGCAGTAGCTCATGCTATCGACGCGAGCGCGCCAGAACCAGCGAATTTGTCAGAAGAGATGCGAGCGCTCGCCAGCCGTATCGCCGAAGCCCTAAAGGGAGCCTCGAAGCCCCTCGTTGTTTCCGGAACAAGCTTGAACAGCCAAGAAGTGGTTGACGCCGCCGCAAACGTTGCCTGGGCGCTGTGCCGAATCGGCAAGCCGGCGAGCTTGAGCTTTACGCTGCCGGAGTGCAACAGCATGGGTCTGGCTTTGATGGGCGCAAAGCCGTTCGTCGAGGGCATGGAGGCGGTCCGCAATGGCGAAGCCGACTCGCTCGTGGTACTTGAAAATGACCTCTACCGCCGCACATCGCGCGAGAACGTCGATGCGCTTCTCGCGACCGCACAACATGTGATCGTGCTTGACCTTTTGGCGAATCCTACCACCGCGAAGGCAGAGGTTGTTCTTCCTGCCGGAAGCTTTGCCGAAGCCGAGGGTACGCTGGTCAGCAGTGAGGGCCGCGCGCAGCGGCTCTTCCGCGTTTACGCCCCGGGAGGAGATGTCCAGGAGAGCTGGCGATGGCTGCGTGACATGATGGCTGAGGCAGGGCGCCAGGAAGCAACGGCGTGGGAAACATTTGACGATGTGCTTGGGAGCACCGCGCAAGCAATTCCGGCAATCCATGGGGCCGTCGGAGCTGCGCCCCCGGCTACTTTCCGTCTGGCTGGCGCCAAGATCCCCCGCGAGCCGCACCGTTACAGTGGGCGCACGGCTATGCTTGCGAATATTAGCGTTAGTGAGCCGAAACCTCCGGAAGACGCTGACTCCCCGCTTTCCTATACGATGGAGGGCTACCCGGAGCAGCCGCCGCCGGCGCTGACCCCTTATTTCTGGGCACCCGGATGGAATTCCATCCAATCGGTCAACGCATTTCAGGAGGAGATTGCCGGCCCGCTGCGCGGCGGCGACCCTGGCGTTCGCCTCATCGAGCCGAGGCCGGGCAATGGCTATCGAAGTTGCGTGTCGGAGGCGTTCGTCGCTCGCGGCGAAGCATGGCTGCTGGCTCCTCTGTATCATATCTTCGGCTCCGAAGAGCTCTCTCCGTGGGCGCCGGCGGTCAGCGAGCTCGCGCCTCAGACCTATGTGGCGCTGAGGCCGGATGATGCCTCACGATTGGGGGCGGAGGAAGGACAAGAAGTTGAAGTTCAGTGGAACGGTACGGCTCACCGGCTCCCTGTGAAATTCCGAGCCGATTTGCCTGCGGGTGTGGCCGGATTGCCGGTTGGGTTACCGGGAACGGAATGTGCCGGGTTGCCGGTCTGGGCGAAAATCTCGAAACCACTGTAGCGCCGGTCTGTGACCGGCGTCTTTCGCCACTCACTTCCTTCGTCAGGGCAGGTTACGAGCGGCGGCACAGATTGCAATGAACGAAGCTATCATTCACGTCATCACCGTTCTGGGAGTTCTGTTTGTCGTGCTGAACATTGCTGCCGGACTGATCTGGGTGGAAAGACGGTTGCTCGCGCTCTGGCAGGATCGCTACGGACCGAATCGCGTCGGGCCTTTCGGATTACTTCAGGTGGCTGCGGATACCGTCAAGCTCTTCTTCAAGGAAGACTGGATCCCTCCCTTCGCGGACAAGGCAGTTTTCGTGCTTGCTCCGGCGATTGTGATGCTAACGGCTTTGATGTCTTTCACGATGATCCCGGTGGCGCCGGGCATTCAGATTTCCGATCTGAATATAGGGCTGCTCTTCGTGCTTGGCATGTCTTCTCTTGGTGTTTACAGCGTTGTGCTGGGTGGATGGGCCTCCGATAACAAATACGCCCTGCTCGGAGGCTTACGCGCCGCCGCGCAGATGTTGAGTTATGAAGTTTTCATGGGTCTTTCGCTGATGGGCGTGGTGCTTCTTGCGGGGTCGTTCAGGCTGTCAGCGATTGTCGATGCGCAGCGGCACATGTGGTTCGTCGTGCCTCAGTTCCTGGGATTCGTGCTGTTTATGATCGCGGGCGTAGCGGAAACGCGCCGTTTGCCCTTTGACATCCCGGAAGCGGAAAGCGAGTTAGTGGCTGGTTTCCACTCGGAGTATTCAGGTATGAAGTTTGGGATGTTCTTTGTGGGCGAATATGTGGGCGTGGTGCTGATTTCCGTGTTGATTACGGTCCTGTTTTTTGGCGGCTGGCTCGGTCCCGGGCTCGTTCCCATCGCCTGGTTCCTGATTAAGGTGTTTGCTTTTATCGGGCTATTCATCCTGCTGCGAGCGTCGCTGCCGCGGCCGCGGTTCGACCAATTGATGAGCTGGGGATGGAAACTGATGCTGCCGCTGGCGCTATGCAATCTCGTGGTGACCGGCGCTATCGTGATGGCGACGCGGAGGTAACCACGGTGTGCTCCGTCGACAGGCGTCTAGGGAAAGAAGAGATTCATGTTTAGCATTTTGAGAACGCTCTGGAACATTCTTCTGCACAGCTTCCGCCCGCGGGTGACGATTCAGTATCCGGATGAAAAGCCATATCTGGCCCCTCGCTATCGCGGGCGCATCATCCTTTCCCGCGATCCCGATGGCGGCGAAAGGTGCGTCGCGTGCTACCTTTGCGCCGTGGCGTGTCCGGTGGATTGCATTTCTTTGCAGGCCACGGAGGACGAACATGGACGGCGCTACCCTGACTTCTTTCGCATCAATTTTTCCCGCTGTATTTTCTGCGGATATTGTGAGGAGGCGTGCCCGACGTACGCCATCCAACTGACGCCGGATTTTGAGATTTGCGAATATGACCGGCAAAACCTCGTGTACGAAAAGGAAGACTTGCTGATCAGCGGGCCGGGCAAATATCCGGATTATAGTTTCTGGCGCGTGGCGGGTGTCCAGATTGGCGGCAAGGCTAAAGGAGAATCGGAGCGCGAAGATGCACCTGCCGACGTTCGAAACCTTTTGCCCTGACGGTCGCGGATAAACGTAATACTTGCGGGTTGCCAAGGGGTCTCAGAGAGAACCAATGCAGATTGTGTTTTATGTCGCCGCGGCGATGGCCATCTTTGCCACGCTCATGATGCTTACGCGGTTGAACGCCGTGCATGCGCTGTTGTACCTGATCGTGTCTTTGCTGGCGGTCTCCGTGGTGTTCTTCGTGATCGGCGCGCCATTCGTGGCGGCGCTCGAAGTCATCATTTACGCCGGCGCGATTATGGTGCTGTTTATTTTTGTTGTGATGCTTCTCAACCTTGGCCGGAAGGCGATCGACCAGGAAAGCACTTGGCTGAAACCGGGGATGTGGGCGGGGCCGCTGATTCTGGCGGCTGTTCTGGCGGCTGAAGTAGCGTTTTTGGCGGCTCATGCTGCCGGGCCGGAGATCGGTGGCCAGGTGATCGGGCCACGGGCGGTGGGCATTGCGCTGTACGGCCCTTATTTGATGGGTGTCGAGCTGGCTTCGTTTCTGCTCCTGGGAGCGCTGGTAGGCGCTTATCACCTCGGTGTTCGACCGAGGCAAAAGACGGTAAAAGAGAAGGACCATGGCAATCGTTCCGATGAGTCAGGGATTGCTCCTAGCGGGGATCTTGTTCGCGCTGGGGCTGATCGGCCTGCTGGTACGTCGTAACCTGATGTTCATACTGATGTCGATCGAGGTCATGCTGAACGCGGCGGGCCTCGCTTTTGTGGTGGCCGGCGCGCGCTGGGGCCAGGCCGATGGCCAGGTCATGTTCATTTTCATCCTTTCGATGGCGGCGGCGGAGGTGTCAGTGGGCCTTGCCCTGCTGTTACGCCTCTATCACCAGCACAAGTCGCTTGATGCCGATGCCGTGAGCGACATGAGGGGGTAGCAAAGCTAGAAAGCAAGTCAAAAGGCAAAAGGGAAGAAGGATTAATGAGGGTGCTGTGGCTGCTGACGATGGAAGTCCGAGCGTATTCACCATTGAGGATCGGGGTGAAGGGGCCGACCCGGCTGTGATTGGCACTTTTGTTTTTTGACTTTTCGCTTGTTCTTAGCCATGCCGAACACATTCCATTTACTTTGGTTAGTGCCAGCGCTTCCGCTCGCGGGCGCATTCATCCTGATCGTCTTCGGTCCCCGCATGTCCAGGTGGGCCGTGGCCGTGATCGGCCCGGGCGTCGTTGGCGCAGCGGCGGTCGTTGACTTTTTCATCGCCTTCCGCTTCTTCACGGTGCCGCCTGCCGGCTACGCCTACGACCAGACTCTGTGGACGTGGTTTGACGTCGGTGGTCTCCACCCGCACTTCGGTTTGTACCTCGACGCGCTTTCGCTCGTGATGACGCTCGTCGTCACTTTCGTCGGCTTCCTGATTCACTGGTATTCGACCGAATTCATGGACGGCGACGAAGGATACAGCCGGTTCTTCGCTTACATGAACTTGTTCGTCGGAGCGATGCTGCTACTTCTGCTCGGCGACAATCTCTTATTGCTCTTCCTCGGCTGGGAAGGGGTGGGCCTGTGCAGCTATCTTCTGATTGGCTTCTGGTATACGGATCCGGTGAACGGGCGGGCGGCGCGCAAGGCTTTCATCGTGACGCGCGTGGGCGACACGTCCATGACGATCGGTTTGTTGCTCCTCTTTACGCACCTCGGCACGCTGAACATCCAACAACTAATGCATCGCGCGGCGCAGCAATGGCCGGTTGGGTCTCATCTTGCCGTTTTGGCCGGTCTTCTGTTGCTCGGCGGAGCGGTGGGAAAATCCGCGCAACTCCCCCTCCAGACTTGGCTTCCGGACGCTATGGCGGGCCCAACTCCGACCAGCGCGCTCATTCACGCCGCCACCATGGTGACGGCGGGCGTTTACTTGATCGCCCGCACTAACGAGATCTACATCCTGGCGCCGGCAGCGCAGCACGCGGTGGCTATCGTGGGCGCAGCGACGCTCATTGTGGCCGGATTTGCGGCGCTCACGCAGTGGGACATCAAGCGCATCCTCGCTTACTCAACAATCAGCCAGATCGGTTACATGTTTTTGGCGCTGGGTGTCGGCGCATGGTCGGCGGCTATTTTTCACTTCATGACACACGCCTTCTTCAAAGCCCTGCTCTTTCTTGGCGCCGGCATTGTCATTAACGCCTGTCATCACGAGCACAGCATCTTCAAAATGGGCGGTCTGCGCAAGAAGCTGCCCGTGACTTTTTGGACGTTCCTCATCGCCAGTTGCTCCCTCGCCGGCCTTCCCCTGGTGACGGCGGGCTTTTACAGCAAGGGAATGATTATCTGGAGCGCCGACGCCTCCGCGCACGGTTCAGCGGCGCTCTGGGTGGCGGGCGTAGTGGGAGTCCTACTGACTTCGCTTTATACCTTCAGGATGGTTTTTGTCGTTTTCTTTGGCGAGGAGAAGGCGCACGTGGAGCGCTTACCCGGTTGGTCGATGAAAATACCCGTCGTCGTGCTCGGAGCGCTCTCTGTCGTCGGCGGCCTGGTTGAGACGCCGCGCTTTCTCGGCGACGTTCGCTTGTGGTCGAACTTTCTCCATTCAGCGCTACCGGCCTTCGCTGCGAGCACGCCGGGAGCCATGTCAGAGCTCACGTCCGAGTTGTGGGTGACGTTAGCGTTTCTCGTTGGCCTTGGCGTTGCCTGGTACGTTTATTTGCTCAAACCTGCATTATCGGAGGCCATCGCGCGGCCTGCCCTTGCCAATGCACTACATCGGTTCTGGTTCTCAGATTGGGGAATGGATTGGCTCTACGATCATCTCTTTGTCATTCCGGTCGTTTGGTTCGCGCGGATCGACCAGCGCGATGTGGTCGATAGCTTCTACACCGGCCTTGCCTGGCTGAGCGAGCGGTTCTACCGCGGCTTGCGGACAACAGAAACGGGCCGCGTGCGCTGGTACGCGGCAGGCATCGTTTTCGGCTCGGTCGTTTTCGCCGCCATTGTTTTGTTACTGTAGCGCCGGTCTATGACCGGCGGCCTTGTGCTAAGAGAACATCGGCGCTCCCTTCCTGCGTCAGGGCAGGCTCCGAGCGCCGCTACAGGTCTTATGATTCTTGTCGCACTGATCGTCATATTGTTGGCCGCGGGCGTTCTGGCTTGGTTTGTCTCCCGGTGGAGCGCAACCGCGGCGCGCTGGGTCTCGCTGGTAGCGGTGAGCGTGGATTTTGCCCTCAGCCTGGCGTTATGGGCCGGGTACGGGAGCGCAATGAGTCTCGCTCCAGGCGGCGCCTGGCTCGACCAGGTGAACCGTGTTTGGGTGCCGCAACTGGGCATTCATTTCCACTTGGCCCTCGACGGGTTGAGCCTGCTTCTGATTACGCTCACCTTCTTCCTCGGCATCATTTCGGTGCTGGCTTCCTGGCGTGAGATTCAGGAAGGCGTTGGCTTTTTCCATTTCAACCTGATGTGGATTCTAGCCGGCATCACCGGCGTCTTCCTGGCCGTCGATCTCTTCTTGTTCTATTTTGCCTGGGAACTGATGCTGGTTCCCATGTATTTCCTCATCGCCATCTGGGGCCACGAGCGCCGCGTCTACGCCGCAGTCAAGTTCTTCATCTTCACACAACTCAGCGGACTGCTGATGCTGATCTCCATCCTGGCGCTTTATTTCATCCATCACCGGCAGACCGGCGTTTACACATTTGAATATGATTCTCTGCTTGGTACGCACATGGCCCCGCACACGGCGCTGCTTATCATGCTCGGCTTTTTCGTGGCCTTCGCCGTAAAGCTGCCCATGTTTCCGTTCCACCCCTGGTTGCCGGACGCGCACACGGAAGCTCCGACGGCCGGCAGCATTATCCTTGCGGGATTGTTACTCAAGACCGGCGCTTACGGCTTGCTGCGTTTTGTGCTGCCGCTTTTCCCGGGCGCCGCGCATCGGTTCGCTCCCGTAGCCATGGCGCTGGCCGTGATCGGCATCATTTACGGCGCGCTACTGGCCTTCGGGCAGACCGACCTGAAGCGGCTCGTCGCATATACGAGTGTGAGTCACCTGGGCTTCGTGCTGCTGGGAATTTTCGTCGGCAACTCTTGGGCGCTCGATGGGGCGCTGATGGGAATGATCGCGCACGGCATTTCAACCGGCGCTCTCTTCATGATCGTCGGGCAAGTGCAGGAACGAACCCACACGCGAGAGATGGACCGGCTGAGCGGGCTGTGGGCCACCATCCCAAGACTGAGCGGCTCCGCGATGTTTTTCGCCCTTGGGTCAATGGGCCTGCCCGGCTTGGGAGATTTTGTGGGAGAGTTTCTGGTTCTAATCGGAACTTACGAAGCTCACCTCATCGGATTGACCATCATAGCCGTGCTTGGCGTGCTCGCCTCCACGTTTTACGCTCTGCGCTTCGTTCAAAAGGCCTTTCACGGACCGAATGTGAATAATTGGTCGGTGAATGATCTGAGACCGCGTGAAGTTGTGCAATTAATTCCAATGGTCGCGATCTTGATCTGGTTGGGCGTGTACCCGCAACCGGTGTTTAATAAGTTCAATGAGGTCCTCTCGAAGATTCAGCCGACGGCGCTACAGCAAAGTCTCCACGAGACCCTGAGTTCCATCGCTATGCCGCCGTCGGGAGGAGTAGGTTGTTGTGCCTCGACATCAACTCCTGCGCCGCCGCCAAAAAAGGCGCCGCCCGCGATTCGTGTTGCCGGTCAGGTCGAGGCGGCAAAACTGATCTACGGGCCAGCGCCGGAATACCCGGTTGCCGCCAGGAAGGCGCGGATTCAAGGTACAGTGCGACTGGAAGCAGTGGTCGCGAAAAATGGGACCATGCAAAATCTCCGAGTGTTGGGCGGTCCTCCACTGCTCATCCGCCCTGCGCTTGAGGTGGTAAAGACCTGGCGGTATCAACAGACATTGCTAAACGGCGTTCCGGTGAAAGTCGTCACCGAGATTGATGTGAATTTCACGCTGGCAAGGTAGCAGTGGCTTTACGCTGCTATCCGCCCGACAAGAATCCGAATTGTAGCCCTCTCCCGTGGGGAGAGGGTGGCGAGCGAAGCGAGCCGGGTGAGGGGTCAAGTCCGGCCCAAAACATTATTTGAAATGCGAATCCCAACCCAACGTGTCCGTGAACTGCGGCATAATCCAACCCGCGCAGAACTAGCGGCATGGTACTTGCTCCGGAACGGTGGGCTGGACACGAAATTTCGCCGCCAATGTCGCATCGAGAAATGGGTAGTCGATTTCTACTGCTTCAAGCATCGCCTGGCCATTGAGCGGGACGGTAGCGTTCATTCTCAGCCCAGCCAGATGCAGAGGGACGTAATGAAGGGGGAATATCTCAGGACAATTGGCATCCGCCTGCTGAGGCTTCCAAATGGGTTGGTGCTGGAGGACCCGGAGGGCTTCGCGCGGAAGGTGCGGGAGCAGATTGGGTTCGTGAGCGGTGGCGCTGTCAGCAGGAATAAGCGACCCCTCACCCGTCCCGCGCCGCGGGACACCCTCTCCCCACGGGAGAGGGCTTAAGGATGCGGAAACTCCAACGGACGGAGCTTAAGGGTTTGCCCCAAGACGTTGTTAAAGCGAGCGTACTATCATGAGCGCTTCGGATTTGTTTGCAATATTACCCTTGCTGATTCTCGGCGGAACGCCGGTGGTGGTGATGGTGATGATCGCCATCCGCCGCAGCCACGCGCTTTCCGCAGCGCTCACGCTCATCGGGCTGGCAGCCGCCTTCGCCTCGCTCTGGGTCGTGGTGCCGGTCACGCCGCGGCAGGTCACGGCGCTTCTGATTGTCGATCATTATGCGCTCTTTTACATGGGCCTCGTGATCGCGGCGACCTTTGTCGTGACGCTGCTCTCTTACGGTTACTTCAAACGCCAGGAAGGAGACCCGGAAGAGGTTTATGTTCTCCTGCTCATCGCCGCGCTCGGGTCGGCGGTACTCGTGGCGAGCAGCCACTTCGTCTCGTTTTTCCTCGGTCTCGAAATTCTCAGCGTGTCGCTTTACGCCCTCAACGCTTATGTACACACGCGACGCATCCCGGTGGAAGCGGGCATTAAGTACCTCGTGCTCGCCGCGTCCTCGGCGGCGTTTCTGCTGTTTGGCATGGCGCTCATTTATGCGGAACTGGGCACAATGGATTTTCTCCACATCCGCGAGGCGATCGGAGCGGCTGCGGGGGCCAGCCACGTGGTTCTGCTCGTGGGTACCGCATTTGTCATCACAGGCTTCGGATTCAAACTCGCCCTTGTGCCGTTTCATTTATGGACGCCGGACATCTATGAAGGTGCTCCGGCGCCGGTCACAGCGTTTGTTGCGACAGTCTCGAAAGGCGCCATGTTTGCGCTGCTGCTTCGATATTTCTACTGGTCAGGCACTCGCGAATTTGCGCCGATCTTTTTGGTCTTCACCGTCATCGCCATTGCTTCAATGATTGCCGGAAATTTGTTGGCGATGATGCAGAACAATGTCAAGCGCATTCTGGCCTATTCTTCCATCGCGCACATGGGCTACGTGATGGTGGCGTTTCTGGCGGGTGGGGAAGTGGCCGTTCAGGCCGTGACCTTTTATTTAGTTGCGTATTTCATCACGACGCTGGGCGCATTTGGAGTGATTAGCGTGCTTTCAGGCAGCGAGGGTGACGCGGATTCGCTTGAAGATTATCGCGGCCTGTTTTGGCGCAGGCCCGCTCTTGCCGGCGTCTTTACAGCCATGCTTCTGTCTTTGGCTGGCATCCCGCTGACCGCCGGCTTCGTTGCAAAGTTTTACGTCATTAGTGCTGGCGCATCTACCGCCAGATGGCTACTGATTTTTGTCTTGATCGTGACGAGCGTCTTTGGACTCTACTACTATCTCCGCGTGCTGGTCACCATGTATGCCGGGCTTGCTCATGAACACGGAGCGCCTGAACTGCCCGCTCCCGCCGCTGCTGGAACTCCTAAGCTTTCACTAACCGGCGGCATCGCGCTGGCCGCACTCACCATCCTGCTAGTTTGGATCGGAGTTTATCCCGCTTCACTGCTCCACTGGATTCATGCAGCAACCTCGGGCATCGTCTAGCGGTTTACCATCGACTCCCAGCTCTTCTGACTCCCACGAGCCGAGAGCATGACGGACTTATCCCGAGCGAAACGAGGGAACGCACGCGCATTTCTTGTTACAAAGCCGGGTTCCTCGCTCCGCTCGGAATCTAAAACTACCCTTCAGGCAATCTTTTCAGTTTCCCCGTGGTGTACGGTCAGGTTCGCCGCACCGTGCTCTAACGCCTGAGCTAGCGCTTTCAAGATAGCGGTACTCAAGAACGCGGCGGAAAACGCGCCAAGGAACGCGGGAAGGATGTACACCGACTCAATCCTTATCGGCTCAAACCAATGACCTAAGACGGGAGAGGCGATCCACGCGCCAACCCATCCGACGATCCACTTGGTAAAGAAGCCGTCAACTCCGTTAAGCACGCGGTAGCTGATGGCGTAGTGTACTACCAAGGCGGCGATAAAACTGATAACCAACAGCGTCAAAAACGCCCAGAAGTGCATTCCGATCATGTTAGCCTCCTGTGAGTGGGATATTGGCCGCTCTGGCACCAAACCGAAGGCTGCTCGTCAGGGCAATGTCCCGGCCCTGTCCGTAAAACAGTAGCCGGCGAGCGGTTTTTCGCCACGGGTTTTCGAAATGGGAATCCCGCGGCGACCGCCCGTCGCGCCCCGCGTTACCGGGCAGGGGAATCAGGGATGGTTGCGTGGCTACCGGTAGTTTATGAATGAGGTTTAACGTGTATGGGAAGGAAGTATCGGAACCCAGGGATTGCGCATGGCAGGTCGCCACTGGCACCCGTAACAGGTTCGCGCGAGAAAGCCAGCATTCGTCAGCGTCATCGCTAGGGAGAACCACTGCGTCACACCCCACCGGCGCGCCTTGGTTCATCGCCAACTCGTAGCCACATTTATTATTTCACTGCCAATTGCCACGGTCAACACGAGGGTCAAGTCTGCGATCTCGCAGGTGTCGGCGGTGTCCCCATTTCAGGAGAGCTTGACTTCTCCTGTTTCTGACAGTATATTAAGTGTCAGATAGAGGAGGTCACAGCCATGCCTGGTGACGAACAATTGCAAACCCGCGGCAGACTGGTCCGCAGCCTGAGCGCACTCCGTGAGATGCTCCCCGGCAGCTTTGTCGAACGCCGGCGCAGGTGCGGAAAGCCGGACTGTCGCTGTGCGAACGGCGAATATCTGCATCCCCAATTTCAGGTCTCGCTGCTCGTCGGCGGTAAGCCGCGGACGTTCAATATTTCCGCCGAGCTGGCCGAGGAAGTCCGCCGGCGGGTGGAGATGCACAAGCGCTTTCGGCGAACCGAGGATGCCATTTGCCAGATTAATCTGCGCCGCTTCTTGCGACGCGAGCAGCAAAAAAAGGAGACCACCGAGGGTTGAGCCGCCGCCAATTCGAGGTTTATCTCGATAAGGTGTTCGATTTCTCTTATCAGGTGGCCAAGCTGCCCGAGGGGCGCCTGTCTCCGTCGCATCCCTGGAAGAAGGTGTTTGACGCCGTCTTCCTGGGTGCGGCTTGCCAGTTTCCCAATGTTCATTAAGTCGAGGCGGAGTGCCGACGCGGCGCCCTGTCCCAACGAATCGGCCCACTGAGCGAGGATGCCATCGGATATGCTCTCGAACGTCAGGACTCGGAACCGGCGTTTGCGCTCGGATGTCACGTGGCTCGCCGCCTGAAGCGCAATGGGGTTCTGCATTCGGACTGGGCCCGCGGGCACGTCGTGGTGGCGGCGGACGGCATCGAAATCTGCAGCTCCTTTGTCCGTTGCTGCGATCAGTGCATGGAGCGGAAGGTCGCTCACAAAGTCGGCGACGAGCTCCGCGACGACATCCAGTATTACCACCGCATTGTCGCCGTGATGGTGGTGAGCACTGCGTTCCCCATCCCTCTGGGCATCCGTTTCCAAAAGGACGGGGAGACGGAGGTCTCCTCCACCCTGGTTCTATTGCACGATCTGAAGGGCCAGTTGGGTTGCCAGTTCTTCGATCTGGTAGTGGCCGATGCCTTATACCTGCGAAAGCCGTTTGTTGACGAGATCGAAAAGATCGGCTGAGAGTGGGTCATCAACCTGAAGGAGAACCAACCCGAGTTACTGGCCGAAGCGCAGCGGGCCACCGCCAAGCCGCCTGATTATCAACAAGCCGACGAGAAACAGCAACTGCAGCTCTGGCATGCTCCCGAAGTCTTCTGGCCGGTGGCGGATCGTTCCATCCGCATCGTCAAGACGGAGCGAATCTTGCACAAAAAGCGGCTGCCGCTGTGATCCTCCTCGGTCGACGCCAAGCCCCAGGGCAAGGAAGCCCGCGACGAAACCGGCCTGAACCATTACGCAACCAATGTGGACCTGGGATCGGTCCCGCCGGTGTTCATCCATCAACTAGCCCAACTTCCACGATTTTTAGGCTCTGGTCTTGTGTGTTCTATGCCTTAAGATTTTTTTAGTCACTACCTTCCTCCCGTTCCCAGGTCTGGGTGGGTCTGATGACCTGCATCGGGATGCGCAGCGTGGCGTAGATTTTGCGGTGCAGGGGTTCGGGTGCGGTGGCTTTGCGGATCTTCAG